>NZ_JXKM01000017.1:520-25865 GCF_001885905.1 Enterococcus devriesei | reverse complement strand
CAATAAAAAAAGCACCAAGCTTTCGCCCGATGCCCCTATGTTACGTGTTATCTAGTTAATGACATTATAGCATAGGGGAAGGTTAGGTGACAAAATTGATGGTACTGTTTCCAGATATCAATAAAGATGAAACCAAAAAACAAGTGAGAGAATTGTTAGCCTGCTATCGAACGATGGTCAGGATAGCAGGTGATGAGTACATGCCAAAAGTCACCGCAACCTATAGTTTTGAATTGAAAAGCTTTACCGGATCAGTAAGCAGAGCTACTGAGAATGCTGTAGTGCGAAAAGTTACGGCGGAACAAACCATCGAAAAAATCTGTAAAGCGATGAATAAGTTGAATGCATATGATCGTCAATTGATCCATGATAAGTATTTTGATAATCGAGAGCTGACGGATACGGCTATTTATTTGAATTATAATTTGAGCTCCAGCTCTTTCTATCGGGAATTAGATAAGGCGCTCATTAAATTCGCGGAAGCCTATGAAAATGGGAGACTTCTGATAGAAAAGTGATAGAAAGTCGGGAGTAACTTGATAGCCATTCGCGATAAAATTGTATTGTGAAATAGTATAGATACGACTAGTCAGACGAACACCATTAAAAAAACTACTGTCTTAGACAGACTACACATAAATGCATCTGAACTAGTCGTTGATATAGATAGAGCTCTTTAAATTTGGATAGACTACTCACAATAATCTATTCAAAAAAAAGAAGGAGGTGAACAGCTTCTTTCTCAAAATCGATCGCTTGCAAGACGATCAAAAACATTGACGGCACAACAAAAAAATAAAAAGTGAATGGAGTTGAAAAGCTCCATTTCTTCTAAATCTCAGGTGCCGTCAATTATTTGGACCTTTAGCTCAGTTGGGTAGAGCAGACGGCTCATAACCGTCCGGTCGTAGGTTCGAGTCCTACAAGGTCCATTGTTTCCTAAATACGACAACTTTAACTATCGCACTAATTTAAATACATGTAATTAAAGTTATTTGTATAATAGTATTTAGGAGGCGAAAAAATGAATATTGATTTGCAATTAGATATTGGTAACGTTTGGGAAATGTTAAGTGCGATTGGGACAGTATTAGCTGTAGTCATTTCTTTAGTACTTGCATTTAGAGAATCCAGAAAAAAGCTTTATGTACAATTGACAACAGATATTAATTTTGATAAATACTACCAAATAAGTATTTATAGAAACCCGCAGGATTATTTTGTGATTTCTGATGTCGGATACATTCATAGATTGAAAAGAGTATCGTTAATAGAAATAGAAACTGGTATTTTAAATTCGGAAGATTTTGAAATACATAGAGGGCTTCCGTATAGTTTTGTTCACGATCCTATCGTCAAAGTCTTTCTTTCACGATGGGATTATAAATCACTGATAAGTAAAAAAATAAAAGTATATGTTACGGATAGTGAAGGAAGAATTCACAAATCGAGAAAAATAATTGTTAGAGATTTAGAAAGTTGAAAACTAATTACAGATACAGATTAGAAACTCTATCGACAAAAGAGGGATGAGAGTTCAACTGTACAAATCATTAAGGATCGCTTCGGCGTTCTTTTTTATTTTGGAATAAACGGAAGAGGCGAGAGTAGTGAAACCAGAACTTAACGGAAAAATGAAATCATTTGCAGATAATTACCTTGCTAACGGTTTGAATGCTACTCAAGCCTATTTCGAAGCAGGATACAAGGTGAAATCAGAAGCGGCAGCTGCAAGTGCTGCTAGCCGACTGTTAAGAAATGTTAATGTGATTGCTTATATAGACTATCAGTTGGATATCATTGAAAAATCAAAAATCGCAGAAGCGACGGAGGTCCTCGAAACATTGACTAGAATTATGCGCCGTCAAGAATCGGAAGATCAGGTGGTGATTACTAAAAATCCTAGTACTGTGAGATTAGAGTCGGCTGAAGGCGATTATTATGATAAATTCGCTTACGAGGAATCAGCTGAAGTTGTTCAAACGAGAACAAAAAATAGCGATGTTGTTCGTGCGGCTGATTTAATTGGTAAATATCATAAGATGTGGACCGATAAATTCGATATCGATGGCAACATGGATTTGAAAGTGGTGGTGGACTATGGCGATGGCGGCAGCGAAACGCCAGATGATAGTTAATGTTCAGTTTAATGAGAACTTTCGTGATTATAATCAAACTAAGAAGAGATATCGATTAGCCAAAGGCTCTGCCGGTTCGGGTAAGTCAGTGAATACAGCACAGGATTATATCATAAAGCTTGGAGATCCAAACTTTATTGGAGCAAACCTTTTGTGTGTTAGAAAGGTTGCTGAATCCAATAAAGACTCCACTTTCGCGGAACTGAAAGCAGCGATTTACAAGATTTATGGGGCAAATTACCATCGTTATTGGATTATTCGTAACAGTCCTTTAGAGTTAGAAAATAAAATCACCGGTAATAAGGTCATTTTCAGAGGTATGAAAGATGATAGTCAGAGAGAAAAGGTCAAATCAATCACTTTTGATCGTGGGAAGCTTACCTGGATTTGGGTAGAGGAAGCTACTGAATTATATGAAGCAGACGTTGATATTCTAGATGACCGTCTGCGTGGAGAGCTATCATTTAACCAATTTCTTTACTATCAGATGACCTTCACTTTCAATCCTGTATCCGCAACACATTGGATCAAGGCAAAATACTTTGATGTAAAGCATCCAGATATTTTCACTCATCAATCAACATATCTACAAAATCGTTTCATTGATGAAGCCTACCATCGGCGGATGATGATGCGGAAAGAAAGAGATCCGGATGGTTTTAGAGTCTATGGTTTAGGAGAGTGGGGAGAAACTGGCGGTCTGATTCTAACCAATTATGTAGTAGAACAATTTAATACGGATCCTGAGAGATTCGATTATATGGTAAACGCTCAAGACTTTGGATTTAATCACGCCAATGCGATTGGTGAGGTTGGTTTTAAAGATGGTGAGCTTTTTTTGTGTCGCGAAATCTACGAATACGAAAAAGACACTAGCGAACTTATTCAAATTGCTAATGAAAAAAGATTCAACAAGAAGCTCGTTATGTGGTGCGATTCTGCTGAGCCGGATCGAATTAAAATGTGGAAAAAGGCGGGGTATCATGCTTTTCCTGTTAAAAAGGAACCTAACAGCGTCGCTGCACAGATCGATTACTTGAAGCAAACGAGAATACATATCCATCCAAGTTGTAAATGGACACTCAAGGAGATCCAGCAATGGAAGTGGCGTCGTGATGAGAAAACAAATACCTTTACCGATGACCCGGTGCCGTTTTTTGATGATGCAATGGCGATGCTTAGATATTGTATCGAAATTGAGAGAAGAAAAAACCGGAATGGCAAAGAGAAACCGAAACGTAGAACAAGAAAAACGGCATTTTAGGAGGTGGTACAGTGACATCAAAAGTAATTAGCGGCGGGAGAAATGGAACGGTGCCGGAAAAGTTCCAAGTAAAAGATGTGCATATTGCAAAGGAAAGAACTTTAAAATACAACTCTAAGGGCGGAGCCAAAGAAATAAGAGACTTGTCCTTATTATCCCCTCCTTACGACGTAACAATGTTGCGGTCTATTCCGGATATTTCGGACATCTTGAATCAATGCATAGAGGCGTATGTAACAAATGTCGTGGGATTTGGAATGGGAATTAGGTATAAGGTTGATGATCTGGATGAAACAGAGGAAATGAAAACTGAATGGAATCAGCTAGAATCAATAGTTGCTGAACTATCTTTTGAGCGACCTGCCAAAGAAGTTATTGAAGAAGTGATCCGCCATGTTGAAGAATGCGGCAATGGTTATTTTGAAGTAATTCGCAATTTGAAAGGCGAGGTCGTGGGGATCGACTCCATAAAGCCAGAATTTATCTCAGTCACAAAATTAAATAGAGTACAAAGTAAAGATGGACAGGAAATAAAGGTTCGCTATTTTTGTTTTCAAGATGCAACAATGGATTCTACTATTGAAAATGGAACATGGTATAAAACATACGGTGATCCTACTCCGTTGAACAAAAATGGCAGCGTTTCTAGCGAAGGAAACGGAACTGCAACAGAAGTAATGCATCTTAAAATTGGGGATTTTCAAGAGCCTTATGGCGTTCCAAGGTGGATTGGTCCCTTAATTAAAATATTAGGAAATCGCAAAGCTGATGAACTGAATTATCGTTACTTTACCCAAGGACGGCATATCCCACTTGCAATCCTTTTAGAAAACGCCCAATTAACAGAAGCTTCTGAGGCTTCATTACAAAACTATGCAAACGGGATTGGATCCGAAGGCGAATCGCAGCATAAGTTTTTAGTTATTGAAGCAGAGAAAATGGGACCAACTGATGATATGCTCTTCGATGAAAATAAAGATAAGCCAGCAATAAAACTCGAGAAACTATCAGATATCTTGCAACAAGATGCCTTGTTCCTAGAATACGATAAGAACGTTATAGATGCTGTCCTTGGCGCATTTAGGCTTCCGCCAATTTATGTGGCTCGATCGTCTGACTACACGAGAGCGACAGCCGAGACTGCAAAAGAATTGACTGAGGAACAAGTATTTCAACCGCAACGAGAATCCTATAGTTGGAGAATCAATTCTCTATTTCGAGAATACGATTTTAAATATGTTGAGGTCTTCTTTAAATCATCGAATATTGTAAACATGGAGGACATCAAGGCGATACTTGATCCAGCTATTCAAGCAAACGCCGTAGCGCCAAACGATTTGCGGGATATTGTGAGCAAAGTATTGGCAAAACCATTAGAACCGTTTGATGGTGAACAGTATAATTATCCGAACGGAAGTGTCCAGGCTGATCAAGGTATGATTCCGAACGCTCTATCAACTAATGCCGACTTTGAGAATGCTCAACTTGAACCGGGTGAAACCAATCAGCTAGGCCAGACAGTTCAACAAGTGTCACTGAACGGCGCTCAAATTACTTCTTTAGTAAATATCGTTCAAGCAGTTGCTAGTGGGAAATTACCACGAAGTAGCGCTCTTGAAATGATTACCGCCGCCTTCCCGTTCGACGAAGAGAAAGCAAAGCAGATTCTTGGGGATTCGAACTTTGTCATTGCAGACGAGAGCATCCAGAAAGCGTATGGCCAAAATTCAACAAGTGATCTTGCTGCAACAGTTAGGCGCTTGATCAAAGAGGTGAGGTCAAGAGATGACTGATTCTCAAATGATTGAACTTGCCTTTCTGATAAAAGAAGAAGAGGACAAAGAACTAAAAAAGCTATTAGAGCAGGCTGAATATCAGTTTGTTGATATACTCTTAGAACAAATTAACTCAATTCAATCAAAAGTCGAGGACGCTTTGCAAGACGACTTTGAAGAACTACAAGAGCTTATTGACGGATTGCTGAAAAACTTTGGCAATAAACAACCGACCGAAAAGCAGATTCGAAAGTTTATCAAAAACCGGTCGTTTAATTCTAAATTGAATGATCAACTCATTCCTGAACTGGAAGAAGTCTTTCTTCTTTTGCTTGAAGCTTTCCAAGAGTTTTACGAAAGCGGAGGTCAACTAGACAAGCAATCAGAGTCATACAAAGAATTATCCGCTTGGCTCAATGAGCTGCCAGAGTTGTTACAAGGGACAACCGATGACGCAGTTGTTCGTGTTGTCGGAAAACACTATGAGAAAGATGACGAAGAAAAGGAAAAAGGTCTTTCTTTAGCTGCTCTTTGGATTTTTGGATATGCTCGTGCTCGGACGATAGCCATTCAGGAACTATTGAGAATGTACTCTGGTTCGCAGTTTGAATCGATGATGTTGGACGATGAGGTTATAGGCATTAAATGGCGGCATGCTGATGGTGTGAAAGAACCACGGCCAACTCATGTTGCTACCGACGGAACTATTATTGCTAAAGGGGAGTTATTCTATATTAATGGTGTCTTTCTCCGGTATCCAAGAGACCCACAGGCACCAATAAGCGAGACTATCAATTGTCATTGTTTTCTGGATCCGATTTACTATTATAGATACGAGTCGGGAGCGAAGAGACGGACATTTGAAGAAAAAGAAGTGCTGGCGAACAGGATCTATGAATCTGCTAGAAATCGTAAATCAGATATTCGGCGAGTCGCCAAACATTCTGGCATGCGAAAATCCGATATTAAAAAAGTGTATAGGCATATGTTCATCAATGAGTATGATCTTCTCAGCGGAAAGAAACGATTCGACCCTGATATAGACATGGCAGAGTCATGGCAACGCCTGTTTTTAGGGAAAAACGTGCAAAAACATGATATAATTATGTTGAGGCATGAGCTGATGGAATCAAAACTAATGAACAAAAAAGGCTTGTCATACCGCGATGCTCATAAGAAAGTAAACGAGACTTGGAACTATGAAAACGCACTAGATGAATACAAAGATAAATTGGAAGGGAAGTGATTTCATGCTCGACTTAATTCAAGTTGGATTTGATGGATTGTCGTATACTTATCAATATTTTCCGGAAGGTGAAAGAAATTCGCCTGGTGAAGCTATCGTGAATCCTAGTACGAATGAAATCACGTTCTCAAGTATTTCTGACAAAGACAAAAGGGAGAAATACGCAAGTCATGCATGGTCTAGATTAAATTCGTATCTAAAAAATGGTGAATTTCCTCAAGAGGATATAGTTGCTTGGGGTTAAGCAAACAACAAATTAAATAGCGCTGACGTCAAATTGATGTCGGCGCTATTTTTGTGCCCAATTTTTGAAAGGAATGAGTACATGATCAAAACTATTTTAGGTGTTTTAGTTTTAACTCCACTAGGCGCATTTTCTATTTACGTTACAGCGATCATTCTCAAAGAAATGGTCAAGCAGCTAAAAAAATAAGGAGTTGTTTAGTTATGGAAAACCAAGAGAACCGCAGTAACTTTCAACCAATGACTTTGACAAGCTTATTGTTATTGTTTCATAAGACTCATCTGAATCTATTAGATTACGAGAGAAAACCACCAGATGAACAACCTTGCAAAGACAATCGGCAGGTAGTGCCAGAAAGGTACGGTGGTCCAGTATCTCGTTAGCTGTCGATAAGGCCTTGAACATAGGAGGTAGGTTCGTGAATATCGAAGAGGCAAAACAAATATTTGCTAGCAAGGAATTTAAAACATTGGGCGAGCTAAAGAATTTTTTGGATGAATTAGATCCAGTGTATTTAGAATGTAAGCTAACCAATGAAGTAACTGGTGGTGGAGTTTATTTTATGATCTATGATTTTTTTCTCGAAAAAAAGATGATTGAATTTAATTAATTCACATCGAAAGGTGGTGATAAAATGCGAAAACTAGAGAACGTAAAAGTTACACATGTGTCCTATGTCGATAAAGCAGCAAATAAGAAATCATTCTTTCTAACCAAGTCAGAAGGTGATCCAACGTTCGAAACAGTAGTGAAGCTCGTGACTAAGGCTGACGATCCGCAAAAGCTCGTTTATGGTATTGTTTACAGTCCGGATGAAGAAGATGCTCATGGCGATTATATGGACGCTGAGACGATCGAAAAGGCCGCTCATAGCTTCATGGAAGAGTACCAACAAATCGACAAACAGCATGATTTCTCACCAGGAGCCGGTGGTGTCGTAGAAAGCTATGTTTCGCCGGTGGATATGACCATTGGGGGAACTAAGATTGCTAAAGGAACTTGGGTTCTTGTTACTAAAGCCACCGATGAGGTGTGGGAAAGCATTCAAAAAGGCGAGTTCACTGGCTATTCATTAGCTGGTACTGCTGAGGTAGAAACAGTTCAAAAACAGACGAAAGATAATTATACCCGTCGAAAAACGTTTCGAGATGTGAATGCAGCCATCGAAGCCTTCCAATCTGCTTCGTGGTCGATTTTAGACAACTACTCATCAGATGACACGGAGAAACTTGCGGAAATCCAAGATGAAGTGGCCGAATTATCTGCACTGTTAGGAACGATCCAAACAACTAAATCAGTAACAAAACAAGGGCTAATCGAAACGGTTAAGTCCTTTTTTAGTACCAAAAAACAGGAGGGAGAACACGAAATGACAGAAGAAGAATTGAAAAAAGCGTTAGGTGAAGCACTAAATCCTATTACTGAGCGTCTTCAAAAGCTAGAAGATGCAAAAAATACCGAGGATGACGATCTTACTGATGAAGAAAAGAAGAAAAAAGAAGAAGAAGCTGCTGCCGCCGCAGAAAAGAGCAAAGTGAAAAAAGAAGCTTTCAGTGCTGAAGATATCACTAAAGCAGTTCAAGAAGCCGTTGCTCCATTGAACGAGAAGGTCGAAGCACTTGAAAAAGCACGCATCAGCAACAATCACGAACAAAACTATCAAACAGAAATTGAGAAAGCAGCTGTTCCAGATTACGTAAATGCTGTTTATCCAATTTCGGAATAAGGGAGGAAATAATAAATGGTAAATGTATTATCAAACGAAACGCTGTTGAAACAAATGACAGCAATCCAAAAAGCTGGAAATAACGTAACTTTACGAGAAGATAACGCTCGTGCGTTCGTTATGGACGCGGTCGCATCTAGTGCCACACTACAAAAATTATATGTTCATTTTGCTAACTCTGGTACAGGCTCAATCGATAAATTAGGAGTGAAACGTCGTACCCTAAAAGAGCATAAAGGAACCTTGACCGAGCCAACTGGAACGGATATTGCTGAAGAAAACGAAGTGAAATATAATCTTTCTGCATTGTACTTAGACACATGGATCGAAAACAGTAATACCTTCTATACGGCACGTACACGCGGGCAAGATGTACGACAAGCATTGTTGGGCTTAATGCAACAACAATTTGCAGCAGACACACAGGACCTAGCCTTTAACGGTGACGAAGCAGATGCTGATGCATTCTTGAAATTAAATGATGGTTTCATCGTTCAAGCAAAAGCAAATGCTGCAGTTAAACACAGCTTTACAAAGTTACCTAAGATCACAACATTGACAAAAGTAATCGGGCAATTCCAAGATAAATACATCAACAGCACATTCGTTTGGCATATGTCCCGGTCTACAAATGCTCACTACGTTGCTGAAATCCAAAACCGTCAAACGAATCTTGGCGATGCAACAATCACGGATGGAAAAGTGACGATGATCTCCGGGTATCCAGTAGAAGTTGTGGATAGCATGAAAAATGGTGTAATTCTATTTACTCCGTTCAGCAACTTAGCTACTGTTTGGGGCTTAAATGTTACGTTGACAACTGCTGCTCAGGATACAGCATCTGTTGCGAAACAAGCGACATATCATTTCATGAAAGAAGATATCGACTTTGTTATCCGTGAAAACAATATGATTGGTTACATTGATGGCTCTGGTTCGGAAGACGAAGAAACATTTCTTCCAGCAGGTTAAGAAAGGTTGATGACAAATGCCACGTTACAAAGTAAACAAAATGTTTCAGGACACTCGCACGAATGAAATCTATAGTGCGGGCGTTTTGATTACTCTAAAAGAAGAACGAGCAAAAGAAATCGTTAGCAATTTAGGGAATGGATTCATTGAAATCGTTCCTGAAGACGAAGGACAGATCAAAGATTTTGTTCAAGTCGCTGTTGATGAAGCAACAGCGCCGTTATTGGATGAGATCAAACGGTTGAAAGCAGAACTAACCGAAAAAGAATCGATTAAAGCGGATAATATCGACGAAGGATTTCCCAAAATGATCAGCCGCGGAAAATACGAACTCTCGAATGGCGAAACGTTTGAAGGCAACAAAGAAGCCGCATTTGAAGCTGAAAAAGCCTTAGAAAAGTAGGTGAGTAGCATGGCTCAGCCTTACGTTAATGAAAAATATTACAAAGAAGAGTACGAGGGAACCGAGGTTGAAAGCGAGAAGTTTCCTCGTTTTTCTAAGCGGTCAACGGAGTTAATTGATGCACTGACTGAGTATCAGATCCCTAAGATAGGTTTGGATAAGTTCTCGGAAAATGTACAAGAATTAATCAAAAAGGCTTGTTGCGCTCAGATCGAGTATTATCAGGTCGAAGGTATCGAGGTAGATATTACAGGAACGCCAAAAAGCACTTTGAGTTATTCGATCGGTGACTATAGTTATTCTGCCAGTGGTGGTGCGTCGAGTCGTCAAGGAAACCGTGCAGCTCCATCTTGCTTGATGTTTTTAGAAGGCACAGGCCTTTTAAGAAAAAGGAGTGTGAGGATCGGTGTTATTTGAAGAAACGTTGATTCACACTTGTGACATCACTCTACCAGGAAAAGTTCAAGTAGGCGAGGATAGTTGGGGACGGCCTATCTATGAAGATCATGATCCTAAAACAGTGAAATGCCGGTACAACGCGAAAAAAGTTTATCTAAAAGATACCGCCGGCACTGAACAAGTATTAGAGATGAAACTATTTCTTTTACCTGAAACGGCAGTTGATCCGCAAATGACAGTTGATCATATCAAAGATGATCGAAAGAATTTGCTGACGACTGCAAAACTAGTCGCGGATACCATTACGCCCCGATATGACGCTAAAACATTGCACCATTATGAAGTTTACCTCAAAGGTGCTGAATAATTATGCGAAAGAAAATCAAGCAAAAAGCAAAATATGCGTTTGTTTCTGTTTCTTTAGATTCTGAATCGATTGGGAGTTCTAAAACGATGAAAGAAGCTAGAAAAGCATTGGTGACTGGCATGGCCAACGAGTGGGCGAAAGCAACAAAAGAAGTTACTTCTGATGATCACCATATTGATACAGCAGCGTACATCAACTCAATCGGGTTCGAAACGCATTATTTGGGACCGCGTGGTCAAGATGTAGGGCCAATTATTAACGAGTTGGAAGAAACAGGAACGAAAACTACGTTAAGAACCGGATCGGGCGTTCATTACGCCATTTTCCTTGAAGGTAGTTACAATATCTACGCCAGAGGATTAGAAAATGGAATGGATCGTATGCTGACTGCAGGTATGGCGGCGATGAAGAAAGTACTTAAACAACGATAGGAGGCAGCTAGATGGATTATGTTGATGCTTCAGGCAGTATTCGGGAATTCCTGAAAGCTGCCTTTTTTGATGATTTCAAATCATTTAGAACATGGAAAATCGAAGCACAAACACCGCTTCCTTGTCTTCTAGTGAAGACGATTGGGAAAAGCACCATACAGCTTTTAGTTCGCTCAGAAAGCGATATAGAAGCCTTAGAAAAGTGTACGGAAGTTGGAAATTATTTGAAACGGAACTTTTCAGATGTGTCAGATGTAAACATCTTTGATGCCGATTTTCAAATGCCGCCAATTCCAACTCACGATGATGATTCTGGAAAAGAAGAAGCTTGGTGTTACATGCAAGTTATTTATTTTGAAAGTTAAGGAGGAAATATTTTGGCAGAGAAAAAACAAGAAGCAAAGGGAAATGCAACTACAACTAAAGATGCAAAAACAAAAGTTGTTGCTAAATCGAATTCTGGAACGGGTACAACATTAAAGGTAAACCTTGTTGGAGTACCAAAAGAGATTATTCATGGAGAGATCCTTGAGCTAACTGAGGATCAAGTGAAAAAACTAAAAATGGCTAGCTCTTCATGGAGCTATGATTCAGTGGATAAAAAGGAGGAAACTAAATAATGGCAAAAGATCAATTTTATCGATTTAACAAAGATGCGATCCAAGGTGGGGCAGGCCGTCTGATTGTTGGCGAGGACAGTGATTTTCGACCTACAAAAATTTCAGATGTAATGGATATGGATACCTTTGAATTGAAACCGGGGTTTCGTGACTTAGGGGGTACAACTGAAGGAATTAACCGTTCTCGTGGAAATGAAACTGAAGAAGTTACAATCGATCAATCTGTTACGCCTATCGACACGACAATTTCAGGCTGGTCTAACACGATTGGAACTACTTTGATGGAAACTGACATTAACAATCGTTCTTTGGCCTGGGCCGGAGGAAATATTACTGAAACTGCAGCTGTTCTTGGGGCGCCAGCAACACTAGCGGCATCATTGAACAAAGGAAATAAAAAAGTAAAAGTAGAAGCTGGAAAGGGTTCTGATTTTTCGGCAGCTAAGTTTGCCAAGATTGGCGATGAAACAATTGCGATTGCACAAGTATCCGGGGATATCATTACTCTGAAAAAAGGTGTAGCAACAACATATGCTACAACGGACACTTTAACACCAGTCGAAGAATTGGGAACAAAAACAATTTCATATGGCGCACCAACTTCAGTACCTTCATACAGCTTAACGCTGATCGTGAAACGTGAGGATGATTCATTCTTAATGATCCATTATTATGAAGTGAAGATCAGCGACAACGTTGAAACAAATCATGGAAAAGAAAAAGCTTCGTTGCCGGTGTCGTTCACCTCATTTACCCAAGACGATTTACCAGAAGACGAAAATGTCTTCATTGAAATCGAACAAGTATTATAAAAAAAGCATGTTGACAAATCATGAATCCATCTTATATTAATACCGAAAAGAGGTGGAATTATGTATGTAGATACGTTCTATGAAATGCTTGACGGTACAATAAATAAAAATGTTGAATATATTAAAGTAAATTCAATTTACAATGAAAAAGTACCGTATAAATGTGCTGTTCAATCTATTATACGGAAGTCAAATGGAATAGATTATGGGAATCAACAGCTAATCTTTTTCGATAATTTAATCCCGTCAAAAAAACGAGTAAAAATTGATTAAGCATAATCAGAATAAAAAAGAGGGCAAAAGAGAGTCCTCTTTTTTATTTTGCCTAAAAAAAGGAGAATATCATGACTGAAAATACAACAGTAAATCAAATCAATAGTGTAGTAACTGAAATGAAAATGGTGGAACTAAGCAACGGACGTAAGATTCCGGTTCCTCGGCTAACGAATAAGAAAGTCTTGCAGCTGGTGAAGTTTGTAGCTGGCGATGGAATGATCATCTATAGCAAGTTTACTGACTGGCGGCAAGAACACACGAAAGTGACTCCGGCTCTAGATGAAAATAGCGCTCAGAAGAAAGATGAAAACGGAAATCCTTTGTTTGATACGAAATATCCAACAGTAGAGGAAGGCGTTGATTTCTTTCTATCAGAAGTACCAGATGAAAAAATTGCCAATCTTTTAGCGATTCTATTGGACAAGACACCTGAAGAAACAGAAGAAATGGATTTCTTTGATACATCATTAATCATTGCTGAATTCTTAGCTAACACACCAATTGAAAAATTAACAGCATTAGTAAAAAAGATTCGTCCGAAATTCCGAACAATGAACAGGGAGAATCAAGAAGCAGCGGTACAACAGGAAGCTCCTCAAACAGGATCAGTAGTGCCATTGAAACCTTCGCCGCAAGCTTAATCGAGCAGATTCAGTTTGTTTCCTATTTTTATTCTGTCTCAGAAGGATATGTGTTAGATCAATCATTTAGCTGGTTGAGACGAAAATACGAATGGGGAAGCAAAAAAGAGTATGATTCGCGGAGATCTCGTCAGTATGAAATACAAGTAGCGATCATTGATTCCGTAAGTTTGTTCTTATCAAACATGAACGGACAAAGCGGCTATGAGTCGATGTTGATGAAACCGTATGAAGAAGCAATCGAAAAGGCGAAAGGCCAATTAACGGAATCAGCAGAAAACAACGGGGTCGATACCAGCCAATGGTGGAAAGGAAGCAAAAAGAATGCAAATAGCAACAATGATAATAAATTCATTAACATTAATTTGTCTTCTATACCTAATTCATTTTTTTAAGCGAAATAAGTAATTCTATATTTCTTTGTTTGTGTAAGATGCCATTGTGAGAAATAGTTAGGTGAACTTTAATTTTTGGTGTTATCGAATTCACGTAATAACTGAAATGGCTCTCAGAATTCGGTTGCAAGTTTTCGTAGTTTTCAAAAGGCTCGGCATACCAATACTGTCCGATGATATCAGGTATTTTTGTTTCATTGAGCCCATATCCATGATTAATCGTCGTAAATGTTTGCGTCGGTTCAAAATCTTTAATGATGCTCAATGGGCGATTATTTAAATCGGTCAATTTTAAATCAATGAGTCGAAGCGTTGCAGATGAGAGATTTTGAACAGTAAAACCTAAAAAAAAGGGATCGTTTTTCCTGTGGCCGTAGTAACCATCGACGATATCAATCTCTATTCTATTTTGAAGATGAGTATAAACTATGGCATAAATTGCTGCGATTAAGGCTAGCAAGGCGATAATGAAATTCCAAAAATCTAATGACGTTAACATTTTTTACCTTCTTTCAATCAAGCTTTAATAAAAATATTATACCAATAAAAAATACATATAGAAGGGAGTTGAGTAAATGGCAGAAGGAACTAAAGGGACTAAGGTAGGCGGTGCTTACGTAGAAATATCCGCGGACTCTGGTCCTGCTGAGAAAGCAGTTGCCACGTTTTTCAACTGGTTCACGAGAACAGGCGAAGCTGCTACAGACTTAGCTGGAAAGATCAGCGGAACCGTGGAAGCTGCGAAGGATTTAGGAGATAAGGGTAGCCAATCCGCTAAAACAGTTACTACAGGATTTCAGACGATGACTCAAAAGATGAAAAGCGGCAATGCTTCGCTGTCGGCAGATTCGAAGAAAAACTTTGATCAGATGAAAAGCGATGCTAAATTATCTTACTCTGAAATGAATAAAGATAGCAAAGCGATGAATCGAGCGTTGTTCATATCTATGAAGGACAGTGTCTCCAATTTGAAATCGAGTTTTTCTGATTTGAAAAATGGATTCCAAACGCTAGGCAGTTCATTATTAAAATTAATTGAAAAGCCAGTGGAAGCGGTAATAAACATTCCGGGAAAAGTGAATAAAGCCATGAAATCAGTAACTGGCTTTATCAGTTCTGGTTTCGCTCAAGCAAAAAATCAAGCTATTTCTCAGATACAACAGATTCCGAATAAGGCAACTCAGGTATTAAATAGGACCAAAGATGTCTTTGTCACTGGATTCAATTCAGTTGTTAACACTACGGCGAACGCTGTATCAAAAATCGGAAATGGACTAGCTCAACTACCTTCAAAAACAGCGCAAGTTGCTACAAATATAAAAACAAACTTTATGAATGGCGTTAGGAATCTTCCGAAAGCTGCTTCGAATGTTTGGCAGTCAGTGAAAGATGGCGTTAAATCAATCTCTCAACATGCATCTGGAACAGCAAATTCTATTAAAACAAGTTTGTCAAATGGGTTCAAATCGGTTCTTGATCGTGCAAAATCAATCTTTCCGAATATTCGAAATCAGATTAAATCAGGCGTTGATGAGCCAGCGAAGTCCGCCAAGAGATCCATAGAAGATATCGCATCTACGATTGCCTCAATCGCGATCGTATCCAAAGCATTTGGCGTTTTGAGTGAATCAATTGGAAAAGCTATTGATCGTATTGACACAATTGATACTGCTACTAAATCATTGACTGTGCTTACTGGTAGTGCTGGAATGGCTAAAAAAGTCATGGATGATTTAGCTGCCGCCATTGAAGGCACGCCAATCGCACTGAACGATGTAGCTATGGGTGCTAAAAAAATGGTAGCAGCAGGCATGGAAGGAACGAAAGTAAAGGGAGTTTTCCAAGCAATCGCAGATGCTGCATATGGTGTCGGCAATGGGGCTGAATCCATTGATCAGATTACGAGCGCAATTGCAGGAATGCAATCAGCTGGTGTCGTATACGCCGACGATATCAACCGTTTAGTTGATGCAGGTATTCCAGCGTGGCAAATCCTCGCAAATGCTAGTCAGAAATCAGTAACGGATATGAAAGAAGCTGTATCCGACGGAACTTTATCTGCTGGCGATGCGATAGAACAACTTAGAAAAGGAATTGAAGAAGGAACAGAGGGAGTCGCTGGATCAACTGCTAAAATGGCTGGACTTGCTAAGACTGCAGGAGATACGCTTTCTGGTTCAATGGCGAACTTTAGAACTGCTATCACTACGACGATTACAAAAGGACTGGAACCTTTCAAAAAGGTCGCTGTTAACGCGTTAGGATCAGCTACGGCTTCAATGAAGGCTTTTAGAGACAATACGATTGGTTCTGAGAAAGTACAATCTATACTGGCTTCGATAGCTAAATCATTAGAGGAAATCGGGAAATCTGCCAATCCACTTATTTCAATTTTTAAGGGTATTTTTTCAGCGTTAGCTTCATACGGATCACTGATTATAATCGCAAGTTTAGTCATTAGACTAAAAACCTTAGTATTAGCTTTTTTCTCTGTTGTTTCGGCAACGAACCCGTTCATCATCATAGCGGCTGCAGCCATTGGATTAGCAATAGCGCTTACTGACCTTTACAAGAGATCAGAGAAATTCAGAAGTCTTGTTGCTCCATTAATTAATTTGGTAAAAAAACTCGGAGAAACATTTGTTATTGCGGGTAGTGCGGTAAAAGATTCCTTTAGCCTGATATTTAATGGTGGTAATAGGAATAAGATTGAATTACTTAGACAAAATCTCAACCGGATTCTTCCACAACAAACCGCAAATGAAATTATTGATCGGTTAACAGCGATGAATAAGGCTTTTGCCAAGTTCAAAGAAGTAACGAGTGAGAAAGCAAGTGCAGCGGCTAGCGCCATCAAAGGTAGTTTTGAGATGATCTTTAAAAGTGGCGATCGTAGGAGAACCGAAGAACTAAAACAAACCCTGAGTCAACTGTTCCCACAAGAAACTGCTTACGAGATCGTAGATAGATTGACAGTCCTTAGCAAAGCGTTCGATGGACTTAAAAAGTCTGCAACAGAAAAAGTTCAAACAGCAGCGACAATAATCAAATCTAGTTTTGATCAGATCCTAAATGGTGGAGATCGTAAACAATATGAAGATTTAAAACTAGCTTTATCCGAATTCTTGCCACAAAATACTGTTAATGCATTGATGGAACGCATTACTGTTATGCATGAAGGTCTTGAAAGATTGAAGAACGGATTTAAGGTCGTTAAAGAAGTTTTGACAGGGGACATGGGCATTCATGATTTTTCAGATGCGATGAATACCAGTATGTTCAGTCCCGAAACGATTAAACGTTTTGAGAAGTTCTACGAAATTGTTCAACTAATCAAACGAGCATTTAATGGATTGGGGCTTGTTGTCTCTGGAAATATCACAAGTTTTGAAGGGCTCAAAAACCTTTTAGGAGATTCCTTCAGCGATGAACAGTTAGAAGTGATTTATCGATTAGGCGAAGGCATTCGTAACTTTGTCGATGAAGCAAAAGAGAAATTCGAACAGTTCAAAGAAGTGATTAACAAAGCGTTTGATGGTGACTTTGGACCCTTATTAAATATTTTTCAACAATTACTACCGAAAATTATTGCGGTTATCGTTGGTGGAATTCCAGGATTGATCATTGCAGGGAGTAATTTGATCTCTAAATTCGCTGATGGTATGGGTATGACTGTACCTTCTCTACTAGAAAAAGTGTCAGAGATACTACTAAATCTAGTCGAATCGTTTACAGAAGTTTTGCCTAAAATGCTTGAAGTGGGAGTCAATATTTTAACTCAGATTGTCCAAGGGATCATTCAAACGATTGGACCACTAGTTCAAGTAGCGTTAACAGTCGCAATGACGCTTATCTCAACAATCATCGAAACGCTTATCTCCGTTCTTCCGCAATTAATTGAATCTGGAATTACGATTCTTACTTCAATAATTACGGGAATTATTCAAATGCTGCCAAATTTAGTAGCAGCGATCGTATTAGTTATCGAAATGATTATGACGCTTATAGTCCAATATCTACCAATCATTATCGATGCCGGCGTGAAGATCTTATTGGCTTTAATCAGCGGAATAATGGCAGTATTACCAAACTTAATTGAAGCAGCTATTAAAATAATAATGGCGTTAGTTATGGTATTAATACAGAGTTTGCCACAATTAATAGATGCCGGAATCAAGATTCTTGGAGCTTTAATCCAAGGGATTCTGAGCATACTCCCGAAATTAATTGAAACGGCAATCAAATTGATTATCTCAATTGCAGCTGTCTTGATCCAAAATCTACCTAAAATTATCGCTGCTGGTGTACAACTTTTATTGGCACTTGGGAAAGGAATTCTCAATACAATTGGGGTCCTGATCAAGATGTTGCCACAAGTAATTGGTGCTATTTTTAAAGCATTCGGTGATATTGATTGGGGGAAAATCGGTAAGGATATTATTTCAGGAATTGGAAAAGGAATAACGAATGCGGCAAGCTCAATCAAAAAGTCTGTAACAGATGTTGCGGATAATGTTGGTAAATGGTTCAAAGACAAACTGAAAATCAAATCACCTTCACGAGTTATGATCGGTATTGCTAAGTGGGTCCCTGAAGGTGTTGCAGTTGGGATTGAAAAAGGTTCGCCAGCAATCGAATCAGCAGTGTCGTCAATGACTGATATGATGACTCAAGCGGTCCAAAAAGCACAACCAGCAAATCTTTCAAGCAACGTGATTGTAACAGAAAGTTATGGGATGCCGGACGCTTCTCAAATGCAAGCAACTGCTCAACAAACTTCACAAGCCGGCAATCAGGGTATGGCAGATTCAACGCCTCAATTACTTCAAACAGCACTATCTGCTGCTAATGGCATTTTAGGTCAGTTTAGTTCGATTAGTCCTTCGATGATTCTTCAAGGATCAGATTGGCTGACTAACTTCATGAACGGATGGAACAATGTAGTACCGACAATGATGACTGCTGTTCAAACTTTCATTGTCCAATATACAACATTAGTTACTAATCAGAATAATCCAAATTATCAAATGGGTAGAGCTTGGATGCAAAATAAGTTAAATGGATGGAGTAGCTTAGTTTCAACATTCATTACAACTTTGACGAACTTCTGTAATCAAGTATTGAATTTATTGCGAAGTTTCTATAGTGCAATGTATCAAACCGGGCGAGAATGGCTACAAAACATATTGAATGGTTGGAACTCACTTTATCAGACATTCATTAATCGAGTGAACCAACTCGGAAATGATGCAATCAATAGTCTCAGATCGAAGTCGGGCGGCTTTAATAGCGCCGGGCGTTTTTTGATGCAGTCATTAATTGATGGCATCAATTCGATGGGTGGTTCGCTGCAAACGACAATGAACGGCGTCGCTAATAAAATGGTAGGTGGAATTGGAAAAGGTGTCAACGGCGTTATTGGTGGCGTCAACTATGTACTAAAAGAGGTTGAGTCGAGTAAGAAATTAGGGGCATGGACAGTTCCGCAGTATGCCAAAGGAACTGGCGGGCATCCACAAGACGGGCCAGCACTGATCAATGATCAGGAGGGTAATAAGTATCAAGAAATAGTACAAAATCCTGACGGTTCTACTTTCATGGCTAAGGGACGTAACGCCCTCGTGTGGTTGCAAAAGGGAGCTAAAGTACTAAATGCAACA
Source organism: Enterococcus devriesei (assembly GCF_001885905.1). Lineage (GTDB taxonomy): Bacteria > Bacillota > Bacilli > Lactobacillales > Enterococcaceae > Enterococcus_A > Enterococcus_A devriesei. Next base: position 6,496 of record NZ_JXKM01000017.1, on the reverse strand, counting down.
ATGACTGAGCGTGTATTGAAAAGTCAACAAACATTAGGAAGTATGATTCCACGATATGCTGACGGGGTTGGCGAATTCGATATAGTAGATTTTCTTGACGATGAAAATGCAGTTCTGAAATTTTTAAATAGTAAAGTGAACTACAGCGGCATAAATGAACCGTGGTTGGACATGACTAAATCAGGTGTGAAACTGATGACCAATGCTGCCAACAAAATGATTCAAGGAGAACTGGAAAAATTCTTCACACACGGAACATTTGACGGCGCAATGGGGGCAAATAATGTTTACAAGTATTTAGTGGATATTGCTCAGAAGATGATGAGTAAATTTCCAGGTTTGACAATCACTTCTGGCTATCGCGCCGGTGACCCGTATTATCATGGGAAACATCAAGCGCTCGATTTAGCATATCCGGGCGTTGTTGGTTCGGCGAAATATACCGAAGCAGCAAACTGGGCGTTTGAAAAGTTCGCTAAACAAATAGCTTATGTTATCACGAACGGCAAAGTCCGCGACAGAATGGGCCTCAGTGGAACCGGATCTAGTGGGCAGTGGGTTACATGGCCGGATAACGATCATTTCGATCACATTCATTTGAACGGTTCTATGGGCGGTGGAGATATCTTCACTGGTGGAGGCAGTGGTTCAAGTTCCAGTGCTGTTGGTTACAATCCATCTGCTGGTGTCGAACAATGGCGATCATTAGCGATTAAGGCCTTGAAAATGGAAGGTCAGTATTCAGCAGCCAACTTGAATGCAATGCTTCGTCAGATTCAGACGGAATCCGGAGGAAATCCAAATGCGATCAATAATTGGGATATCAATGCTCAGCGCGGCGATCCTTCAAGAGGGTTGTTACAGACTATTTGGTCAACCTTCAAGGCCTATGCTAGACCGGGCTATGATAAAAATATCGTTGATCCGCTTTCTAATATGCTTGCATCTATTCGTTATGCCGTTTCAAGATATGGTTCATTGTTAGCGGCTTATCGTGGCGTCGGCTACGAAAACGGTGGCTGGATCACTCAGGACGGCTTATACCGAGCTGGAGAGAAAGGAAAACCAGAAGTGGTTCTTCCTGTCACTAAACCGGCGCGAGCGATGGAACTAATTGGACAAGCTATCTCCTACATGGTTAACAATGGTTCGAATATCCTTGATTCAGCAACAGTCGGATTGAGTAACATGGCATCAAATATGACGCTGAACCTTGCTGATTTAATCGGTATGGATACTCAAAGCATTCGCAGTAACTTCACTGGATCAGCGAATATCGATCTACAAGAAGTTATTCGGCTATTGTCAGTAAATAACCAATTACTTGCTGAGATTCGGGATCAGGATTCTGACATTTACATGGATAAAGAAAAAGTCGGTAAAAAAGTAGCGTCGACTGTAGCAAAAGAGATTGTGAGGAGGAAATACTAATGGTCAAATTTCTTCGACAATTTCATCTTACAAATGGAAACGGCGAAACATTAGGCCTTAATAATGAGACTGGACTCCTAGCCCTTGAACCTGAGGGATTAGGGGTTTCTTTTGATAATGATTATGATGGACTAAACGGAAACTATAGATCAAAGTCTAGTTCGGTGAATATGAATGAATTCAATATAGATATTATGTACGGAACATATAGAGATCAAAAGACGTATCAAGTGTTTTCTGATTTTATTCTGTTTTTAAATCATCCACCTATTCAACTTCACTATGTTACTGATGCAGGCCACTTTATCAGAAAAATAAAACTGAAAGAACTAAAAAAGACAGAGATTAATTTTGCGGGACGAATAAAGGAACCTGTATCATTTGATTGCACCTCACCCTGGTATTGTTTGAAAAGCGCTCAAAAGGTGTCTAAGACATTTACTACCTACGGAGGGAAAGTGCCGACTTATGGATATCCATTCATATATGGTCCTGATTTAACAGGTAGATACAATATTCTTAAATTGAATAATGAATCAGTTTACTTAGCAGAAAGCGAGGAAATGTTAAGTCCAACTCAAATTGTCGTCGAAGGTGCTTGTATTAATCCATATTGGGAACTATGGCATGATGGAAGGAAGGTCGCAGACGATGGCTACAATTTAACACTTAATGCAGGAGAAAAACTTATTGTCAGCAGTTTTCAAGATGAAATTAAGGTATCGAGGATTGGAACGGACGGTTTCGAACAGAGCGTCTATCAATATCAAGATCACAAAAAAACTAATTTTATTCATTTACCAATCGGAGAATCGGAACTGGTTTGTCATGTTGGAGCAGCAGATTTCAAAATGACTTGGAGAGAAGAAAGGCTGGTGGTTTAATGCTATATCATCTTTCTTTTTTCAAAAGGAATAAAGGAAAGTACAGTGTTCCGTTATTCTTAAATAGTTCTGATTGTGAAATTGAGTACGATGCGATTTCGAATGCACAATCGAATTTTAAAGTTGGGAAACAAGAACTCCCTGCTTTGATTGGAGATTTTGTCTTGGTCAAGGAATTTATCACAGGTAGATTTGCCTATTTTGGTATCATTCAAAGCATAGAGAATAAAGAATTCGGTGCTTGCCAGATATTCTCTCTGATTGATTTTGACTTCGCTGCAACTAGAGTAAGCGGTAAATCATTTGAGGAACATTTCAAAACGCTTGTAATCAATAATTTGATCAATGATCCTACAAAAGGCATTCCGCATCTATTAATCAATGTAAGAACAAATACGGAACATCTTTATCAGCCTTCAGATCCACCGACAGTAACAAATCTTATGAAGTATTATTTTAACGCATTCAAAAAATATAATATAATTTGGCGTTTCGTAGAAATAGATCGAGAAGGGAACTTAGTTACAGAACTCGTGAGAATAGAATCTCGATTAAAAATTAAAGATAACATTTCAGATTTTTCAGACTGGGATGTCAGTGTAAGAACAGCCAACACAGACAATGAAAATAAATTATTAATCGTCAATAAAAATACTACAAGTAGTGAGAATCCAATGATTCTTGCTACTTATTTTTTGACAAATAATAATGAGTTGACAACTAATAACAACCATCGGAGTATTGAAATCCCTACTAGAACGAAAGTGTTTATTTATGACACCGAGCAAGAAGATAAACCGACGTATGAAAATGTTGCTAAAAGTGAGCTCTCAGGGAATGCCTATTCTCATGAAATAAGTTTTAAGGTTAGAAAGATATCTACAGTTCTCAGCACAGAAAATATTTATTTAGGTCTCTTAGCAAATTTAACGATTGAAAATCAAACGTTCGAATCAGTATTAACATATTTTCGGTTCGAAGAAGATCTGATTGAGTTGAAATTTGGAAATATTCGATCAAGATTGACTGAGTATATAGACGAGTAGAAAGAGGGGATAAAATTGGCAATAAAACCATTCACATTTGAACATATGATGAATACCGCTGGATCGGATGCAAAAATCTATCACGCGTTGGGTGGAAAGAATAGTTACGTCGTTCCTGGATACGGCAATGAATTTGCTGCAACTTCGCAGGGTTTGAAAGTGTTTATTGACACTGGATGGCTAATTTGTTTTGGAAGAAACATTCAAAACGATTCGATTGAAGAAATGGTGGTACCGGCCAATACAACAGGATACGTTACTATCAGCCTTGATATGACAAAAGAAAATATCCCACACGGAAATTGGTGGGAACCAAACTATACAGTTGAACAAAATCAAGTAAAACTAGAAGTTCGCTCTGATTTAATCTGGAGTAGTCCCTCAAATGATGATCAACAGTTCACTTTTCCACTATATTCCTATAAATCGACAGATACTACAACAACATTAACTAAGTATACTGAATCGTTTAATAATGATCCTTATCGTACCTTAACACTATATGATGCGAAAGAGGATGAAGGAGGCTATTGGACCGGTGGAGATATTTGGCAAATAGGAAAACTAAATGATATCGAAGAGATACGTCTTACATTTGGTTATCCCCAGAAAGATGCTAATTACGAATGGAACATGACACAGTATGTTTCAATTCATAAATCTCAAATTTTGGGTAATTCCGTCAATCATATTCCATTGATAAGTCGGTATAGCAATAATGTTGCGGTGATGACTGGAAAAATTTTCCATTTCAGAACTAATGGAGATAGCACGTTATCTATGATTGGAGATATTTACAATGTAAACAATGTTGAATCCAAGAGACTTAGGATAAGAAAAGCGGTGGTGTTAAAAGGCAGATGGCATGAAGTATAAAAGAGAGGAGGCTTCTATTTGATTGAGATAAACGTTGACTTAAATAAATCAATCAAATCGTTTAACAATCGTTTAACGCTTCGACAAGGAGATATAGGGGAAAAAATATTAATTTCTATATCTAATAATCGTGAACCGATAGAAAATCTACAGAATTTGGTAGTAAAATTTGAAGGTAACAATAAAAATGGTGACTATGTTGAAGGTAAAGCTAATCAATACAATAATGTTTTTAGAAAATATATTTACCAGTTTAAAAGTGAAGATGTTTCAGTTGTGGGAAATTATCAGAGGGCCTTTATTCGAGTTTATGATGAGAATGGAAATCGGAAATCCTCCGAAGAAATCTCCATTGAGGTTTTAAAGAATGCAGATATTTCAAAAGAGCAAGCAAAAATATACGTTTCAAAACTTGATGGTTTGATTGATGAATTAGATGAAGACTTTGATGAATTTATTCGTGAGAAAGAAGGAGAATATCAATTCCTTGATAAAAAAAGTAATGAGTTGGACAACGAAATAGGCGAGCTAAAAAAGGATTCCACCGCTATCCGAAATACTCAAACTGAAATTCTTCAATCCATAGAGGACAATGAGTTAGCAACTATAAACGATCTTGAAGTAGCAAAGCAAGAAAGTTCAGCTAACGTGGTCGATCAAATAGGTGGCACTGAGTCAGCGATACTTAAAAAGGAGCTGATTGTTGATGGAAATGAGGGCACTGCTAGTCGTGATAGCAACGGCGTGCAAGAACCATTTTCTCAAGCTGATTATGATGATTTAAATAATCCCGAAAAATTCGTCAGATCTGAAACACTTGCGAGTGAACGCGGCGCTGAGATCGAGTTTGATTTTTCTGTGATTGAGACACTTGAGCGGAAATATCCGTATATTTTCGAGGGTTTAACGACTAATGCTGAAAAGTTTGAAAAAATGCATGAATTACTATCTTCGCTCTATTTGACTGTCGATGCTCGTGGTGGCGGTATCAGAAGTAGCACTGGAATTTTAGGGAGTTACACACGATGCTACTCTAAAACTCGATATGGTGTCGTCGAAGCGGCGGGCGATATATTTGTAAACACATCAACAAGTTTCAAAAATATGTCTAGTGATATGTCCGAATATGCGAACAGATATTATCAATATCATACTGGTAGTATGATATTTTTTGTTGTATCAAAAAAAAATAATAACAATGATCCTGGCGCAATCTCTGACGGAATAACCCCAGCTTTTGTTGAGGTTAAAGATATTCGCTTGATCGTAGAACTAGAAGTCAACGGTCGGACAATCATCGAGGAAATGATCGCGGCCAATCATGCACAAAATTTAGCTACTCAAGCTGAGGCGGAAGCTGGAACTGATAACAAGAAATCGATGACGCCGCTCGGAACCGCCCAACAAATTGATAAAAGAGCCGTTACAATCGCTGGAAATCAGACGGTTGGGGGGATTNTACGACTAAAACGATGACACCACTTCGGACCGCGCAGCAAATCGATAAAAAAACAGTTACTATTGCCGGTAATCAGACTATTGGCGGTATCAAGAATTTTAAAGATGGAATCATGATCGATAGTGTTCCTGTTTCTGGAATCACACGATCCGTAATCTATGACGATGCTGGCATCGGCGGATATTTTAATGCTTCCGATAAATTTACGCTAGGTGCTGCTGGGAAAATCGATAAAATAGTCCTAATTTGGTCACGTGTAGATGACGCGGCTGGCACATTG
>NZ_JXKM01000017.1:0-472 GCF_001885905.1 Enterococcus devriesei | reverse complement strand
GCTAGGTGCTGCTGGGAAAATCGATAAAATAGTCCTAATTTGGTCACGTGTAGATGACGCGGCTGGCACATTGTTAAATTACAGCTGGAGTCAAACTGTGCTCTCGCCAGACGATATTATTCTTGGTTATAGTTACAGACTACAACTAACTAATGAGAACTATAAATTTGTGACGTTTGCTAATGAGATGGGAAAGATTACAATCTCCGGTGTAAATGAGAATAGCGTTGCACCAAACCAAATATACAGAATCAAACGAATTATTGCGTATACAAAAAAATAGAGGAGGAGAACAATGAAAACAATTTATGAAATTTTGTATCCTTTTGGGTGCAAAGCAGTAGAAGTAGCAGAGGATTTTGAAACGAAATTCCCACACACGGAAATTGAGCCAGATCCGAATCGGGATTTGATGTTGCAGTTTTTCGATGTGAAAATGAACGTTTGGCGACCGGTTGAGTTTATGGCTGGA
>NZ_JXKM01000016.1 GCF_001885905.1 Enterococcus devriesei | reverse complement strand
CCACTAAACTACACCCGCATGTACAATAGAGAGTATAACGCTTTTTATTAAATCTAACAACCATTTCTCCCAAACAATAAAATTGACAATTTAACCAATACTGACTATCTTACAAATAAGTAGAATCGTTCTTTCGTGACGGTTTAAAAAGGAGCCTTAACAATGGAAACTTTAGCAGCTTTTCAAGCGGCACTTAAAGATCAGACCAACACAATCGCCTTCATCTCTTCTGAAAATTGTAGCGTTTGTCATGTAGATGAACCGAAAGCCCGCAAACTGGCAGAGGAATTTGAGATACCTTTTTATCATTTAGATATTATGCAAGAACCTGAATTGGCCGGTTTTTTTAAAGTCTTGACTGTTCCAGCCGTGCTAGTTTATCACGAAGGCAAAGAAATCGCTCGACAAGCGCGCTTCATTGACTTTCATACATTAGAAAAATTAGTGCAGCAGCTACCGAAACAATCAGAAGAAACCGATTATCAAACTTTATTTAATTAACGCGTTAATATAAGAAAGGCTTTCGCGAACTCGCTCAGCTTTTGAGCAATAAGACCAAACGATTTCTAAATTGTTTCTCAAATTTCGAAATCGTTTTACTTATTGTCGATAAAGCTAGTTTGTGAAGCCGGACATGAATATGCCTATTGTAAAGCGATTTATTCATATGAAAATTTTATACTTTCTTCATAGTCAAAAAAAGACTGAGCCGAGGCTCAGTCTTTTATTTATTGTCTGTATTATGATGCAAGAAGTAAATCAAGGTCTGCAATTCGTTGGTTAGATCGACGCTTTGGATAATGATATTATCTGGCGCTGTCAAACGAGCCGCAGTAAAGTTTAAGATACCCTTGATACCGGCAGCTACTAATTGATCTACCACTTGTTGGGCTTGTTGCGCTGGCAACGTCAAGATGGCGATCTCAATTTGTTGTAATTTGATTTGTTCTACCATATTGTCTAACGGGTATACGGGAATACCATCCACGATACGGCCGACGATATCTTCTTTGACATCAAAGGCGCAGCTGACACGAATACTATTGCTTTGATGGAATTTAAATTTCAGCAAGGCGCTACCTAAATTACCGACACCAACTAAAGCCACGTTAGTCAATTGATCGTCGTTTAAGATTTTTCCGAAGAAATGCATCAAGTCTTCTACGTCGTAGCCATATCCACGTTTTCCAAGTTCACCGAAATAAGAAAAGTCGCGACGGATCGTTGCGCTGTCGACTTGGATCGCCTCACTTAGTTCTGTTGATGACACTTTCGTTTTGCCAGCGTTATTCAATATACGTAAATACCGATAGTACAACGGTAGTCGTTTTACAGTCGCTTTTGGGATTGAATGTTCTTTCACAATAACTCTCCTTTAACAAAAAATTTCATAAATGTTGATTACTGAACTATAATAGCAAGAATGTTAGGTAAATTGCAACGCTCTTGCTCAAAATTTTGTGAAAAAATCACGATATAGTAGAAATGACCGCTTCCAATCGCGTCACTTTTAAAAATATGGTAGACTGAAGCCATTCGGAAAATAAATTTAAGGAAGAAAATAAATGATTTTATTACAAGCAAATCAAATCGCCCGTTATTTTGGGGCGGATACATTATTTGAAAATATTCATCTAGAAATCGCCAGTAAAGGTCGCATCGGCTTAGTCGGTCGCAACGGTGCCGGAAAGTCGACTTTATTGAAGATTATCGCAGGCATTGAAGCTCCTGACGCTGGTCAAATCATAAAAAATAAGCAAGCAACCTTAGGCTACTTGGCCCAAGATACCGGATTGGATTCTAATGAAACAATTTGGAATGAAATGCTGAAGGCGTTTGAAGCCGTTCGTAAAATGGAAACACGGATGCGTGAAGTCGAAGTCGCAATTGGCGAGACTTCGGAAAGTGATAGCCGCTACGCTTCTTTATTAAAAGAATACGATCAATTACAACATGATTTTAACGACCAAAATGGCTATGGCTATGAAAATGAAATACGCAGCGTCCTTCACGGCTTTAAATTCGACGAAAGCTTTTACGAAAAAGAGATCAGCACCTTATCCGGTGGACAAAAGACCCGTTTGGCTTTGGCCCGGATGCTCTTAGTACGACCTGACATCTTGATTCTCGATGAACCAACGAACCATTTAGACATTGAAACGCTGGCTTGGCTAGAGGATTATCTACAAGGCTATCCCGGTGCTCTCTTGATCGTCTCTCATGACCGATACTTCTTGGATCGGGTCGTAAATGAAATCTATGAAATTTCTCGCCATAAAATTCGCCATTACACAGGCAATTACTCCCGCTATCTTGATTTAAAGGCCGCGCAACTGGCGAGTGACTGGAAAGCCTATGAGAAACAGCAAACCGAGATCGACAAACTTGAAGATTTCGTTGCTCGTAATCTTGTTCGGGCTTCCACGACCAAGCGGGCTCAAAGCCGGCGAAAGACGTTGGAAAAAATGGATCGGCTGGATCGGCCTGATGGCAAGGAAAAATCGGCCACTTTTATGTTTGACATCGATAAAGTTTCCGGCAATGTCGTTTTACAAGTGGAAGAAGCGGCGATTGGCTACGCCGAAACGTTAGCCGAACCAATTGATCTGGATGTGCGCCGTGAAGATGCCATTGCGCTAGTTGGTCCAAATGGGATCGGCAAATCGACCTTGTTGAAATCGTTGATTGGACAGCTTCCCTTCATTAAAGGCGAGGCTCACTTTGGGACCAATGTGTCCATCGGCTATTACGATCAAGGCCAAGCTGATCTGCACGGCAATAAAACGATTTTAGCTGAGCTTTGGGACGAGCACCCAACCACACCGGAAAAAGACATTCGCTCTGTCTTAGGCGGCTTTCTTTTCAGCGGTGAGGACGTGGAAAAGACGATTCCTTTATTAAGCGGTGGTGAAAAAGCCCGCGTGGCATTAGCCAAGCTTTCGATGAACAAAGAAAACTTTTTGATTCTTGATGAACCAACAAACCATTTAGATATCGACAATAAAGAAGTTTTGGAAAACGCCTTGATTGATTATCAAGGAACGCTACTATTCGTTTCTCATGACCGCTACTTTATCAACCGGATCGCCAATAAAGTCATCGAGCTTTCACCAGAAGGCAGCAAACTGTATCTAGGTGATTATGATTATTATTTGGAGAAGAAACGTGAAGAAGAAGAATTAGCGGAACTTTTAGCAAAAGAGGAAACGCCAGTAGCTGCGCCAAAGAAAAAATTCTACCAAGACAAAGAGCAGCAAAAATTGATTCGTAGTTTAAAACGTAAGATCGAAGCTATTGAAGAAAATTTATCCAACCTGGATGAAAAGATTGATCAGTTGGAAACACAGATGAGCCAGCCGGATATCTTGAATGATCATGTTCAACTATTGGAATTGACTAATGAGCTTGAAGCGAAAAAAGCTGAGCAGGAAGAACAATTAGCCAGTTGGGAAGAGCTTAGCATAGAATTAGAAGAATTCGCATAACCTACAACTTTCGACCGATGACACCACCCTCCTTTTTCGCTTTAATAAAGGAGTGGAGGTGTTTTTTTATGACACGGCGAAGACGTCCGTTTTCAATTTTTCTAGGATCTATTTTAGTCATGGCAAGCTTAGGCATTTTTGCCACGCGCTTTTTAAATATAAATAGTAGTGCTGACAGCCAGCAAGATTTCTCTGAAACAGCCAATCAGTACTTGCAAGGACACGGACAGGATTTCCCACTGTTGCTCCAAACCGACCCTCGCTGGAAGGAAACCGCCTACGGCAGCGGCTCGGATCAAAATAATTTGGCGACGAATGGCTGTGCCATTACCTCTTTAGCTATGATCTTATCTTATTGGGAACATCGAACCGTTTATCCAACCGAAGTTTTACAATGGAGCGGTGATCGCTATTATCAAACTGGACAAGGAACAGCCTGGTCGATCTTTCCTGCTTTTGCCCAGAATTATGGGCTAACGATAACTGACCTCGGAAAAAATCAGACGACAATTCAACAGCATCTAAATCAAAACCAACCGATTGTAATTTCCGTTAATCCCGGCGAATTTACTGATGTCGGTCACATTATGGTCATCAAAAAAGATATTCAGAGCGACCAGCTCATCATTTATGATCCTAATGACAATCAAACAAAGGAACATTATCGACAAAAATATTCATTAGATCACTTGATGCCTCAACTGGCAAATGCTTGGGCATACACAAAATAGAGCGGACGCAAATGCGTCCGCTCTATTTTGTTGGGGGTTCCTGCTTTTACAGAGGAAAAAGATATTTTTTAGGGTAATTTCATCATAAAGGATAGATTTGAAAAAGCAGTGAGCTTTTTTAGCTAAAGATAGAATAATTTATGGCGAAAGTATGAAGCTAATTTTTTTTTAGCTTTAAGAGTAAATCCCTTAAAGCGTTTAATAAAAAAATAAATTATTTATTTACTATTCATTATTGTTATTAAGTTAGAATCCCAATTGATTGTATCAGCAATTCACTAAATTATATATGTTATCTTAAAAATAACCTTAGCTAATTAATGTAAAAAGTACTACAAAAAGGTTTACATATTTTGATTTAACGGGTATATTGTGTGTGTAAACTTTAAAGTATTTTTTACTTAAAGAGGAGGATTTTTATGTCAATCAACATAGACTCACAAGAATATTTAGACAAGATCGATGCGTGGTGGCGGACAGCCAACTATATTTCTGTTGCACAAATGTATTTGAAGGATAACCCATTACTACGTCGTCCGTTGCAAAAAGAAGATTTGAAAACTCATCCAATCGGTCACTGGGGAACCATTGCTGGTCAAAATTTCCTTTATGCTCATTTGAATCGGGTGATTAATAAATATGACTTAAATATGTTTTACATCGAAGGTCCAGGTCATGGCGGACAAGTCATGGTTTCAAACTCCTATATCGATGGAAGCTACACTGAAATTTATCCTGAAGTAACTGAAGATGAAGCAGGCTTGAAACGTCTATTCAAAATGTTCTCATTTCCTGGCGGGATTGCTTCACATGCAGCTCCTGAAACACCTGGTTCAATCCACGAAGGTGGCGAATTAGGCTATTCCCTTTCTCACGCTACCGGCGCAATCTTAGATAATCCAGACGTAATCGCTGCAACGGTCGTTGGTGATGGTGAATCAGAAACGGGACCTTTAGCAGCTGGTTGGTTTTCAAATACGTTCATTAACCCTGTAAACGATGGGGCTGTCTTACCGATTCTTTATTTAAATGGCGGAAAAATTTCAAATCCAACAATCCTTTCACGTAAAAGCGATGAAGATTTGACCAAATATTTTGAAGGAATGGGCTGGAAACCTTACTTTGTTGAAGGCAATGATCCTGAAAAAGTTCATCCATTAATGGCAAAAACGTTAGACACAGTCATCGAAGAAATCAAAGCAATTCAAGCCGAAGCACGTAAAGGCAAAGCTGAAGATGCAGAGATGCCTCATTGGCCAGTGATTCTTTACCGCACACCAAAAGGCTGGACTGGTCCTGAAACATGGGATGACGAACAAATTGCCGGAACTTTCCGTGCCCATCAAGTTCCAATTCCTGTTGATTCCGAACATATGGAACATGCGGATAAATTAGTAGCCTGGTTGAAATCTTATCGTCCAGAAGAATTATTTGACGAAAACGGCAGAGTTGTCGATGAAGTCAAAGAACTTTCTCCAAAAGGCGAACATCGGATGTCAACGAATCCTATTACCAACGGCGGAATTGATCCAAAACCTATGAATATGCCGGATTGGAAAGCTTTAGCGATCGATACTTCTAAGCCTGGAGCTGTCGTTGCTCAAGACATGATCGTCTTTGGCGGACAAGCCCGCGATATGATTAAAAACAATCCAAACAACTTCCGGATTTTTGGACCAGATGAAACCAAATCAAACCGTTTGAACAAGGTCTTCGAAGTAACAGATCGTCAATGGATGGAGCCCAAAAACAGTACGGATGAATGGCAATCTTCTGTCGGCCGCGTGATTGATGGACAATTGTCCGAACATCAAGCAGAAGGCTTCTTAGAAGGCTATGTCTTAACAGGACGTCATGGTTTCTTTGCCAGCTACGAATCATTCTTGCGTGTAGTGGATTCAATGTTGACTCAACATTTCAAATGGATGCGTAAAGCTAGCGCTCATTCATGGCGCAAGCACTATCCTTCATTGAATTTGATCTCAACATCGACCGTCTTCCAACAAGATCATAATGGTTATACCCACCAAGATCCTGGTGTATTGACTCACTTAGCTGAGAAAAAACCAGAATTTATTCGTGAATATTTGCCAGCAGATGCTAACAGCTTAATGGCCGTCATGGATAAAGCAATGCAAGATGAACAAGTCATCAATTTGATTGTTTCAAGTAAGCATCCACGTCCACAGTTCTATTCGGTTGAAGAAGCTGAAGAATTAGTCGATAAAGGCTTGAAAGTCATCGATTGGGCCAGCACCGATGGTGATAGTGAACCTGATTTAGTCATTGCAGCAGCGGGAACAGAACCTAATTTGGAAGCATTAGCCGCTGTAAGCATCCTAAACAAAGAATTTCCTGAGCTAAAAATCCGTTTCATTAATGTTGTCGATATCTTGAAACTTCGTCATCCAAACATTGATCCTCGCGGATTAAGCGATGAAGAATTCGACGAATTGTTTACGACCGATAAACCAGTCGTCTTTGCCTTCCATGGCTATGAAAATATGATTCGTGATATCTTCTTTGATCGTCATAATCATAACCTTAAAATTCATGGCTATCGCGAAAATGGTGACATTACTACACCATTTGATATGCGTGTCTTTAGTGAGTTGGATCGTTTCCATTTAGCACAAGATGCTGCCAACGCTGTCTTTGGCGAAAAAGCCGCAGAATTCGCAGAAAAAATGGACGAAACCTTACAAACTCATCACGATTTCATTCGTTCAGAAGGAAAGGATCTTCCTTTAGTCGATGATTGGCAATGGGCACCACTAAATAAATAAAACAATACAAGAAAGTCCCTAGAGCAAAATTTGCTCTAGGGACTTCTTTGTGTATTATAACTTATTGATTTTTTCTACTAAGGATTGGAGGATCTGATTCATTTTGACGCCGTTATCTTCCATAATCACTTTTTCAGACAAAATGAAGGAACCGCCAATGCCCACAACATTTGGATTTTCAATGTATTCTAGAAAATTTTCTTCATTGATCCCACCGGTTGGTAAAAATTTTATATCATAGAAAGGTCCGCTTAACGCATTGATTGCTTTCAAACCGCCATAAATATCTGCCGGAAAAAACTTAACTGTTTTTATTCCATAACTTGCGGCCTGCTGAATATCTGTTGGTGTTGCTGTTCCGGGAAAAATTGGGATTTCTTGCTCTAAACAATACTCGATTACTTCAGGTACTACAGCTGGAGAAACAATAAAAGTTGCACCATTTTCAATGGCAATTTTTACCTCTTCCAATGTTCGAACCGTTCCCGCTCCTACTAATAATTTGCCGGAAGCAGACAATTGTTTGATGGCTTCACCGGCTAATTTGCTACGAAACGTCACCTCAATCAAGGGAACGTGATTTTCTACTAAAATTTCCTCAACTTTGGGTAAATAGCTTAAATCGGTGGCAGTATAAAGAGGTAATAATTTCACTTCTTCTAGTGTTTGATAAACATTTTGTGACATTTTATTCTCTCACTTTCTAGCATTCGCTTTAGTGATCGCTTCGTGTAGGCCTTGCATATAAGTGATCCCCATCGCGCGGTCATACAATCCGTAACCTGGTCTTGCGACTTCTCCCCACAGTGTACGACCGTGATCTGGACGAATCACTCCATCAAAGCCAACCTCGATCAAGGCTTCCATAATTGCGTACATATCTAAAGAACCTTCCGTTGACAAATGCGCCGTCTCTTTAAATTTACGTTCACCTAAAAATTCTACATTACGGAAATGAACGAAATTGATTCGGTCACCTACTTCATGAATAATCTTCACCATATCATTATTAGGATCAGCTCCTAAGGCACCTGTACAAAGTGTGATCCCATTGTAAGGAGAGTCCACCATACTAGTGATTCGTTTTAAGTCTGAAAGATTCTTTGTAATTCGTGGGAAGCCAAAAATTTCCCAAGGTGGATCATCCGGATGAATCCCCATTTTGACATCTGTTTCTTCACAAACCGGAATGATTCTTTCCAAAAAGTACTTCAAGTTTTCAAATAAAACATCTTCGGTGACACCTTCATACATCTCAACTAATGAATTAAATTTGTTCAGACGCTCCTCTTCCCAACCAGAAAGCTGGAAACCTTTTGATTGGCTGCTGATTAACTTGTACATATCTCCTGGTTCCATATTGTCTACCACGGCTTGATCGTACAATAGCGCCAAACTACCATCTTCATTTTCATAATTCAACGTTGTTTTGGCCCAACCAAAAATTGGTTTAAAGCTGTAGCAAATTAAATGAACATCACACGCCGCTAAATTGCGGATGGTTTGAATATAATTATCAATGTAGTGATCGCGTTCTGAGGTACCTGCTTTGATTGCATCATGAATTGCGACACTTTCGATCCCTAGTAATTCGATTTTTTCTTTTTCGATCGAATCCTTTAATTCCTGGATCTCTGCAACTTCCCAGACGTCGCCTGGAAGTTTGTTTAATAACGTACCAACAATCCCATTGATTCCGGGAATTTGTCGGATATCGTTTGCTGTAATGGAGTCACCTTGCTCTCCATACCATCTAAAGCCCCACTTCATTTATCCAGCCTCCTGTTTGTTTAAAAATCATCCTCATCGTCTTCACCTTCAGCAACCTCTGAAATATGCCAGCTACTTAGGCTGTCCGTCCCTTGAGTAACGACTGCTTCCGCGATTTCTTCCACCGGTGTGCTCAAAATTTGGTGATTGATCGTTTCTAACAACATTGGCAAATTCACACCGCCGATGACATACACTTTTTCTTGCACTTCGCTGTCTAACCCATTGGTAATTAAAACCGCTTGATTATAGGGACTTGCACTGACTAAGTCCGTCAAAACGATCACGCCAGCGTCTTGATTTACTTCATTAATCGCGTTTTCGATCTTTCCACCTAAAGCTTGAACATCGTCTCCTGCATTTAGATTGACGGTTACGATATTATTGGTTTCTCCTATGATGACTTCTGCAGCATCTTTCAAGCCATCACTTAATTTTCCATGTGTTGCAATTACGATTCCTAACATAGCGGCCCTCCTAATTTTTTATTGCAGCAAATCCGCTACCAGAGAAATATTTTCCATATTGATTTTTTTCTCTTTTAAATCAGCTTTTGCGAGATAAAAAGACTGATCCTCCTGGTCGATTCGCGCACTGAAAAGATAGCTGACTTTTTGATTTGACGCATGATACGTTACTTTTTCATGATCAATTTTGGTATTTGGGAACTTGCCCACTAAATGCAGCGGTGCCGAAGCGCCCACACTGTCCAAATAATAAATCTTGCAGCTGTCTTTGACTTGGCTTTGCAATTCTTCAAGTCCCGCATTCCCATAACTGCCTTCATCTAAAAAGGCATAGGCAACCGTTTCTTGATCATTTTCCGCAATCATTTTTAACATCGCTAAAATCGATGATGTATTCCGCACCAGTGTTTTTCGAGTAGATAATCCTTTCGTTATTTTCCCAAATAGAGCAAAATAACCGGCATAAATCGCCACTATTAAAAGGGTACTCAAAGAATTAAATTGAAAAGAATCTGGAGAAATACGCATATAGATCAATGTCCCTAGAGCACCTATAGCGATTGCCGCCAGTGTACTCAGTAAGATGAAAGTGGTCGTTTTCTTCGCCTGGTCTTTCCGGTCAAATAAATGATACGAACCGATGCTTTCTGGAGGTGTGTCGTAGCTCGTACAAATGACGCGATTGGCCTTTTTAAGATTTCCTACATAGACGTTTCTTGCCGCGTATTTCTTTTGCTGGTTGTATTCGACTACGCGAATATCTTCACGTAATTTTGCAATGTCTGTCACTAGCGCTGTTAGAAATCTTTTTTTACTTTTTTCGGTACGCCGCAAGCGATAGATATATTGGTAACGAAACAACCAATCTTTAAATGCCTCTGTCTGCTCCATCGATTTCTCCTCCTGTTTTTATCGGTTCGTTTTAATTGATCTTAAAGCCCAAATTGTTTCAAGACATCTTTTAAACTTGATTTTGGTGCGGATGGTGTTGCTTGGAAATAAATATCCTCTACACCATAATTTTCATTCATATCTTTTAATTTTTCCGCATCCTCTTTGTTAAGATAAACTGATTTGGTTACCAGTAAATCTTTTTCAGGATCTTTTTGCGCGATTCCGCCGATGTTTAATTCCTTCATCGGCACACCATGCTTCACTAAATCATAGATGACGCCAACCGTCTTGGTGATTAGGATGCAGTTGTATTCTTTAAAGTTGAATTCATCCCAATAGAACTTCGCTTTTTCCGGTGTGATCACAATGGTTTTTTGACCTGTCCGGCCACCTGCATTCTTGTATAATTCACGCATAAATTTGTCTTTTGCGACTACTTCATCTACTACGAAGATTGAATTTACACCACTTTTTTGTGAAAGAGTCACCATTACTTGTCCATGAATCAAACGCTCGTCTACTCGAGCTAAATTAATTACGCCCATTTTAAACACTTCCTTCTAATTTTTATAAAATTCCAACTCCGGCTAAGATAATTAAAATCAAGGTTAGCCAAAGCAAGGCTTGCGTAACCTTCAATCCTTTTTTCGTGTAGAACCAATAGACACCCATCACGACCGCTAAAGGTAAAATTCCTGGAACGATCTGATCAAGGATTTCTTGAATAACGAATTTTCGGCCGGAGATTGCGAACTTCAAGGTTGATTCTACTTTGACATAATTGCCGGCTAAAATTCCCATCATGAATAACCCGAGAACTGACAATGCTTCGATTGCAGTTTGAACGCCAGTACTTTGCATCAGACCCGTTGCATTACGTCCCATTGTAAAGGACTGTCTCGCAAAGAAGACTCCTAAAGCTGCTTGGTAAATCGCAAAGCAGACAAATGGGAACAAGGCACCCAGTGGACTTCCTTGTTGTGCCCATGGAACAGCGATCGCAATAAAGATATATTGAACCGTTCCTGAGTCGATGGCATCACCAATCCCGGCTAACGCTCCCATCAAACCCGCTTTTGTGTTGTACATCAAATCATCTTGCATCAAGATTTCTTTTTTCTGATACTCTTCTTCTGCCCGTTGTTGTTCCATTGATGACATCAACCCGGTGATAACACCACCACCCCAACTTAGCTGAGTATTAAAGAATAGCAGTTGACGCTTATAGGCTGCTTTTAAATCATCATCATTTTTATATAATTTTTTCAAGATCGGCATCATCGCATAAAGTAGCGACGGTGCTAAATAGCGTTCAAAAGAATGAGGAATCTCATTGGCGAAATGCCATCTAAGATATGCTTTGGTTACGTCTTTACTAGTAATCTCTTCCGGTGCTAGATTATTATTTGATACTTGATTCGTCGAAACTTCTTCCGTCATTATCTTTCCCTCCTATAAATGGCTTCCTAATTAGAACCCGTCATCGTAATCATCGTCGTCATCGTCAAAAGAAGTACTTGAACCATCTCCAGCAGCTTCAGCAGCCGGTGGCGTTCCTTTGCCGCCCTTTTGTGATTGAACGAAGATCAAGGCAATCAAGATGCCAAAGATCGCGTACGTAACCATCGTGATTTCTAGTGATTTCAATACCACACTCATGAAATACGCAAGGAAGAAAAAGACCATATAATCTTTCCGACCAATAACATATACAGTTGTTGCGATCCCGATCGCGGCTAATCCGCCACCGACAACCTCTAGAATATGAATCACTACAGTACCTTCCAAAGCGTTAATAACATCGGCGATAATTGGTGCGCCTAAAAATAGGGCAATGAACACTAACGGTACAAATAAAACAAATGATGCCAACGTTGGGTATAAAATAATCGAACGTTTCATTGCTTTTGCATTCAAATCTTCCACCGCTTTATCGGTGTACTTCCCTAAGAAAGTATTAATGAAGAAACGGAACTGATACAAATAGCTTCCTAACAAACCAACTGGAACAGCAACCGCGATCGCGGCTTCGGGTTTTAAATTTCCTAACAAGGCAACTGGTACTGCGATCGCCGCCGCAATTGACGGTTCCGCCGGCATTGAACCACCTGGTGAGAAGACCCCCATATAAATCATTTGCAAAGCTGCCGTAACGATCATCGCTTGAGCAACATCTCCCATTACAATCCCGACAACTAAGCCGGTCATTAATGGTGAAAAGCGCAAGGTTAAGGTAGCTCCTCCTCCTAGCCAGCGTGACATTACTGCAGCGACCCATAAAGCAATCAACAGACTCTGCGTTACACTCAAAGTATCCATAATTTCCTCCTTCTAATGTGTACTTATATATTTTTCTAAATTAAACATTGATTCCTTCAATAAATTCTTCGTAATCGGAATGGGTAATAAATGTACCTTCTCTTTCGAATCCACAAATTCTACGATCTGATCGATGACTGCCTCGTCAGTGGGAAATAACTCCATTTGCTGCAATGACATTGGCAAATTCAGTTCCCGATAAAAAGGCAAAAGCGCCTCGATCTGTTCCCATTTTTCTTCAACTGCTAGTTGATAAAAAATACCATAGGCCACTTTTTCACCATGTAAATAGTTATGACTAGCGGGAAGATATTTACTCATGCCATCGTGCATCGCATGGGCGATCGCATTTCTAGCGTATTTATCGCCTAACCCACCAACTAATCCAGCAACTGCAAAAACGATTTCTGATAAATGAATAAATTCTTCAGTCGCAAGCCTCGCTTTCATATCACTAATGGCCTTGGCTGAATCATTTAGAATTGCTTCCTTACACAATACTGTCGTATAAGTCGCTACTTGTAAAAAGGGTTCGCAACGCAAATGATCTTGCTGTAAGATTGCATCCGATTCATACCATTTAGCTAACGTATCCGCGAGCCCAGCGACAAAATATTCTACCGGTGCATCTACAACCAGCTCCGGGTCTGTGATTAGAAAAGCTGCTTGCCGTAAAAAGTGCTCGGTCTTGCCTTCTGATTCACCAGTCTCTTTATACATTACTGAAAGTGGCGTCCACGGCGCACAGTTACTCGCTAGCGTTGGAATCACACCAAAATTGGTATCTAATCGATGCGCCGCATAGCCCACTAGGTCCGTCAGCTTTCCTCCACCGACCCCAATGATAAAATCAATCTGCTGTTCCTCAACATAATCAACAATTCGCTCCGCTCCATAGTAGCTGCACTCTCCAGTGTATTGTAGAAAGTGAAAATGGTACTCAGAAGCATCAAGGAAACTTAGATACGGCTTTGCTTTTTCAAAGGAAATCTGGCCATGAACGACTAAAATGTTTTTAGCTGAGAACTCTTTCAAAACATCTGGTACAAATTCGATTGCGCCAACATGATAGCGATAAAATTGTGGGCCAACTTTGACCTTTAAATCTGTTAACATTGCTTTCCCCCTTTCACAAATCCTAAAACTTACTCTTTCTTAACTGAAAGATTTGCTATATGGCTGAACTGCTCGCTCAGGAATTTTTCCAGTAACGACATCCTCAACATCTCGCAGACATTTAGCGCCCATTTCTTGTAAGCATTCCATTGTATATGCCGAAGTATGCGGTGTCATTACGACATTGGTGAAAGTTAAATACGGATGATCTCGCCGGCCTGGCTCTTCTTCCAAGACATCCGTCGCAAGTCCCGCGATTTTTCCTGATTCCAATCCTTTGACAGCCGCTGCTTCATTGATTAAGGCACCTCGTGCACTGTTAGAAATGTAGACATTGTCTTTCATTTGGTCGATTTCTTCTGTTGAGATCATGTGATAATTTTCATCGTTCAAGCTGGCGCATAGACAAATGATGTCCGCTTCTTTTAATAGCTGAGGTAGATCGACTTTTTTCGCGCCATAGCTTTCAATGTGTAACGCTGACTTATACGGATCATAAGCTAATACATTACAGCGGAACCCATTACGCAATGTTTCTACCACGCAGCTTCCGGTATTTCCCACGCCAATGACACCAACGGTTTTATTGAACAATGTTCGGCCAACAAAATTTGCTCGGTCCTCCCAGTTGTCATTCTTCACACTCAAATCAGCTTCAACTGTTTTCCTTAAAAGGGCTAATAAATTGGTAATATTATTTTCTGCTACTGCGTCTCGTTCTACTAAAGCTGGGATAATCGAAACTAGGGTATCATGTGCTTGTGCTGCCTCAATATCAATATTGTTATAGCCGATACCATGTCTAGTAATTAAAATAAGTTCATCCTTATGATCAAAAAATTCCTTCGTGAAAAATGGTGTGACACTTGCAATAACGATATTGTAGCCTTGCAACAGCTCGGCTAATTCCTTTCCGCCGATCTCCCCATCAACTGTAAATGAATTCACCTCACCAATTTGCTTTAGTCGATCCAACTGATCATGAAAAATTTTGCCGAAACTACTTGAATTCACAATCGCAATTTTGTATTTTTCCATTTTATAAACTCCTTTTAAACTTCCTTACCCATCCATACGCAACGAATTTTCTTCTACGTTACAACTACGCTGTTTTCTTCTTTTAGAGTCATTCCTTTCTTCAAAATCCTAAAAACTGACAAAACATTTCAGGAAACCGATTTCTGATAACGCATTCAACTATCTGTCTTTATTATACAAAAAAATATTTTTTTGTAAATAGAAAAAATAAAAAATATTTTTGTTGATTTATTTTTGATTACCTAGTATCTTATGGGTATCACTTACTTTGCAAAGGAGTTGTAGAAATGTCTAGCCCGATTAATTTACAGATTAAGTCGCTGTATGAGGACTTCAGTCCTAAAGAGCAGGCCATTGCCACCTACATATTAGAAAATCCAGACAAAGTTGCTCACAGTTCAATCAGCGATCTCTCCACCGAGCTAGGAATTGCCGATTCAACTTTTTTTCAATTTACTAAAACGCTAGGATATAGTGGGTTCAAAGATTTTAAGTTGGCTTTATTGAAACAGGAGAATGATTTGTCTGCCGTTACGATCCACGAGAATGTTCAAAAAGACGATTCTGTTTTAGTGATGGCTGAAAAAGTTTTTGATTCAAATATGAAAACATTAACGGATACGAGGAAACTTTTAAAGGAAGCGGATTTAAATAAAGCGATCAAGCTGATCTCCGAATCTAGAAGACTTTATTTTTTTGGTGTCGGCGGCTCTGAGATTGTCGCTACAGATGCCTATCATAAGTTTTTACGCTCTCCTATTCCGGTAGGACACAGTACGGACTATCATATTCAGTTGATGGAAGCCTCTTTGCTAACACAAGCAGATTGCGCGATTTTGATCTCCCATTCGGGAAAGTCCAAAGAGACGATCCACATCGCGGAAGCAGCTAAGAAAGCCGGAGCTAAAATAATCGTAGTAACTAGTCAAGCAAATTCACCATTAGCAAAATTAGGGGATGTCGTTTTTATCTCGATCTCGGAAGAAATTGAATTTCGCTCTGAAGCACTTGCCTCGCGAATCGCGCAATTAAGTATTATTGATTCACTTTTCGTCATACTGATGTTTAATAATCGCGAACAGGCTCAAGATACAATCGCTAAAGTCCGAAGCGTCATCTTAGAAATAAAGGAAAAATAAAACCCTCACCTCCGAATTAGTTGAAAATACTATTTAGAGGTATTTTTTTCATAACTTTCTTCATAGCTTAAGTTTACCTGCTTTCATTGTGTCAACCGACTAAGCAACTAAAAAGATCATTTCTATTTTTTTAACATTCATAAGGAAATAGAAAAAATTCCTGATGGATTACTTCGTTTAGTAATCCATCAGGAATCTTTTTATAAAACTATGGTATCGCAATCGCTAATACGCGCTGGCTTGTCCTTCATTAAAAATTATTCTTTGCAAAAGGCCGTTTCACGATCCAATAAATAAGGTCGATAGTACGCCAAGACATCATTTAACGGTAGAATTTCTTCTCTAAGCTTGATACCCAGCACCTGTTTTAAATACGTTCGTCTGCGAACCATTCGCTCCCAGACTTCTGGATACTCAGTTTCTAACGCATAACGCAATTCACTATCGGCAATCGCCACGCCATCCTCACAGCTGGCCCCACCGTAGCCCGCTACTCTCGGTATAATATCAATTTGAAAGAGCTGTCCGCTTTTGATTTCAGCGTTGCCATTTTCTGAAAACGGTGATGACATCCATTCTTCATCCGCGACAAAATGACCTGGATTCAATTCCCAATGATAGTCGGCTTGAGGCAAGGCCGTTTCAATCTCTTCATAAAGTTTCCCGGCTGCCATTCCAATATGAATTTTTTCTAGCCACGTACAAAAAGCAGAATAGTACGGTTTCGCTACCTTCTCTTCATAATCCGACACGGCCTCCGGCAAGTCTGACTTACTTTCGGCAACATACGCCGCACGACTTGATAGTCCGCCTTTATAACCGACAGAAGTCGAAAAAGTCTCTCCCAACTCAACTTGTTTATTCCTTGGATACAACGTCGCATTCGTAAAACGAGTACCAGTCGCGCAAATGGTTGTGATTGTATTCGGCTGACCAAATTGTGCCAAGTTACCTGCCAATTCTAATTCGGTTTTTCCCAGCTCAACGCTATTCATCGTATTTAAGATGCCCCTACCCGCTAACGTTGCGCCATATTCGTAATGAGCAATCTCATTCGCGTTATTAATCGTACGAATTCCATTATTCGCTCCAATCAATAAATCAGCACCATTAATTAACCCTGCTTCATCATTAATCACCTGCTTTAAGCTATCAACGATAAAATAAGGCAAATCAAATAATTTATAATTCTCTTCAACGGCTGAGGTGAAATTTTTCCAGCCAATCACTGCTACCTTTTGTCCTTTCTCAATTCCAGCTTCTGTCAAATAATCTTTGAAAGGAGCATCATCCTCCATTGGCTGATTGGGTAGAGAAAAGAATGGAACATGAATCAATTGGGTTTCCAATCTAGCATGTTGTACCATCTTTGTATTTTCATTACCCAGTAATAAAAAGGCCTGCCCATTTTGATGAATAACTAAAAGAGCTTCTTCAAACCGTGAGATAAATCCAGTGAAGTATTCGAAGTTCGATCCATGTTCTCGATCCCCATAAATCACTACCGTATCAATTTCCTTTTCCTCCATCGCCACGAGTAAAGCCTTTTTTCGTTTAGCCATCGTTTCATCTGATAACTCAACAGGAACGACATTCTTTGTAAATTCTGGCTGCACAATTTTCTTGGTAATTATTCGCATAATTTCTCTCCTTTTACATAGTTCTTCAACAATATCTGTACTTTCTAACAGTAAACTATCTTTTAACACATAGTAACACGAATACCAACATTTAGTAACTTTTTTTAACAACTGTCCAGAGTTTAAATTAAAAAAACATTATCCAGCACTTCTTGGATAATGTTTTGACTGCCAGCGATTATTTCTAATAACAAAAGATTAATCGGTTAGACTACTAAAATATTTCCTTCCGACTCATGATCGTTTGCAAGAAAATCAAAGATCTCTAAATAATCCGTGATCACTATATCAAAATCATAAATGGAACCAATACCATATAAATAATCATGGTCAATTTTACTTCGGTCGAAAACCAAAATTTTCTTTTTGCTTCTTGCCATCACCGCTTGTTTCGTAAAGGCATCCTCTTCACTATGCAAACTCACTCGACCATTGGAATCCACGGCTTCTGCACCGATAACGCAATAATCAAACGATAAATGATTCATATAATTTTGTGTTTCCATTCCTAAAAAACCGCCGGATAATTCTCTGTATTTGCCTGGAACTGAATGCAAACTTAAATTTTCAACCTTTGAAAGATGATTCATGACTAGTAACGAATTGGTGTAATAATTACAGCCAATCTTCTGCGTGAGTTCTAACGCAACATGAAGAACCGTCGTGCCTGTCTCCAAAAAGACCGAACTGCCATCACTAATTTCTTCCGCAGCCCTTTGACCGATCCGTTTTTTTTCGTTGACGAATAAATCCGACTTGACAGAGATCGGATACTCCAAAATATTGGAATCCTTATACATCGCTCCGCCATGAAAAAGTTGAACCACCCCACGGGCTTCTAATTCCTTGAAGTCTCTGCCCACTGTCATTTTAGAGATGCCAAACTCTTCAGCGATTTCAGCGCTGGTGATGCTGCCTTTTATTTTTACTTTTTCGGCGATCCATTCTTGCCGTTGTCTTTGATTCAACGTAGGTTCCTCCTCAACGCTTTACACTAAAATTTATTTTAACACGGTCAGCCGCTCATGTAATCTTTTTAAGTGATTCATTCAGAAGAAACTAAATTTCAAGCAATCAGTATTTTTTTAATACTTTATTTACTTCATTATAGGATCTATACATCGCTTTTTTTGAACCTGCTTGAAAGACATTGCAAAAAGACTGCACGAGTTTAACTCGTACAGTCTTTTAGTTAACTATAGCGTTCTTTCATTTGAGTTTTTCGCTGTTTACTGCGAATCCATTTATCTATTTCTGTAATTAATAGAATCAACATCCCGGCTAAAATAGTAATTCCCCATTCAATAAAACTCATTGACTCGGTATGAAACGCTTGCTGCATAAACGGCACGTAAGTTAACAATAGTTGCAGCATGACCATTATACCAATGATCAAAAAAGCTGGTTTATTACTGAAAAATTCTTTTGATAATGCGAATTTAGTCGTTCGAATATTAAACAAATAGAAAATTTTACTAATAACGATAATATTCACCATCATTGTACTTGCAGTGGTTTTGTCTAAGCCTTGATTCAACAACCAATCATGTGCAATCAAACTAATTAACGCTATAAGAATCGACACATATGCCATTTGAAAAATATCATGTTTGTTCATCAAACGACTACCTGTCTTTTGCGGCGCTTGTTCCATAATCTTTTCTTCCGCCGGCTCAAAGATAAAAGCGAATTGAATCGTGATAGCCGAAACCATATTGATCCATAAAAGCTGTGTCGCCTGTAATGGCATATCTTGCTGCATCAGAATTGTAAAGGCAATAATCAATCCTTCCGCAAAGGAGGTCGGTAGTAAAAAAAGGATACTCTTTTTAATATTGTCATAGATTCGACGGCCTTCACGAATGGCGATGGACATCGTTGCAAAATGATCGTTCGTTAAGATCATGTCGGCAGAGTCTTTGGCTACATCGGTTCCTTCAATCCCCATAGCCACACCGATATCCGCCCGCTTCAAAGCAGGTGCATCATTGACCCCATCACCAGTCATAGCAGTGACTTTATCATTAGCCTGAAGAGCCTCGATAATTTCAAGCTTGTTTCTAGGCGTCGTCCGAGCGAACACTTGATGGGAGATAGCTGCTTTCTTCTTTTCACTTTGAGACAGCTGATCCCATTCTTGACCAGTGATGACACGAATTTCTGGTGCCAAACTAAGCTTTTCTCCGATTGTTT
This sequence comes from Enterococcus devriesei, assembly GCF_001885905.1. GTDB lineage: Bacteria > Bacillota > Bacilli > Lactobacillales > Enterococcaceae > Enterococcus_A > Enterococcus_A devriesei. The sequence goes on along the minus strand of NZ_JXKM01000016.1, from coordinate 28,725 downwards.
TGGCAGTCAGCGGATGATCTCCTGTGATCATTTTTACTTCGACTCCTGCTTTACGCATGTCTTTCAGCGATTCAATTACTTCTTCACGTGGTGGATCAATAATTCCAGCTAAGCCAACCAGCTCGATTCCCTCAAATAGAATTTCATGGCTAATTTCTGTTAGTTCACTGGAAACCTCCTTGTAGCCTACTGCTACTACACGTTTGCCAGCTGCCGATAATTTTCTTACCGTTTGCGTCCATTTCTTTTCTGCAACTTTAGCCATCGGAAATAACTTATCCGGAGATCCTTTAATAAAGATCAATTGTTTGCCTGTTGCATCCTTAACCAGTTTCGCCATATAGCGATAGTCTGAATCAAAGGGCAGCATATCAACTTCTTCGTATGGTGATTCATGTTCCTCACCATAATATTTACGGTACAAAGTCAAGAATGATCCGTCAGTCGGCTCACCATTGATTCCCCAACGGCCATCTTCCTTGGTTAATAGCGTGTCATTCGCCTGAAAACCTGCTTCCAAAAATAATTCAAGCTTTTCAGAGCCCGCAATCTCCTGGCCCTTTTCTAAAATTTCGCCTCGTGGTTCATACCCATTTCCACTAACTTCATAATGGTGATCTGCTAGAAAAATATCCTTTACAGTCATTTCATTTTTAGTTAATGTCCCGGTCTTGTCTGTAGCGATCACATCGACTGATCCCAATGTCTCGACTGCTGGCAGTGATTTGACGATCGTGTGTTTGTTCTTCGCCATATCGCTGACACCCATGGCTAAAATAACAGAAGTCGTAGCGGGTAGCCCTTCCGGTATCGAGCCGACAATCATCGTTACGATTGCTAATGATAGGACAGACAAGGAATAGGTCTCAAGCAAAAGGCCTAAGCCAAATAAGAGAACAGCAGCTCCAATCACAACATAGGAAACGCCTTTCCCTAAGCCGTCGATTTGCTGCATTAAAGGCGACTTTCGTTTTTTTACTTGAACAACTTCCGCGGAGATTTGTCCGATTTGAGTCTGTTCGGCGGTAGCTGTCACAACTCCTACTCCGCTCCCATTAGTAACGGAAGTAGAAGCAAAACTTCGGTTAATCTGTTCAGCCAAAGGAACAGCCTTTTCCGGTAAATCCTCTGCTATCTTTTCAATGGAATCTGCTTCACCAGTCAAAGAAGCTTCTTGAATTCGTAAATTATCACTGTCAACGATACGCAAATCAGCAGGTACTTTATCCCCAGCTTCTAAGAAAACAACATCTCCGACAACTAAGTCCTCTGTAGGAATATCTATTCGCTGCCCCTCACGATAAACAGTCGCTTCAACAGCCAACATCTCTCTAATTTTTTCTAAGGCATCTGAAGCATTGGCTTCTTGGTAATAACCGATCAACGCATTGATCACTACCACCAGTCCAATAATTATCGCATCTGAATAATGCCCCATTAAAATGGTCAATAGCGCCGCAACTAGCAAAATGTAGATAATCATATTGTGAAATTGTCGGATAAACAGCCGCCACTTTGAAACTTTTTTGGTTTCTAACTTATTTGGACCATTTTCTGCTAAACGTCTCTGGGCTTCGCTGTTAGTCAGCCCTTGCTCGAAATCTTTGTTTGGATAATCTTCCCTCAATTGTTCGATACTCTGATAATGATCTTCCTGCATTCGTTCTCTTCTCCTTATTTTTACCTACGCTAAAAAAGCACCTTGTGTATACAACGCACCAAAATAAGCTATTCTCTTTGAAAATAAGGAATCTTCTGCTTTAATAACGACGTCTCACCGGCGTCAGGGTCCATGCGCCACTCACCTCCATTACTTGTTAAGTCAAAAATAGCAAACAGGTGTTTACAAGTCAAATAACTAGAGTTTCTTTAATAAAAATGCTAAAAAAACTTAACATAAAAAAGGACCTCATTTACTCGAGGTCCTTTTGATGTTAGAAAATTTATTTTGTTAAGCTCAATATGCTAGTAGATCAAAAATCAGACAGATTAGTTTTCACCCTAATCTTTTTAAACCAACACTCAATTTACCATTACTTCCGATACATCTTAAATTCCAAATACAAATCATTATAAATCCCCAAATACTTCGGTCCTAAATCTTTATAGACTTCTAGATGACTGATCGTTTGATCGTCAGGATAGAATTGTTTGTCACCAGAGATACTTTTCGGCAGCATTGCCAAAGCTTTTTTATTTGGGGTCGAATAGCCGATGTATTCAGCATTTTGTTTGGCGTTTTCTGGTTTTAGCATAAAGTTAATAAAGTCGTATGCCCCCGTTTGATTCTTCGAAGTCTTAGGGATCACGATATTATCAAACCAGAGGTTAGAACCTTCCGGTGGGATCACATAGTGCAAGTGCTTATTTTCTGACATCATATCGGCCGCTTCGCCGGAGAAGGTCACCGCTACCGCACTTTCTTCGTTTGCCATATACATCTTAATTTCATCAGCGACAATCGCTTTGACATTGGGAGTTAAGCTGCTTAATTTGTTGATAGCTTGATTTAATTGAGGCATCTTTTTACTATTAATAGAATAACCTAGTGTGGTCAAAGATAGCCCCATCACTTCCCGCGCACCATCAATCAGCATAATATTATTTTTTAATTCAGGCCGCCACAGGTCTTCCCAATGTTTGATCTTGTCACCGGAAACAAACTTATCATTATAAACGATTCCTAATGTGCCCCAGAAATAGGGAATCGAGTATTGATTGTTCTGGTCAAAATCCAAATTTAGAAAACGCGGATCAATATTTTCTAAGCCGTGAATCTTTGTGTGATCCAATGGCAGCAATAATTTTTCTTTTTTCATTTTTTGGATCATGTATTCACTGGGGATCGCGATGTCATAGTCGGTCCCGCCTTGCTTGATCTTAGCTTCCATCGCTTCATTTGAGTCAAAGGTTTCGTAATTGACTTTATAGCCGTATTCTTTTTCAAATTGCTTGATCAAATCGGGATCGATGTAATCGCCCCAATTATAGATGTTCAACACTTTAGAACCCGCGTTAGACGAATGATTCAAACGCACCACGACGAAGGTCAACAATAAAATGATGGCGACGACACCAATAATAAAGGACTGCAGCTTTCTCATTTAAGTACCGCCACCTCCTCAAATTCTCGTTTTCGTTTTCGTGCCTTTTTCGACGTATCGCGACTGATAAAGTAATAGCCCACGACTAATAATAAAGAGAAAATAAACACAAGGGTCGATAAGGCGTTGATTTCTAAGCTGATTCCTTGTCGTGCCCGCGAATAGATTTCCACGGATAGTGTTGTGAAGCCATTCCCGGTCACAAAGAAGGTCACAGCAAAATCATCAAGTGAATAAGTAAAGGCCATGAAATAACCTGCAATGATTCCCGGTGTTAAAAAGGGCAAGATGATATTGCTTAACACTTGAAAATTATTAGCCCCTAAATCTCGTGCCGCATCGATCATTGAATCATTCATTTCCTTTAGCTTCGGTAAGACCATCAACACGACGATCGGAATACTAAAGGCGACATGGGACAGCAAGACACTGACAAAGCCCAGCTGGAAGTTTTTCAAGACGCTTCCTAGCATGGTGAACAAAATCAAAAAGCTGGCACCGATAATAACGTCTGGCGACACCATTAAAATATTATTTAATCCTAATAACACATTCCGTGAATTGCGTTTTCTCGTATAATAAATCCCCATCGCGCCAAAAGTTCCAATCACAGTCGCTAGTAAAGCTGATAAAAAAGCTAAGACAAATGTTTGCACGACGATACTAATTAAACGACGATCTGAAAACAAATTCTGATAGTGTTCCCAGGTGAAGCCGGTGAAGGAACTCATATTTCCACCTTGATTAAAGGAATAAAAAATCAAATAGAAAATCGGAATATACAATAAGACAAACACAAAAATCAAATAAATAGTTGACCAAGAAAACTTGCTTCTTCTCATTTTACCCGGCCTCCTTTTCTTTTCTCACCTGTCAGCATCATCACGATGAACATCGCGACAATCAAGATCACACCAATCGTTGAACCCATTCCCCAGTCTTGAGTCACTAAGAAATGCTCCTCAATCGCTGTCCCTAATGTAATCACTCGATTCCCACCGATTAAACGAGTCAACATGAATAAAGAAAGCGACGGGATGAAGACAGCCTGTACGCCACTTTTTACTCCGTTCAATGACAGCGGAAAGATCACGCGACGAAACGTATCAACATTATTCGCTCCAAGATCACGACTGGCGCTAATCAACGAAGGATTGATTTCTTCTAATGCGTTAAAAATCGGCATGATCATAAACGGCAGCTCGATGTAAGCCGCGACAAACATAAAACTAAAGTCGGTGAACAAAAGCTGCTTTTGTCCGATCCCAATGAAGCTTAAAAAATCATTGACTGATCCATTGGCACTAAAGATTCCGATAAAGGCATAGGCTTTCAATAGTAAATTGATCCACGTTGGTAAAACGACTAATAGCAATAATAATTGCCGATGCTTTAATTTTGCTAAAAAATAAGCCGTGGGATAACTAATCAAAAGTGTCATCAAGGTAATCAAGAAAGCAAACAGTACCGAATTGACCGTCATCATCAAATAGGTTTTAGAAGTTAGATACGTATGGTAATTGGCTAGAGTAAAATGACCATTCATATCAAAGAAAGATTGATAAACAATCAAAATCACCGGCGCGATAACAAAAAATAGCAGCCAGAAAAAATAAGGGATAGAGTAAAAACGACGCATATTTTTCATTAAATACTCCCCTTTCTAATCCTCATAGCTGTCTAAACGCGCTTCGAAATCTTCTTCACTTTCATTGAAACGCATGACGTGGATATCTTCTGGTTCAAAGTACAAGCCGACCTTGCTGCCTTTTTTGGCTTTTTTAGTCGAATGCACCATCCACTCGTTGCCATCCGCATCAATACAGTTCATTTCATAATGCACGCCACGGAACAATTGCGTATCAACAGTCACAACTAGTTTGCCGTGTTCAGGTGTCGTTAAGCTTAAATCTTCCGGACGTAAAACCACTTCGACCGGTTCATTGGGACGCATCCCGCCATCGACACATTCAAACGTCTTACCGACAAACTTCACTAGATTATCTTCAACCATCTCACCGGCAACGATATTACTTTCGCCAACAAAATCCGCCACAAAATGATTGATCGGTTCATCATAAATATCGACGGGTGTCCCACTTTGCACGATCTTACCTTTATTCATTACAAAGATTTCATCACTCATCGCTAAAGCTTCTTCTTGGTCGTGGGTCACGAAAATAAACGTAATCCCCAAACGTTTTTGAAGTGCTCGTAATTCATATTGCATATCTGTCCGTAGTTTTAAATCTAACGCAGACAAGGGTTCATCTAATAATAAAATTTTTGGTTCATTGACAATGGCACGGGCAATTGCCACCCGTTGCCGCTGACCACCAGACATTTCGGTGATCTCGCGATTTTCATAGCCAGGTAATTGAACTAGCTTCAAGGCTTCTAAAACTTTTTTCTCGATATCCTTTTTAGACATTTTTTTGATTTTCAATCCGAAAGCGACATTATCAAAAACATTCATATGAGGAAACAAGGCATAGTCTTGAAAGACGGTATTGACTTGGCGTTTATTCGCAGGGATATCATTCATCCGTTTCCCCTCAAAAAAAATATCGCCCTCACTAACATCTGTGAAACCGGCAATGATTCTTAAAATCGTTGTTTTCCCACAGCCTGAAGGTCCTAATAACGTATAAAAACGCCCTTCCTCAATATCAAAATTTATTTTTTTCAATACCGGATCATCTTCGTCGTATTGTTTGACGACATCTTTAAAAGAAATAATTGTGTTTGCCATGACTTCACGTCCTTCTTCTATAAATAGGATTCTGTTGCGACGATCAACACTTTACTGATCCCCGCCGCTTGGTTTTGCAGCCGGTGGGGTTTGCTGGCCTCATAATAAATACTTTCCCCTTTTTCTGCTTGATACAAAGTTTCGCCAAATTGCAAAGCGACTTTTCCTTCCAAGACATAAATAAACGTTTCAGAGAGTGATGGAGTAAATTGTTTATACTGGCCTTTTTTATCTAAGGTTAATAAAATCGGCTCCATCTCTTTTTCATTAGATTCAGGAATCAACCACTTAATATGATAGCCGTGTTCTTCATCACTGTAAAAAGTTGTGTCCTCATCTTTATAAACGATTTTTCGTTCACCCGTTTTTTGCTTGAAAAATTCTGCAGGAGTGATGCCTAAAACTTCTAAAATATCAAAAAAAGTCTCCATTGAAGGAGAGCTTAGGTCACGTTCTAATTGAGAGATGTATCCCTTGGATAGATCTGTTCGTTCGCCTAACTCTTCTTGTGTTAAATTTTTTTGAATTCGTAAATTACGCAGCTTCTCGCCGATCTCCATGGCCGTCACCTCTGATTGTTTTTATAAAATAAGTTTTCTATTAGTAAACTTATTGTTTAATAGCACCTTTTCTAGTATACGAAGTTTTATCTAAAAATCAAGCATTTTGAAAGATTTTTCTTTTGCGCTTTTCATGGAAAATTAGGAAGAAAAGAAGTTTGCTTTTTCTTTCATTTCCGCTAAGATATATAGTAACCGAATTGTCTGCTGTTTTTTTAAATCATTAGCGATAATTCGACCTTGAAAAACGTAGTACTATTAATAGTTGAGGATTCCTAACTTTTGAATTCCCCACATTTTATGATGACTGATTGAATTGTTTTTTAATTTTAGGAGGGATAGTATGGCTGAATACCGCCGTTTACGAGTGTTAAATGATGAGACCGTTCACACTGAAATAGAAACCTTTGCGAAACCTGAAATTGATGAAGGCGAAGTTTTAATTGCTGTTCGCTATTCTGGCATCAATTATAAGGATGCCCTAGCAACAAAAGCCAATACAGGCGTGCTCCGTGATTATCCGATGACACCGGGGATCGATCTTGCCGGGAAAATTTTGACTTCAAATGACCCCAATCTTCAACCAGGTGATTCCGTTTTAGTTACCGGCTATGGCTTAGGTGCGAAACAAGATGGCGGTTTAAGTCAGCTGCAAGTCGTGCCAGCTGCCTGGTGTGTGAAAATCCCTGCAGGTCTGGATGAAAAACAAGTAATGACCTTTGGAACCGCCGGCTTCACCGCTGCTCTTGCCGTGGATGCTTTGCAGAAGCATGGATTGACTGCGGATAGTCGTGTCCTTGTCACTGGGGCAACCGGTGGTGTTGGCAGCTTTGCCATTCACTTTCTAAAACAAATCGGCTGCAAAGAAATCATCGCTTTAAGTCGCAAAGAAGATCAAAAAGATTATTTGACCAAATTGGGGGCGACCTCTATTGTCTCGCCAGCCGAATTATTTCCAGAAAAAAATCGTCCGTTAAATAAACAGCTCACTGATTTTGTCGTAGATACGGTCGGGGGTGACACATTAGCCAAAGTTTTACCTTTCGTTAATTATGGTGGCAGCTTAGCTTTATGTGGAAATGCCGGTGGAATCAAGTTAACGACAACGGTCTTGCCTTTTATTTTGCGAGGTGTTAATTTATTAGGCATCGACTCAGTGGAAGCTTCCATGAGCCAACGACAAAAGCTTTGGCAAAAAATGGCTGATGAATGGACTTTACCAGCAGGCATAGCCGTTCAAGAAATCACGTTAGAACAAGTTCCCGCTATCGCGGATGCCTTATTAGCTGGCAAACATGTCGGTCGAACCATTGTTGATTTAGAAGTTTAGTCAGCGTTGATTGAAAAGTTAGACGAGTTATATGTTTAAAAGAAGTGAATTCTTTATTAGGAACTATATAAACTAGGAGGAAATCAAGTATGAGAATTCTCATTACTTCCGGGGGAACATCTGAAAAAATCGACGATGTACGAGCCATCACGAATCATTCCAGCGGCAAACTAGGTAAAGCAATCGCCAAAACCTTCGCTGCTGACGGTGCAACGATCGATCTGATCACAACCCGGCAGGCGGTCAAAGTCGAAGATGAGAACATCCATCCTCACTATATTGAAACAACCGCAGATTTAGAACGAATGTTAAAAGCGTTAATGTCCGAAAATAATTATGACGCAGTTATCCATAGTATGGCAGTCAGTGATTTTACACCAGAAAGCTCCGTCACGCTGGAAGATTTAGAAACAGCCTTCGCCAAGCAGCCAAGCGATTTGCCAGCAGAACTGGCCAAGCTTGAAGCGCAGCGGACTGAGAAAAAAATTTCTTCTGACACTGATCATTTAGTGATCGTTTTGAAGAAGAATCCTAAAATCATTTCATTGATCAAACAATTACAGCCGGACACGATCTTAGTTGGCTTTAAGTTGTTGGTAGATGTACCGATGATCGAATTATTGAATGTAGCGAAAAAAAGTCTCGAAAAAAATCATGCTGATTTTATTTTAGCCAATGACTTAACAGAAATTTACGGTGAAAAACATCACGGTTATCTAATCAACCAGCAGCAAAAAGTCAAAGAGGCCCATACCAAAACGGAGATCGCTGAATTAATCAAAAAAGAAGTCTTGGAGTTGGAGGAAAAGAAATGAAAACTATTTTATTAGGCGTCAGCGGTAGTATCTCTGCTTATAAAGCAGCTGACATCACTAACCAGTTAACTAAAATGGGGTATAAAGTAGATGTGATCATGACCAAAAGCAGTACTGAATTTATTACTCCTTTAACGATTCAATCCCTCTCCCATCGGCGGGTTCATCTTGATGTGATGGAAGAACCAGATGCGGCCTTGATCAACCATATCGCTTTAGCCAAAACGGCCGATTTGTTTTTAGTTGCTCCGGCTTCTGCCAACACCGTTGGAAAACTGGCTAATGGTATCGCTGATGATCTATTGTCGACCGTTGCTTTAGCCCTGTTGCCTGAAACACCCAAAATCATCGCGCCGGCAATGAATACGTATATGTATCAAAACCCGATCGTCCAACGCAACTTAACGACCTTGAAAGAAGTTGGTTACCAAGAAATCGAACCGCGAGAAGCCCTGCTGGCTTGCGGAGATTACGGCCGCGGTGCGTTAGCGAACGTTTCAGATATTATTCATGCTGTAAATACGACATTAAAGGAGTAACTAATGAAAGACCAAAATGTTAAAAGCTTTACTTTGACTGCCATGTTTTTAGCCATCATGATTATTTTAGCGGTGACCCCTTTAGGTTTTATTCCCATCGGGCCAATCAACGCTACCACCATGCACATTCCGGTGATCATCGCCTCGATTATTTTAGGTCCACGGATTGGCGCTGGACTAGGTGCCGTCTTCGGCGTAATCAGCTTGGCTCGTGCCACGGTTGTAATCACACCGATGTCCTTTGTCTTTTCGCCTTTTATCGCCAATCCATTGACGAATCACGGCGACTGGCGGGCTGTTATCGTCGCTATTATTCCTCGAATTTTGATTGGAGTCATTCCTTACTTTGTTTATAAAGGATTGCATCATTTCATGAAAGAAAAGGCCCGACCCGTTAGTCTATTCATCGCTGGCTTAGCGGGGTCTATGACAAACACGATCTTAGTCATGAACTTGATTTTCTTTTTCTTTAAAGACAGCTATGCCGACGTATTACAAGTAACTGCCAACGCCGTCTACGGTGTCATCTTAGGCATTATTTTCGGCAGCGGCTTGGTTGAAGCCATCGTCGCCGGCATCGCAACGATGGGAGTCTGTGCCGTATTATTACGTTTAATGAAAAAATAAAAAAATGCTTGCTAGAAGTTGTTTCAGCTTTCTAGCAAGCATTTTTTATTTAGGCTCTTCGCCAATGATCCGGACTTCGGTTTCTAAAGTTACATCAAATTTTTCTTTGATCGTTTTTTGGATATGAGCAATTAATTCAATATAATCGGTCGCTGTCGCATTGTTGATATTGACAATGAAGCCCGCGTGTTTCTCAGAAATTTGCGCGCCGCCCCAAACTAAGCCTTGCAAGTCCGCATCTTGAATTAATTTTCCAGTGAAATGACCCACTGGCCGTTTGAAGACACTGCCGCATGATGGATATTCCAAGGGCTGCTTCAACTGACGCAATTCAGTCAGCTCTTTCATCCGTTTTTCGATTTGAACCGTGTCGCCAGCCATTAATTTAAAACGAGCGGTTAAAACGATAGCTGGTTGTTCTTGGACCGTTGAGTGACGATAAGCAAAATGCATATCACTGTTGCTCCATGTTTCGATGGTGCCATCGGCTAATAAAATATCCGCTGACTCAAAAACATCTTGCAGTTGTCCGTCATACGCGCCGGCGTTCATAAAGACCGCACCGCCGATACTTCCAGGAATCCCACAGGCAAATTCGAAGCCGGTCAAGGAATGATCCAACGCCACATAAGTGGTATCGATTAATTTCGCTCCGGCTTGCGCCGTAATTACATTCTCTTCGACCCGAATCGTGGTCATTTCTGTTAGCATGATCACTACACCACGAATACCGCCATCTCTGACGATCAAATTGCTGGCATTGCCTAACACAATCCACGGAATAGCCTGTTCACGACAATAATCCACTAATGCCTTTACATCATCATTGTCTTTGGGAAATGCTAGAGCGTCCACGGGACCGCCGGTTTTTGTAAAGGTATAATTCATTAAAGGTTCATCCAAAAGGATTTTCAAATTAGGTAAAGCCTTCGTTAATTCCATTGTTTTCACTTTGATAAGCCCTTCTCCTTCGATACGGATAAATTTTTCAAACATCTTTGCTATTTTAGCACGTGGTAAAAAATCTTACCACCCCTTATAGTTGGTGGCGAATATGCTGACGCAACATTTGGGCACATAATTCATGACTAAGCAAAACATTTTCTTGACGCAAATCGACAGCCTTCCCCTGCAAAGTCGCAATAAATGTTTGGACTAGTTGTTGGAAGCCGCGTTTTTCTAAAGTTGTGGTCCAATCGCCAAAGCGGTGTACTTCTTCTATTTGTCCCCGTTTGATCTTTAGATCAGTTAGCTGCTCCAAAACCATCGTTTGTTCCGGCGAGCTGACTTGATAGCGTTCCAGCTTACCGCCGCTCATCAGATCCATCGACAAAATACATTCAGTTGTGGCCGTGGAAAGCTGCATTTGCGCATAGACCATCTGCCCTTTTTCTTCACGAAGCTTAGAATGAACACTCATGATCTCATCATCCAGTAAGTACACCGCTGTATCCACTAAATGAATAAATAAATCATAGATTCCATATTGCGAATCCATCCCATGACTCGGCTCATTTTTTTGCAACTGGATTACTCGTTTTTCTGGCAACTGTTTCAACTGCTCGACCATTGGTGCAAACCGGCGATTAAAACCTACCATGAATAACAGTTCTTTTTCTTTAGCTAAGTCATCCAATGCTTGAACTTCTTGATAATTTTCACTAACTGGTTTATCCATGAAAACTGCTACACCGGCCTCCAAACATTTTTTTGCCAGCTCAAAATGAACCTTTGTCGCCGCATGAATAAAACAAGCGGTGATTTTTTCCGCTAAAAGCTCGTCAATGGTAACAACTGTTTTGGCAAAACTGTATTCATCCGCAATTTTTTTGCGCGTCGCTTCATTTCGCGTAGCAAAAATAAATTCTGCCTGATCACGCATTTTCGCGTAGGTTGGTAAGTAGGCTTTTTGGGCGATACCCCCGATGCCGATAACTCCGATTTTCATAGTTAAGACTCCTTTTTGATCGTTTTTTTTGATGAAATGCTAGACCGGCAACTTTGCTTTATTGCCTTTTTTCGTTACAATTAACTCATCTCAAATGTTACGGAGGAATGGATAATGAAATTAATTTCTTGGAACGTCAACGGCTTGCGAGCCGTGATGAAAAAGAATTTTATGGAAGACTTCAATAAGTTGGACGCTGATTTTTTCTGTCTACAAGAAACTAAACTGCAAGCTGGTCAAATCGAAATGGATCTACCCGGCTATTATGAGTATTGGAATTATGCCGAGAAAAAAGGCTACTCTGGTACGGCCATTTTTACCAAGCACGAACCGCTGAATGTGACCTATGGTTTAGGCATCGAAGAACACGATCAAGAAGGCCGCCTGATCACGCTGGAATACCCCGAATATTTTGTTATCACTTGTTATACGCCAAATTCGCAAAATGAATTGAAACGACTAGACTATCGGATGACTTGGGAAGAAGCCTTCCTAAATTATCTCAATGGCCTAAAGGAAAAGAAACCGGTGATCTTCTGTGGTGATTTGAATGTCGCCCATGAAAATATCGATTTAAAAAATTGGAAGACCAATCAGAAAAATGCCGGCTTCACTCCGCAAGAACGTGAAAAATTCAGTATCTTATTAGAGAATGGCTATATTGATACCTTCCGTCACTTCTATCCCGATCAAGCAGGCATTTATTCTTGGTGGAGCTACCGCTTCAATGCCCGCAAAAACAATGCCGGATGGCGGATCGACTATTTTGTCGTTTCCGAAGATTTGAAAGACAAGTTGCAAGACGCAAAAATCCATACAGAAATCTTTGGCAGCGATCATTGTCCCGTTGAATTAGACATTAATCTTTAAAAAGAGTAAAGCTGGTCCATTAAAACGGACACAAAGAAAAAAATGTGTTAAAACATTGGCGAAGAGGTGAATCAATTGAATTTTATCGCAATGGACTTTGAAACAGCGACTTACGAGGCACATAGCGCCTGCTCGTTAGCTTTGGTTATGGTAAAAAATAGTCAAATCGTCGGCGAATACTATTCGTTGATCAAACCTGAGACAGACTTCTTCTGGAAAAATATCCAAATTCACGGAATTCATCCCGAAGACGTGGCTGAAGCGCCGAAATTCCCAGATGTATGGCAAGAAATTAAACAATACTATCAAGAAAACCGCTTGATTGTCGCTCATAACGCTGGCTTTGATACGAAAGTTTTAGCAGGCTGCCTTGATTACTATCGCATTCAGCAGCCATCCTATCTTTCCCTCTGTACCGTGCGGACAAGCCGTAAGCTATTTCCAGAGATGCCTAATCATCGTTTGAACACGGTCTGTGACGAATTGGCGATCCCTTTGGAACATCACCACGATGCGTTGGAAGATAGCCGCGCCTGTGCGAAGATCCTGCTTTATCAAGAAGATCATTTTGGGGTCGATCCTTTAAAAAAATTAGTTTTACCGATGTGATAAAACGAAGACTGTTCTCGATGAACAGTCTTTTTTTAGTTGATCAGTTTACTCATTAATAAAACATCCAAGAACGCTCCTTGCGCGTCTCGTGCCCCTCGTTGCATGATTGCTTCCATCTCAAAACCAAATTTTTGGTACAAGTGGATCGCTCGTTCATTTCTTTTTTGCACGGTCAATTCTAATCGAGCTAACGGCGAAACAGTTTCGCACCAATAGATCACCTCATCCAATAATGCAGAGCCTAAACCAATGCCCCAAAATTCTTTTAAGACACTGATCCCTAGTTCGCCAATATGAGAGACCGTAAATTCTGGTGCTGCTTTAACAGAAGCCATTCCGACAATCTTTTCATCCGCTAACGCTACTAACAATAGATTATTTTCACTTTCGTAGAGATCAGCTAACTGCAGACTCAATAATTCTTCGCTAAGTCCCAGCCCCGCTTCATCCATGATCAAAAAATCCGTCTCCTCCGCGATTTGGCGGCTGACTTGTAATATTTCTTTTGCGTCCACGGGAATCGCTTCACGTAAAGTAATCTCTACTTCACTCATTTTTCTTCCCACGCTTCCATGATGCGCACTTGAAAGTTTTTCGCCGCTGTTCCATGAGGTGTTAATTCGACTCGGCGCAGATTCTCATCCTGTTCATCCTTGGAAAGAACCAACTCCAAATAATCCTCTGGCACGTATTCCCCTAGTTGTCGGCCCCACTCGATTACCGAAAGCCCATCGCCCTCAAAATAATCATCTAAACCGAGATCGTCCGCTCCCCCTTCGATTCGATACACGTCCATATGATAAAGCGGTAAACGCCCTTGCTGATATTCGCGAATGATTGTATACGTCGGACTCTTGATCATTTGATCGATCCCTAGACCTAAAGCGATCCCCTTCGTCAAGGTCGTTTTTCCCGCTCCAAGATCGCCGGTCAAGACTAAATTATCGCTAGGCTCAGCCGCCGCGCCAATGATCTTTCCTAATTCTTCAGTTGCTGCTGTATCTATTAACGTTATCACGCTGATTCCCCTCTTTTCTACACCCATCAGTATACCGATTTGTGAGCTGCGAGAAAAGGAAAAGATGCTTTTTAACTGATCCGGAACAACCAGAAAAAGGCAAGAATCCTAAAATGGATTCTTGCCTTACTGTTTGTTCTATTTAATGAATAAAGCTTAGTTCATCAATGTTTGAGCTGCAGTAATAATAGATAATTTGTAAACATCTTCTTCGTTTGAACCACGAGAAAGGTCAGAGATTGGTTTGTTCAAGCCTTGCAAGATTGGTCCAATAGCTTCAAAGCCACCGAAGCGTTGTGCAATTTTGTAGCCGATGTTTCCTGATTGTAATTCTGGGAAAACGAAGACTGTCGCTTGTCCAGCTACTTTTGATTCAGGTGCTTTTAATTGTGCCACACCAGGAATATAAGCTGCATCAAACTGTAATTCACCATCGATTAAATAATCAGGAGCTAATTCTTGTGCGATTTTGGTTGCTTCTGCTACTTTATCCACTTCAGGTGCTTTGGCAGAGCCTTTAGTTGAAAAGCTCATCATAGCAACTTTAGGGTCGATATCGAATAGTTCAGCGGTTTTTGCTGATTCGACAGCGATTTCTGCTAATTCTTGCGCATTTGGATTCACATTGATGGCACAGTCAGAGAATAAGTATTTCTCTTGGTCACGGCCGCGAACCATTAAGAAAGCGCCACTTGTCCGGCTAATGCCAGGTTTGGTTTTAATGATTTGTAACGCTGGACGGACAGTATCCCCGGTTGAGTGGATCGCACCAGAAACCATACCATCAGTGATGCCCATGTAGGTCAGCATTGTGCCGAAGTAATTTTCATCTTTAAGAATTTTTTCAGCATCTTCTTTGGTTACTTTACCTTTACGACGTTCAACAAACGCTTCCACCATTTCATCCCAACGATCAAAATGATCTGGATCAATAATCGTAAAATTGCCTAAAGCGATTCCACGAGCGTTCGCAGCTTTTTCAATTTCATCCACGTTTCCGATCAATATTGGTTCCACTAGTTCCTCAGCTCTTAGACGTGAAGCTGCTCCTAAAATCCGTGCGTCCGTTGCTTCAGGAAATGCCACTTTAATGTTACGGCGAATAATCTTAAATTTTAAACTATCAAATAGATCCACGATAAAACCCTCCAGAAATTTATTTCTTACTTATCATACAACAATTCACAAGAAAAGAAAAGGACAGAATAAAACATCTGTACTACTAATTAGAATCCAATAAACTTGAATGAAGAACCTTTTCACAATCTGTCTCTATAACAGAAACCGTTGTCATACTACACTGTTTCAGGCAGCTGCCAATTGATCGGCTGCTCATTCCATTCTTGCAAGATTTGATTGGTTTGGGAAAATGGTTTTGACCCAAAGAAGCCACGATGAGCCGACAATGGCGATGGATGAACCGACTTGATGATCGCGTGTCTTGTGGTATCGATCATTTTTATTTTTTCTTGCGCCGGCTTGCCCCATAAAATAAACACAATCGGTTTTTCTCGCTCATTCAAGCGTTCAATAATTGCGTCTGTCAATTGCTCCCAGCCTTGGCCCCGATGAGAATAAGCCTGACCTTCTCTGACCGTCAACACCGTGTTCAGCATCAGCACCCCTTGCTTGGCCCAGCTAACTAAATTCCCGTGTTGGACAGGCGGGATTCCAAGATCACTTTCCATTTCCTTGTAAATATTCCGCAAAGACGGCGGGATCTTAACCCCTGGCTGAACTGAGAATGAAAGGCCGTGGGCTTGGTCCACGCCATGATAAGGATCCTGTCCTAAAATTACGACTTTCACTTGATCATAAGGCGTCAATTCCAAGGCTTCAAAAATATGATACATATCCGGATGGATTTTTTGTGTCCGGTATTCATCTTTTAAAAATTCTCGCAGTTTCAAATAATACGGCGCTTGGAATTGGTCTGCCAGAACGGTTTGCCACTCATTGTGGATGATTTCTTTCACAGCGTACACTCCTAATGATTTTTTTTGCTGGCTTATTGTTCATTTTTCAATTACTCAGCTAATTCTTTTTTAAGAATAAATCCGACATGGTTATCCTCTCTGGGATTATGGTACACTATCGGTGAATGATAAGAAAGCTAGGTGAACAATTTTGATCAAACTTATTGCCTCCGATATGGACGGGACATTATTAAACAATCATATGCGGGTTCCGACAGCCAATATCGAAGCCATCAAAAAGGCTCAAGCACAAGGAATTGAGTTTATTACAGCAACCGGTCGTGGAATGAGTCATGCGAAGATTTCTTTAGACGAAGCGAAGATCCATGTACCGATGATTTTATTAAATGGCGCTCACGTGGTGAATGCCCAACGTGAAACGATTTTCACAATTCCCATAGGTCTACAAAAAACACTTGCCGTAATGGATGCCATTGAAAAGGCTGGCTTATACTACGAGATTTTCACCGCAGACCACGTCTATTCAGAGAACCAATCCATGCGGATCGAATTTGTTTCAGAACATCTGTTAAGCAGAGATCCTGAACTATCGAAAAAAATGGCGATCGCCGCTTCCTCGGAACATTTGACCTTGACGCCGATCGATTATGTCGAGAATATTCGCCAAACCTTAAAAGAAACCGGTGAAGACGTCTTGAAGATCATCGCTTTTGATAAAAATGGCCCAGAGCGGCTAAAGAAAGTCACGATTGAATTAGAAGAAATCGGCGACCTAGCCATCGCGGCTTCTGAATTAACCAATATCGAAATCAATCATGTCAATGCCCAAAAAGGGATCGCTTTGAAACAATTTGCTGAACAACGCGGCTTTACTTCAGACGAAGTTATGGCCTTTGGTGATAATTTCAACGACGTCTCGATGCTGACTTATGCCGGCAACAGCTATGCGATGGGCAATGCCGCTTTAGAGATTAAAAAAATCGCAAAGCACGTCACGGATACGAATGAAGAAAATGGTGTCGCAACGGCAATCGAAAAAATCCTTTCTGAGTGATAAAAACAAAGGTGTGAATCAACATGACCGAATTTTTTATTCAAGAAAAACAATTAAGCTCGGTGACCCGTACGATTGTGAAAGATAGTAAGGGTGTGCCTCTTTATTTAATGGTAGGTCACTGGGGGCGTAAAGGCAATGTGCTGTCTCTCTATGCGATGGATGGGCAGATCGTGGCTTACATCAAGCAAGCCAGCGTAATTCTCGGTCGAAAATTTGAAATTTATCAGGATCACACTAAAGTCGGTGTGCTTCATAAAATTTTTCATTGGCCAGGGGATTTTTACTACATCCAACAGCTTCATTGGGCTGTTTATGGGGATATTTATAATCATCAATATAAAATCAATCACTTTAATCAGCCGGTTATGACGATGGACAAAGCAACCTTACTGACCGGTGATTACTATGCGCTAGATGTCACTGATCCTGCCGATGCACCCGTTTGTATCTGCGTCGCAGCCGTCATGGACTACTGGCTCTACAATCGCAATAAACGCAGGGAGAAAGAGACAGCTCTAGAGATCACTTTTTCACAAAACTAACAGAGGATGAGCCTAATCGGCCCATCCTCTGTTTTCTCTAAAAATTCTTTTTTCCTAGCTGCGATCGCGTGTTTTGACCGCTCGCTGCATATGATCATACTGGTGTCCACTGATCATGATTTCTCCGACATCCTGAAAGCCATCACGTAAATATAAGCGTTTGGCATTAGGATTGGCTTTATCAACATTTAAGCCAATGACCGTCTCTCCTTCATGAGTCGCTAAACGATCCACCGCCGTTAATAACTTTGAGCCGATTCCATGTCCGCGATAACGCTCATCTACCACGATCGAATCTAAATACCATTCATTCGGAAACGCTTCTGGATCAATAAACATATTGATTTCTTCTTCAATGCCCTGTGACCGCAAATAATTTTGCAGTGGCAGATCAATGATTGCCTCTTGACTAGCAGGATAACCAAAGACCGCACCAGCGATTTTTCCGTCGATCTCTTCGACCAAGCCACGGGCATAACCAAAACGATAGGTTGGGTCAGTAAAGCAAGACGCGATTACTTTTAAAGCACTCTCTTCGCCAAATTCTTCTAAAAAATCCAGTTCCATGTCCTTTAAAATAACCAGTATTAATTTAGCTACCGCTGCACCATCTTGTTTTTTTGCAAATCGAATCATTTTAAAACCTCTCTTTTAATAACGTTTAACACTACCCATCTAGTGTAACATGAGGCGCTTTTTTACGAAAGTGAGGATACTTTGTGATCGCTGAAAAGTCTGCTATGATTGATGCGGGAGGAATACCAATGAAAAAATTTATAAAAATTATTTTGGGGATTGTCATCGCAATTATCGTCGTCTTCGGCGGCTATTTGATTTATTTATTCGCTAGTTACGATCGTTTACCTGACAACCTGACCTTAAAGCCGCATAACCAGCACAATGAGGTCTTGGAAACAAATAAAACCTATCGTGCCATGAGCCATAATATCGGCTATGGTGCCTACCCTCCAAGCTATAGCTTTTTTATGGATGGTGGAAAATATTCACGGGCTTATGATAAAAAGACCGTTGAAGAAAATATGCAAGGCATCGTCAATACGACCAAAGACGTGGCTCCGACTCTAGCTTTTTATCAAGAAGTTGACCAATCAGGGGATCGCTCGCAGCATGTCGATGAGGTCGCTTGGTTGAAAGAACATTTACCCACCTATAACAGTCTTTATGGGCAAAATTACGACTCGTCTTATTTATTCTATCCTTTTACGGATCCCATCGGCCAAGCCAAATCAGGCTTAGTCACCTTGAGCCACGCTGAGATCACTAGCAGTAAACGTTATTCATTACCGATCGAAACGAATTTCAATAAATTCTTTGATTTGGATCGCGCTTTTACCGTCAGCCGTATCCCGGTCAAAGGGAATCATGAGCTGATTGCTATCAACACACATCTATCTGCTTTCACAAAGGATCGTTCCGTGCAAGCCGCGCAATTGAAAAAAATTTTTGATGTAATGGAAACTGAATATCAAAAAGGCAATTATGTTATGGTGGCCGGTGATTATAATCACGACGTTTTAGGTAATAGCCCTGAAGTCTTTAATACAAGTAAAAAGCGCGAAACATGGACTCATCCGTTTCCTAAAGATCAATTGCCAGCAGGTTTTCACCTGCCTAATGGCAATTTAGCCGAAGAAAAAATCCCTTCGGCTCGAGCCTTAAATGAGCCTTATAAAAAAGGGCACACCTATACGACCTTGATTGATGGTTTCTTACTTTCAGACAACATTCAGGTGAAGGATCTCCATGTCAAAGATATGGCGTTCCAGTATTCTGATCATAATCCAGTTTATTTAGACTTTAGTTTGAAATAATCGCTACCTCCGACTAAAGAGATTAAGAGAGAAACTACCTCTAAATCATCGTTTATAAGTAAAAAAGCCGAGACAATGTTTGTCTCGGCTTTTTTAGCGACTAACCTTCTCGAATCTGCTGGATGATCGTTTCAGCGGTCGCCGAGTTCATTCGTTCGGAGTGACGCAATTGTTTGGCTACTTCAGCAATCTCATTTTCAGTCGCCCCTGCCGAAATAGCAAGGGAACGACTTTGCATCGCCATGTGGCCTTTTTGAATTCCGTCTGTCACTAAGGCCCGAATCGCTGCTAAATTTTGGGAAAGTCCCACCGCTACAATGATTTCACCTAGCTCAGCCGCGTCAGTTACTTCTAATATGTTTAAAGCAATTTGTGCTTTCGGCAAAACTTTTGTGGCGCCCCCAACGATCCCAACTTTCATTGGCATGACTAGCTGGCCGATTAGTTTGTCTGCTTGGATAGACCATTCACTTAAGCCTTCATAACGACCGTTACGAGCTGCATACGCGTGACTAGCCGCTGCCACAGCACGGGTATCATTGCCGGTCGCTAAGACGATCGCATCGACGCCATTCATGATTCCTTTATTATGTGTCGCCGCTCGATAAGGATCAAGCTTGCTATAATCACTTGCAGCAGCGATCTTCTCTGCTAATTCAGCCGAAATCTGACTGAAAGGCAATTCACAACGAGCCTCGATCAGCGATCCCGTCCCATAATTACTTAAAATACTAAATAGTACATCCGATTCAGGCAATAGCTGCCGTACTTCTTGAGCGACCGCCTCTAACATCGTGTTCACGATATTGGCACCCATCGCGTCCTTTGTATCTACCACAAGATCAAGTGACAGATACCCTTCCGCAAAAGTTCTAATCGCAATCGATCGTAATCCGCCGCCTCTTTGGTAGATCGAAGGATAACTCGTTTCAGCGGTCTTAAAAAATAAAGTCTCATTGTGTAGAAGGCATTTTTTAGCGGCTACTAAATCTGAAACATTGCGTAAAACGATTTGCCCCGTCATCGCTTGTCCAATGACTCGCGTTGTTAATCCGCCAGCCTTTGCAATAATTTTTCCGGCATTACTAGCTGCCGCAATGACAGACGGTTCTTCTGTTGCCATTGGAATAATTTTTTTTTTACCGTTAATCACAAAATTTTGTGCGACGCCTAAAGGAATCGATGCTTCACTGATTTGATTTTCAATCAAATTATTCGCAATCTTTTCTGGTAAAACTGTTTCACTGGCTAATTGGGCTGCTTCTTTAGCTGACAGCTTTTTTTCTTTAACCAATAACGCCAAACGTTCCGCCTGCGTCATCTGGTAGAATTTTTTTTTGGCTGTCTCCTGATCCTCCGCTTTTGTAACCATTAAGGCCAAGCCTAAGCCGCCACCGATACAAAGACTGGCAACGCCACGTTGTTTTCCTTCTTGTATCAGCTCAGACAGCAAGGTCGTCACGATTCGGGCCCCGCTGGCACCAATCGGATGGCCTAAGGCAATTGCTCCACCATAAATATTAACCCGTTCATCCGGCAAAGCTAACTCTTTTTGAACCGCCACCGATGCTGCCGCGAAAGCCTCATTGATTTGGAACAGATCGATATCTGCTGTGGTCCGATTTACTTTCTGTAGCAGCTGGTTGATGGCCGAAACAGGTGCAACACCCATGATACTAGGGTCGATTCCGACTTCACTATAGCCATTAATCTCTGCTAAATAATCCAAGCCATGTTCAATCGCGTAAGCTTTTGAAGCCAAAACAACCGCCGAAGCACCATCGTTTAACGTTGAGGCATTTGCCGCCGTCACTACACCGCCTTCTTTAAAGGCTGGCTTTAACGAGCTGATTTTTTCCAGCGTCGTATCGGCTCGAATGCCTTCATCGGTATATAACGTGCTGCCATCTGCAAGCGGCACCGCCACAATTTCTGACTCAAACTTTCCTTCACGGCTTGCTTGTGATGCTTTCATTTGCGAATCATAGGCAAACTGATCCTGCATCTCACGAGTGATCTGGTATTGATCCGCCACTTTTTCGGCGGTTAATCCCATGTGCTTCCCACTAAAAGCATCTGTCAAGCCATCATAGATCATGCTAGACTTTGGCTCCTGCCATTCCTGTGTCACATAATCAAAGCCAGTCACTTTTGGCGCCTGAGACATATTTTCTGTTCCGCCAGCCACCACAACCCGAGCATCACCAAGCTGAATCTGCTGCATACCAAAAATAATCGATTTCAATCCCGACCCACAAACTTCATTGATCGTCGTTGCCGGAACTTCATAAGCAAGCCCAGCCTTCACTGCTGCCTGACGAGCGACATTTTGTCCATTGCCGGCTTGCAAGACATTTCCCATAAAAACTTGATTAACTTCTTGTCCGGTGATCTCTGCCCGGTTAATTGCTTCTTTCACCACGATTGCACCAAGCTCTACCGCTGACACGCTCGCTAATTTACCTCTGTATCTTCCAATTGGTGTTCGTACAGCACTTAAAATGACTACTTCTTCCAAGGGTGCACCTCCAATAAAATTGTTTAAAAACCAGACGTAAGTATAGCACAGATAGTTTTATAATTTCTTAAGATTCAAACTCACCTAATTCTGACCTTTCTATGATATATTTACCAATGGAAGAGGAACAAATCTATTTCTTGATTTCTTTTTTTACGATAGCGGATCGTTATCCGCCGCAAACAATGAATTCTATCAATAAGGATTCAATCATAAGAACTAGGAGGAGCAATATGACTATAGGAATTGATAAAATCAGCTTTCAAGTGCCTAATTACTATCTCGATATGACCGATTTAGCTAACGCGCGGGAAACTGACCCTAACAAATTTCACATTGGTCTTGGACAGGATCAAATGGCGATTAATCCTGAGACCCAAGACATCGTTACTTTAGGGGCAAGTGCTGCTGCAAAAATTCTTACTGATGAAGACAAGAAGGACATCGATATGGTCATTGTCGGAACAGAATCAAGTACTGATTTTTCAAAATCTGCTGCCGTCATTATCCATAACCTGTTAGATATCCAACCATTTGCTCGTTCATTTGAAATAAAACACGCATGCTATGGTGGTACAGCTGCCTTGCAACAAGCACATGATTATGTAAGCTTGCATCCTGACCGCAAAGTGTTAGTGATCGCAGCCGACATCGCTAAATATGGCTTAAATAGTGGGGGGGAACCCACTCAAGGTTGTGGCGCTGTCGCAATGCTTATAACGAAAGAGCCTCATATTTTGGCCTTTAATAACGATAGCGTCTTTTATTCTGAAGATGTCTATGATTTCTGGCGCCCGGCTGGTCATGACTATCCGTTGGTTGATGGTCATCTCTCAAATCAAATCTATATTGATTCTTTCACACGCATCTGGGAGCAAAATAAAAAAATCAATCAAACAAGTAGTGAAGACTACGCTGCCCTTACCTTCCACTTACCTTATACTAAGATGGGTCGAAAAGCATTACGGGCCATTTTCCCTGAGATGCCAGAGGAAGAACAACAGCGTTTAGAAGCTCGCTATGACGAAGCAATCCTTTACAGCCGACAAGTTGGCAATCTTTATACCGGTTCACTATATTTAGGTTTATTATCGTTGTTAGATAATAGCCAGTTAGTGGCGGGAGACAGAGTGGGACTTTTCAGCTATGGTTCTGGTGCAGTCAGCGAATTTTTCTCCATGACCTTGATGGAAGATTACAAAAAATATTTAACCTCAGAAAATAATCATACGTTGTTGGCCCAACGGAAACGTTTGACCATTGCAGAATACGAAAAAATGTTCAACGAAAAATTACCAACCGACGGAGGCAGTCATAGCTTCTCCGATCCAACCGACTTTGCTATCAACAAAATCGATGGCGATATTCGTTACTACAATAAATAATTTGACGCAAAAGGAGCTGAGACATAACTGTCTCAGCTCCTTATTTACGTATAAACGGTGGCCCAGAAGTAGCTTCTGTTCCAACCTCTTATTTTTAGGCACAAAAATAGTCTAACAGGTCTAATGGCTGTGTGTTTTTGTTTCATTCCAAGTTTCTAGAATATTTACACTCTTTTCTAGGTCTTAAACGTTTTTGTTCTTGTGATTGAATGTTCGTTTAAGCCTCACCATTAAATAGAGAAATGGTTCTACTGTCTACATCTCTCATCCTGTTAGACCTTGATTCCTTGGTAAGGAGTTCTCAAAATCCCTACTTCCTTCCTGCCCTTTTAGGCACTCTCTCTTGAAATGAATGCCTCCATTCATTTCATGTTGCTTTGATCCTTAACAACTTTAGGGATACTACCCCTTACACCTATTTTATACCATATTTCCGGACTTTTTGCAAGCGTTTGCAGTTTTGCTGGTCGATTTTTTTCATGTTACAATGTTCTCCATGGAAGGAATGATTTCAATGAATATTTTATATATATCAATTTCAGGAAACACCCGTGCTTTTGTCGAAAGACTAACAACTTATGCTGCCGAACAGCACCAGGCAGACGCTAAAAATCCACTGATCACTAGTAAAGAGATCTCTGAGAACAGTCCCTTCGAAACAGAAGCGGAAGAATTTTTTACCTTCGTTCCTACTTATCTCGAAGGTGGAAATGGCGTAGACAATGGCGATACTGAAATTTTGACCGAAGTCATGCGGGAGTACTTGGACTATGAGGCTAATTATCAAAAATGTCTCGGCGTAGTCGGCAGTGGCAATAAAAATTTTAATTACCAATACTGTCTTACTGCTAAACAATATAGCGAGGCCTTTGGATTTCCTTTTTTAGCGGATTATGAACTGCGGGGTACCATCAAAGATTGCGAGCGTATCTATGATTGTCTAAAATCTGCTTTAACAAGCTGATTTTTTACTCATCATTTTATTGACATTTTCTCATTAAAGTAGCATTCTTTTTTAAAGGAGTGAAGAATTTGAGAAAAGTCGCAATTATTGGTGTCGGCCACGTTGGCAGCACCACTGCCTATACATTAATCGCTAAACAAATCGTTGATGAAGTAGTCTTATTCGATACAAATACAAACCTCGTCCAAGCTGAACTAAATGATCTAGTTGATGGACAAATGGAACAGCCACATCAAGTTAAATTGATCGCACCAGATTTATCTGAGTTAGCTACCACCGATGTACTGATCTTTTCCGCTGGGAATATTTCGATCCTTAATGGTAATTCAGATCGCTTTGCCGAGCTGAATTTGACAAAAACAATCGTAGAAGAGTGGGCACCTAAAATTAAAGCTTCCGGCTTTAAAGGGATTATCTTAAATATTACGAATCCTTGCGATGTGATTACCCGCTATTTGCAGGAGTTAACCGGATTGCCTAAAGAACGCGTCTTTGGTACTGGCACTTCTTTGGACACCGCTCGGATGAAGCACGCAGTCAGCGAAAAAATCAACGTCCACCCGACTTCCGTGAACGGCTATGTAATCGGTGAGCACGGCGAAAGTCAATTTGTTGCTTGGTCCACTGTCACTGTCGGCGGTCTGCCAGTCGCCGAGAGTTTAACTAGCGAACAACGGATAGAGCTTGATGCAGCAGCGCGCAAAGGTGGTTGGACCACTTTCAGAGGAAAGGGCTATACCTCTTATGGGATTGCCATTCAGGCCGCACGAATCGTCGAAGCGATCTTAAATGATAATCAGCTGATCGTGCCCGTTAGCCATTATCAACCAATTGAAAAGTGCTACGCCGGCTCACCTGCCAAGGTTTCGATTAGAGGAATCAGTGAATCGATCCCGCTCAACCTGACAGCAGCCGAAAAGCAAAAATGGCAGCTCACCATCCAAACGATAAAAACAATGTACGAAACGATTTAAAGAAAAAAGGCTGGACGCATTGTCCAGCCTTTTAAGCGCTTTGAATAATTGTGGACCCTTTCTCCCAATCAAATGAGATCAATTTCGCGTTTGGCGTCCGATAATTGAAGACTTTTTCATTCTCCAATGGTTCAAAATAATTTTTCATCGCGCGTATCACCGAGTTATGACAAACCAACAAGTAGGTATTTTCTTGGTCTTGCTCCAATTCAGTTAGCAATGGAACGATACGAGCATAAACATCCATTAGTGATTCGCCATTGGGATATCGCACCGCAAACTGTGTCCGCAACTGCAAATAAACTGACTGCTGATCACTCGTTCCATCAAAGTCGCCATAATCTAATTCAATCAAACGTTCGTCAACGCTCATGGGTAACTTATTTTTTTCCGCCACAATCCGTGCTGTTTCCTTTGCACGTTGAAGCGGTGAATGAATAATTTTTGTGATTGGTTGTGATAAATTAGCGACTTCCTTTGCTAATAGCTCCGCCTGCTGATAGCCGACCTCTGATAAAGCAATATCGCTTCTGCCTGAAATAATTCCTTTATGGTTCCATTCCGTTTCTCCATGTCTTGCAACGTAAAGCACTATAACAACCCTCTCTAATCTAGCTCAAAAAATGAAAAACACTGAAACTGATTTCATTCTATTTTCAAAAAGATGCAGCGTAATAAACTGGTAATAGCCAGTGACCATACCACTTTATCACTAGAATGAAAGAACGTCTACTTTTTTTGAAAATGATTAGGACTTTTTAACCCCGTAGACCCGCGGAATAATTAAATGATCAATTAGTGGGACGAAGCAATTCATAATCAGCAAGATAAAGGTCATTCCCTCTGGCATCGAGCTGAATTGGCGCCACAGCATTAATAAAATTCCACAGCAAATCCCGTAAATAATTTCACCTTTGGGGGTAGTCGGTGACGTACTGTAGTCCGTCGCCATGAAAAAAGCTCCCAACATCGTCGCACCGCCAAAGACATGTGCAAACACAATCGTCGGATCTCCTTTTCCAAAAAAGAAGGCCAACAGAATAATCGTTCCCAACATAGAGAAGGGAATCTGCCAAGTGATGACCTTTTTGTAAAGTAAAAATAATCCACCTAGAAGCAATAGGATAGCAGCTGTTTCTGCATTTTTACCGGCAATCAACCCGGTCAGGCTGTCGAGCATTTGTTCCCCCGAAAGTCCTATCCCCGCTTTCGCATCCATTAATGGCGTTGCCGAGGATACAACATCTAAACCATCGAGGGAAAATATCGGACGTGGTTGGACATTTTCAGACATTTCCTTCACAAAAACCAAGCGTAGTACGGCCCGCCCAGTTAGCGCCGGATTCAATAAGTTTCTGCCGATTCCGCCAAATAATTCCTTCGCTACAAGAATCCCTATCGTGCCCCCTAAAATCGGATACCACAACGGAACACTCGCTGGCAAACTCATCGCTAACAAGACACCTGTTACGACTACCGAATAATCTTTTGGCAAAGAATTTTTCCGCAGCTTGAACCATAATAGCTCAACGATTAAACACGTTGCGACAGAAATTATATACAGTAACAATGAGCGCAAACCAAAGAAAATAATCGAAGCCAAGACACTTGGCAGTAAAGCAATTAGTACCCATTTCATCAGATGATCCGTTTTTTCTCGATATAATAAATGTGGTGAGGCTTCCATCATAGGATAACGCTGGCTACGTACTTCTTCAAATGCCGATCTTTTCTCCATTACGATTCCCGCCTCTCTTTCAGCGCTTGCTGCCCTGCCACAATATGCTCCGCTAAATGACGACGCGCCGGACAAATATAGGTACAACAACCACAATTAATACAGCTTTCGACATATAGTTTTTCCAGCCGCTTCCAGTTTTTCTTTAAATAATTTTTTTCAAGTTGATGTGGTAACAGACCTACCGGGCAAACTTCTACACAACGAGCGCATAGAATACAAGGACTAGGCGTACTGTCTTGGTCATGCTTTTCATTTATCACGATCAAGCCATTCGCTGATTTTGTTAATGAAGCTGCCAACGTATCTACCGTTCTCCCCATCATAAAGCCACCAGTAATAATTTTTGAAGGGGTCCCATCAAACCCACCGCAAAAATCGATCATGTCTTGAATCGAAGTTCCAATCGGAAAGTAAACATTTTTTTGCTGCATCACATCTCCCACTACAGAACAAATCCGATAACTTAATGGAATGCCAGGGTCAATTGCTTCAGAAACAGCAACCGTTGTAGCGACGTTAATGACCAAATAGCCTAAATCTCTTGTTGATCCATCTGGGGGCTCTTCTTTTCCGGTAATCGTTTTAAACAACATTTCTGTGCTTCCCTGCGGGTATACAGAAGGTACTTCAATAACTGAAAGAGTTGGAATATCTTTACATAATTCTTTCATAACTTCAATTGCCTCTTGCTTATCATCTTCAATCGCTATGATTCCCTCATTGGCTCCTACAGCCTTTAATACAAGCTTGCAGCCTTTAATGAGTTGATCTCCCTGATTTACCATTAAAGCGGCATCCGCCATTAGCAACGGTTCACATTCCGCACCGTTAAAAATACAGGTATGAATATCTTCTTTGGGATTAAGTTTTACATGACTGGGAAAAGTCGCTCCCCCTAAACCTACAACACCTGCAGCTTCCACTTTTTCAACAATCGTTTCTGGTGACAATTCCTCAATCTTATCATGATAGATTTTCTTAGGTTGTTCTTGAAAATCATTTTCGATCACGATACAAGTCATTTCATCCCCTTGACCTTGATCGATTTCTTCGACTCCAACAATCCTTCCCGAAACACTCGCATGAATATTGGCTCCCAATCCCTCATCCATTTTAGCAATCGTTTGACCTAAAAAAACCTTCTCACCAACTGAGACAGTCACCTCCGCCGGATCACCAATATGCTGCTGGATTGGAATATAAACTTTTTTAGGATAAATACTTTCTACCCTTTTATAATTATCAATTCCTCTTAGGTGTAACGCTTGATCCTGATGAAGATCAATCCCACCTTTAAACGCCCGATTTACCATCATAATCCCCCATTTTTCTTCTTAATTTTAGTATAACATGAACATTTTTCAACTAAAAATAATATCCCATACCTAAAAAGAAGGATTAGTTAATAAAAAAAAGTTATCGAATGATCGAATCTATAAAATTTAAAAATTGACTTTCCCAGTGCAAGCCACACCTTCAGCTATCCGTGATTAGTATTCATAGCTAGATAAAATTTAAACAACGCTAGATAAAATTTAAACAACAAAAAAGACTATCCATATTATGAATAGTCTTAACTGCGTGGCGACGTCCTAATCTC
>NZ_JXKM01000015.1 GCF_001885905.1 Enterococcus devriesei | reverse complement strand
TTCGCGAAAGCCTTTCTGATAAAGATTATTAATCCTACTAAAAAAAAGCTAGGACCATTAATGATCCTAGCTGTAGCTTCTTGCCTTATAAATAATCGTCCTCGGAAAAGCCAGTATTACGGTAGGCACCTTCGTCCGCGAAAAATTTATTGTAGCGCTGTTTGAATTTGCGGAAGGTGAAGACGACGAAAAGCTTGATCATGGAGTAGATCGGAATACCGAAGATCACACCGACTAAGCCTAACAAATCGCCCATGACTAATAAAACCACCAAAATCGTAATGGGATGGATCTTTAATTTGTCCCCCATCACTCGTGGGACTACTAGATCGCCGTGGAGTAATTGCACCACGAACCAAGCAATCACGAATTTGACGACCATGAAGGTTGAATCTTGAAAGGCGATGAAAAGTCCCGGCAAAAAGGCTAAGAACGAGCCGATATACGGGATGATGCTCAAGATGCCGGCCGCTAATGCGATGACGGTAGCAAATTGTAAACCAAGAACCAAGAAAACGACCCAATAGATCAAGCCCAGTAACAATGACGCGATGACTTGGCCTTTTAAAAAGGCACCTAGTTGTTGATTGGCGATCTTGACTAAGGAGCTGACATCCATCCGAAAGCGTGGTGGAACAAGATCCATAAAGGTTTTGTACAATTTGTGGGGACTCTGGATCAAAAAGAAGGCGATGATCGGTCCAGTAAACAAAGTGATGGCGGTGCTTGAAACGGCAGAGAAAAGCGTCCCAAGGCCTTTCGCGCCATCTTGCCAATTCTCTCCCAGATAAGAAAGGGCATCTTTTGAGAGCTTATCTAATGAGTTCAAAGCTTCATCTGAGGAGGCCGCGAACGGTGTCGCGTTTAACAGATTTTTGATGGCTTGTTGGAAATCATCGACATATTTCGGAAATTGTTTGATTAAATCTTGTGCTTGATCTTGGATCACGGGCACGAGCCGGGCACCGCCGAAGAACAGCAGGCCAAAGATCACGACATAGGTCAAAACGATGCTGATGGTCCGTGACAGACCTTTTTTACTTAAGAAATTCACGATCGGATTCAGCAAATAATACAAAAGCAGCGCAAAGATCATAGGTGGCAGTACGGTACTAATAATGACTACCAAAGGTCTGAAAATAAAGGAGACAGTATTCAATAAATAAATGGCTAAAGCACTTAAAATAACCAGACCAATCAGGTAGTAGGATGTTTTACCGCCAAAAAACTGAATCAGTTTTGAGGGTTTTTCTTTTTCCATCGGGTGAACCTTCTTTCTTCCGTTCATTTTGAAAAAATGTGTTGCTAGCTGATCCGTGAGAGATCCCGCTACATTTTTAGTATACCGAATGTCCGTAAGACTGTATACTTTTGCGAATTTCTGCGAAAAAATGATAGGATAAGATAAATGGGGGGATAGTAACAGAAGAATCTATGCCCTTCGAATCAACTTAATTTTTTTCGCTTAGAAAAAAATAAATACATTAAAATGAATAAGGATGCCAGTTTGCCAGTTCCTCTTCGCACTTTAGTGTGATTAGAGGAATGGTATGCGCGATGACAATAGAGGTTCATTTTTCAGAATTTTTGAAAAATGATTTCTTAAATAGGAATTAGCCTTAATTAATTGATAGAATGAACAAGGTATAGAAAACGAGTAGATTGAATGTCAAGGCGGGTAGAAGAATTTACGACCTGAAACTAAAACTTGTGTTCTGTCNGCCAGTTTGCCAGTTCCTCTTCGCACTTTAGTGTGATTAGAGGAATGGTATGCGCGATGACAATAGAGGTTCATTTTTCAGAATTTTTGAAAAATGATTTCTTAAATAGGAATTAGCCTTAATTAATTGATAGAATGAACAAGGTATAGAAAACGAGTAGATTGAATGTCAAGGCGGGTAGAAGAATTTACGACCTGAAACTAAAACTTGTGTTCTGTCAGAAAAATAAATACATTAAAATGAATAAGGATGCCAGTTCTCCTTCTTGCATAAGCAAGAGTAGTAGAATGGTATACGGCATGAAGATTAAACTTATTTTTCTACAAAAAAATAAATACATTAAAATGAATAAGGATGCCAGTTCTCCTTCTTGCATAAGCAAGAGTAGTAGAATGGTATACGGCATGAAGATCAAACTTATTTTTCTGCAAGAAAAATAAATACATTAAAATGAATAAGGAGTATGCTCATGACTGATTCTAAAACGTGTCGCGATTCCCGCGTAATCCAAACACACCGGATTTTTCCATTTGATTTGAACCCTTTTGGTTATTTATTTGGAGGCAAGCTTATGACTTTGATCGACGATGCGGCGTCGATCTCGATTTCTCGTCATTGCCGCAGAGGGGCGGTGACCGCCTCGTTAGACAACCTGAATTTTTTGAAACCTTTGCACGCCAATGATTCTGTCTGTGTGAAGTCCTATGTTTCTGGCAGTCATAATAAATCAATGGAAGTCTTCGTTAAGGTGATTGGTGAAAATCTTTCTACCGGAGAGCGGTATTTGGCCGCGACTTGCTTTACGACCTTTGTGGCGGTGCCTTCTCATATGAATCAAGAAACGGAATTCACCGTGCCACAAGTAATACCTGAAACGCAGGAAGAAAAGATGGTTTGCGATGGCTATGAAAAGCGTCGGACCGCACGCCTGCAAGAACGGGATGAATACAAACGCTTCGCGGCTTTATTATCGACTGAACTGCCATGGTCAGATGAAGGCAGCGGGGATTAGAAAAAGAAGTTGGGATTATATTAATTCCCAGCTTCTTTTTTTGTTTGTATGTTTATTGGATTCCGAATTACCCTGCTATGGAGCTTGGGAACGTTTAGTTTTGACTTTTGATAAAGAGAGTAATCAGGATTTTATCGTTTTTTATAAAAAATCTTTGTTTTTATCGGTTGACAATGTTTAGGTACCGAAGTATACTGAACTCAATAAATGTTAGGTACCTAAAAAATAGGTACCGAAATAAAACGCAAACGATGAAGGAGGGCATTTATATGAGTGAATATACCAAGGAATTACTGAAACGTCTGTCTTATGTCGGTAGTGCCAGTCGTCGAATAATGGATGTTGGCAATTGTCAAAAGGGCGCGCCTACGCAGCAGTTGGTCTTAGACATCTTAGCGGAAGAGGACGCAGTGACGTCGGGGGTTTTAGCCGAGATTTTGGACATGCGTCCTAGCTCGCTGACAGAAATTTTGAATAAGTTAGAGAGTCGCGGCGAAATCGAGCGGCGAGAAGATGAACAAGACAAGCGTATCAAACGAATCTATATTACGGAAACTGGGCGTAAGAAGGCCAATCAAAGTCAACCGCAAGAACGTTCCGAAGAATTTTTTGCAGGCTTGACCGCTGAGGAACAGCAGACGCTCGATCAGTTGCTGAATAAAGTCATTGATGGCTGGAGCGAGGATTTTGGCGGACGGCCTGAATTTCCTAATGATCCCTTTGAAGCGATCGAAGCCTTAAAGGCGATGAAGATGCAGTTTGATCCTCACATGGAAAAATTTGGGAAAATGACGCCAGCTGAACGACGCCAAATGAAACGGGCGTGGAAAGAACAGATGCGCAACCAGTTCGGCGGCCGTGGCTTTAGACCGGGTCCATTTGGGCCTGAAATGAATGACCCAGACGCTGATCCGCGGAGAAAAGGTCCTCGGGACAGCGATTGGGAGAACTGGTAAGAAAGTGTTACAAATGATCCATTCATTTTGCAATAGAAGTGGAGGTCGTTGGCAATGAAAATTGAAATGGCTGAATTATTTAGTAAAGAACACACTGGCGCACTAAAATTGCGTAAACAAGTCTTAGGTGGAAAATTAGATTTAAGCAACGAAAAAAAGCTCGCGGTCTTTGTTGCGATTGAAGCTGGTGAAGTTGTTGGGACCGCGGCGATCCAGCTCTATCCTTTGGGTATCGCCCGGATTCACCAAGTAGCAGTTTCACCGGAACATCAAGGGCAAGGCATTGGGGATCAATTAATGAATCGAGTCGAAGAATATGCGCAAGAGCAGGGGCATTATCGAATCATTTTAACTGGCCGCAAGTCAGCGCAACGGTTTTATCAAAAGCGTGAGTATCATCGTTTGCTGTTTGCCTTTAAAAAACATGAAATCGAATTTCTTTGGCTGACGAAGGGATTGCCCGCAGTGGAAGTCCCCGTTTTTTCGGAGAACTAATGCAGCATTTGTCCGTCTCTCAGGAAGCAATACTGAAGGAGGAATTTATTATGAAGGAGCTATTCGACCCAAAAAGAACTGAAAACGCCAAGAAACACACAGTCAAAGAATTTGAGAAATTACGGATCGAACTTGAGACCAAATCCCGGTTGTTCACCACTTCGCTAGGGATCGTAAATTATCAGAAATACCATGAGTTGTACGATTTGTAAGGATCGAAGACCTTTTGAGTGAAGGTCTTTTTTGTTTGGCGGATTTACACTTTAAGTGCAACACAAAAAAGACTCATAGATGATTTCCTTGTAAAATAGTAATTGCGAGATAACTATTGAAAGGAAGGATATCTATGAGTCAGTATACTCATCTTACCATTTTAGAACGAGAAGAAATAGCGAAATTACGTGCGCAAGGATACACGATAAGAGAAATTGCCCGTCAACTTCGAAGGAACCCTTCTACAATTAGCCGGGAAATGAATCGAAATGCTTTTTCACCAGACCAATATTCTCCGACTATTGCACACCGGCTTTATAAGTTTAAAAAAAAAATTGTGGAAGAAAGAAGATTTTATCCATTTTCTATTTAAAGAATATCGTCAAACATCTTTTTTTAGATGAACAATGGTCGCCAGAAGAAATAGCGAATCGATTAGAATTAGAAGACTACCCGATAAAGATTAGTTATTCGACTATTTATCGAGCAATCTATGCTTTTGAATTTGATGATGAAAAGCCGAAACAAGGGCATCGTGGTGTGGTGAAGAAGTTACGTAGAAAAGGGAAAAAGTATAAACACCAGAATCAAAATGAAACCAGAGGAAAAATAGTCATTTCGCATACAATACATGAAAGGCCATTAGAGGGTAATCTTCGATGTGAACTGGGGCACTGGGAAGCCGATACAGTAGTTGGTAAAATGGGGGGCGCCTGTTTGATTACCCTAACCGATCGGAAATCTCGCTACTTGTTAGCTGAGAAAGTGCCAGGACAAAGAGCAGACCCAGTCAAAGACAGTATGATTGAATTGCTCAAAGGACTCCCTAAAGCAAAAAGGAGGACCATGACTCCCGATCGTGGAAAAGAATTTTCATTTCACAAAGACGTAACTAAAAAATTAGAGGGGCTTCCCTTTTACTTTGCGGATCCACAGTCACCTTGGCAGCGTGGCACAAATGAGAATACAAATGGATTATTAAGAGAATATTTCCCTAAACATCAGAGTTTAGATAAAGTTACACCACAAATACTAAAAGAAGTACTGAGAAAAATAAATACACGACCTCGCAAATGCTTAAACTGGAAAACCCCTTTTGAAGTATTTTTTAATCGAGTGTTGCACTTGATTTGACAATCTACATTATAAAGGAAACATAAAATTTTCACATAAATAAATCGCTTTACAGCAGGTATATCTATGTCCGGCTTCACAAACTAGCATTATCAGCAATAAGTAAAACGATTTCGAAATTTGAGAAGCAAGTTAGAAATCGTTTGGTCTGATTGTTCAATAGCTGAGCGAGTTCGCGAAAGCCTTTCTTAGTAAAGAAAGCGTAAACGCTAAAAAAGTTTGTATTCAACGGACAAGAACCGCGATTTTTTTTAAAAGTTTGACTTTGACTCCAATGACAACAAGTTTTTTGAAAAATTGGAAGTGAGGGGAATAAAGCTAGTCATAAGCATTCAATCTGGTTTCAACTAAAAATCCAATTAACTTTCAAAGGAAATCCGTGTATAGTTAGAGTATCGATTTCAATCAAGGAGTTTTTATGAAAAAAAGAGAATTCATTGTGCAAGACTTATTGAGCAAAATCTATCAAGAGGAATTTGAAGCTGGCAAGCTGCCAAATCAGCGAGAACTGGCGAAAATCTATGGTGTTTCTCGTTTTACGATTCAACAAGCGATAAAAAATTTGGAAGAAATTGGAATCGTTCGGGTGGTTCAAGGTTCGGGAATTTTTGTTCACGAGGAATGGGTCAAAAACCCACTAATTTTTAATTCTTTGACCCGCACACCGTATGATCGGATCGATTCAAAGATGTTGAGGCTGAAAAAAGCTCCCGCAACTTTGGAGGAGCAGAAGATTTTTCAAATGAGTGGGCCGGAAGAAGTCTGGACTTTTGAACGGGTGCGGATCGTTAATTATAAGATCGAACAGCTGGAGATATCCAAAATGCCTGTGGCGTTGTTCCCAGATTTGTCTCAAGAGATCGTGGAACATTCGATTCAGAATTATGTCGAAAAAAAGGGCTACCGTATTTCCCATTATATTACCAGCTATGATCCTATCACTACATCGAAAGAACAGTCCAATGTGTTGCTGTGTAAACGTGGGACGCCGGCGATGCAGATCTCGAATCGAGCGATCTTAGAAGATGGTCAGGTCTACGAATACAGTAGCATCATCGCGATTGATTATTCGGTTACCTACATTCGCCCCTTCGACCGAGAGATCCATCAATCTAGGATTGATTAAAGGGATGTATCCCATCTTCAAAATGAATGATATATTTCAGAAGAAGCTGTTTATTTTTAAGGGAATAAACTGGTATTGTGATATGTATAGATTAGCCAAATTGCTAATTATTTTTTAAATGATCATGTGAGTATCTTAGAGTAGTTGGAATATTCTTTTGTGCTTTTCAAGCATAAACTATAGGTTAATAAAGTAGCTTCTAAACATGCTTCAAATCCTAAAAGAGAACGGTTTGGAAAATTTTGATGTCCGGTGAACTCGAGCTGGGCATCACAGTTTCTATTTTCTTGTATCAAATTTCAAAGATAATTCGTTAACTTTTCCAGAGTAGATTGAAACACTCTTTGAATTTTGTAGTTTTGAGCTTATTTTATCGTAAAGTTTTCTATTTTTCATTTTTGAATTAACTAGCCGTTCAGGTGCTAACCTTTCAAAAAGCAATTAAGTAAGCATCTATCTTGCATATTTCACTTGTATGTAAAAGCAGGCCATCCATATAAATGAACGGTCTGCTTCAAAATTATCAAGATTAACTGTTTGTTGATTTAACAAGATAAGCTATGCATTGTATGCTTGAGAAAGCGATTCTACAATATTTTTTAGTACCTTTATGTGGATTGTAAAAAGCGTTTCCGTTTCTCTATGTGCTATCTGTTATGAGATCAGAATCTGTAGGTCAGCATTAAATGCCTTTATATTTGTTTGAATACCGACATCTTCAGGTATTGTTTCCAAATTAAGGCTACCTTCCTTTTCAACTTCACTCTACCTTTCAATATTTTCTCCAAAAAAGCGAAATTAAGCAAAGGGCAAAATAAAATTTTATATTGCTAATCCTACCAGATCAACTAGAACATGAGAGATCCAAGAACCCCAGATACTTCTATCAGTCTTTAAGTAAACATAGTTAAAAATCAGGCGAGCCACACCTTGAAGTAATAAAACGTGAAGCAAAGTAGAAAACAAGGAGCCGTCCCAATATACAAAACTGTGGATTAGACCAAAAATCAAAGCGCTCAAGAAAGTGCTTGCGGTTAAAGATAAGCCTTTATTCCTTGCCGTTTCTAAAACCCCAATACCTAATAATTCTTCACCCATTAGCATAAATGGTATTTTTAAAATAATACTACCTAGATGTCCAGCAGCAGGGTTGGATGTCCACGATAAACCAATTTTTAATGCTAAAAAACCAACCACAGCACCCAAAATGGCATATGCAAAAAATCCTAATAGAATTACCCAAAGATGTTTGGGAAAATGGAAAGCGGACAATGAATCCTTTTTAAAAATAATAGCCCAGGCTGCAATTCCTCCTACAAATAAAGCCCACCAGCCCCGAGCAAATAGTGAAAGCATCACAAAACCAATACCTAAAAATAGTGCTCCTAAAAGAATGTTACTACTTTTGATATCTACTTTTTCAAGTGTATTCATACTCATCATTTCTCCTTTAATTTACTGGTACAGTTATTTGTCTTTACTCAAAACATCATTTAAACTTGAGTAAACGGAGTATAACATCAATTTAGTACATATAAAAAAAAGTATCATATTTAGTACCTAAAAAATAAAGGTGTGATCATTTGCGAAATTTCGGAGAAACAATAAGACATATACGCACGAATCGAGGCATTAAGCAAAACGAGCTGTATACTGATATCCTATCAAAATCCTATGCTATTCAATTTGAAAAAGGGTTACACGATATTTCTTTTTATCTACTGCTACAGATTCTTGACAGATTTCCGATGGAGGTAGATGAATTTCTTTATCTACATAGGGATTATCAGGAAAGTGAAAGTTCCTGGTTTTATAGTTCAATTGGCAAATTTGGTAATCATAATGATTTGGCGGCATTAAAAAAATTTAAACAAGATTATCTTTCAAAATATCCTAACAGTGAACATCAAGAAGAAAGATTGTTGCAAATAGATTTTCGTGTTGAGCAATTGACTTTTTACTACGCTACGGGTGAAATCGTTGGCGGTACAGTTGAACCACAAATTAAGGAAGATATTCAAAAACTACTTCGGAACATTCAAGCATGGACAATGGAGGACTATCGCTTTTTTTGTAATGTAATGGACCTCGTTGATATTTTTGATATGCCTCAGTATTTTAAGTTGCTTCTAAACAGTATTGATCAGTATAAAGATTTCGAAGATGGCAAACCGATAATTTGCACACTCCTGATAAATGGCATGACGAAATTAATATTTTCTAACATGTTGGAAGAGGCTGTGAAAATACTTCCTGTTTTAAACGACTTTACAAAAGAAATTAATCAAATGTTTTATCGAAACTATTACTTCTTCTTTAAAGCACTTGTAAGTTTACTAAAGGGAAATCAAGACGCAATTGCTAAAGCCAATCGAACGATCGAAATTTTTAGAGACTTAGAATACGAGTTTCATGCCGAAATAGCCGACAGGATTTTGAAAGAGATTTTGTCTGAAGCAGACATTCAAAATTGACCATTCTTTTGAGGGGATATTACGCTGTATGCTATAGTCACGTTTAAGCTGGTAACCAATTAAACTAAAGGATAAAAATATAGGTATTTTTCCATTTTAATTGGAATAGCCATCGTTACAAACTTTTGAGAAATTATCATATCAATCATCTTAGCAACTTCTCAGTATAAGCTTTTATTTTTTATCTCCAGTTGGTTCTAATGTTATAAATAGCTGAAGCCACCCGTTTTCACGGGTGGCTTCAGCTATTTATTTAAATGTTAAGGTGTTACGATCGTACCATCTGGTGTTCGGCTTTGGGTCCATTCATGAGGGCGATAAACGACGGGGTATTGTTCAGCCAGCTCTTCATCGAAGGTCACACCGATCCCGCTTTCTTCGATCGGGTAGAAGAAGCCTTTTTCAGGTGAAGGAATGTTGCCAAAGAGGTTCTTCGTATTTTCGGGAATATCGATATTTTCTTGGATGGCTGCATTATGCAGGTGGATGTTCAAATGCGTATTCACCGCCAAACCAACCGGGCTGATATCGGATGGTGTATGCCAGGCGATGCGCACCCCCATAGCTTCGCAAAAATGGGCCAATTTTAGTGCAGGAGTAATCCCGCCAAGTTGAGAAACATGAGCCCGCATGAAATCAATTTGACGATTGCGGACCAATTCCTTCCATTCCATTGGATTGTTGAACAATTCGCCAGTAGCAATCGGTGTGGCTGACTGATTGCGTAATTGCGCTAACCATTCATTTTGATTAGGCGGTAAGATATCTTCTAAGAAGAATAGATTGTAAGGTTCCGCGGCCTTGGCAAATTGAATCGCTTGATTAGGATGCAGGCGTTCATGAACATCGTGGAGCATTTGGAATTGATGGCCGTATTTTGTTTGGATCGCATCAAACATTTTCAGCGTTGTCTGCATATAATTATTTTGATCAAAATACGAACCGTTGATCGGTTGTTCAGGGGTCTGAAGATTTTCTGGATTCCCACCATAAAAACCCAGCTGACAACGAATATGACGGTAGCCCTCTGCTAAGAATTTGTCGATCTCAGAATAAAGCTCCTCCATATTATCAGCGACCGCGTGGGTGTAGGCTGGGATCGCTGTTCGGGCTTTGCCCCCTAGTAATTGATACAGCGGCATATCTGCTAATTTGCCTTTGATATCCCAGAGAGCCATATCGACGCCGGAGATGGCATTATTGGTGATCGGCCCGTTGCGCCAATAGGAGTTGACGTTCATTACTTGCCAGATATCTTCGATTTGATTCGCATCACGGCCAATCAATAGTGGTTTTAAATATTCTTCCACGACTGTTTGCACGGCAAGCGGCCGGAATTGAAAGGTGCCACAGCCGAGACCGGACACGCCTTTATTTGTTTCCACCTTCACTACCAGTAGGTTGTGGCGATCGGGTTTGATAGCGAAGCTTTTTATATTAGTAATAATTGTTGGTGTCATTTTGTTCACTCCAATTTTCATTCTGCGAATTATTTCCACACTCATTGAAACATGCCGCCAGCGGCAGTGTCAATTTGGTCTAATAAATATAGGTTAAGGTAGTTAAAAACCAGTCCAATTTTTATCTTAATGATTCATAATCGCTTATTTATAGATGTTTTTAAATGATTTTTATGTAAAAGGACTGGTTTTACAACTTGTCTGAGCCATGCTACTATGTGGGTGTGAAAACGGAATCAGAAAAATTTGGCATTATTCATCATTTTTGGAAAACGAATTCTGATCCGTAAAAAATAAGGAGGGAAAACAATGAAACACGAGGATATTGTGAAACAGATTATTAAAGACGTTGGCGGTGCGGAAAACATTAACAATGCATGGCATTGCATGACGCGTCTACGTTTCAATTTAAAGGATGAAAAGAAAGTCGATTATGCGGCGTTGGATAAAATTCCTAAAGTCGTGGGCACAAAATATCAAAGCGATCAGTTGCAAGTTGTGATCGGCACAGATGTGGCCGATTATTTTGCACCTTTGGCAAAAGAGCTTGGCTTAGATGAAAACAGCCAAACAGAAAGCGGTGAAAAAAAGGGTGCCGTTTCTTTATTTATGGATACTGTTTCTGGTGTTTTCGGTCCAATCGTACCGGCGATTGCCGGAGCTGGAATGATCAAAGGATTAATGGCTGGGCTGGTCGCGTTAAATGTGATCTCTAACCAAACAGATACTTATTTGATCATCGATATGATCGCTAGTGGAGTCTTCACCTTCTTACCATTCTTCGTAGCAGCTTCAGCAGCACGAATCTTTAAAACCAATCAGTATTTGGCGATTGCGATCGCAGCGATGCTGCAATTTCCAACGATGACTGCCGCAGTGGCAGAAGGCAAAATCTCAGCCTTCCACTTATTTGGCGTCATCCCTGTGCCGGTCTTCAATTATGCCGGCACAGTCATTCCGATCATCTTTGCGGTGTTAGCGTTAAGTTATATTTATCGCTGGGTAGATAAAGTTTTACCGCAAGTCCTGCGTACGGTCTTTACGCCGACCATTTCGTTATTTGTAGCAGGACTAGTAACGTTGATCATCATCGGTCCAATCAGTATCCATTTAGGAAACTTATTAGCAGCTGGGGTGGCAGCGCTCTTCGCGATTTCGCCAGTCTTAGCGGGGATTGTCGTAGGTGCGATCCGGCCAATTGCGATCTTTACTGGTTTGCACCACGCTATGACACCAATCGCCCTGCAAAATTTTGCCAACCAAGGCTATGATATGTTGATGCCAATGATGTTTATGGCGAATATGGCGATCACTGGTGCGACTGCCGCGATTTATCTGAAGGTCAAAACAAAGGAAGAAAAATCAATCATTATCTCTTCTGCAATTTCAGGTTTACTTGGAATTACTGAACCAGCACTCTTTGGGATTTTATCGAAATACAAAAAAGCGTTTATTGCCGCAACCGTCGGCAGTTCTGTAGCTTCAGCGTTTATCAGTTTCTTCGGTGTTCGGATCTACGGCTACATTTTATCAAGTATCTTTAGTTTGCCGGCTTATATCGGTCAGTATTTTGTCTTTGCTGTTTTAGGGATCATTATCGCTCTTGTCTTATCGTTTGTACTAAGCTATATGTTAGTACCAAAACAGGTGGATGAAAGTGATGAATTGACCAATGAGGTTGATTTGCATGCGGTAGCAGAAGGAGCTTATTTGCCATTAGAAGATGTACCGGATGAAGTCTTTTCAAGTAAAATGATGGGCGACGGTTTTGCGATTGATTCCGTTGATGGGAAAGTCTTTTCGCCAGTTAGAGGAACAGTCACGACGGTTTTTCCTTCTAAACATGCGATCGGCATCAAGACTGATAATGGCGTAGAAGTACTAGTCCATATGGGGATCGATACGGTCTCATTAGACGGGAAGGGCTTCGAAGTGTTTGTCAAAGCTGGCGATAAAGTTTCAGCCGAAACCAAAATCGCGGAAATGGATTTGGCTTATATCCAGAGTCAAGCCAAAGAAACAATGATCATCGTGGTCATCACGAATATGGATCGCGTGTTATCTTTTTCAGGTATGCGGGATTTAGAAGGACGTCATCAAGTAGGGGCTTTATTAGAAAGAGCCGTTTTGAATTAGCAGACGGGAGTGTTTAATATGAAACGAATGGATATTTTGGCACGCTTAGAAAGAGCCGGCGTGATTGCGGTAGTAAGAGGAAAAGATCAAGTCGAAGCCTTGCAGACGAGCCAAGCAGTCATCGCCGGTGGTATCAAAGGAATCGAAGTAACGTTTACGGTTCCAAATGCTCAAGCGGTGATTCAAGACCTAGTCGAACAATCAACGGATCAAGCTGTCGTGATTGGAGCCGGAACGGTTTTAGATGTGACAACTGCACGCTTGGCGATCATGGCGGGGGCGGAATTTATTGTCAGTCCTAGCTTTGATCCAGCGACCGCGGAGCTGTGTAATTTATACCAAATTCCTTATTTACCCGGCTGTATGACGATCACAGAAATGCAGACGGCTCTAAAAAGCGGAGCGGATATTATTAAGTTGTTTCCTGGCAGTGTTTATGGGCCAAGTATGGTGTCAGCAGTTAAAGCACCGTTGCCACAGATCAATTTGATGCCGACAGGCGGTGTCAGTCTTGATAATATGACCACTTGGTTCAAGGCGGGGGTAGTGGCAGTCGGTGTCGGCGGCAACCTTGTTGCACCAGCCGCGGAAGGCAACTTTACTGAAGTCACTGAGATCGCCCAACAATATGTTGAAAAATTAGCGGAGATCAGAAAAGTAAATCATGGCTAAAGTCGTTTGCTTAAAGGCGATCCAGTTGCGACTAGCGATTCCAAAAAAACGAGTAGATTAGTTGGCGTTGTATCTTGATGGCAAAGCAACTATCGTTAATTGGTAAATTAGAGACAACAAGAAAGCTACCTAGTATCCTTTTCGGCCAGTGCTACTTATTATAAGGTCCAAAATCGTGAAAAACAAAAAGAAGGACAATCTGAGCTAGCTCAGATTGTCCTTCTTTGTTTAAATGGAGAAAAATCGACGGATTTCAATCTCTGCCGATTCAAGAGAATCAGAAGCATGGACAACGTTCTCAGGGGTGCCGATCGCAAAATCTCCACGGATCGTGCCAGGTTCAGCCTCTGAAGCATTGGTGGCACCAATCATTTTTCGGACGATTTGGATAACATTTTTCTGCTCTAGAATGATCACGATCGCTGGTCCGGAAGTCATGTAGTCTACAAGTTCATCAAAGAAGGGTTTGTCCTTTAAGTGGGCATAATGTTCCCTAATCAGGGGCTGTTCCAATGTTTTTTGCTGCATCTTTTTAATGATCAATCCGCGTTCTTCAAAGCGTTGAATGATTTTTCCTACGAGTTTTCGCCTCACACCATCTGGTTTGATGATCACTAACGTTTGCTCCAATTTTCTCACCTCTTCGTAAAATTTTAACCAAAAAGCCTCGATCTCAAAATCAAGGCTTTTTGGTTTATAAAGAAAGTATAAATTTTTCACATGAATAAATCGCTCTACAGCAATTTTATCCATGTCTAGCTTCACAAATTAGCTTTATCAGCAATAAGCAAAAGCGAGTTCGCGAAAGCCCTTATTACGTGTGGACTATCTTTGATGTTGTAGATTTTTAAGGGTTCCCCATTTCCAGTTTTCAACCTCTGGAATATCTGTTCCTTCAGAACGAATAAAGTCGTGGTGGAATTGAAGGGTTTCATCCATTTTAGCTGAAAATTCTTTTGCTTTCAAATCATAGACAGCGTTTGCTGCGTCTTGAGCTAAGTGGAAACGGTCCATCTCACTAAATACACGCATATCAAATGGGGTAGTGATATCGCCGTTTTCACGGTAGCCATGGATATGGATATTATGGTTATGACGTTCAAAGAAGATATCGCGAACCATGCCTTCATATCCATGGAAAGCAAAGACGATTGGTTTATCCGCCGTGAAGATCGCATCGAATTCTTCATCTGATAAGCCTCTTGGATCAATCTCTTGGTGGCGTAATTTCAAAATATCAACCACGTTGACGAAGCGGATTTTTAATTCTGGGAAATCTCTATTCAAAATGGAGACCGCCGCTAAGGCTTCCAAGTTAGGCTCGGTTCCTGCCGCAGCAATTACGACATCCGGTTCTTCACCATTGTCTGTACTTGCCCAATCAATCACTTTTAAGCCATTTTCGACTAAATCTTCTGCTTCGGCTGCTGAATAGAACTGCGGGCGCGGGTGCTTGCTGGAAACGATCAAGTTAATCACTTGTTCGTCTTGCATCGCTTTATCCATAACCGCCATCAAACTATTGGCATCAGCTGGCAAATATTCTCGAATGAATTCAGGTTTCTTCTCAGCCAAATGGGTCAAGATACCAGGATCTTGGTGCGTATAGCCGTTATGATCTTGTTGGAAAACAGTAGAAGTCGCAATGACATTCAAAGCTGGATATTTTTTGCGCCATGAGTGTGCACTGGCCTTGCGCATCCATTTGAAATGTTGGGTCAACATGGAGTCTACAACTCGTAAAAATGATTCGTAACTAGCGAAGAAGCCATGACGACCAGTTAGCACGTAGCCTTCTAAAAAGCCTTCCGCTTGATGTTCAGATAGTTGCCCATCAATGACACGGCCAACAGAAGATTGCCACTCGTCGGTACTGTCTTTCGCTTCTAACCATTGACGATCCGTCACTTCAAAGACCTTGTTCAAGCGATTCGATTTTGTTTCATCTGGCCCAAAAATACGGAAATTTGTTGGATTTTCGGAAATCATATCACGAGCTTGCTGACCGAAAACAATCATATCTTGTGCAGTGACTGCTCCTGGAGTAGACGTATCGATCGCATGCTGTTTCCAGTCAGGCATCTTGATTGGTTTTGGATCAATCCCGCCATTTGTGATAGGATTTTTGGCCATACGCTGGTCGCCTTTTGGTGAGATCGCTTTTAGTTCGTCAACGATTTTTCCATTTTCATCAAACAATTCTTCTGGACGATAAGATTTTAACCAGTTCGTTAGTTTGTCAACGTGTTCCATATGCTCTGAATCCACTGGGATTGGAACTTGGTGTGCCCGGAAGGTTCCAGAGATTTGCTCTCCATCCCACGTTTCTGGTCCGGTCCAACCTTTTGGTGTACGGAATAAAATGACTGGCCAATTTGGCATCGTTGCGTCAGCAGCATGGTCTTTTCGAGCTTCTGCTTGAATCGCTTTAATTTCCTCGATCACCGCATCCAAGGTTTTTGCCATCATTTCATGGACTTCTTGCGGATCCGTTCCTTCAACAAAATAAGGATTCCAACCTAATCCTTCAAAGTAACTAGCCAATTCTTCGTTACTTTTGCGAGCCAAAATCGTTGGGTTAGAAATTTTACCGCCATTCA
This sequence comes from Enterococcus devriesei, assembly GCF_001885905.1. Lineage (GTDB taxonomy): Bacteria > Bacillota > Bacilli > Lactobacillales > Enterococcaceae > Enterococcus_A > Enterococcus_A devriesei. The sequence goes on along the minus strand of NZ_JXKM01000015.1, from coordinate 42,210 downwards.
GATACAGAATAGGGAGTACCGCACCGTCGTTAACCGGATTGATGAAAACATTCGAAAACCAGCCAGCTGCTAATGGGCCAGTCTCAGCCTCACCGTCTCCAACCACGGTGGCCGCGATCACTTCTGGATTATCAAGAATCGCACCTGTAGCATGGGACAAAGCATAACCAAGCTCGCCGCCTTCATGAATTGACCCAGGTGTTTCTGGAGCCGCGTGAGAGGCAATTCCGCCTGGGAATGAAAACATTTTGCACAACTGTTTTAAACCAGCTTCGTTTTCGCCAATCTCAGGGTAGATTTCAGTGTAACTACCGTCAATGTATGAGTTAGAAACCATTACTTGACCACCATGACCAGGACCTTCGATATAGAACATATTCAAATCGTATTTGTTAATTGCACGATTTAGATGAGCGTATAGGAAGTTCTGTCCTGAAATCGTACCCCAGTGTCCGATCGGATGCATTTTAAGATGCTCTTTTTGAAGCGGGCGTCTTAATAAAGGATTGTCCTTCAAATACATTTGAGCGACTGAGATATAATTTGCGGCTCTCCACCAAGCATCTACTTTGTCTAAGTAATTTTTAGAATCGAATTCGGTTGTCATAAACAAACTCCTTTGTAGTAAATTTTACTTTTATATTTCTAGTACAATATACCTTTAACTTGTGAATTTGTAAACTATTTTTTGCAAAAAAACCACTTTTCTTTTAAAATGATTCATTTCAACAGTGTCCAAGTTATACAATAAGTGCTGTGGGGAGAGACAAAAAGCGTTCTTGAAACTAAGCGATTAGTCATTTCAAAAGAATGAAATTAATAGTTATTTACCGTTCTAATAAGGTTTTTAATTTATAAATGGTATCTCCTAAGAAAAATCTAAAGCTGAAAATATTGAATTAAAAAAACGTTCTCAATTTATCCATGATGAGCTGGTAAACCAACAAATAAAAAACGATTGTTTGTTTTGTTTATCACAAATAGCTTGACTTGAAAAATAGAATATGGAATAATACTGAATTAAATTAAGCGGTTGAGCGAGTGATGGTAAGAGAAAGTTAGTAGAATTTTTTTTAAAGTTATTTGTGATTTTGTTCACTAGTTTTTAAGAGAGGATGGAAAAGTATGGAGAAAAAGAAAGTGCGTGCCCCTTTTTATTGTGTGAATTCTCAAGTCCTTTGGAAAGACGAAGAAGCTGTCAAAAATGCTGTTTTAGTCGATGATAAAATTAATCAATTGGAATTAGATGCGATCTTCACAGCAGCTAGCGAGGATGTCGCTAAGATCGGTAAAGTTGTAAAACGCTTACGCATCGCGATTGATTTTAACGATGCCAAGCCTAACAATTTAGAGCGTTTGAAAGAAGCCGGTGCCGAAGTCATTATTTTTGATGATCTTGAAGAAATTTTCAATATCGAAAATATTCTCGATATTGTGAAAGAGCTAGGCTATTTAGTATTGGTCAGAACGGAAAAACCGTTTGAGATCCCGAAGGCTGTTCTAAAAGATATTGATCTGATTAAGTGGAAAATCAAGGATGGAAATGGGAAATTTACTATTTCAAATTTAACTACTGAACATAAAAAAGCTGTAAAAGAATTTAAACAAGAAAATCCCCATATCGCACTAATCTACGGGGCGAAGGAGAATATTTCAAGTAACCTAGTATTGAATAGTTTGATCATGGGCTTAGATGGCTTCGGCGAAATAAATTGCTATCGAACCACCACCGAAAAAAGAGAAGAAATGCTGCATGCGGTGAATGATTACAAAAACGTGATGGCGTTTATAAAGTAACTTTAAATAATTAAAAATGATAAAAAAGAAAGTTCCTGGAAGTAATTTGCTTTCAGGAGCTTTCTTTTTTTGTCTAGTTTTAAAATTAATTTATTTCATAAATTATGAATTTGGAATAAAAAAATTTCATTTGACAATTGTTATTTAATAAAGACTATCAAGTGAAAATATATTGGCGTTTGAGTTATATCAAAAAAGAGCATATTTCATAAAGTGGAAAAAAAGTCAAAAGAAAGCGTTGACAAAAGACTTTTAGATGCTATACTAGGAATTATCAAACATATGCCAAAGACATTAGCATATGACAAAATAAATGGAGGGTTCAAAATGACGTTATATGGCAAGCTGTTAGAAAGAGAAAAAAATGGTGCTCCAATCAAGGTTGGAGTAATTGGTGCAGGACAAATGGGATTTGGTATGATTTCTCAAATTTCGACAATCCCAGGTATGATCGTCGCAGGAATCAGTGATATTAATTTAGATGCTGCAAATCGAGCCGCAGATGCCTACAATGCAAGCGCTGACAAGAAGGTAGATATTTTAATCAGCCAAAACTTCAAAGACATTATTCATTCTGATAAAGTTGAAATCATTGTTGATGCAACAGGTGTTCCAGAAGCGGGTGCTCAAATTTCTTTAGAATCACTGATGGCCAAAAAACATTTAGTTTTACTAAACGTTGAAATTGACATTACTATTGGCCCCCTAATGAAAAAAATGTACGATGCGACTGATTTGATTTATACAGGTTCAGATGGTGACGAGCCTGCGGCAACGATGCAAATGTATGAATTTGCTAAGAGCATGGGGATGGAAGTCTTGGTTGCCGGTAAAGGAAAAAATAATAAGTTGATGGTTCATGCAAATCCTGATACCGCGGCTGAGAAAGCCAAAGCGCAAGTGATGAGTCCTAAAATTCTAGCTTCATTTCAAGATGGAACGAAGACGATGGGTGAAATGAATTTACTATCTAATGCCATGGGGTTTGTTCCAGATGTAGTGGGAATGCACGGGATTTCAGCTGATTTAGATGGCACTGTTAAAAACTTAGACTTGAAAGAAAATGGCGGGATTCTAAGTAAGTTCGGTGTTGTTGAATACGTTGATGGCATCGCACCAGGAATCTTCTGTATCGTGAAGGGACAAAACGAAGGTGTTGCCCATGAAATGAACTACCTAATGAAGAAAGGCGATCGTGACCATCATATCCTTTATCGTCCATTCCACTTATGTTCATTAGAAACACCAATCACGATTGCTCGAGCTGTTTTAGAACAAGATACAGCGATTGTTCCAATGGGAGCACCTGTATCAGAAACAGTCTGTGTAGCTAAGAAGGATATTAAAGCAGGCGAAAAAATTGACGGTATCGGCGGCTTCTGCGTACGCGGAGTTCTAGAAACGCATGAAGACATGGTGAAAAATGCCAATATTCCAATTGGGTTGATTGCTGGCGCGGTGGCTAAGAAAGATATCAAAGACGGCGCATTCTTAACCATGGATGATGTGGAATTAGATGAATCAACAACTGTATACAAATTGCGTAAATTACAGGATGAAACATTCGCATAAAAAGTATAAGCGGTCGCAGATAGAGCGCTGCTCTATCTGGACCTTTGATAGAAAAGAGGGTAATAAATGCAGATCCTACTGATTGTTCTTTTCTTTTTGATGATTGCACAAAGTGTAACTAGTATTATTCAAGTGAAATATTATCAAAAATTTGTTAACGGTATTACGAATAAATATCAGGGAAATTCATCGTACGAGTTTTATACAGACGTTTCAAAAGGAAAGATACTAAAAACAATTGTGGCAGTAGTCGTGGATTCAGATGGAAGAATTATCAGTTGCCATGTCTGTAAAGGATTTACGGTATTCGCTCGTTTTAAGGAGGCGCAAGAATATCATGGTTTGGTATTAGAAGCGTTCCATCTTAAAAAAGGTGAAAAAAATCGGATGTCTCAAGTAGAAGATACTCTCGCAAAGGTTTACTCGAGAAAACTGGAAGCGGTTACCGCGGATTAGGAGGATTTTTAAATGAAGTATATTGAGTGGTTTGGTAAAAACTTTATTGGTTTATTTGAAGCCGGTGGAGAACAATTTATGAGTTTTATGACCGGAATCGTGCCGTTGCTTATTGTATTATTGACTTTCACTTATTCAGTCATTGCATTTATTGGAGAAGAACGGGTCGACCGGGCAATTCGCTATTGTTCAAAATATATGATTCTTCGCTATTCGATTATGCCGATGTTATCGGTCATGATGTTAACGAATCCGATGGCCTATACATTTGGAAAATTTGTCAAAGAAGAAGAAAAACCAGCCTTCTATGATTCTGTTGTTTCGTTTCTACATCCGGTTACTGGATTATTCCCATATGCAAATGCTGGGGAACTATTTGTTTATTTAGGGATCGCAAATGGTGTGATGAAAGCAGGCTACAGCCAATCAAGTTTAGCTGTTCGTTACTTTTTGGTAGGAATAGTCGTCATTCTATTTAGAGGAATTGTGACTGAAAGATTAACGAAGTTTTTAATTGCGAAGGAAGCAAAACAAGTGAAAGCTTAAAAATGAAATGAGAATACTCTAAGGTAACTCAAAAGAATCTATGAAAAACAAACTTCTTTAAGGATTTTTGAGGATGTGAGTGATTTTGATTGCCGAATGGCACCTGACAATCTTACAAAATGACTTGCGTTATAAGCAAGGGCGCCCAGTTATACGAAAGGAATCAAATGGCCTGCTTCTCTTTGATGAACTGTTCAGATAGCTGTAACAGTTTAATCCACTTCTGTGGCATATCCTCACAGGCTTCAAGTTCTGGCAAAATGACCGGGACTCGTCCTTTTTCCAGGCTGGAGTGAGGGCGCAAGAAGTTGAAAAATGTCGTAAACAAGGTCACATGAGCGAGCGGACCGGCTTCGGAATTGAATCCGCCTAATGGTTTGTAGTTTGCTTTGAAGGTCCGATTCAAGCGCTCAATGATTTGTTTCAATGGCCGATATTCTTTTGACACGGCATCTTTGTTGGTCAGGCCGATGACTTGGATCACTTCAAAACCGATGCCATTCTGAGCGTAGAAAGCTTCGGCCAATTTGTAGATCGGGTTGCCATCGACGATCAGTTTTAGGTTATCTGGAACCTGTTCAAAGCGACGCACGACATCATGGATCGCCTTGATCGCGGTCTGGGTATCACGATGACGATTGTACCGGTGAGATAGAATAATCTTTTTTTCGGCATCAAAGAAGAAGTAAATATAGTGCCACTTGCCTTGAACACGGATATACGTTTCATCCCCACAGAACTGATCAGATAGTTCATAAGGATAATAATCGGTCATTGGGCGCACGAGGTGCGCAACAGAGCGGGCGTAGTTCCGAATCGTTTGTCCAGAAATCTTCAGTTGGTGGACGTCGTACAACAAGGCGGCGGTCTTTTCACCCGACATTCCGTAGTTGACATGATAGGTCAAGATGAGGCCCAAAACATGCGGCGAACAGTTGACATTTTTCAGTTGGACGGGTGATTTATAGTCTGGCGTATCTTCAAGTTCTGCTAGAGACAGTTCGAAATCACGGTAGATATAATGCATTTTAAACAGCGTTTTGTTCTTTTGGAAAGCTTTCAATTCTTTTTTTGATAGTCCTTTGAGCCGTTTCTGATAGTACGGACAGTCCGTACTGCGGCATTTGTGAATACTAAAGCCTTTACGCTGTTTGATTTTGACTAGGGAGTCGTTACAATGTGGACATTTGAGTGTGATTTCTTTTAGAAACCGATTCTTATGATTGAACAAAGTGTTACAGACCTTACAGCGATATTGGTCGTTATCCGCTTGACCATTGTTGAGATATAGAAAATCCGACGGTGCCTGACAGTGCGGACAACACACGGTAGTATCAACCGTCTTTGAGGAAGCGTGCCGTTTGACCGGTTTCAACGGCTTGCCTGTTTGTATCAGATGTTCTTCCAGAAGATTTTTATAGTCAAGTTTTTCTGTTTCAACTACTTTTGGCAGTTCATCAACAGTTAGTTTTTGGTAGTCCAAATCCGCGATATCCGTGAGTTTTGGAGCTTTCGAGTTCGCATAGATCGAGCTCAATTGAAGCAAAAGATAAAAAATAATTTTTTGTTGGGTATTGATAGTTTTAATCAAATCTGAATATAATGAAGATGACATTTGTACTTTCCTTTCACTGTTTGTGGGGTGTTGCCTGTCAACTTCATTCTACCAAACAGAGGGGGGTACAAGTGTCTTTTTGTATCTAAAGATTGAATTATCAAGGTTTGGAAGACCTTTTCCAACGAATTATGTTAATAAATTTTGAATTACGTACTCTAAATAGGAGGTAAACAAATGTATAAATCAGTTTTTGTAGAACCAGGAAGCAGCGGTTGGGGTGTTGGATTAAAACTTACGCCATCAGATAAAAAAAATAAAGTTGTATCAGTGACAGGTGGGGGAATCCATCCTGTTGCACAAAAAATTGCGGATCTCACCGGCGCTGAGGCTTGGGATGGTTTCAAAAACCAAGTTCCGGAAGATGAAATGCTTTGTGCTATCATTGATTGCGGCGGAACTGCTCGGATCGGTGTGTATCCGATGAAACGAATTCCAACGGTGGATGTTTTGCCATCATCTCCTTCAGGACCTTTATCAAAGCATATTACAGAGGATATCTTCGTTTCTGGAGTAAAACCTGAAAATATTAAACTTACTGAATCATTAGGTGAACGGGAAATTGCGGGAGTCCAGCATGCACATAAGGCAGATGCCGAGTCTGCGGCAGAAACAGAGAAAATCGTCACTCATCAAGAAGAAAAATTTGAAGATAAGTATGCGAAGGCGAAAGAAGAACATGCAAAAGAAAACGCGAAAAAAGACGGTTTCTTGGTTCGATTTTCACGGGGAATCGGCGATCTAATTGCGAAAGTATTATCACCGCTAGCAGGTTCCCTTCCAGGTATGATTGTGTTAGCATTAATTTGTAGTATTCCGATTTTGTCTCCGATTCTTGGACCAGGGGCAGTTATCTCTCAAGTAATCGGCGTCTTGATTGGGACTCAAATTGCAAATGGGTCAATTCCAGTGCAATATGCACTGCCCGCGTTGTTTGCCATTAATGCTCATGTAGGTTGTGATTTTATTCCGGTAGGGTTGTCGTTAGGTGAAGCAAAACCTGAGACGGTTCAGGTCGGGGTACCAGCTATTTTATACAGTCGAATGCTTACGGGTTTCACCGCGGTTATTCTGGCTTACTTTGCCAGCTTTGGTATGTATTAGTATCTTAATTGAGGAGAGAGAATGAATGGTAAAAACAAAAATTATTGAAATCGGATCCATGGTTCCAGCTTTTGAAGAAGAACGATTGATTATTCTTTTTGGACCAAAAGCGACACCAGAATTACGAGATATTTCAGTGATTCATGAGGTCCAAGAGCAGCCTGCTAATTCAATTAAAGTCGGCGGCAAGCTAAAAGTCGGCGATAAAGTGTATAATATAGAAGAAGTTGGTTCTCAAGCAAATCCTAATTTTGATGAATTAGGCCACGTCTCGATTTATTTCCGTAATGAAGTTGGCGAAATTTTACCAGGAGCGATTATTGTAAGCCCTGGGGAATTTCCACCATTTGAAGTTGGGGACGAAATAGAGTTTGTTTAACAGAAAAACCTCCCTTCAAGGGAGGTTTTTTAATAGGAGGGTAAAAATGGATGATCAAGCTGATCGCGACTTGGTAAGGGTAGCGACAATGTATTACAAAGAGGATATGAAACAATCCGATATTGCTAAGCAGTTAGGCATATCAAGACAATTAGTCTCCAAATACTTAGTTGATGCTCGAAACAAGGGGATTGTTGACATTCATATTAATAGTTCCAGTGCCTATTCTGTTCAATTGGAATTAAAATTGCAGAAAACGTTTGGTCTTAAAAGGGCGGCTGTACTAGATACCAGTTACTTGCAACCACAAGAGATTGAGCAATTAATTGTTCAAACGTCCATCTCAGCTTTTAAAAAGGATATTGCAAAAGCTAATAAAATCGGTGTTTCTTGGGGAAGGATGTTGAGAAGGTTAGTTGATGAATACCCGTATGTCAATCAACCAGATTCAACGATTGTGCCGCTTATTGGTGGAATGGGCTCTGATCAAGTGGATGTTCATTCAAATCAAATAGCCCATGATCTATCTAGAAAAATGCGAGCAAAATGTAAGTACTTGTATGTTCCTGCACTGGTAGATAGTAAGGATATTAAGGGAAACTTAGTTGAAAATGTTACCGTCAAAGATGTGCTTGAGGATGGTAAAAAAGTCGATTTTGCTTTAGTAGGTATTGCTTCGCCCTTTTCAAAAAGCAATACGATGGCTGAGATTGGATACATTGATCAAAAAGATATTGATGATTTGGCCAGCGTTAACGTAGTCGGAGATGTGAACTCAAGATTTTTTGACATTAATGGGAATGAAGTTAATTGCAGAATCAATGAGAATGTTATCGGAATAAGTTTACATGATATTCGTAATATTGAGAAGGTATGCGCGATTTGTTTTGAGGATGAGAAAAGAGATGTTCTATTTACCGCTATTGAATCAAAAATAATTAACTGTATCACGCTGACTGATGTTTTAGCAGAATATTTATTGGAAAAAAAAGGTGTACTAGTGGTGGAGTAAGTGCAACTATTTTCTGATATAAAATAGAAAGAGCAGCTCAAGTTGTTGATTTAATACGATAGTCAATCGGAAAATAATAGTCTAATTTTGCTAAAATTCGTGGATTATTCCAAAAATGGATGTAATTTTCTACAATATCAATTACTCTACCATTAGAACCAGTTGGTTCTTTTAGTATGTAGAATGTTTCAGACTTTAGTGAGGTATGAAACGATTCTGTCGGTGCGTTATCTGAAGGTGTTCCTTTACGGGACATGCTTTGGGTAACGTTTTTTTTTGACTAACTCAAAGTATCGTTTCGATGTATAAGTTGCCCTTGATCACTGTGTAAAAATAGTATTTTCGCTTATACAATTTAACTTATTCAATGTATCCGTTACCAACTTAGTATCTTGATATTCTGATAATTCATAGGCGACAAATTCACTGTTAAAAGTATCCATAATAGTAGATAAATACAGTATTTGATACTAACACCAAAATATAATGTCAGCGTCAAGTTAAAGTGAGCAAAAAATGGCTCACTTTAGTTTAGTAGTTACAATTTGATTAAATCATTTGCTAATCGTTGAGCCATTCGCGTTATATTCATTAGATAGTTAGTTGACAGATCGACTGGTATGACCCAGAGATATCATGAATTCTCTAACTTCTTGTAAATACCTTGTAGCTGTATTTTAGGTTTGCATAAAAAATTTTTAATAGATTATATCGAATATTTTGTTCATAATCTTATTATAGGAGCTGTGCTTTGCTACGTTAGGATAACGAATAATTTTCTTTCCTAACGATGCGGTAGATAAACATAATAGTTAAGGCGCTAAAACCCGTATACTATAAAGATGTAAAGGATGTGATTCTTTTTGAAAGAAAAATATTTAAGACTAATTGTTATGTTGCAAGAAGAACACAATTATTTGAAAGGAAAGGAGATTGCTAAAAGATTAGGCATATCAGATCGAAGTGTCCGAAATTATGTCAAGGATTTGAATGATAACTATCTGATAGACTCAAAAATTCTTACTAATAAGAATAAGGGATATATCCTTACAGGTGCTGTTGAAGATATAAAGGTTAGTGAGCATTTTGAATTTGAGGAAAGAATGTTCTTTATTGTGAAATTCTTACTTGATGCGGATGATTGGATCACCTATGAAGAAATTGCCGAATCACTATATTTTTCCAATCAAACTATTCGTTTAGATGTTATTAAGATTCAGAAGATGATCGAAGAACAGTATCAAAATCTAAAAATTGAAAGCGTTATATTCAAAGGGGTAAGGCTAACAGGTAGTGAAATCGAAAAAAGATTGCTTTTAGAAGGCTTGTCTAAAATCACTACACTGAATAAAAGTAAATTTATTGAATCTTTTGCTTATCACTTTAAAGATTGGCTAGAAAAGCCGTCCCTTGAGGAGTCACTCAATTTCTTTCAAGAAAAGTCTTCAGGATTACAAATTCCTAATAACCCTGAAACAACTATTTCGATCATGTCTTATTTGATAATTTCGTTACGAAGGGTAGCTCAACAACACTATTGTGATTACAACTTTGACACCACTGATTTGATTAAAATTGAAAGCACAAAAGAATTCGAAGTTGCGAAATCTATTATGCATGACTATGGTAATCAAGCAAAAATTATCATTCCAGATGTTGAAATCATATATTTTAGCTTTTATCTAATCAGCCAAAGGCTGATGTTCTCAGCAAGTGATGATCATAGCCTTAGTGTGCCAAAAGATCTGAAAGAGGGGGTGATGAAAGCTCTAAAACTTCTAGATCAGATCTACCATTCAAATTTTTCTGAAGATGAACAATTATTATCCGGTCTAATCATGCATCTAGCTCGTGATATGTATCCGTTATTATTTAACTTTTACATCGAAAATTCTTTTATTACGACTATTAAAAAAGAATATATTCAAGGTTACTATATGGCTGTCAGCTTTGCGAATGATCTGAAGAAATCCCTTCACTTACATCTACCCGAAAACGAGATTGGTTATATTGCGATTCACTTTGCTTCCTTTATAGAAAGAAGTAAGACTAAAAATGTAAAAATTGCAATTCTTACTAGCCGTCATCAATCGGTAGGGTACTTACTTAAAAAGGAACTCGAACGACGGTATACAAATGCTTCAATCACTACACCGATGTGTGATAAAGCGGACTTTGATAAAGCTAGTTTGTCTGAGTATGATTTAATTGTTTCATTTGGACCAATCAGTCTGAATCAGCACAACGTCATTATCATAAATGGAATTCCCGTGGAGAAAGATTACAGAGCGATAGACAATATTATGAAAAAGATGAATTATGTTTTTGTTACAAAAATCGATTACTTTACTAGAGAAAAATATACCAATAAAGAAAAACTTCTAAGAGGGTTACTTTCTAGTATAGGTACGCCAGAGATGATGGAAAGCATTTTAGACAGAGAAGAATTTTCTACGACAGATATTAGTGATGGCATTGCCATTCCCCATCCCTTACTGACTAGTAATTTGGAAAAGACAAAAATTGCTGTGGCTATTCAAGAGAAGCCACTGGACTGGGGAAGCCAGTTTGTTGACTTGATCATTATGATTGTTCCTGGTAAGGATGATCAAAAAATGACAAGTCGAATTATGGAAGAGATATACCACATCATCAAAGATCCAGAGCTTTTAGAAACTGCGAAAAAGGCAACGAATTTAGAGGAGTTTAATCAAATAATTGAAAATAGGGAGATGAGAACATGAAAATATCAGAATTGATCACTGAACAAAATATTATTCTACATTTAAATGTGACAAACAAAAATGAAATCATTGATGCATTAGCAGCAAAGTTAATGGAAAATGGATATCTCAAAGATTTGAATGGGTTCAAAGAAGATATTTGGAAAAGAGAAAATACTGTATCCACAGAAGTTGGCTACGGGATTGCAATGCCACACACAAAATCAAGTTACGTAAATAAACCAGCTGTCATTTTTGGCCGTAGTTTAGAGGGAATCACTTACGATAATGATAGTTGCCATTTGTTTTTCATGATCGCAGCGCAGGCCGATGCAACGGATGAACATTTGGAAACTCTTTCCCGATTGTCTACCTATTTGATGGATGAGCTGTTCCGAGCAAAATTAATTCTAGCTGACTCGGTTAATGATGTAATCTCCGTTATAAATCAAAAAGAACAGGAAGAAGCTGAAGAAAAGAGCGTTGAAGAAGCAATTTTAGCTGATTCTAATACAAAGTATTTAGTCGGAGTTACGGCTTGTACAGCAGGTATTGCTCATACGTATATGTCAGCTCAATCATTAAGAGATGCCGCGGAAAAACGCGGAATCCAAATGAAAATTCAAACTGACGGATCAAGCGGAACTGAAAACCGTTTAAGTGATGAAGAAATTGAAAAAGCAGATGGCGTCATTATTGCAGCCGATCGTACGGTTGATATGAGTCGTTTTGATGGAAAAAGAGTTGTTGAAACCTCGACAAAACGCGGAATCAATAATGCGAATGAGCTTATTGATGAGGTTTTATCTAAAAAAGAATTGTACAAGGCGGCCAATTCTACTAAAGCAAGCAGTGATGCAGAGGAATCTAAAAGTGGAGGAGCCTTTGACATTTACAAGCATTTGATGAACGGTGTATCATTCATGCTTCCGTTTGTTGTAGCTGGAGGAATCTTAATTGCAATCTCATTTATGTTTGGTGTTAATTCATCCAATCCGGATTCAGGCCAATATAACGCTTTTGCTGCATTTTTAAACTCGGTTGGGGGAACAGCGGCATTTGGTTTAATGGTACCGATCTTTGCAGGGTATGTTGCATTCAGTATTGCCGATAGACCAGGGCTTGCACCAGGGGCCATTGGTGGGATGATTGCTTCAAGTGGAGGATCAGGTTTCTTAGGCGGTTTGATTGCCGGTTTCGTTGCTGGTTATTGCATTTTACTGTTGAAAAAAGTTTTGGTTAAATTGCCAAAATCTCTACATGGATTAAATCCAGTGTTACTGTATCCGGTGTTAGGTACTTTAGCAACAACGATAGTGATTCAATATGTAATCAATACACCAATCAGTTCGTTTAATGACACATTAGTAAATTGGCTAACTGACATGAGTGGTTCAAATGCAATTTTAGTAGGAGCTTTGCTTGGTGGTATTTTAGTCAGTGATATGGGTGGACCGTTAAATAAAATTGCTTATGCATTTGGTATTCAAATGATCACCGCAGGTGTTTATGAACCTATGGCAGCGCTAATGTGTGGAGGTATGATTCCTCCAATTGGATTAGGACTTGCTACTACATTCTTTAGAAATAAATTTACTGACCAAGATCGCGAAACAGGGAAAGTAGCGTATGTTCTAGGTTCATGCTTCATTACTGAAGGGGTAATTCCATTTGCAGCAGCAGACCCGATCCGTGTTATTCCAGCTAATATTATTGGCGCAGCTGTTGGTGGAGCCTTGTCTATGGCTTTTGGAATTGAGTTGACAGCGCCGCATGGAGGGATTTTCGTTATCCCAATCGCTATTAATCATCCGATTATTTACGTTGGGTGTGTCTTAGCAGGAAGTATTGTAACAGCGCTAATCGTTGGTTTGACTAAAAAATCAGTTGTAATGAATAAAGAAATTGATAATGGAGGAATAGAAAATGTTAGTGACGTCGAAGGAGCTATTTAAGGTAAGTAAAGAAAAATGTTGTGCGATTCCAGCACCTAATTTTATTGATGCACAATCTATGAAAGATTATGTTGAAGTGGCAGAAGAACTTGGTTTACCAGTGATTTTAGCACTAGCTGAGGTCCATTTAGAATTCATCACATTGGAAGAGGCAGCATATTTTGGCAAGTTTTATGCTGAAAAAGTAAATGTACCTGTTGTTCTTCACTTAGACCATGGTATGACTCCAAGCATCATTAAGAAAGCGATTGATGTTGGTTTTACATCTGTTATGATCGATGCTTCCCAGGACGATTTTGAAACGAATGTCAAAAAGACAAAAGAAATTATTGAATACGCACATCCAAGAGGCGTTGTCGTAGAAGCTGAAATTGGACATGTTGGATCAGGAGTAAATTATGAGAATCATGAAGAAACGGATTCTCAATACACCACCGTTGAGGATGCGGTCAAATTTGTTGAAGAAACGAATGTTGATTCGCTAGCAATTTCAATCGGAACCGCACATGGTATGTATAAAGGTGTTCCGAAAATTAATTTCGATCGACTTCAGGAGATTGCAAGTGCAATCCCAACTCCACTTGTTTTGCATGGCGGCTCCTCTTCAGGAGATGAAAATTTAAATCAATGCGGACTAAAAGGGATCAGTAAAATCAATATCTTTTCTGATTTGATCAATGCGGCTCAAGACGGAATCATTCAAGAGAATCCAACAAATTATTTAGATTTGAAAAAGGTCGCTTCTAAGTCAATGAAAAACTGTTTAAGACATTATTATGAGGTATTTAACACGCAGCAAATTTTATAATAGAAAATATGGGTCAGGAAATCGAGAAGGTGTACAATTGGGCGGAATTAGCGACCTTTTTCAAGTATCCTGCAGAATTACGCCGCATCATTTACACAACTAATATGATTGAAAGATTTCACCGGCAGCTTCGTAAAACAACAAAGTCAAAAAGTGTCTTTCCATCAGACGAGTCGCTTCTAAAAATGTTGTATCTCATTACGATGGATGTTACCAAAAAATGGACCATGAAGGTCCATTTTTTTGGGTCAAATTTTATCGCAATTTGTCATATTTCTTGAAAATTGCGTGACCGATTATATTTAAAGGAGAAAGAACTTACACAAAATTCTTTACAGACCCAGTATTCATCTAGCGTTGTTAATGTCTTACCTGTTAGAGCATTTTTTATTTGTAGTCGTTGTTATTCTTTATTTTTGCTGTGTTCTCAGTCCATCCATATTGTGGTTCAATTTCATTCTCTAACGGTTGTATTAACATTATTTTTATCTGGACTTTTGTATGAAACATTTGAATTCATAGTGTTACAGTTATCGATTAAAGAAATTGCTGTATTAAAAAATGAATCATTGGTGAAATCAATTCCTGTACTTGCCTTTAGAGTAGAAAAATCGTATGCATCTACAATTTCTTTTATGGTTTGACTATTGTAATTATATTTCCCATTTTCAGTAGTCATTGATTTGGTAATCTCATTCTGCATTTCATTAAAACTTGCTAATGCATCTTCTTTAGAAACTATCGTAGTTGTTTGGTTTTGGTCACCATTAGTAATTGTTGCAAAGGAAATTGTCGATCCTATATTACTACCTAAAATTAGAAGTGACATTAGAAACGCAAATTTTCTTTTCATATTAAAATCCTCCTTTTTTCTATTTACAAATCTTTTTTATAGCTATATCATTTGCTTAAATATGATATTTGAGGGAGACTTTTCATGACAACAATAGCTGCTTTAAAAAACTTTTTTTTGCTGTTCTTTTCGTTAAATAGAAAGACAAATAGAGGTGAATTTTGGAAAACTATTGCTATTTTGTCAATAATCTACTTTGTTCTAATTAGTTTTTTCCCTCATGATCTAACTCTAACTGTTGGAACACTTACTATTAAAGTTCATTTAATACTGCAGCAAATTATTCCTGTCATCCTTTTCTTTTCTCTTTTAATCAGAAGGCTAAATAATGTAGGAATTCCCATCTTATTTAATTTATTTTTAGTCATGATATATCTAATTAATAGGATGGCAAACCTTTACTTCGTTTCTGTGTCAAATAACCCTTTTAATAAAGTACCCATGCATGGGATTTATTTCACTTTCATTGTTAATACAATTCTTTTTTTGATCCTGTTGGTATTAGTATTATTACCTGAAAATCATTTTTCAAGAAAAAGAAGCGTCTAGCACTACTTTCTGAAATTGTAGATCGTTTGATTCCATTGATAATCATATTGTCCTAAATGTATCTTAGGAGTGGTTTTGTTGTAAAGTTTTCCGATTCTTCAAATTAAGGTGAAATGGATAGAAAAAGAGACTAGCGAAATGAAGAGAAGCCACTTTAAAGGAAACAATTTCAGAAAGATGTGATTGTTGTAGCCGTTGGCCATGGAAGAAATGAGATACACAAGCAGCCTATGTTTTTCTAAAGCGATTAAGAAGGCAGTTTGGAGAACCAGAGTTTTTTGCCACAGACAAGGCATCTTCACTCGGTGGTGCCTTTAAGAAATTGCAAAAAAATGAACGGTACATCAAAACAGAACATCGAACCGTGAAATACCTCAATAATCTGATTGAACAAGACCATTGACCAATCAAACGTCGGAGTAAATTTTATTAAAGTATTCGCACGGCCTCATCCACAATTAAAGGGATGGGAACTCTTCGAGGAATATACAAGAAAACCCGAAAAGCTGGAACACTCTTCGGGTTTTCAGTCTGCACTGAAATAAAGCTTTTATTGGGAATTCCTGAAGGCTTCTAGGCTAAAACAAGAAATTATTTTCTCATGATTAAATCTTGTAACAGAACCAGAATCACTAAGTCGGAATTTTTTTGATTAAAAATAAAGTTTTCTTTATATATTTAATTAATATGATTTTTTATGAACTTATATTTATTTATTTTTGATATTTTGATTTAATTTAAACTTAAGTTTGCTTTTACCGATCGATAACTGATACTTAAAGTTATCTTTATTTTATGGTAGGATGAAAAGAGATAAATAATTGGAGGTAAAGAGTATGTTTGAACGTCCATACTACCTAAATCAAATTTTGAACTTTAAAGATACAGATTTTATCAAAATTCTAACTGGTGTTAGACGATCAGGAAAATCATTTCTAATGAATTTGTACAAAAATCATTTAGAAGAAGAAGGTATTTCTCCTGAAAATATTATCTACATCAATTTTGAAACATTTGAATATCAAGTTGTAACTAATGAAGATAAATTCAGGACAGCTGTAAAAAATCTTCTACCAGACAATCCAAATAAACTTTATTTCCTTTTTGATGAGATTCAATTAGTTGATGGTTGGCAAAGAGTAGTGAATGGGCTGAAGACTAGTTTTGAGTGTGATATTACCATTACAGGATCAAATGCTGATATGCTTTCTGGTGAGTTAGCGACATTATTAAGTGGTCGTTATATTGAAATATTGGTATACCCATTATCTTTTCGTGAATTTCTTGAGGTAAAAAATATTGATCCTAAATCAAGATACATAGATACTGCATATACAGAATTTGAAAAATATGGAGGCTTTCCTTCAGTAGTTTTGGCGGACGAGAGTTCAAAAGATATTATCCTTCAGGGCATATTTGATACGATTGTTTTAAATGATGTCGCTTTTAGATCGGGTATTAAAGATCCGTCTTCACTGAAGGCAATTATCAGCTTTCTTGCCGATAATGTCGGCCAGCTAGTCAATGCAACAAGGATAACAAACACCCTAAACGGGGAAGGAATTTCAACCTCAGTTCCTACCATTACGAGATATTTAGATTTATTGGAAACAGGATATTTGTTTTATCGATCGCAACAATATGACATACGTGGTCGTGAATACCTAAGAACAAATGGGAAATACTTTATCGTTGACTCTGGTTTGAGAAGAAATGCAGTTGGAAGAAAAGATGGAAATTATAGCAATAGACTAGAAAATATTGTCTATATTGAGTTAAGAAGAAGAGGGTACGCCGTAGATGTTGGTCGTTTAGGAAACAAAGAAATTGATTTTATAGCTAGAAAACTTGATGAAACACTTTATGTTCAAGTTACTTATGATCTTCCTGACAACACTCATGAAACGGACAATCTAAACAATATTCAAGATAATTATAAAAAGATACTTGTTACTGGTCGATATTATGATAAAGATCAAATCGATGGGATAGAAATAAAATATATTGTTGATTGGTTACTAGAATAACTGACATATGTTCCGAAAATCTCCGGTCAGATCCCAAGAACAATTATAGATCACAAAGTACTTTTTAATAACTTTCACCCCAAATCAATGAAAAACTTCACTCGATTTTATCATAGGGTGCATAGCATGGGATTTATCATTTTAGATGTCGCTCAAGACGATTCTAAGCTCATTTCATTTTTTCGGATAGATAGTTTCTTCGAAATAGGAGCTTAGAATCATCATAATAGCTATGAATTCGATTCCTGCATACTGACTGCCTAAATCAGTGTGTAGAATCACTCCTTTTGGAATGTGATAATGTATTTTTGTCTCTACGAAAAATTGTCTAAGTTTTGATACTAACACCAGATCGTTTAATCTTTGTCCGTTTTTTGCTTTTTTAGAAGAGCCATTGTGAAGTTTTTCCCTTTCGGCTATACTCTTAATGATAATGTTTTTAATTATTCAGGAGGTGGGGATTTTGTTTACTTATCAACTATGAGTTTGAGTTAAATGTGGACTTAGAGTATCTAAGTCAGCGAGTAAACAAAAATTCCCCTCCTTTCTTTAGTACGTGATGGTCATGTCTATTAACCATGGATCGGGGGAGCATACAGGTTTGTATGTTTCTTTTTTGTGCGCTTAAACACATATAATTTGCATCACCACAAAAAAAGATTAGGAGAATCAGGATGAAAAAAATCAAATTAGCTTTTGCACTATTGGCGGTAGTTTTAGTATTGGGAGCATGCGGATCGAAAAAAGAAGCTTCGACGGATAAAGAAGAGAAAAAGGATATCAAAATTGCCTGTAATCAAGTTTCCGAGAATTCGTTAAAATCAGCGAAAGAATCAATGGAAGCGGAAGGCTATAACCCAGAGTTTGTAGTATTTTCAAATAATATCGAAGCTTTACAAGCGGTTCAAGATGGCAATGTAGATGCTTCATTTGCGCAACATGAGCCGTTTATGAAATCCTTCAATGAGCAAAAAGGCGGTGACTTAGCAATGATGTCGCCTCATGTTTACTACACTGGAATCGGTTTGTATTCGACTAAATATGATAAGGTCGATGAATTACCAGACGGTGCGCAGATCGCTATCATGAATGATGCGATGAATCGTGACAATTCTTTATTGATGATGCAAGATGCCGGCTTGATCAAATTAAGCGATGAGAAGAAATCAGGTTATACGGCATTGGATATCGTTGATAATCCAAAAAACTTTAAATTTGTTGAAATTGAACAAGCACAAACAGTCCGCAGTTTGGAAGATTTGGATGCGGCGACTTGCTTCTTTACCTTTATGTTTAACTCAGGTGAAAATTACAAAGACTATTTGATTCGTGATCAGCATGCTAAAGATTTTCCAATCAGCTTGATTGTAAAAGATAAGAATAAAGATACTGATTGGGCGAAAGCAATCAATGAGTCTTTCACTACAAAAGAGAGCAAAAAAGGCATCAATGATCACTTCAAGGGAGTGTTTACTTTCTATGAGTAAATTCCAAGAGCTGAATCGGCGATTGAACTATTTATTAGAATTGGAGCATAAGGTAGTAGGAATCAGTTTTTTGCGAAATAAAGAGGATTTTGAAGGCTACGATGCACCAGCGACCAAAAAAGTGGTTCCTTATTGCCGTGCCGTTCAACAGGCAACGGAAGGTGTCAGTGTGAAGATGTCGATTGATAATTTCGGTTGCCCGGCATCTGCCGTAGCCCTAGGTCTGATTGAAAACGATGATTATAGTGCTAGTGGACAAAAGCATGCAAAAATGGGTGTTTATAAGGATATCGAAGTGAGTAAGGCAATTGCGGATGATATGGTTTATTGTCGGGAATCTTCTTATGGGATTGCGGTTGAACCGATTGAAGCGTGGAGAAATGCCCCCGATGTTATCTTGATCATTACAACGCCGTTTAATGCGATGCGAATCTTGCAGGGCAATGCGTATTTTAACGGACAAGCAAAAAATATCAAGATGACGGGTATGCAAGCGATCTGTCAGGAAGGAACCTCTTATCCTTATGAAACCGGCTTGATCAATATTTCAATGATGTGTTCAGGAACACGATATGTCGCACGTTGGAAAGATGAAGAGCTTTGTGTCGGCATTCCCTATGAGAAATTTGAAGTCATGATCGAGGGTCTAGAAGAAACATTAAATCCAATGGAGCTATTAGAGAAGAAACGCAAAGTCATTAAGAAAATTGCAGAAGACGATGTACCGGATTTTTATGATGTTCGGAAACGGGACAATTATTTTAGGGGCGCTTATCAGGGCGTGAAACGTTAGGTGTTGAGTAGATGGAAATAGTCATCGATCAGGTCAATAAAAGCTATGGAGAACAAACAATCCTAGAAGATATTTCTTTGACGATCCCCACCGGTTCTATCATGGGAATCCTAGGAATCAGCGGTGCCGGAAAATCAACGTTACTGCGGTGTATCAATGGTTTGGAACAAAGTCAATCCGGCAGTATCAGAATCGGTACGCAGGCACTGGAGAAACTATCAGAAAAGCAATTGCGGGAGATGAAGAAAAAAATCGGGATGATCTTTCAAGGGAATTCTTTGATTGAACAAAAAACCATTTATAAAAATGTCGCGTTGCCGCTAGAGTGCAGCGGATATGCTAAAGAAGCAATCAAAGAACGGGTAGAAGAACTTCTATCAGAGGTCGGAATTGCGGATAAGGCGAACATGAAGCCACGACAATTATCTGGTGGACAAAAACAACGAGCCGCAATCGCCAGAGCCTTGACTATGAATCCCGAGATTCTGCTTTGTGATGAGGCGACTTCGGCACTAGATCCGAATATCACGAACGGTATTTTGGAACTTCTGTTGAAATTAAATAAAAGAATGGGATTAACGATCGTGGTGGTCACTCATCAAATGGAAGTGGTGAAGAAGATTTGTGACCGTGTTGCTATTTTACAACAAGGAAAAATCGTTGAAGAAGATACGGTTCAGCAGGTTTTTCTAAACAACTCAGAAATATTACAGACGATCACAGGGGAACAGCAAACCAACTTCGGTGAATTGAAAACAGGTCATCGTATAGTGAAATTGGTGACGCAGCTAGAAACGGACGTTTTAGCGTTATTGCGCCAATCAGGAGTAGAAACGCCACATCTGTTGAAGGCAACGACCGAGCAATTTAAGGAAGAGAGTCTGACCACGTTGCTATTGTCTGTGCCTAATGAAGATGTCACAAAATTACTAGCGCTCGCGGAACAAGGTCACTTTGTTTGCCAGGAGGTGAAGGATCGTGAGTAATACGGTGTTGATTACACAAGTGCTGTTACCGAACTTGGTCAGCACAGTAATTATGGTATTGGTTTCTTCACTAATCGCAACAATCATCGGCTTTGCTTTGGCAGTTATTTTAGTGATTACGAATAAAAAGGGGCTATCACCTAATTCAAAGATGTATCGCCTATTGGATTTTGTGGTGAACATTATTCGATCTTTTCCTTTTATTATTTTGATGGTTGCGCTCATGCCCGTTACGCGTTCATTGGTGGGGACGACGATCGGTACCTCAGCGGCTATCGTGCCGTTAACTTTTGCTATGACTCCCTACGTGGCACGATTATTTGAAAATAATTTATTGGAGATCAATCCTTATACCTTAGATGCGGCAAAATCAATCGGTGCGACCCATATACAGATAATTTTCAAAGTGATGCTGGTAGAAGCTTTTCCAAGTATGATATCCAGTCTGACCTTGGCGATCATCTCGGTATTAGGCTATACTGCTATGGCGGGAACTGTAGGTGCGGGAGGATTAGGTGCCGTAGCTATCACATACGGCTATCAAAACTTCGATAATACGATTATGTATAGTACGGTTGTCTTACTGATTGTCTTTGTACAAATCGTTCAATGGGTTGGCAGTCTTTGTTATAAAAAAGCCAAAAACTAATTCCAATCAGAGAGCGCCAGACAACTCGATTCAATTTGATCACCTGACATTTGACGCTCTATTGTCCTTTATTACTTTTTTAATCAAACAGAGAGTATCTGTAAAGAAATAAGTCTTTAAAAAGATGTGGATAAAAATTTGAATAAAGGTTCGTCGATAAGCGGTGCGTTTCTGTGCACCGCTTATTCATTTTCATCAATAACTAAGTTTTAGTATGAAAAATTAAAAAGTGCCAAACTCTTGAAAACCTATGGTAACCAATTTGTTAGTTTGTCTAAAACAACTTGAACTTCTGATTTGTTACTCTCTTTCAAATAGTCATGAGGTAAATAATAAACCGGAACAAAAAGGCTATCTGGGATACTACGCCCAATCATTTTGCTATAGCGAAAGGGGATTTCTTCATCAGTGGAGCTAGCGCTACTAAATGTTTTTGGAAAAGAGTGTAAAATTTCTTTTGATAAGGCGAATTCACCAGGAAAATCGACACCGTAAAATGAAGGAAGTAAATTTTGTTGGACAGCATAATGGTAAAGTAAGTAACGCGACATGAGAGGGTCATCCCAGATAGGCTTTTTCAACTCAGTTCCTTCAATTTGTTTTGAAGAAATTTTCTGTGGTAGTAATGTTCGCTCTTCATTGATAAATTTCAAGTTAGTGTATCCGTAGAAATTGACTAAGAAATCGGGAGTTTGATTTTTTTCTTTGAGCCGTTTAGTCAATTGCAACATTAGAAAAGCACCGGCTGATCGCCCACAGATACCAAAGTGCCCCCCTTTAATGATAGTATTATACAGAAGCTCAACACTTGTCTCTAAGTCATCTATAATTTCAGCCAAAGAACTGTTAGGCGCTAAGCGGTAATCCAAGGCTAGCACAGAATAACCTTTTTTTAAGAAGCGATCTATCAGGTCACTGGGAAGATCGTTTTTTGATCCGTAGACCAGCCCTCCGCCATGGAGATAGAGAATAAATTTATCGTTTTGAGTTGATCCATATAGATCATAGCTCGCTTGGTTTGCTAATGTCATTGTTTTTTTCAAGAGCGGTTCTCCTCATTTTTATAATATAAGTACCAATTTCATGATTCATTACTTGCAAAGGATCGGCAAGATCGATTGCTAGGATTTTTTCGACCTTATTTAGACGGTAGCGAATGGTTTTTGAATGTAAAAACATCGCCTCTGATGTTTGTTTATAGTTTCGATTATTTCGTAAGAATTGGTAGAAGGTTTCGAAAAGGTCAAAATTAGTTTGAGACAGATTCAGTAATTTTGCGGGAACAAGATCATTGAGTGCTTGAACTTGTTCGCTGCGAATAAAGTGTCGAAAAATACCTATATCTGCTAATTCCACCACATTATCTTGATAGAATTCCTCGTTAAATCTTAAAATGTCCAAACATTCCATCAAAATCTCCTTTAAATCATCACGTTGTTTTAGACTGCTGATAACAAAAGTCATCGTTGGGTTTGATTCTAATACTTCGGTTAACAGATGCTTCATCTGCAATTTTGAAATACTCTTGTTCTGACTAAAATTAAAAAGAATCAGTGAATAGTTATGATGGTCAAAAAAGATTGAATCAGTCTTCAAGCTCTTCAGAAGATTGATTGCTTTGTCTTTCAGTAGTTTTGACGCAGGTGTTTTTGTTGAGAAGGCTACCGCTTGGTAATACGCATGCTGATTCATATGTGCCTCTTGCAAGAGACTTTCCAACTCATCAAGATTCTTCGGTGTGTTTTGTAAAATAGCATCGGCTAAATTGTTTAATCGCTCGTAGCGTTCCTTCTTTAACAAGTATTCAGTATTCAGTCTCTCCTGCAAAACGTCGATCGTATTTTCAATAATAACCAAATCAGTTTCTTTAACCTCCGTTTGATTCAAATAAACCAACAATAGACAGTGACTAGAATAGGGGTTAAATAAATTTACTTCCAAAGCAGACTGGCTTGGACCATTTTGCTGTGAAAAAAGTGTCAGCAAGTTATAGTCGTTCTTAGTAAATTCTCCACTAGATAAATTTTTTCGTCCAAGGACAACATTGTCCTTAGGCGTTTCACCAAAAGCTATTTCTACTTGATGATCGATCATTTTTAAGCTGCAGGGCGTTCCGATCAAATGATAAAATTCCTCCATAATTTTTTTCAAGGAAGGGTGTTGGCGCTCCAATCTGGTAAAACGTTGGCGAACATCGTAATAAGCACGCAAAATATGAGTCTGATGATTCAATAATGGTTCGTAAATGGCTAGCAAAATTTTTTCATAGCTAACATCCTGCGCAATTTTAATCAAAGGAATTTGATATTTGAAGGATAGTTCGATTACCCAATCGGGAATGATTTTAATCAAGCGTTCCATTTTAATGACTAATCCACTCACACCAATTTGCTGCATTTTATGGAAGAACTCTTCTAGATCAACTTCTGTAAGTCCATCAAAAGCATAGAAGGAGGTTAAAATTAATTGATTTTTTTTACTCCAGTGTTCAATATCGAGAGCCTCTAATACCATCGCTGACTCTACTTCATTCTCTAATCCAATTTCTTTTGTAAGGATTTTACTTGTTTCTAATTGACTTAGCGATAACAACTCTTCTAATTTCATCAAATTCTCCTTTTTCCTCTATTTGGATAAAAATTATACCACTTTTTTAGAATATCATCCGATGAAAACGCCATCTTTTCGTTTTAAACTGTTTCTGTAGAGGAAAGGAAGGCGTAATTAAATGCTGAAAACTGTTATTTTAAAAAACAATTATCAAGACTCTATTAATTTGATGTTGCTGACAAATCGGATCAATGATCTGCAGGCCGTTAGAATGAGTCAAATTATGATGGGCACAAATGCTAATAAGGATATCCTAGACAATACAAAACTTCTAACGGATGAAGCGAAAGCGGCTTCACCAAACGATTTAATGATTGTCGTCGATAGTGACCAATCAGATATTATGGATCAAGTTTTACCTGAAATTGAACAATTTTTGGAGGATCTATCGTCAACAGGCTCCGAAGAAAAAGCAAAAGCTGCAACTTCATGGCAAGAAGCGTTGGATAATCTACCAGAAGCGAACATGGCACTTTTCAGTATTCCTGGAGAATATGGTGCGGCAGAAATGGAAACCGCTTTAAAAAAAGGTCTACATGTTTTCTCTTTTACTGACAATATATCGATAGAAGATGAAGTGCGATTAAAACAAATGGCCCATGAGAAAGGTTTGTTGATGATGGGACCTGATTGTGGGACGGGAATTATTTCTAGTATCCCAATTGCTTTTACGAATGTTGTGGTACCTGGAAATATTGGTGTTGTAGGTGCCTCTGGAACTGGAATTCAAGAAGTAACAACGATTATCGATCGTTTGGGAAATGGTGTGGTTCATGCCATTGGAACAGGCGGTCGTGACTTAAGCGATAAAGTTGGGGCAACTACGATGAAAGATGCCATTGTGGCTTTAGAGAATTATGAACCAACAGATGTGATTTGTGTGATTTCAAAGCCACCAGCAAAAGAGGTTCGTGATGAGGTTGTTCAACTTTTACAAAGCATTACTAAGCCAGTAGTAGCTATTTTCTTAGGAGAAAAACCAATAGCCCATGAAGGTAAAGTATATCTGGCACATACACTAGAAGAAACCGCCAAAATTGCGGTGGATTTAGCGAATGAAACTGCTGTTAAAAAGAATTATTTTGAAGCGGTGGCTAAATCAACTACAACTCTTGCTAAAGACAGGGTTATCAAAGGTCTTTATTCAGGTGGCACTTTAGCTGCAGAAGCAGGAATGTTGATCTCAGAAGCTTTAGGCTTAGAAGGATTGGTGAAAAAGGAAGGGTATGTTTTAAAATCGCATGGCTATGATGTGATTGATTTGGGTGATGATATCTATACTCAAGGGAAGCCTCATCCAATGATTGATCCAGAAGTTCGAATTAAAAAGATTCAAGAAAGTGCCGCCGATGAATCAACGGGTGTAATTTTGTTAGATATTGTATTAGGCTATGGTGCGCATGAAGATATGGTGGGAGCTTTGCTTCCAACGATAAAAAAAGTTCGTGAGTCTAGACCTGATTTGCAATTCGTAGCAACAGTGGTTGGAACGGACAAAGATCCGCAAAATTATCAGAAGGCGGTTCAACGTTTACAAGAAAATCAAATATTAGTTGCTGAGAGCAACGCAAAAGCTGTTCAATTGGCACTAAGTCTAAAAGGGATCTCGTTGACCGAAGAAGATAAGGTTGTTGTGCCGTATCAGGGAACAACAATTGAAGTACCTAAAGCAAGTTCTAAAGTGATGGAATTATTAAATTCTAAGCCACGAATTATCAATGTTGGATTACAAAGCTTTAATCAATCAGTCCAAGCGTTTGATGGAAAATCTACTCAATTTAATTGGAAACCGAGAGCTAGTGGAAACAAAAAAATGATCAAGATTTTAAACGCATTGGAAGAACACGCAGAACAGATCGATACAGAGAATCAAAAAGTAATGAACAAAATCAAAAATGCCCAACCGTTTCTAACCGATGTTGTGCCAGCAAAAAGGGTGATTCCAGAGTTAAATGAATCAACGAAGACTTTGCTGCACGCTGGTCCACCAATTACTTGGAAAGAAATGACGGGGCCGATGAAAGGGTCAGTAGTTGGAGCGGCGATCTTTGAAGGCTGGGCAACTAGTGAAAAAGAAGTTATCGCATTGATCGAATCCAATCAAATCCGCTTTATTCCTTGTCACCACGTCCATGCAGTTGGTCCGATGGGAGGAATAACTTCTGCTAATATGCCGGTTTTTGTAGTTGAAAATCGTTTAGATGGCTCAAAAGGATACTGCACAATGAATGAAGGGATTGGAAAAGTTTTACGCTTTGGGGCTTTCTCGCAAGAGGTCATTGATCGGTTGAATTGGATGAGAGATATTTTAGGTCCGACTCTATCAGGTGCTTTGAAGCAAAATAAAAATGGTCTGAATTTGAGCGTATTGATTGCACGTTCGATTACGATGGGAGATGAATTCCATCAACGCAATTTTGCGGCATCATTGAATTTCCTAAGAGAAATTGCCCCCTTGATAGTCCCTCTATCAATGGACGAACAAGATAAACAGGACGTTATGAAGTTTTTAGCGGATACAGATCAATTTTTCTTGAATATCATGATGGCCGCTGGAAAATCAATTGTTGATTGTGCTAGAAAAGACGCTAAAGGAACCATCGTTACTACATTAACTAGAAA
Organism: Enterococcus devriesei; assembly: GCF_001885905.1. Taxonomy (GTDB): domain Bacteria; phylum Bacillota; class Bacilli; order Lactobacillales; family Enterococcaceae; genus Enterococcus_A; species Enterococcus_A devriesei. The sequence goes on along the minus strand of NZ_JXKM01000015.1, from coordinate 15,667 downwards.
TGGCGTAGATTTTGGTGTTCGTATCGCAGAGTCAGCGGATGAGTGGTATACCGCACCAGTTAATGTTCCTAAAGGGTTATATTTTACTGGGTTCTCAGAGGAAAATGGTAATCCGGATATGGGCGATAGCGCAATTACCGAAACAATCGGTGTTGGTGGAATGGCAATGGTAGCTGCTCCTGGAGTAACCCGTTTTGTTGGCGCAGGGGGATTCCAAGATGCTTTAGCTATTTCGAATGAAATGGCAGAAATCAGTGCAGGTCAAAATCCAACTTGGACGATTCCGACGTGGGATTTCCGAGGAACTTGTTTAGGAATCGATATTCGAAAAGTCGTAGAGACGGGTATTACACCATTGATTAACACCGGAATTGCACATAAAGAAGCGGGTATTGGCCAAATCGGGGCAGGAACTGTGCGAGCTCCTTTAGCTTGTTTTGAAAAAGCATTAGAAGCTTATGCCCAATCATTAGGTATTGAGACCAACTAAGAAAGGATCGAATCAATGGGATTAAATGTGATTGCTTTAGGCGGAAACGCCATTTTAGATAAAATTCCAACTGACGAAGGACAAAAGGGGGTCGTACGAAAAGTTGCGTCAGACATTATTGAGTTTATTGAATTGGGAGAGCAAGTGGTCATTTGCCACGGAAATGGTCCTCAGGTCGGTAATTTGCTGATCCAGCAAAAAGCCGGGGATTCCGAAAAAACTCCAATGATGAAGCTGGATTCAAATGTGGCAATGACCGAAGGCAGCATTGGCTACTGGATTCAACAAGCGATTCAGAATGAACTACAAAAACGAAATATGCACAAAAATGTGGTTAGTGTCATCACACAAGTAGAAGTGGATGCAAATGATCCGTCTTTTGAGACACCGACGAAACCAATCGGCCCCTTCTATACTAGTGAAGAAGCCAAAAGAAAAATGGCTAATGGTGATGGTCTTTATCAAGAAGATTCTGGCCGAGGATATCGGAAAGTGATTGCTTCTCCGAAACCTAAACGAATCATTGAAAAAGAAGCGATTCTTTCATTAGTGGATGCAGGTATTATTACGATTTGTGTTGGTGGTGGCGGGATTCCTGTTGCGAAAAATGCACTAGGAGAATTTGAAGGGGTTGAAGCGGTGATTGATAAGGATTTATCTGCGAATCACTTAGCCAAAGAAATTAATGCAGATCGTTTAATTATTTTAACCGGAGTCGATAATATTTACATTAACTACAATCAGCCGAACCAGAAGAAATTAGAAAAGTTAACCATCGGTGAAGCGAAGCAATATATTCAGGAGGATCAATTTCCTCCTGGAAGTATGCTGCCAAAAGTTGAATCTGCTATTGATTTTGTTCAAGAAAGTCGAAAACGTGAAGCTGTGATTACCTCAATTGAAAACTTAAGTAATATCGTAGAAGGCTTCGGTACAAGAATTGTTTGCTAATAGAAATGAGAGAGGGGTCTAATGATGAAACGAAAAATTACGCTTTTTTTCCTGATGTTGCTGGTAGGTGCAACATCAGGAATCAACGCATATGCCGCAGAGGCACTAGATAAAGTGACGGCGCCGACCGGTTTTCAAGCACTATTAGTAATTGTTCCACTGATCTTAGTGTTGGTTCTATTATTTTTGAAAGTAGATATGATTATCGCCGGATTAGTCGCGGGGGTTTTAGCGATGCTGATTGGCGGTGTCAGTCTGATGGATGCGAATGCACAGTTGTTGGAAACAATTCCATCTATGTTGAGCATTACCGTTCCGATCATTAATTCTGCTGTTGCCATGGCAGTTTTTAAAGCCGGCAGTTATACAGCTGCTCTAACTTTGGCAAAACGAGGAACAAAAGGGAAGGTTGAGTATGTATCAGCCTTCATTGTTATCTTATTAGCGGCGGCAACTTATATGTCAGGAATTGGCGGCGGGAGTGCCATGGTTATTGCACCATTAGCTTTTGCTGCAGTTGGGGTAGTGCCAGAGTTAATTGCGGCTATGTCACTTTCCGCAGCAGTCTCTTTTACGACTTCTCCGGCTTCATTAGAATCAAGTATTGTTTCTAAACTGGGAGATGTAAGTGTTGGCAACTATGTTTCAATCATGCGTCCTTATTGGTTGATTTTTGTTGTTTTGGCTATTGTTCTGGCTTTCTGGGGGACAAAGCGCCGGAAGATTGGTTTCAAAGAGACTACAGATGATGAGTTTGATAAGAAAACAAATGGAGAATTATTCAAGCTGACGTTACCAGCAATCTTTTTACTCTTTGCCGTAATCTTTGGACCGATCATTAATGATTTAATCGGCTTTGCCTTTTTTACACCTTTGGTCTATATGATCCTAACTTTAGCGCTGGTCTTTATCTGTACCGATTTTACGATGAACCAATCCGTCGAAGCGATGGTAGATGGCTCAACATATATCCTAACGCGCTTGTTCCAAGTAGGGATTTTCTTAGCCTTCATTAATGTCATTGCCCAAACGGGAACTTTTGCGGTTATTGCAGGAGTTGCCCAAAATGCGCCTGAATTTGTTGTTGTTCCTGTAGCAATTTTAACCGGCGTATTGATTGGCGTTCCCGCGGGAGCTTATGTCGGTTCAGTCCTAACCTTAGTCTTGCCGGTAGCTGTTTCACTAGGATTCCCACCATTAGCTTTAGGTTTTGTTACGATGGGCGTTGGCTTAGGAAGTCAAATGAGCTTCGTAAATATTACAATGCAGGCATTGTCATCAGGTTTCCAAATTCCAATTTTGGATGTAGTAAAAGGAAACATAAAATGGTTGAGTTTAGCCTCCGTTTTACTTTTAGTAATCGGCCTATTCTTTGGTTAAGTAAACATCTGTTAAGGTCTGAATAAACGAATCGTCAAAATTGATGTTATACAGTATAGAAATGAATACATTAAGTTGAATAAGGAGTGGAAAGAATGGATTTATTGATCAAACAAGCAAGATTAAATGATGGTGAAGCCTTACAGGATATCGCAATCGATCAAGGAAAAATTGTTGAGATCGCCCCTGAAATCAAAGATTCTGCTAAAGAAGTGATTGAAGCGAACGGACGAGTATTGATTCCTGGGTTGGTAGAAAGTCATATTCATTTAGATAAAGCACTGATTGCCGATCGTGAACCAAACAAGTCGGGAACACTAAAAGAAGCGATTCAAGTAACCGCAAAGCTGAAGCCGACTTTCACAGAAGAAGATGTCTATACTCGGGCGAAGCAAGCTTTGGAAATGATTATCCGCCGTGGAGCGACGACTGTAAGAACCCATTCTGAATTTGATCCGGCACAAGGGTTCACTGGCTTTAATATGATCATGAAATTAAAAGAAGAATACAAAGATTTGATTGATATGCAGGTGGTCGCATTTCCTCAAGAAGGGATTTTTAAAGCACCTGGTACTGATAAAATGATGTATGAGGCGATGGAAATGGGTGCCGATGTTGTTGGCGGTATACCTTACAATGACGCGCCGGCGAATGATCATATTGATTTGATTTTCGAAATCGCGAAGAAATATGACAAAGATATTGACTTGCATCAAGATTTTGCAGATGAGGCGGACAATACTTCAATCGAATATTTATGTGAAAAAACGATTGAGGAAGGTTATCAAGGACGTGTGTCAGTGGGGCATTTGACAGCACTGCATGCGATGCCAAAAGAACAATTGGATCGTGTGATTAAAAAAATGGCAGAAGCAAAAATCAATGTGATGCCGCTGCCTGCAACTGATCTGCACTTAGGTGCCCGCAAGGATGAGTATAATGTTCGACGCGCAGTTACACCGATTCGCAAGTTAAGAGATGGTGGAGTCAATATTTGTTTAGCAACGAATAATATTCGAAATGCCTTCACACCCTATGGAAATGGCGATTTGTTCCAAATTGCGATGCTAGCTGTGCCAGTAGGCCATTTAGGCGGAGCGGATGATTTGCCGACGGTTCTTCCAATGATTACAGAAAATCCTGCAAAAGCATTGGGTTTAACTGATTATGGTATCAGTGTAGGCAAAAAGGCTGACTTGGTTTTATTGGACACTAAAGTTAAGGCAGATGCTGTCATTGATATACCAGAACGGTTGTATGTTATTAAGAATGGCCGGATTACAGTAAAAGTAGACCATCACGTGAGTATTTTAAAATAATTTTTGATAAAGGCAGATTTAATCTGACTTTGTTTAAGATTAGGTAAAAAGATAGAAACAATCGGGAGAAAAGTTTATGGACAAAAAACAAGCCAGAATAAGCTCCTATCTTTCAACTTTGGATCATTTTGGGAAGATGGGAAAAATTCATAGTGTCTTTAAACAGTCACTCAACTTGATGGTCAATGAACATTTGATAAATTTATCAGCATCGGGGAATTTTTTGTCTAGTTTCGGTGTACAGTTGTCACCACCTGTTTTTCAAGAAATTCGCCCATTTTGTCAGCAAGGAAATGTAGTAAGACTCACTCAACAATCACTGGTGATATACAGTCAGGTAGGAATCAAGCGGTTATCCTTTTCTGATATCCAAATAGTACCATTAAACATAGGAGCCATTGAACCTAACATGGCGACAGTCATGATGCTAAAAGAAATTTTGACTACGAAACAATTAGAGAAGCGACTAGGTTTACCTGGTGGAAATAGAGAACGAATGTATTTTGATTTCTTGCAGAATCCTGAAATGGACGACGAGAAGTGGCTGGCGTTAGTAGAATATTTTGTAGGTCGAGGCAAAGGGTTAACCCCTAGCGGAGATGATTTATTAATGGGCTATTTGTTTATACTTAAGCTATACCAGCATAAATTTTATCAAGTATTAGAATTGCAATTGCATAAAATGAACCGTTTTACAACTGATGTTAGCTGGAACTATCTATCAGCGTTGCTTCTTGGTTATGTTAGCTCACCATTTATTGAGTTGCGGAATGGATTAGAGGAGGAGCTCCCTTATAACGAATTAAATCAGTTAGTGAAAGCCATTTTAGCGATAGGGCATACTTCTGGCAGCGATAGCTGTTATGGACTTTTTTTAGGGGTCACAGCTCTTATGGGAAATAAATAACGATAGCTTCAGTTTCACAAATTGAAGAAAGGCAATGGTCTTTCTCTTGTACTAGCCGATCCAATTTGAATAAGTTGGATCGGTATTTTTTTGTCTATTCGCTATTTGAAGTATTTATAGAAAGAATATCAGAATTTTTTACTAGTGCTGGAAAAATTTATTTACTCTAAATCATTGCCAAAATCTGCTTCCTAAATTGTATCCAGTAAGGTAAGAAGTTAAAACACTTATGTTATTTATAGTTGAGGTTTTGATTAATCTAGGTGTTTCATTATATTTAATAAATACTCACAATGATAGGATTTTATTGGGAATAGACTTATTTTTAGGTCGAAAATATGCTCTTATGAAAAATGTTTTTTTATAACTAACGTTTTGATTGATGTTTCTTTAGAATTGTTATAATCTTATAGTATTGATTCTAATCGTTTTGTAATTAAATTCTAAGGAGGGAAACATTTATGATGAGAATGGAAGATATCGCTATTCCAGCAGTGCCTACGATTACTGCTGAACACAAAAAATTAGTCGAAGCCGCACGAGCGACTTTATTGGACAAGAGCAAGGCGACCCCCTTTGCTTTATTAGGAACCGAGGAAGTCGTCGGAACCAACTTTTGGATTCTTTGCAGAGTTGAAGTTCCTGAAACAAAGGGCGATGAAGTGCTGACGGTCTATAAAATTTATCAAAGCCCGGAAGATGAAGTCTCATTGGTCGAAGCACATCCCTTCGAGTTCGAGACACCACATAGTGAAGCCTTTCGATTATCAGCCTAAAAAACGAAAACAAGCAATGGACTGGCGTGAGCCAAACAGAAATCCATTGCTTTTTTTGCGCGTTTCGTTACTTAAAGTTAAGGAGAGAAGCGTATATGGGAGGGAAATAATCTGATTTAAATCGAGATAATTGACGGTTGTTCCTCCGCAAACCAGATAGTTGCGCTTGTTGCAAAAGGTCATTAGACTGATTTTGTAAGCAAAACGTGAATGGAGGAAGATCTATGAAATACACTGTGACAGGCGCTACCGGGAATCTAGGCAGTCGGATCATCGCCCAATTATCCCAACAAGTCGCAACAGATGAATTGCGCGCGATTGTGCATACTCTCAGTAAAGCAACTGCTTTGGAAAAACAAGGGATCGAGATTCGCCAAGGCGATTATCTAGATGTTGACAGCATGACCGCTGCTTTGGAAGGAACCGATCTGCTGATTTACGTCCCTAGTAAGACCTACCTTGTAGAACAGAGAGTCCATGAGTTAGAAAATACCTTGAAGGCTGTCAAACAAGCCAAGGTCAAAAAGATTATTTTCGTCAGTTTCTTCGCAGATCAAGAAAACAACCCATTTGTGATGTCGCCTTATTACGGCTATGCACCCCGGCGCTTGGCTTCTTCCGGCTTAGAATATGCCGTAGTAAAAAACGCATTATACGCCGATCCGTTGATTCCTTATTTGCCTGAATTGATCCAACGAGAAAAGCTGATCTATCCCGTGGGCAAAGAAGCCCTGAGCTTCATCTCCTTAGACAATAGCGCCGAAGCAATCGTACAGCTGGCTCTCAACCCAGCACTGAGAGACCAAGGTCAAACCTATCTACTAAGCCAAAAAGAACCTTATACAATGGATCGATTGGGGGAGCTCATGACGAATGTGACCGGTGAAAAAATCGGTTATGAACCCGTCACATTGGAAGAATTCTCAGAAATCTACGAATCCGATGGCGATAGCGAAGAACTTTCATCGATGTATCGTGGTGGTGCGATGGGCTTGTTGAGTGACGTATCGGATGATTTTCAAAAAATCACTGGACATGAAGCGGAGACGATGGAGGAATTTTTGGAGAAGCATTATCGGAAAGAATAGCAACGATTATTTTCAAAAAAGTAGAGAACTGAGTCCTATGATTGATAGAGGACTCAGTTCTTTATATTGTAACTATACTTGAATCAACAGCTCTTTATTATTCAGTATCAAAAAAATATTTTGTTCGCTTGACAAGATAATCCGCTTTCAATAAAATGGACTCAGATATTTAATTAATCAAATAAAAAAGGCACTCTACATTCTGGCAGTCACCAGAACATAGAGCCTTGAGAAGTCAGCGACAACTGACCCATCAAGTTGCCATAGTCAGTGTATCACACCGACTTCATTATTGTACCAAATTTAAGCTTTTTTTCTAGTCTTTTTTGTGGGTAAATTTTGAGGCGTGGTATACGTTTATTTCGCTATGTCAAAGGTATTGGGCAGCTAATGTCCGATACCTTTTTTCTTTGTTTTGGATCACAATAGGTGGTTGATTCGTCTTAGTGAAATAGCTGATGTTTTTATTTGAACTCATTATTTATCAGAAAGGGTGGGAATATGGTGGTTCTTCAGGTGTTAACGCATAACGTCGTGGTGGCTCGTGAAGGGAAAGGAGAGTGGGTCTTGGTAAAAAAGGGGATCGGATTTGGCAAGAAGAAAGGAGACGCGATCGTTGCTACAGATTTCGAAAAGAAATATCGAAAAATTGAATAGTTTAACCATTTGGAGGGTGACTGTTAGGCAGGCTTGATCCATTTCACAGAGAGTGTGAGATGTGTCGGGCCTGCCTTTTTATTTTAGCCAATTGGCTGACAGAAGGGATTGGTTCTATCAAGAAAGGGCTTATTTATGGGGTGATTACCTACACGATCTGGGGCTTTCTACCGATTTTTTGGAAGTTGTTAGAAGGAATTGACTCGTTGGAATTGCTGGTATATAGGATTATTTGGTCATTTTTGGTGATGTCGCTGACATGTCTCTGTTTTTTCAAAAAGGAGATGTTCGTCGAGCAATTATTGGTGGTGTGGCGAGATGCCAAAGTACGGTGGAATCTGTGTCTGGCGGCGCTTTCGATCGGTGGCAATTGGGGAGCATTTATCTATTGTGTCGCCAGTGGTCAAACGAATAACGCGAGCTTTGCTTATTTCTGCTCCCCGCTTTTTACGGTGTTCTTTGGGCACTTTCTTTTCAAAGAGCGGCTAAATGTCTGGCAACGGTTTGCGGTGGTGTTATTAATGGGAAGTATTTTCACAAAGCTGTTCACGGGGGCATCGTTGTCGTTCGTACCGCTGTTGATGGCGCTAGCGGTGGCCTATTATGGTGTGTTGGAAAAACAAGGCGTATTAAACCCGATATTTCGGATGTGGGTGGAGACAGTGATTTTATTACCTGTAGCGCTGATGATCATGTGGTTTACCAAGATGCCGTTGGTGTTGCCGATGTTGGGTGGCAATCTGTTGTTGGTGACTAGTGGGGCTGCTACAGCGTTGCCGTTGATCTTATTTATGGCTGCTAGTAAACGTCTGCCTCAGACGGTGTTGGCGATTTTGCAGTATTTGAATCCGGCCTTGATGTTAGCGATCTCGGTGTTTTTGTTCCGGGAGCCGTGGCATCCTAGCGATTTGGTGACGTATAGCTGGGTTTTGGTGGGGAGTATCATATTTGTGATTGGTCTTATGAAACATACTAAGGAGGAAGAAAAACATGACAAAAGAAGAAGTTCAATTGACAGCGTTTCAGATTATCAGCATCGCCGGTGATGCGATGGATGATTTTTATCAAGGATTGAGCACCTATCTTGATGGAATCAGGTTAGATAGTGGGATAGTGGCGATGAAACGGGGGCAGGAGCGAATGGCGGAGGTGCATAATATTCAAACAAAGTTGATCAAAGCGGAGGTTAATGAGGAAGAGGTGCCATATTCTTTGATTATGACCCATGCGCAGGATCATCTTGCCAATGCAATCTCGTGGAGTCGAATGTGCCAGTTACTGATTGATCAGTTGGAACGTGACGAGGTAGAAACTTATGAGTAAACAACTACAGAAGTTCTCGAATGTTTTGGAAAAGCTCTTTGCGCCGCTGGCGGCGAAGTTGGCGGGGAACCTTTATTTGCAAGTAATCGCCACGTCTTTTATGACGATCTTGCCGTTGATTCTGATTGGTTCTTTTGCGTTGATTTTGTCGCAACCAATCGTCGACTATCATTTATTATCTTCGACGGACGTCTTTTATCCTGTGATGAAGGGTTGGGCACAGGCGGCGGAGGTCTACGGTTCGCACCTAAATTTCTTGTTTGGGGTGACGTTAGGCAGTCAGGGAATCTATTTGTCACTGGCAATCGCCTATAATTTGGCGCAAAAACGTCAAATGAATGTTTTTTTAACTATGTTGGTGGCATTGGTCTCCTTTTTAGTGGTGAATAGCCAATACGTGGAATGGAATTGGGACACGGCCTATTTTGGTGGTACGGGGCTTTTTTCGGCGATCATCACGACCTTTGTAGCGGTGGAATTGTATCATCTGTTGGTGAAAAAACAGGTGGGATATATTGCTTTTCCAGATACGGTGCCGGCTTCGTTGAAGGAGTCGATCGGAGCTTTGGTCCCTTTAGCGGTGGTGTTTTTGACAATGGTGTTGATTCGTTTGATTTTTGCGGAAGTCTTTTCGACGTCAGTCCCAAGACTGATGATGATGATCGGGCAACCGTTGAATCTAGCGGTAGATTCGGTCTTTGGAGTTTCCCTTGCCTCGGTGGTCTCTCAACTAGGCTGGTGGTTTGGCATTCATAGTAGTGCGATCTTGTCAGTGGTGATGCCGTCTTTTGATGCTAATATCTTAGAAAATGCGGCTGCTTATGCGGCGGGCACACCGTTGACAGAATTGCCTCGGATCGTGACAAGTTCGTTTTATTTTAATTTTGTGGCGATCGGTGGCGGCGGCGCGACATTAGGCTTGGTGCTGTTGATGTTGCGCAGTAAATCCATTTAGATTCGAACGGTAGGTAAGTTGGCGATCATTCCCGGAATTTTCGGGATTAACGAACCGGTGTTGTTTGGGTTACCGATCGTCTTGAACCCGATTTTTTTGATCCCGTTTCTATTGACCCAAGTGGTGAATATTTTCTTGTGTTACGGAGCTATGGCGGAAGGATTGGTCAATCGTACGATGATCAATGTCAGTTCCACCGTGCCGGTGGGCTTGGGGCAATGGCTGTCCAGTCTTGATTACCGGGCAGTGATTCTGACGGTAGTATGTATCGGCGCCAATATGCTGGTATATTACCCGTTCTATAAATTATTTGAAAAAGAGAAGTTGGCAGAAGAACAGCAGCCTTTGGAACAGAACACAGAAGACGCAATCGAAGTTTACTAGAGAGAAAGGAAGAATGAGCATGAATGTATTATTGGTTTGCCAAGCGGGGATGAGTACCGCGATCTTGTGTAAGAAAATAAGTGAGGTGGCAGAAAAAGCCGGGCAGTCTCTCCATATCGAAGCAGTAGGGCTGGAAAAAGTCGGACCGAAATCCCAGGCCAAACAGTTGGTGATGTTGGCACCCCAAGTCCGCTACGCAGTGCCCAATGTCCGTAAAGAAGTCCCTGCTAAAATCCCCATCATGGTAATCAACTCCACCGATTTCGGCTTAATGAACGCAGAAGGTGTCTATCAAAATATGATGACGGTGGTGGAGAGTCGTAAATGAAAGTACTAGTGGGATTTTTTAATTCAGAGAGCAACGAGCATACACCGAAAACGATGGATAAGGAGAATTTTCTCTTTGCGGAAGGGGACGATATGCTTTCGAGGATGGGCATTCAGCCCATCTTCGAAAGTCTAGGCACCCAACTGATTCCGGGATTCTACGCGAATGGTCATCCTGGTGGCTTGATCGAGAGAGCGGCATTTGACTACATCTTAGAGCGTTTTCTAGCTGGGGTAAAACAGAATCTATCTGAGCTTGATGGCATTTATTTGTATTTACATGGTGCCAGCAAGGTAATGGATTTGTCGGAAGGCTCAGCGGAGTTTGTGATTTTACGGGAGATCCGTAAATTGGTGGGCGCATATCTGCCAATCGCCGTGGTGATGGACCCTCACGGCAATGTGACAGAAGAATTAGTAGCGATGACCAATCTGGTGACTTGCTACCGACACTCGCCTCATACAGATATTCAAGCGACATTTGACAAAACGGCAACCCTTTTTTGTGGAATCTTACAGGATCGAACACGAGTCATCCAACCGGTATGTCGTAAACTGCCGATCATCGTGGGCGGTGAACGTTCGGTATCTTCGGACGAACCCGTCCGTTCCATCAACCAAAAACTCGATGAATTGGAACAAGATCAACGAATCCTTTGCGCATCCTTCCATGTAGGCTATGTCCGGCATGACAGTGATCGGTTGGGCTGTGGGGTAACGGTAGTCCCGTCCGATCAGCGTTATCGAGACTACGCCCAAGAAAAAGTCGACGAGCTGGCTGACTTTATCCTACGCCGACGTTACCAGTTTCACTATCATGGTAATTACGGAGAGCTAGATCAGGTATTCGCTGAGGTGGAAAATAGGACAGAGAAACCGATTTTCATTACCGATTCCGGGGATAACTGTGGTGCCGGCAGCGATGGTTACAGTACGGTAATCTTACGAAATTTATTGGAAGCCTATCCCGATTGGCGGAAACCAACCTTGATCGGGGGGATTATTGACGAAAAAGCGACCTCTGAGCTGGAACACCTCACACTAGGTGACGTAGTACAGTTCAAATTAGGAAAAGATCTAGATGAACGATCTAAAGCGGTATCGTTAGAAGGGACGATCGTCTCAAGAGGAGTGGTCAGTCAAGACTATCAAGAGACCCCTGAAATGGGTCTCTTGGTCGGGGTGAAATTGAAAGACTATCCCATCACAGTATTGGTGCAACGAGAATCGGTAAGTTTCACGGAACTCACGCAATTTAAGTGGGCGAATGTACCCGTAGAGGACTACGAAGTGATCGTAGTAAAACAAGGATACATCTCACCAGACTTTGACGCGTATGGAGCCTATTGCGTGATGGCATTGACAGACGGCCCAACTCAACAGACGACGGAGAAGCTGACATTTAAGCAGATTCAGCGACCGATGTTTCCCTATGATGAAGTGGATTATGAATATCTGCCGAAGCTTAATGGGGGATTTGAGTAAAGAGTAATAACTAAAAATTGAAAGCATAAACACATCCTTTCGCAATTTGGATTCATTTTCAAAAATGCGAAAGGATTTTTTGTTTGTGATTTTATATGATAACTATGGATTAAGTAGGCGTTTGATGTTTCAAGTATTGAGAAAAAAATTTCTCTTCAAAAAGCTTAAACCAGAATGACATATAAGAGATAGGCTATCGTTAAAATAAATACGTGCTAAATAAATATGTTCTATAGGTTACCAATAATGAAATAAAAATCAAAAATCAAGTACTTTAATTAAAAGACATTTGACGAAATGAGCTTGATCTATTATACTAAACATCAAAATTAGCTAAAAAGTAACGGAGAAGGTGAGTAAATGATTGCTGGTTTTATATCATTTTTGAAGTGTGCCTTTCTGCCTCCTATTCAAAAGTTAATGAATGACCAAATTGAAAAATTTTATTGTCGTAATCAAAAGCAAGAGCTACATAGATCTTGGAACGAGTTTTTTAAAAAAGTGGTTCTTAATGCTGGAATAAGCGAGAAAAGGTTTAAGGAGGCAAAATGTTCAAAAACTATTAGCAATTTTCTTTTTCAATCTATTATTAAAGGATACTCATTTTCGAATAAAGATATAGTACTCATATTAGCGAAAGAGAATTGTTGGGGATTAAGTTCAGCAGATATTATCGTTTTAGCTACAACATTTTGCAACTCCCTGAGGCATTCTATAAAGAAAGTGAGCAGGGACGATTTATTTATTGATGAAGTATACATTCCGTTTGATTTATCAGTCCCTGCATTTGTAAAGAAAATAAATAGTTTTTCTAGTTTAAATAAAGAATACTATAACCATTTTTCAAAAAGGGTACAAAGTGAATTTAGTAGTGACATGGGTATAAACGTACATTTTCGTGATGAAATGGGCGTTAACAACAGAACTTCGAATTATTCTGTAAATTTGAGTATAAATCGTTTTGATGTAAGCGAGATATGTTCTGCTTTTTTTACAGAAGACGCAGATTTTGTTATATACAGAGGAAATGTTCGTGAACAGGTGAAATTTGTACATATGGATAAAAAAGGTAATGTAAGAATTGTTCTTGAAAGTGGGGCATCGTATGGAACTTGTTCTAAGAAATATAGTACCATTTGGGAATTATGAACGTGTTATTTATTGTTATATAGAAAGGATGAAGCAACTTGAGTAAGACATTACTAAATGATGTGGTTACTATTAAACTTGGATTGAATTTATCAAGGAAAAGCGAAGAAGAAAAAAAATATATAAATATTTACACTAATAATGATTTGATTAACGATTTGGATACCATTGATTATGAGGAAGGTCAAGACAATAGGGTAGAAGAAAATAATGCTATTATTCACACAGTTCATAGAGGAGATCTTGTTTATAGTTTTATAAATTCTATCTCTGGAATCGTTGGAAAAGCAAATGGAGGGAAAATAATCAATCAAAATTTTGCTAAAATTGAAATAGATGAAAATCGGATAGATAAAAAGTATCTTTGCTATTTATTAAATAGCGATAAAGAAATAAATAGAGAAAAAGATATCGCTATGCAGGGCAGTGTTTTAAAAAAGTTATCTCCCACTGCGATTAGAAATTTTGAGGTTGAACTACCAGATATTGATAGGCAAAAGAAAATTGGAAATCTATATGCAACATGGATTAGAAGAAAGGCATTGATAAAAAAAAGAAATGAGCTTGAAGATATAATTTTTTCTGAATTTTTGAACGATTTAAAAATGCAACATTAAAAGTATTGTAGTAACGAATTACAATTTTAGAGTAAAAATCAATTATGAAAGCGAGAGCGGTATATTAACGATATGACTATTTGCAATAATCTTTGATGGATTACCGAAAAAAAAATATTTCGGTTATAATGGATTTTGAAAAACTTACGATTCATCAAAGCAAAAGCTTTTAGCGCGTTATATTATTAAGGAGGAACTATCATTGGCTACAACAATCTCAAAAACTTTATATCAAGCATTATGGAATTCAGCGGATATTTTGCGTTCAAAAATGGATGCATCTGACTATAAGTCATACCTATTAGGTTTAGTCTTTTATAAATACTTATCAGACAAATTATTGTATCATTCGGCTGATTTATTAGAGAAAACAACAACCGATTTAAATGAAGCACAACGAATTTATGAAGAAGCGTATACTGACGATGAATTAAAAGAAGATTTGTTAGAAAATTTACAGTATGATTTCTCCTATACGTTAGAACCCCATCTAACCTTTACAGCGTTAGTTCAAGCGATTTACAAAGGGAAATTTCAACTAGAAGATTTGGCACAAGGTTTCCGAAATATTGAACAATCGAGTGAAATGTTCGAAAATTTATTTGAAGACGTTGATTTGTATTCAAAAAAACTTGGTGCGACTTTGCAAAAGCAAAATCAAAGTATTGCCGACGTTATGAAGGAATTGGCTGTTCTTGACGTTGCTGGGCATGCGGGAGATACGTTGGGCGATGCTTATGAGTATTTGATCGGCCAATTTGCCTCTGATTCAGGAAAAAAAGCGGGTGAATTCTATACGCCACAACCGGTTTCTGAGTTGATGACCAAAATCGTACTCTATGAGAAGGATTCGCAAAAAGGTTTTAGTGTTTACGATCCGACCATGGGATCAGGCTCATTACTTTTAAATGTAAAAAAATATTCTAAAGAACCTGGTACGATTGAATATTTTGGTCAAGAACTCAATACCTCGACTTATAACTTGGCTAGAATGAACATGATCCTTCATGGTGTTGATACAGTAAATCAACATTTGCACAACGCCGATACATTGGATCAAGATTGGCCAACAGAAGAGCCAACCAACTTCGATTCCGTACTAATGAATCCGCCATATTCAGCAAAATGGTCTGCTGAAAAAGGCTTTTTAGATGATCCTCGTTTCTCTATGTATGGCGTGTTAGCGCCGAAATCTAAAGCAGACTTTGCCTTTTTACTTCATGGCTATTACCATTTGAAAGATACGGGTGTGATGGCAATCGTATTGCCTCATGGTGTTTTATTTAGAGGAAATGCGGAAGGGAAAATTAGGAAGACCCTGTTAGAAAATGGGGCAATCGATACCGTTATTGGTTTGCCGGCGAATATCTTTTTTAATACGTCTATTCCAACCACAGTTATTATTCTAAAAAAACAGCGAGATAAAAAAGATGTCCTGTTTATTGATGCTTCGAAGGATTTTGAAAAAGGGAAAAATCAAAATCTGTTGAAAGAAGAACATATAGAAAAAATCTTAGACACTTATAAGAAGCGTGAAGATGTTGATAAATACGCCCACCTTGCTGAATATGGTGAAATTGAGGAAAATGATTTCAACCTTAATATTCCTAGATATGTGGACACATTTGAAGAAGAAGAACCTATAAATATCGTTGAATTAGGGAAAGAGATGCTAGATTTAAATCAACAAATTAAGGAAGCTGAACAATCCTTTTTAGCGATGTTAGATGAACTCCAAGTGACCGATGGATCAAAAGAAATCATCGAAATCACTAAGGCGGTGTTCTCTAATGACTGAGAAAAAAGTGCCGGAAATCAGATTCAAAGGATTTGAAGACGAGTGGGAACAGCGTAAGTTT
>NZ_JXKM01000014.1 GCF_001885905.1 Enterococcus devriesei | reverse complement strand
TTTTTTCAATTAATTTTTGAAAAAGTTTTGAAACTCAAATGACAACTTTGAAATCATAACATTCAGCAAAAAGTTTGTCAAACATTATTTTTCGTTGTCATAGCAACTTGTTTTAACAACGTTATTGATAATATCATACTGAAATATAATGTCAAACACTTTTCATTATTTTTTCAAAATAATTTCAGTGAAATGAAAAATGGACTAGCAAAATGCTAATCCATCATCACTTCTATTCCAAAATGGTCACTAATCTTTGCGTCGTTGATATCATCAAAGACAACCTTATAACTGACTATTTCAAAGGTTTTAGCAGCAAACACATAATCAATCCGCAAACCTGATCGATTCTGAGCCCAGCCATCAATCGATTCTTCAACTGTAAATTCCCCAGTTGTCTTTTTTGACGCTATGAAGGCGTCTTGCAAATCTAAAGGACTTTTTGTCACCAAGTCATATCCTTCATTGATCTTTTTAGCATCGTTGTTAAAATCGCCGATAACTAATAAAGAACCGCTTTTTGCTTTCAACTTCTCTTCTAACGTTTGCCATTCAGGTGCAAAAGAATCATCAAAGCCCCGCCACCAAGAAAGATGTGCATTCGCGATTACTATTTGTTCTTGATTTACAGTCGTTTCGCCAATCACTACTTTCCTTGTATGGTAATCAGCCGGATTAGAACTTTTTGAAACAAAATGGCTTTCTACTATTAAAGGGGTTTTAGATAGTAAACCAATTCCTTCATGGAAACGATCATAGCCGATATGGTTATAACTCCAATTCCAATAGTAGTAACAGCCTAGCTCCTTCAAGTACTCGGTCAAGCAAAACAGAAAATTATCTTGACGAATTGCTTGTTGTTCTTCCGTTGGTTGAAAATAGCCATCGACTTCTACCAACGGGCTTGCAATTCCTTGATTCACCTCTTGCAAGCCCACAAGGTCATACTTTTCTTGAGCGATTCGTTGTGCCAATACACGAATTTGTCGCTGATCATCTGCTTCCATCCAGCTATGAGTGTTTAGAGTTAATACTTTGATCCTTCTCGCCTCACTTTAATAATCAAACTTTCCGATCGTTTCCCCGCGAGAAACGAGTCCAGTTTTATCATAATGGTAATCTTCAATCTTGTCACCATTTGTGAACACAACGATCATCGTCGTCTTTTTGCCGCTTGCTTGAATCTTAGCCAAATCGGCCGTCGCTACGATTTTCCCTGCTTTTACTTTCTCACCTTCACGGACCTTAATCTCAAATGCTTCACCGCCAAGATCAACCGTGTCGATCCCCATATGCAGCAACACTTCGATTTCATCATCGGTTTTGATCCCGATTGCGTGTTTAGTTGGGAAAATTGAAACAATCGTACCGGCTACTGGGCTTGCAATCTCGCCGTTTTCTGGAATGACAGCAAACCCTTCGCCCATCATTTTTTGTGAAAAGACTTCATCTTGAACACGATCAATTGGGATCAGTTCCCCATTGGCAGGAGCTACAAATTCTTGCTGTGCTCCTTTAAAGGCAACTGCTGATTTTTCAGGCTCAGCTGTTACAGACTGCGGGTCACTAGTTGGAATGGTTGCTCCTGAGTCCAAGAGATCTTGAATATCTGATTTCAAAATATCCGCCTTTGGACCGTAAACTGCTTGGACACCATTATCTTTTACCAACAAGCCCATTGCACCAGCCTTTTTCCAAGCTTCTTCATTGCCTACCACACCATTATCAGCGACCGTCACTCGTAAGCGGGTCATGCATGCGTCAACATCGGTAATGTTTTGCGGACCACCTAATAAGTTAATGATTTTTACGATCTGAGAATCTGCTGAGGCTGTTCCGTTATTTCCATCACTGACACTGTCATCGTTGTCTACTTCATAATTTCCATTTCTTCCTGGAGTCGCGTAATTGAATTTCTTAATCATAAAGTTTGCGAAGAAGTAAGTGAATACACCAAAGGCAATACTTGTTAAGACGAAATTCAATAAATCATTACCTAGACCTGCCCGAATTGCCATCGGTACCCGTGTCAACAATTCAATATTCCCAAATGAATGAACACGCAAATGAATCAAGTCTGCCATCGCAAAAGCCGCCCCTTGGATCACGGCATAGCAAGCATAAAGTGGAACTGCCACAAACATGAACATGAATTCCAACGGTTCTGTTACACCAGTCAAGAATACGGCAACCGCAGCAGAAAGGAACATTGATTTGTATTTTTTCTTCTTATCAGGGTCAACATTGCGATACATCGCTAACGTCAATCCCATTAAAATACCGGTTGAACCGATCATTTGACCAACTTTGAAACGAGCTGGTGTCCATTGTGTCAACACGTGTTGATATTGTGACATATCTCCATTGTTCTTCAAGTTGACTAAGTCGGTTGCCCACGCTAACCACAATGGATCTTGACCAAATACTTGGCTACCCGCTTGTGCCCCAGTCAGAATTTCATAGGTTCCACCTAGTTGCGTATAATTCATTGGGATCGTCAGCATATGGTGCAACCCAAATGGTAGAAGCAGCCGTTCAAGCGTCCCATATAAGAAGGGGGCCAAAATCGGTGCCGTATCTTGAGAATTAGCAATCCACTTACCGAAGTCATTGATTCCGGTTTGAATCACTGGCCAGATGAATGCCAAAACCAAAGCGACGATCACGGAGCGAAGAATTACAACAAATGGAACAAACCGTTTCCCATTAAAGAAAGTCAAAACTTCTGGTAATTTACGGAAGTTATAATATTTATTGTAGGCAGTCGCCCCGACAAACCCAGCAATAATCCCGACGAAAACCCCCATATTCAATGCGGGAGCTTCTAAGACACTTGTGAAATAGCCATCCACCATAATTTTTTGTCCGAATAAAGTATGGGTTACCGCGTTAGGATCAGCTAACATTTCCGCAGTCACACCGAAGATCGCACCGGTAATTCGATTAATTAAAATGAATGATAACCCAGCTGCAAATGCACCACCCGCACGCTCCTTCGCCCAACTACCGCCTATCGCTAACGCAAATAGTAAATGAAGATTGCCGATGATCGCCCAACCAACATTTTCAATCACTCCGCCGGTTGTCACCAACCAACCTAGGTTTGCGTCAATCAATGGTAATGATTTTCCGATACTGATCATCAAACCAGCTGCTGGCATAACCGCGATTACCACCATCAAGGCCTTCCCGAATTTTTGCCAAAACTCAAAACTAAAAATCTTTTTGATACCCTTCATGCTTGTTCCTCCTATTTTTTGATGATGAAACTTTTACGCAATCGGTTTCGCTAATTTGCATTATATACTCATTCGTTTATTTTGTAAACTCTTTCAGTTAAATTAATTTGGTTTTGAGTTTATTGTTTGTCTGCTGAATATTTTTCTGATTCATCAACAAATGCTTGACTTGCGCAACCGATTGCGTTTATGATGAAACTAAGAAAACTTAAGGAGGACTATCATGAATAAAGTTCAACGTCTTTTTGAAATCGACCCTTGGAAAATCCGCACTACACACTTAGATAAAGAAAACCGTCGCTTACAGGAATCTTTAACCAGTATCGGTAACGGTTATATGGGTATGCGAGGAAATTTTGAAGAAAGCTACAGCGGCATTCATCATCAAGGAACCTATCTAGCTGGTATTTGGTTCCCTGACAAAACACGGGTAGGTTGGTGGAAAAATGGCTACCCGGAATACTTTGGTAAAGTCATCAACGCAATGGATTTCCTACAAATGAAATTATACGTGAATGATCATGAAATCGATCTTGCTGTAGATGAGTTAACAGATTTTGACTTGGAATTAAATATGGAAAATGGCGTTCTTACTCGCAGCTTCGTAGTTACAATTGATGACGCTAAGGTTCGTTTTACTTTCCAACGTTTCTTAAGTATCGTAAAAAAAGAATTAGCGGTTATTCAGCTGACTGCTGAAAGTCTATCAGGAACTGCCCACTTAAAAGTAGTCTCTAAACTAGATAATAATGTGCAAAACGTGGATAGCAATTACGAGGAAATGTTCTGGTTCGAAAAAAATCGCGGACATCAAGAAGATATTAGCTTCTTAACTACTCAAACTGTACCGAATAATTTCGGGATTGAACAATTTTCCGTGACGGGTGCCATGAAACATTTGAGTTCGTCAACCGGATTACAACAAGATGCTAAATTAGAAGTCGCTGAAAGTTTCAGCTATGAACTAAAAGCCAACCAACCAATCCAATTGGAAAAACGGGTCGTGATTTTAACGAGTCGGGATGTGCCAGAAGCGGAGCAAAGAGAAACAGCGACGGCTTTGCTTAATGAATACGACGCTTCTTATGAAGATTTGTTAGCAGAGCAAAATAGTGCTTGGGCGGATCGTTGGGCCTTAGCCGATGTCTTGATCAATGGTGATGATGAAGCCCAACAAGGCATTCGTTTTAATATTTTCCAACTTTTCTCGACTTATTACGGCGAAGATCAACGTTTGAACATCGGACCAAAAGGCTTTACTGGCGAGAAATATGGCGGCGCGACTTACTGGGATACAGAAGCCTACGCCGTACCGATGTATCTAGGCATCGCCGATCCTGACGTCACAAAAAACCTATTAAAATATCGTCACAATCAATTAGCAGAAGCACAACACAACGCCCGGCAACAAGGGCTAAAAGGCGCCTTGTATCCAATGGTAACCTTCACTGGGATCGAATGTCATAATGAATGGGAGATCACCTTTGAGGAGATTCATCGAAATGGAACGATTGCCCATGCCATTTATAATTACACTACTTACACCGGTGATGAAGAATACATTCAAAAAGAAGGCTTAGAAGTCTTGACGGAGATTGCTCGTTTTTGGGCCGACCGGGTCCATTTTTCTAAGCGTCAGCAAAAATACATGATCCATGGTGTTACGGGACCCAACGAATATGAAAATAATATCAATAACAACTGGTACACAAACTATATCGCTTCTTGGGTACTGTCTTATACGTTGGAAAATTATAACAAATACCAAGCCCAAGCAACGGTCACGATTACACCAGAAGAACAAGCGAAATGGCAAGATATTATTGATCGGATGTATTACCCAACGGATGAAGAGTTGGGAATTTTCGTACAGCATGATACCTTCTTAGACAAGGATCTAATGCCTACTTCTGAACTTGATCCAGCAGAACGTCCGCTGAACCAGCATTGGTCATGGGATAAGATTTTGCGTTCTTGCTTCATTAAGCAAGCCGATGTTTTACAAGGAATTTATTATTTTGGCGATCAGTTCACGTTGGAAGAGAAACGGAAAAACTTTGAATTTTATGAGCCGATGACGGTTCATGAATCATCCCTTTCTGCTTCGGTTCATTCTATTTTAGCCGCGGAGTTAGGTTTGACGGACAAATCAATGGAGATGTATCAACGAACAGCTCGTTTGGACCTTGATAATTACAACAACGATACTGATGATGGCCTTCATATCACTTCAATGACTGGCAGCTGGTTAGCGATCGTTCACGGCTTCGCTCAAATGAAGACCAGTACCGGAGAACTTAGCTTTGCTCCAATCCTGCCGAAGGAATGGGAAAACTACTCTTTCCATGTAAACTATCGTGGTCGCTTATTAGCCGTAGCAGTTAATCAAAAAGAAGTCACAATCGACTTGAAAGATGGACCGGCATTGGCTATGATGCTTTATGGGAAAGAAATTACGTTAGAGAATACGCTGACCGTTTCTCTTAAACAGGAGGAGTCACATGTTTAAAGGAGTCTTATTCGACTTAGACGGCGTCATTACAGATACCGCCGAATATCATTACTTGGCGTGGAAAAAACTAGCAGATGAATTAGGGATCTCTATCGATCGCGCGTTTAACGAAAAACTAAAAGGGGTCAGCCGTGAAGATTCATTGCGTTTGATTCTAACCCACGGCAACCGGGAAAATGATTTTTCTCAGACGGAGTTTGATCAATTGGCGAAACGTAAAAATGACAATTATGTAGAAATGATTCAGGCAGTCTCCCCTAAGGACGTCTATCCTGGGATCTTAGACTTATTGCAGGATTTAAAAAAAGCAGGAATCAAAATTTCTTTGGCTTCCGCCAGTAAAAACGGCCCATTTCTACTAAAGCAAATGGAACTAACTGAGTACTTCGATGGCATTGCCGATCCTGCTACGATCAAAGCAGGAAAACCTGCACCGGATATTTTTATTTTGGCTGCAGAAGTAGTAAACTTAAAGCCAGAAGACTGCATCGGGATCGAGGACGCTCAAGCTGGAATAGCTGCGATCAAAGCCAGCGGCGCGCTGCCAATTGGCGTCGGCAAGGCTCAACAGCTAGGCCATGATATCGCCTTAGTTGATTCGACCAACGAGTTAACGATTGAGTTTCTAAAAAAACATTGGCAGAACTAATAGTAAGAAAGGAGAGCAGAAAATGACAGCAACCGTAAAAGACGTGGCAAAAAAAGCGAAAGTCTCTCCTTCGACTGTCTCACGTGTAATCAATGATCATCCTAGTATCTCAGCGGAAACGAAGCAACGCGTCCGTAAGATTATGGATGACATGGGTTATTTTCCGAATGTAACAGCTCGCAATCTAGGCAAACAGCGGGCGAACTCCTTAGGGGTGATTTTACCGCCGTTGGATTCGCGGGAGCGTTTAGGCAATCCCCTTTATTTAGAACTGCTCAACGCAGTCAATGCGACAGCAGCGGAATTTCAGGTGACTACCGCGGTGGCTTCGGCGGATAACAGTGCTACTTTATTGGAAAATGTCATTCGTATGCATCGACAAAAACAAGTTGATGGCTTTATTTTAGCGTATTCAGAAAAAGATGATCCCGTTTCGGAATATCTTTTTCAAAACCAAGTGCCTTTTACTTTGATTGGTCGGCCAGCCAAACGTGAAGCTGATATTATTTACGTGGATAATGACAATCAATTATTAGGTAAACAAGCTACAGAACATTTGATTGAGAAAGGCCATAAAAATATTTTATTCGCCTCCAATGTCAATCAAGAAGTCATCTTCTTCGAGCGTTATTTCGGTTATCAGGAAGCCATGATGCTGCAGAGCCTTCCAACCCATCAACCATTGACGATGCTGCAACCGGAAGATTACGTTCAATTTCCGGAAGTAATCAAGGCCACTGGTGCCACAGCACTTGTCGTAATTGATGATATCTTTGCCTTGCGAATGATCCAATTAGCAACACTACATGGCTATAAGGTTCCCGATGATTTATCTGTGATTAGTTTCAATAATTCGATTTTTGCGACACTGGTCCATCCCTATTTAACGACGATCGACATTGATATTTCGGATTTAGGACGTTTAGGAACCCAAAAGCTCATGGAACAGATCGAACAAAAACAATCTAGCGGTGTACAACTTGTTGTACCGCATCACTTAGTTCAACGAGAAACAGTTCGTTCGATTTAAGTAATCATTAAAAACGACTTGCCCAGCTTGAGGCAAGTCGTTATTTTGTTTATACTAGCAAAAAATTGAAAGGCGATGACGTGGATGTTAGTACTGTTTCTTATGATTCTAGCTTTACTCTATTGTCGTTATCAAACGTATCGTTTGGTGGTAAAACATTTTAAAGTAACGAAGAACTCCGCTGCATTGAGCGTTGAAGTAGGAAAGAAAAAGGGCCTGACTATTGCTCAAATCAGCGATAGCCACTTCTCGCCTTTTTATTCGCCTAAGCGCTTTGATAAAATCGTGGCAAAACTTAATCAAGCAGAACCCGATATCGTTTTATTTACAGGCGATTTAATTGAAAATTATAATTATTGGCAAACCCATGATACCCAAGAAATCAGCCAACAATTAGCAACTATTCGTGCACCAAAAGGAAAATTGGCCATTCTTGGTAATCACGACTATCGTTCGAATGGCGGCAATGCCGTTAGTCACTTGCTTGAAGCAGGCGGTTTTACTTTGCTTACGAATCAAAGTACACTGGTAGATCAGCTGAGCCTGACGGGATTTGATGATAGTCAAGAAGGCACCCCTGATTACTCGGTCACACCAGTTAAAGCTTATTTCTCAATCCTGATGGTCCACGAGCCGGATCAAGTGAAACAATTGCCCGAGCTTTCTCATTTTGATTTGATCTTAGCCGGCCATAGTCATGGTGGGCAAATCCGCTTCCCGCTATTCACTTACAAAAATTTCGGCTCAAAAACTTACGATCAAGGAGTTTACAAATTGACGGCCACTACTAGCCTTGTAGTGAATACCGGGTTAGGCACAACGGGGCCACCCTTGCGTTTTCGCGTGATTCCCGAAATTTTATATTTTCATATTTAAAAAGAGTTTGAAAGCGATCCTTCACAGGAAAACTTCCAAACTCTTTTTTATGCCCGCATTTTTTGCTTAATGTAAGGAATCATGATCGGTACTAAAGAAATGAAAACAATCATTAGCATAATCAACGAAAAATGTTCACTGACAATCGGAATATTGCCTAAGAAATAACCCGCCAAGCTCACGACGGTCCCCCAGACAATGGCGCCAAAAACATTAAAGCTGGAGAAAAGCCTCCAGTTCATTTTACTAGAACCGGCGATAAAAGGAATAAAGGTCCGGACAAAAGGCATAAAGCGTCCTAAGAAAATCGTCCATTTGCCTCGCTCATTGAAAAAGTTTTCCGCTTCACGAACCTTATCCTCTTTAATAAAACGTGAAATCGGACTGTGATACAAGGCCTTGACTCCGAGTGTATGTCCAATCCAATAATTCATCATATCGCCTAAGATGGCGGCAATCACACAGATCCCGATCACATACGGTAAATGTAAGACATTTCCACCTAGAGCAGTTAAGGCTCCCGCCGCGAATAAAAAGGAATCTCCCGGCAAGAAAGGAAAAATAACCACCCCTGTTTCAATAAAAACGATCCCAAATAAAATCGGGTAAATCCCTACGCCATATTGGTGAACCAACGTCACCATATGAGCATCAATGTGCAAAATAAAATCAATCAACGCCATTTAATAAACTCCTTTAAAAAAGATTCTCTTCAATCATACGACTTTTCTAAAAAAATAAAAGCCTCGAGGAAGTTCTTATAGAAAAAAATAATTTTCTTGATTAAATGGTATAATAAAAAGGAATCTACGATATCTATTCACTGATTTCCTTAGATATTGATTCTTCGATTTCACAATAAAAAAATAGGAGTAGCTTATGAGTGTTCTTTCTCACATGAAAAGTATGCAGCGAGAAATGTCAGCTGCTGAAAAAAAAATTTATGGCTTCATTCGTGAAAACAGTGAAAAAGCGTCCAGTATGACTGCCAATGAAATTGCCGAGGCCGCCGGTACTAGCGCCCCTACTGTTGTGCGTTTCTCTAAAAAAATGGGCTATAGCAGCTTGACAGATCTTAAAATCGAACTTTCTGCGGAAACGATCCAAGAACGTAACAACAATACATACAGCGATGTCGATCACGATGAACCCTTTCATAGCTTAAAAAATAAATTAGCTAGCAATGCTCGCTTCACGATTGATGAAACGACCGCTCTCTTCAACGAAAAAGATTTTATTGAAGCATGCAAATTACTAGAGGAAAAAGAATTTTGCTATGTCTTAGGTATCGGAGCTTCAAACCTAGCTGCGATGGATATTGTTCAAAAATGGAGCCGCTTAGGAAAAAATATTATTAGCGAGCCAGATTATAATACTATTTTGCCACAACTGGTCCTCCACGAAAAAGAAGCGGTCATTTGGCTGGTTTCTAATTCCGGGTTGACCTCTGAATTGATTGCTTTGGCTGAAACGGCTAAAGACTTAGGTATTCCCATCATTACCTTGACTCAATTTGGTCAAAATCCTTTAGCTAAGCTTTCCGACGTCTGTTTGCAAACCTCTCGCCCAACTGAAGCGACTTATCGAAGTGCTGCGACTGATTCGATTTTAGCGCAATTTATCACCGTCGATCTATTGTTTTATGTCTACATCAGCCGTAACAAAGAAAATGCGGAAAAGATCTACAGCACTCGTGCGATCGTCCAAGAATACCGCAAAAAATATTTTTAATAAACAAAGGGTCTGACAATCACGGTCAGACCCTTTGTTTAAGTTTATAAAAAGAGCGATGCCAAAAAGTTGGCATCGCTCTTTTTGACTGCTATTTGGTTGTCGCTTTGAAAACTTCTTCAGAAGCTAGAACCGGACCCGTTTTTTCTAAAACGTGGGTTGCGATCTCATTCATGTTAGTGATTAAGACCATCATCGAGGTGCCTTTACCGGCTGCTTTAATCGCATCTAAATCAACCTTAGCCACTTCTGTATCGGCTGTGACAGTCTGGCCTTCATTTACCATGATATCAAAAGGCTTGCCATCAAGCTCAACCGTATTGATTCCCATGTGCAACAAGACTTCCATCCCGCTCTCAGTTGTAATACCAATCGCGTGTTTTGTTGGGAAAATCGTGCTGACTTTTCCACGAACAGGCGCATAGATTGCTCCGTCAGTGGGCTCAATAAAGTAGCCTTCACCCATCATTTTTTCAGCAAAAACCGGATCCGCTGCTTCTTCCAATGGATGAACCGCACCTTTGGCAACTGCTGAAAAGACTTCTGTTGCGTGTGCCGTAGTGGTTGGTTCTACTGTCGTCATCGTGGGCTCAACAACTGTTTCTTCTGCTAATTTTTGTTCGGCTAATTTATCTTTAGGAATCCCAAAGAAATAAGTAGCCACAAATCCACCTACATATGCTGCAAGTAATCCTAAGACATACCCCCACCAACGACCGTTCGCAATTAATGGAATCAAAGCAGCTCCAGAAGGGCCGATCGCAATCGCGCCAACACCGCCGACAGCACCGATCACAGCACCACCGATCCCGCCGCCGATACACGCTGTAATAAATGGACGACCTAAAGGTAAAGTTACTCCGTAAATCAATGGCTCGCCGATCCCTAAGATTCCGACAGGCAACGCGCCTTTGATCATTTCAGTCAATTCTTTGTCTTTACGCAATTTAATCCAAAGAGCAAATGCGGCACCGACTTGACCAGCGCCAGCCATCGCTAGGATTGGCAATAGCATTGTTTTACCTGTTTCATTAATCATTTGAATATGAATTGGCGTTAAAATCTGATGCAAACCGAACATAACCATCGGTAAGAATAATGCGCCTAACACAAAACCAGAGAAGGCGCCGCCCACTGCTAAGACCCAGTTGATTCCACCAACCATACCGTTAGAGATAAAGCCGGCTAATGGCATAATTAAGAAAATTTCTAGCAAACCAATCACTAATAAAGAAAGCATCGGTGTAATAATAATATCAACCGCGTCTGGTACAATTTGATGCAATTTCTTTTCAACAATTGATAACAACCAAACCGCAAAAATCACGCCAAGGATTCCACCTTGACCAGCGGCTAACGGATCACCAGTAAATAAGTTTGTCAACGGCGCTTCCGGATTCATCCCAGTCAAGGTAACAACCGCACCGATAACCCCACCAAGCGTTGGGTTCGCACCGAATACTTGCGCTGCATTCACACCGGTAAAGATGACTAAGTAGCTGAACATCCCATTTTTCATGATGTTCATCACGTCGATAAACTGTTGCCAAGTCCCAGCATCTAGAGTGCCCGCTGTCACTAAGTTTGTTAAAACCGCCGCAATCCCTGCAATTAACCCTGATCCAACAAAGGCTGGGATCATTGGCACGAAAATATTTGAAATATCTTTTAAGAGAGCTTTAAAGGGAGAGTTTTTTTGTTTTGCTTTCTGAGCGGCTTTCATTTCCGCCGCTTTTGCATTGACTTTGTCTTTACCAGAACTGTGAGGCAGTTCTTCACCAAGGCCAACACCAGCAATATCTACCATTTCTTTTGCTACCTTATTGACTTTCCCTGGACCGATGATGACTTGTAGTTGTTCATCATCGACGACTCCTAAGACACCTGGGATCGCTTTTAATTTTGCTTGATCGACTTTTTCATCGTCACGCACACTCATTCGAACACGGGTCATACAGTGAACCACGCTTTGAACGTTGTCCATTCCACCGGCACCCTCGTAAATCTCTTTAGCAAGTTGATTCAAGGTTAATTCTTCTTTTGCCATTTTACTCTCTCCCTATCTATCATATTGTATTCGATTTCACTATTTAATTTTATTCAACTAACAGATCAAATACCTCTGCTAGTCGAATACTTGTTTAGATTGTTTTTTTAACAAATCCATCTGCTTGGATTAATTTTTCTGCTGCTTCGTCTTTAGTGCTATCGGTCAAGATCATCACGATCGCTAGTTTAACATTTTGTTCCGCTTCGTCAAAGTAGCGGGCCGCTGTTTCGTAATCTGCTTCAGTTGCTTGCATGATAATCCGTTTTGAACGTTCCACTAGTTTTTCGTTGGTTGGTTTCACATCCACCATCAAATTGTTGTACACTTTTCCGATCCCGATCATGCTGATGGTTGAGATCATATTTAAGATCAACTTTTGCGCTGTACCGGATTTCAAACGTGTCGAGCCGGTTAAAAATTCCGGTCCACAATCGACTTCGATCGGCATGGCCGCATGCTGACTGATTACCGCACCTTTATTACAAGCAATTGTCCCTGTGGCTGCACCAATAGAACGTGCGTAGTCTAAACCGCCAATGACATAAGGCGTCCGACCACTAGCTGCGATCCCGATCACCATATCATTTTCTGTTAAGTGTAAATCCTTTAAATCTTGTGCGCCAAGCTCAGCATTATCCTCTGCTCCTTCAACGGCAACAGTCATTGCTTGTTCTCCGCCGGCGATCAAGCCCACGACCATTTCTGGTTCAACTCCAAAAGTTGGCACACATTCGGCTGCATCTAAAACCCCTAAGCGTCCACTTGTACCAGCGCCCATATAAATCAAGCGTCCGTCCTTTTTGAATGCGGCAATCGTCACCTCAATTACTTTTTCGATCTGCGGTAATTGATCCGCTACTGCATCAGGAACCTTGTGATCTTCTTGATTCATCAAATGAACCGCTTGGGCCACGCTCATTTCATCTAACCCAAAGGTTGTTTCGTTTCGACGTTCTGTTGTTAAGTTTTCTAAATTAATCATTCTTTTCCACACTCTCTAAACTAAATTTCTGTCCCGCTTTGATCTGTTGAATCAAGGGACGATCTTTTTCGATTACTTGTCCGACAACATTGACTTTCGGATCAGCCGCTAATGGTCGTTTCACAACTTGGATCTCCCCCATATAGCGTAAATAATCCGCATTATCGATGGTGACAGCTCCGACTGCTCGTTCGGTTAGCGGTAACGGTGTGACCTGCGGGATTTTTCTGAAGCGCGCATCCGCGCTGCGAATCACATCCCGGGCTTCGTCTTGCCGGTTGGTATGGTCGCCGGATACAAACGTAAACTGCGAATCCAAAGGGGTTACGTGTAATTTCAGTGTCTTCTCTTCTATATAAAGGGCAAACTGTTCTAAGACTTCCGTCGATAAGCCGCTGTCACCAATGTACACACGACCTGTATCTTGAAGTAAATCGATTGCCGCTGCCAACGGGTGAAGACCACGATGCGCTTCTAATGTTGGCAAACCTTGATAAAGCGGTCCCCGTAATTTTTCATCACCTGGTACAAAGCCTTGAATCGTAAAACCATTCGCTTTTAGCCACTGATTTTTCTCGCGATACCACTCGGCGTCAAGGCCCGTTTCAGGTCGTGGATAATAATTGTGCCATGCCTCAAGCCTTTCAAACTGGGCTCCCGCTTCCTTCAATTCTTGAATATCTGTTTCAGTGATCGTTGAGGCATTCAAAGCGATAGCGATTTCATGAGAAAGCAAAGCGATCTGCTGATTGCTGATATGATAATCCATCCGCAATCCGGTAACGCCTAAAGCTTTTAATTCATCGATGCGCTCAAACGAAAAACCCGCTCGATCTAAGGCTGCTCCAGAAATATCGACCATCAACTCAAGCTGAAGGGTTTGCGCAATCTTGCCAAGCTCAGTCAAGCGCTGGCGGTATTGCTTCGCGTCATCTTCTGGAATATGTAATGAAGTAAAAATTCCAGAGAACCCATGTTGTGCCATCATTTCAATCGCGGCTCTTGTTTCTACGGATACATCTTCGTTTAAGAAAATAGAAAATCCAAACATGTGACTCCTCCTTTATCAATGAAAACCATTTCAACTTTATGCACCGATTATAAACGCTACAGATTAATTTTGCAACATAATTTCATTTATTTTATTTTTCATATGAAACGTTATTTCTTTAACAGGCAGAATACTCTTTTTTTGAGAGGTTTTTAGCTATACTAAAACGGTAGTTGAAAGGGGAAAAAAGAAATGAGAATTGCAATAGCTGGAGCAGGCGCAATGGGGAGTCGGATTGGCTTGATGCTTCACGAAACCGGAAATGAAGTCATCTTAATCGATCGCTGGCCTGAACATATTGAAGCGATCCGTAAGAACGGATTGATTGGAGAATTTGATGATCGAAAAATCGTGGCTCAACTTCCGATTTATTCGCCGGAGGAAATCATCGAAGAACACGAAACAGTCGATCTGATTGTAGCGTTGACAAAATCGATGCAGTTGGAGCAAATGTTTCATGACATTCAGCCAATTATTGGCAGCAAGACCTTTGTTTTTTGTTTATTGAATGGATTAGGACATGAAGAGACACTGGCAAAATTTGTACCGAAGGAAAATATTATTTTTGGTACAACGACTTGGACCGCTGGCTTAGCGGGGCCAGGGCATGCGAAGCTAGTCGGTTCCGGCAGCATTGAAATGGAGAATTTGGCACCAAGCGGCAAGGCTTTCACGCTAGAAGTGTTAGAGGTCTTTCAAAACGCTCGGCTTAACCCTATTTATAGTCAAAATGTGCGCTATTCCATTTGGAAAAAAGCCTGTATCAATGGAACCTTAAACGGCTTATGTACGATTTTAGATTGTAATATTGCCGAATTTGGATCATTGACTGTCGCTAGAGAAATGATTGAAGCAATCGTTGCGGAGTTTGCGGCTGTGGCAGATGCAGAGCAGATTCATTTAGATCATTCAGAGATGATTGATGCCATCGAAGCTACTTATGACCCACAAACACAGGGACTACACTTTCCTTCGATGTATCAGGATTTGATTCGCAACCAGCGTAAAACGGAAATCGATTATATCAATGGAGCCGTTTGGAGAAAAGGACAACTAGCTGGAATTAATACGCCTTATTGTGCTTTCTTGACCCAACTGATTCATGGTAAGGAAGAACTACTTAAAGCAAAATAAAAAAAGCGCCTAGGCGCTTTTTTTATTTTCAATAATTGCTATTTTCTTCCAATAAAGAATGAAACGACTGCAACAACAATCACAGCACCAATAATAGAAGGAACTAGCGCCATACCAGCTAGGCTAGGCCCCCATGAGCCAAGTAATGCTTGACCAAGTGCAGAACCGACTAAACCAGCAACGATGTTAGCAATCCAGCCCATTGAGCCGCCTTTTTTTGTAATTGCACCGGCAATCGCACCAATAACTGCGCCAATGATTAAACTCCATAATAAACCCATTCTTTTCTCCCTCTTTCTATATAAGATAATTACATTATTATGTTACTAATGAATCGTATTTTTTTCTATTATTCTGCTCAAAAATGACCTCGTTATAACAAGATTACAATAAAAAAAGGCTAATTTCAGCGGTACCACAGTATTTTCACAACGATTTTCAGAAATTTCTTAACTGAAGAATTTTTTGAAAAGCAAACTTTTTGACTTAGAATCTTTTTTAGCCTTCTATTTCTGCTTTTTTACAGCGGCAAGAGCATCGCAAATAAACCTTCAATTTCACCTATTTTTTTATTTAAAAATAACAATCAAGAGAGAATAATAGTTAAATGATGTAAATAGAATGATAAAATTTTCAGCAAGATTGAATTGTCAGAATATTTTGGTATTATTGACAAATAATTATCAGAATATTTCAAATCTACAAACTATTCTTGCTATTTAGAAATGAGGCTCTTTATGGAAAACAAATTACAAAAACAAATGACTTCTCGACATATTATGATGTTAGCATTAGGAGGAGCAATCGGCGCAGGCTTGTTTAAAGGTAGCGGCGAAGCGATCGGAATCGCTGGCCCCTCTGTTATCCTCGCTTTTCTGTTGGGAGGCTTAGTATTGTTTATCGTCATGAATGGCTTAGGTCGTTTAGTGTTAGACAGCGACAATGTTCAAGGCTTATCCGGAATCATTAAACCATTTCTCGGTGAACGTACGGCTGATTTTATCGACTGGCTGTATTGGTCCTTATGGATGGTCAATATCATTGCTGAAGCGGTGGCAGCAGCTAGCTTTATGCAACTGTGGTTTCCTCACGTTCCTTCGTGGATCTTTGTATTGATTTTGGCACTGCTCACCACACTGATCAATTTATATTCGGTTCGGTTATTTGCCGAAACGGAATACTGGTTAGCTTTTATCAAAATTGCCGTAATTATGATTTTAATCGCTTTTGGTGTATATCTTGTTGGTCATGAAATCTTCAATATCGGTTTTACCGATACGATTTCTCGTATGAACAGCCATGGGGGCTTCACCCCTCATGGACTTAATGGATTAGTTAATTCACTATTAGTCGTGATTTATTCATATGGTGGCTCAGAATTAATTGCCATTACTGTCAGCGAAACAGAAGATCCTAAGACAGCAATTCCCAAAGCCATCAAAGGCGTTATGGGCCGGATCATTTCTTTTTACATTATTCCGATGATCTTGCTATTAATTATCTATCGCTGGGATACTTTGGCACATACGAATGTTAGTCCCTTCGTCATGGTTTTTGAGAAAATGAACATTCCTTTTGCGACAGATATCGTCAACTTCGTAATCGTACTTGCGCTGTTCTCTTCGATCAATTCCGGTGTTTATGCTTCATCCCGGACCTTGTATTTTAGAGTCAAAGAAAATACTGGCTTTACTTCAAAACTAGCTGCATTAAACAAACACCAAGTGCCACAACGAGCAGTGCTGTTTTGTACAGGTACTCTATATCTAGGCGTCATCTTATCTTATTTCTTAGGCAATAAACTCTTTAACTATTTAGTTGGTTCCCTGTCCTACTCTGTCTTATTGACGTGGATGCTGATTAGTATCGCCGCATTTGTTTTATCATTGAAGAAAGGAACATTTATCGAACGCTTCTTCAGTGGTTTGGTGATCGTTGTTTTAGGCTTGATCTTCATTGGTATTTTGATGAATAACCCGATTGGGGTCACCCTTTTCACTGCAGGAATCTATTTGATTATCTTCTTCAGCTATCGTAAAAAACAAGTCGATACAATTTCCGAACATACTTAAAAAGAACGACCATTGCGATCCTTAACTGGAAGCAATGGTCGTTCTTTTTGAATAAACAAAAAGACGATCGAGAGGATCGTCCTTCAAAATGAAACTATTTTTCTTCGCTACCCATGAATTTCGCAACAAAGGCTGCGATTGCAGCACCTAAAGTTGGTGCAAGTAAGTAGACCCAGTAATGAGACAACGCAGTACCACCAGCAAAAATCGCAGGGCCTAAGCTACGTGCCGCATTCAATGATCCACCTGTCAAGTTCAACGTAACGATGATCAAGAAAGCTAATGTAATACCGATTGCTACAGGAGCCATCGTAGCATTTCCATATTTAGTGCTTGTTACCATCAAGATAACAAAAACAAATAAGAAAGTGATCAATGTTTCAACACCAAAGGCTTGAGCCGCACTGATGTTAGGAAAGTCATTTTGTCCAAAACCATCGCTAGGTAATTTTAGTGCATGAATATAAACAGATAAAATTGCTGAAGCAACAATTGAACCTAACGCTTGAGCGATAATGTAAAAAATGCCATCCTTAACTGATAAACGTTTATTGATCATCATAGCAACTGAGACACCTGGGTTAAAGTTCCCACCAGAAATACCGCCTACGGCATAAGCCATGATCGTAATTGCCAAACCAAAGGCTAAACCAATTGTTAAGGTGCCACCTTTAGCAACAACTACTGTACCAGTTCCTAGAAAAACTAGCATAAAGGTACCTAGAAATTCCGCTACATATTTCTTCATTTTCATCCAACTTCCTTCAATAAATATTTGAATAATCATTTTATTTAAATAGCTTTTTTTTGTAAAGCAATAACCCATCCCTCTTATTTTTCTCTTTCTTTTATTATTTATAAGAAATATTTTTTTAAATAAAGATCGTTATCAAAACGCAAAAAACTCTTCTTTCATTTCTTTACACTCTTAGTGAAAGAAAATGAAAGAAGAGTACTTATGTTATTTCAACGATACTAACAACTAAACCAATTCAACTTCAACATCGATATTGCCGCGAGTTGCTTTTGAATAAGGACAAAATTCATGAGCTTCTTCAACGATCTTCTGGGCTTCTTCCTTCTCCACACCTGGTAATGATGTTTCAAGGATAACGCCGATTTGATAGCCGCCATCTTCTAATTGATATAAAGAAACACGAGCTTTTACTTCAGCATCCGACTCAATATTATGTTCTTTCAGCATATGATGTACTGCACCATTGAAACAAGAGGCATAGCCAGCCGCAAATAATTGCTCAGGATTCGTCCCCTCTGAATGAATTGAAGGTGGCTCAATCTTCATTTTCATACTACCATTTGGCGCTTGAACATCCCCATTACGTCCACCATGATTAATCATAGCTGTCTCATACATTTTCTTCAAAAATCCTCATTCCTTTCCTACTTACTGATTATAAGTGTAGGCTGTTTCGGGGGAGATTTCAATGAAACTGCTCACAGGACCAAAATCTGTCAAACGAGACAAGCTAAAGTTGTAACAAACGATTGTGAAAGCAACTACAATTACATTTTTTTGATATACTATGTATAAGGGAGTGATTACTAATGAAAAAAATTATTTTTGCCTGCATTATGGCATCCCTTCTATTGACCGGATGCAAACAGGACTCACCTGATAATTCAACCAATAAGTCAAAACAATCAAACTCTGTCTCCTCAACGATCGTTACGTCAGAAACGACGAGTTCCACTACTTCGGAAACATCTGATACGATCAGTCAAACAACTACAGATGAACCAGTTAGCACCACCCCTTCTAGTACTGCTGATTCAAGCCAAGAGCCAGCAACTGATACAGTATCACAAAATGAATTAGGTGGTTATGCAACCTTTTATTTTACCGGCATGAACGTTCCCGATTCTATCAATATCAATACAAATTCCAACCAACTAACGTTCGATGGCGGAACGAGCCAAGCAACCGTCTATGCTTTCTCGATGCAAAATGTTCCAGTCAAAACGATTCGGGTATTCTCCGCTAACAATAATGACATTCGAACTGTTCAAGTAAGCACGCAGCTTGTGATCGGCGGTCAGATTTCCGGTCCGACCATTTCAAATCAACAAGCGAACGAATTGTATCTCTTCCATAATAAACAAGGTGGATTATCCTTAGCTACGCCAAATTATGCGGGAAATGTTCCCGAGGATCAGCAAGATGTCATGATCGAAGTCTTACAATAAAGGGATGTATCCTTAAGCCAAACAACTTGCTGTTTGGCTTTTTTTATTTTGAGAATGTAAGACAAAAAACCGGAGATCTGAAATCAGATCTCCGGTTGAATAATCAAAAGTGATTATTTTACTGTTACTGTTGCGCCAACTTCTTCTAAAGCAGCTTTTAATGCTTCAGCGTCGTCTTTAGAAACGTCTTCTTTAACTGGTGCAGGAGCGCCATCAACTACAGCTTTAGCTTCTTTCAAGCCTAAGCCAGTTGCTTCACGAACTGCTTTGATAACTTTAACTTTTTGGTCGCCGACAGCTGTTAATTCAACAGTAAATTCTGTTTGTTCTTCAGCAGCAGGTCCAGCAGCAGCACCAGCAGCAGCTACAGGAGCAGCAGCAGTTACGCCAAATTCGTCTTCGATAGCTTTAACTAAGTCGTTTAATTCTAAGATTGTTGCGCCTTTAAGCTCTTCAACAATGTTTTCAATGTTTAATGCCATTTTAAGTTTCCTCCGTTTAGGTAAGTTTTTTATTTTTTATATATTATGCAGCGATTAAGCTACTTCGTCTTCTTTTTCTGCGACTGCTTTCACAGCGTAAGCCACGTTGCGGACTGGCGCTTGAAGAACAGATAATAGCATAGAAAGAAGTCCATCGCGGTTCGGTAGTTTTGCAAGAGCAGTAATTTCTTCGATAGAAGCTACTTTTCCTTCAATGATACCGCCTTTGATTTCTAGTTTATCAGCTGTTTTAGCGAACTCGTCGATAATTTTAGCTGGAGCAACTACATCCTCATTACTAAATGCAACAGCAGTAGGTCCTGAAAATACTTCTTCTAATCCGTTCAAGCCAGCTTTTTCAGCGGCACGAACCAAGATAGAATTTTTGATAACTTTCATTTCAACGTTAGCGTCACGTAATTGTTTACGTAGTTCAGTCACTTGTTCTACAGTAAGACCACGATAGTCAACGATAACGGCTGAAGCTGCTGCGCTGAATTTTTCAGTGACTTCTTCAACAATAGCGGCTTTTTTAGCGATTGCTACTTCACTCATTATATATTTCACCTCCTGATTTTGATGGAAGAGAATTTTTTCGCTCGAAGCAAAAAAATACCCTATGCCACCGTAGACATAGAGGGACTATTGAATGTTCTCAATAAACGTCCTCGGTAGGAAATTAAGACTTACGCCACCTACTGTCTTCGGTACAGTTAATAAATTAACCTTGACTAACTTACCATAGATAAGTTAGTCAAGTCAAGCACTATTCTAAAAATAAATTTAGATAGCAGTTTGTTCAACATGGATACCAGGTCCAAATGTTGTAGTCATTGAAATGTTTTTGATGTATTGACCTTTAGCAGTTGCAGGTTTTGCTTTTACTAAAGTTTCGTTGATTGTGTTAAAGTTTTCAACCAATTTAGCATCATCGAATGATACTTTACCGATTGGTACATGAACGTTACCAGCTTTATCAACACGGTAAGTTACTTTACCAGCTTTAACTTCTTCAACCGCTTTTGTAACATCCATCGTTACAGTACCAGTTTTAGGGTTAGGCATTAAACCTTTTGGTCCAAGCACACGACCTAATTTACCAACTGTAGCCATCATGTCAGGTGTCGCTACAACAACGTCAAAGTCGAACCATCCACCTTGGATTTTTGCAACCATGTCGTCGTCGCCAACGAAATCAGCGCCAGCAGCTTCTGCTTCTTTTGCTTTTTCGCCTTTAGCGAATACTAAAACAGTTTGTGTTTTACCAGTTCCGTTTGGAAGCACAACTGCTCCACGGATTTGTTGGTCTGCTTTTTTAGGATCAACGCTTAATTTGTAAGCAACTTCAACCGTTGCGTCAAATTTTGCGAAGTTAATTTCTTTTGCTAATGCTACTGCTTCCGCAACTGGGTAAGCTTTTGTTGCATCAACTTTTTTTAATGCATCTTGCATTTTTTTGCTCTTTTTAGCCATTTTGTTTCCTCCTTGATGTGGTTATAACGGTAGAACCTCCCACGTGTTCCGTATCTTTAGATAGGGAGCCAACTGAGAAGCTACTTTCTTGGGGTGTCGAAACTTATTCGACAGTGATTCCCATGCTTCGTGCAGTTCCTTCAACCATGCGCATTGCTGACTCAACGTTAGCAGCGTTTAGGTCTTGCATTTTCAACTCAGCGATTTCTTTTACTTGATCGCTAGTAACTTTTGCAACTTTAGTTTTGTTTGGTTCGCCTGAACCTTTTTCCACGTTAGCAGCTTTTTTCAATAATACTGCAGCTGGTGGTGTTTTTGTGATGAATGTAAATGAACGGTCTTCATATACAGAAATCACAACTGGGATGATTAAACCTGCTTGATCAGCTGTACGAGCATTGAATTCTTTAGTGAATCCCATGATGTTGATACCGGCTTGACCTAGTGCAGGACCTACTGGGGGAGCTGGAGTTGCTTTCCCTGCAGGAATTTGCAGTTTAACTAATTTTTCTACTTTCTTTGCCACGAGACATACCTCCTTGGGTCCGTGATGTGGTTAATTGGAGATCAAAATTTCTCCTCCCACTAAAACCGTGTGAACAAAACACACTTTGGTATCATAGCAGAGTTTCTTGCTAAATGCAAGATGAAATTATTTTCAAACTAAAAATTCTGACAATAATAAAATACTTCACAATCTCTTTAACTACTATGAGAATAACAAAATAAATTGTTAATCTTACTTTTTTCAGAAAGCGTATATGTTACACTATGATCGAATTGATGAGGATTTTCATCGGATAGATTAGGGAGGTTTAAAATAATGGAAGTTTTAAAATATCGAAGTGTTTTTGACATTATTGGTCCAGTAATGGTGGGCCCAAGCAGCTCGCATACAGCGGGTGCAGCGCGAATCGGAAAAGTTTGCCGCATGATCTTTGGTGAACGACCAGATTCAGTTGAGTTTGACTTGTTTGAATCTTTTGCCAAAACGTACCGAGGTCATGGGACCGACATTGCTTTAGTCGGTGGTATTTTAGGGATGGACCCAGACGACCCTCGTTTATCCGATTCATTGAAAATCGCTCACGAACAAGGGATGGAAGTTTTGTTTGTTCCTAAAAAAGAAATTGCCGATCACCCTAACACAGTGACCTTGCGCATGATCAAAGGCGATCTTGAGATGTCTATCACAGGTGTTTCCATCGGCGGCGGAAATATCCAAATTACGGAAATGAACGGCTACAGCATCTCATTAGGCATGGGCAATCCAACCTATATCATTATTAATAAAGACGTCCCAGGTTTACTTTCACGTGTTTCGACTATTTTCATGAAGCATGGCTTGAATATCGGGAAAGTAACCATGACCCGCAAAACTCGGGGAGAAAACGGCATCGTACTATTAGAAATCGATGATACGCCAGACGATCCAGAAGGATTGAGACAGGAAATCAAGTGTGAAGACGATGTCTTGAGTGTGACTTATTTCAAATAGATCGACTATGAACGTATTTTTATATTATAGATTGGAGGAATTGGCATGTTTTATACAATCCAAGAGCTTGTCGAACAAGCAAAGGATTATCCGACAGTTGGCGAATTAATGATCGCAACTGAAATGGAATTAACGGATCGTACGCGGGAAGAAATCATTGCGTTGATGGAACGCAATTTAGAAGTAATGGAAAGTTCGATTGAAGAAGGCATCGAAGGTGTGACTTCGGTAACGAAGATCACTGGCGGCGACGCGAAACGAATGAACGACTACATCGAAAGCGGTAAATTTATGAGCGGTGAAACAATCTTGAAAGCCGTACGTAACGGGATCGCCGTCAACGAAGTCAACGCAAAAATGGGCTTGGTTTGCGCGACGCCAACTGCTGGTAGTGCCGGTGTTTTACCTGGGGTCTTAATGGCGGCTCGGGAAAAATTGGAATTAAGTCATGAAGAACAACTTGATTTTCTATTTACTGCCGGTGCATTTGGTTTAGTAATGGCCAATAATGCTTCTATCTCAGGGGCTGAAGGCGGCTGTCAAGCCGAAGTTGGTTCAGCTAGCGCAATGTCCGCAGCTGCTTTAGTGGCCGCGAACGGTGGGACACCGGAAATGGCTTCAAACGCTTTAGCGATCACTTTAAAAAATGTGATGGGCTTAATCTGTGATCCAGTGGCTGGCTTAGTTGAGGTTCCTTGTGTCAAACGGAATGCGATGGGCGCTTCTCAAGCCTTCATCTCAGCCGATATGGCGCTTGCCGGTATTCGCAGTGTCATCCCACCAGATGAAGTCGTGGAAGCCATGTACAAAGTAGGCCGCGCGATGCCTCAGATCTTTAAAGAAACCGCTGAAGGCGGCGTAGCAACAACTCCTACTGGTTTACGCTTGAAACGTCAAGTCTTTGGCGAACCAGAAAAAGCAACCGTTTAATAAGAGGTTGGGTTAGAAGTGTTCCACTTAGTTCCGAAGAAGCTACTTCTGGCCCACCGTTTAACCGTAAAAAGCAGCTGGAAATCCAGCTGTTTTTTCTTATTCCATCAAACCTTCATGGATCTTTTCTAGATTCCATTTCATCATTTTATAATAGCTATCCCCTGGCTCCCCTTTTTTGGCCAACGAATCGGTATACAGCTCGCTATAAATCGGCAGATCAACTTCTTTTGAAAGTCGTTCCATACTCCGTTTATCCACACTCGTTTCGACAAATAATGATGGTACCTTCGACGCACGAACTTTTTCAACTACTTGTTTCATTTGCTCTGGTGTTCCTTGACTTTCCGTATTGATTTCCCAAATATAAGCAGCAGTTAAATCATAGGCCTTAGAAAAATATTTAAAAGCCCCTTCGCTGGTAACCAACAATTTTTTCTCATCTGGAATGTCAGCAAACGCATCTTTTGCTGTCGTATCCAGCTCTTCTAATTGCTTAATATAAGCTTCTGCATTTTTCTGATAATGGTCTTTGTTCTCTGGGTCTTTTTCACTTAACACGTGTTGGATTTCTTTAACATACACGATTCCATTGGAAATATTCAACCAAGCGTGGGGATCTTCTTGCTTCGTATTACCGGTTAAGTGAATCGGTTCAACTTCCTTGCTGACCGCAAAGTAATCTTCATTTTCTTTCTTATCCGCTGTTTCCATCAATTTATTAAACCAACCGTTTCCCGTTTCTAAATTGAGCCCGTTATAAAAGACAATGTCTGCTTCACTAGCCTGCTTGATGTCTTCAGGCAAAGGTTCATACTCGTGGGGGTCTGTCCCAACTGGCACAAGGCTTTTGACACTGACTTGATCAGCCCCCACTTCTTTGACCATATCTGCAATAATTGAGTTTGTTGCAACTACACTTGTCTTTTTAGAATCGTCTGACGCTGCGTTTTCTTCATCCTTTGTTCCGCAGCCTGCCAATAACAACAAGCTTAAAATCCCGACAAAAATTATTTTTTTATGCTTCATTTAATTGCTCCTTTCTTAGTTGTTGAATCAAGCCCTTGGTAGGCGAAAATAGGAAAGCGGCGATGAAAAAGATCGCTGCCGCCATAACAATTGTCGCACCAGAAGGCAAATTGTAACTATAACTAAAATATAACCCGATGATGGCACTCAATACCCCGAATAGCGTTGATAATCCCACCATCACAGAAAGCTTATTGGTCAATTGATAGGCGGTAGCCGCCGGTGTAATCAGCATAGCAATGACCAGGATCGTTCCAACGGTTTGTAAAGAAGTGACCGCTACTAACGTCAGTAAGAACATCAGTCCATAATTAATCAAGCTAATATTCCACCCATAAGACTGCGCCATTGTCGGAGCAAAAGAGGTCAATTTCAACTGCTTGTAAAATAGTAAAACCGCCAGTACCACAATTCCCATGACAATCGCGGTTAAATACATATCCGAATCGCGAACGGCCAAAACATTCCCGAACAAAATGTGATACAAATCCGTCGCACTGCGAGCGAAGGAAATCAAAATAATTCCTAACGCAAAGAAGGAACTGAAAACTATTCCGATCGCCGTATCGTTTTTCAAGCGACTATGTTTTCCAACGAATCCGATTAACCCCGCTGAGACAATCCCGAAAAACGTTGCACCAATAATGTAGCTGCTACCCAGCATATACGAGATCGCAACACCAGGTAAAACCGCATGGGAGATTGCGTCTCCCATCAAGGACATTCCTCGCAAAATGATAAATGAACCGATCACACCGGCGGAAATTCCCACCATGATCGAAGTAATCAATGCATTTTGTAAAAATTGATAATTCG
Source organism: Enterococcus devriesei (assembly GCF_001885905.1). Taxonomy (GTDB): domain Bacteria; phylum Bacillota; class Bacilli; order Lactobacillales; family Enterococcaceae; genus Enterococcus_A; species Enterococcus_A devriesei. The sequence goes on along the minus strand of NZ_JXKM01000014.1, from coordinate 53,483 downwards.
TCAAGCCTTGAATGAACTCATGAAGCACGTTCAACACCTCCTAGCTGTAACATTTGAGTAATTTCTGACCCATAAGTTTTTTCCATATTTTTGGTCGTGTATGTCTGATTCACTGGTCCTGAAGCAATCAATCCTTTGTTTAGCAAGATCACTTCATCAAAGTAATCCGTTACTTTGTGTAAATCATGATGTACGATCACGATCGATTTCCCTTCATCCCTCAGTTCTTTCAGCAGTTCGATAATGATTTTCTCGCTCGTCGCATCGATCCCAGCAAAGGGCTCATCTAATAAAATCCATTCAGCCTGTTGTGCTAATGCTCGTGCAATGAAGACACGCTGTAATTGCCCACCAGATAGCTCACTGATTTGACGCTCGGCAAATTCGGACAAGCCAACTTTTGCTAAACAGTCTGAGGCGAAAGCTTTTTCCTTTTTTCCTGGTCGTTGAAATAGTTTTAAATGAGGATAGGTTCCAAATAGAACTACGCCAAAAACATCAATCGGGAAACTTAGATCGATATCTTGTCTTTGTTCCACGTAAGCAATTTTCTTGCGCTGCTTTTTTAGTTTGTCCGCTCCATACAAAATCGTTCCTGATTGTGTCGGAACCAACTCCAAAATACCTTTCATCAATGTTGACTTTCCCGCACCGTTTGGCCCGACGATACCGGTTAGTTTACCTGGCGATAACGTGACATTGACTTTTTTCAAAGCGATTTTTCCGCGATAGGCAACGGTTAAATCTTTTACTCGAATCGTTTCCATTAAACATCCCACTTTTCTTTTTAGGCTTACCTAACTTTTTATTCATGATAAACTAAAAAGAAAGCGTACGCAAGGAAAATGCAAAAAAAAAAAGCTTCCACAAGAAATATTTCTTGTGGAAGCTTCACGTTAATTATTTAAAACTATTTTGCGTCGTTTAATTTTGTATTTTTTACTTCTTCGATGGTTCTTGTTCCCGCAAGCTGCATTGTGATAGAAAGTTCTTTGTTCAAATGATCAAAGACAGACTTCACGCCGGCTGCTCCACCAAGATTCAAGCCATAAATGACTGGACGACCAATCGCTACTAAATCTGCTCCGCTAGCTAAAGCTTTGAAAACATGTTCGCCACGACGTACGCCGCTATCAAAAATAATTGGTACACGTTTATTCACGACACCTGCGATTAACGGTAAAACATCAAATGATGCAGGTCCACCATCTAATTGACGACCGCCATGATTTGAGATCCAAATACCGTCAGCACCAGCTGCGATGGCAACTTCAGCGTCTTCCGGTGATTGAATTCCTTTGACAAGGACTGGTAAATTTGTTAAATCTTTGATCTTTTTGATATCTTCAGGAACGAGTCCTTGTTTGGCTGCAGCATAAATTTCAGCGATCCCTTTTCCTTCGCCGTCACCACTTGCGCTTTGTTCGCTGTAAGCAGCTAAGTTCGGCATTGGAAGTGGAAATTGGAAGTTATTCACGATATCTTCTTCACGGTAACCGCCTAAGGTTGAATCAGCAGTTAGGATGATTGCTTTTGCCCCAGCTTTAACAGCTTTGTCTAAAATAAATTCGTTGAAGCCATCATCTTTACTCATGTAGATTTGGAAAAATTGTGGTGCTTCAGGTGCAGTGGCAGCCGCATCTTCCACGGTTGTATTTGCATAAGTACTGATTGAAAAGATTGAGCCCGCTTCGGCAACACCTTTTGCTGTATCTGCTTCACCTTTTTCGTGAGCCAAACCTTGAGCTGCAGATGGTGCTTGGATAATTGGTGTTGCTAATTCGATATCCCAAAGTTTTGTGCTTAGGTCTGCATGATCCACACCACGTAAGACACGAGGCATGATTGTTTTATTATTAAATGAAGAAGTATTTTCTTTCATTGTCCATTCGTCTTCTGAACCGCCGCGAATATAACCAAACGCACCTTTGTCCATACGTTCTTTAACGCGTCCTTCTAATGAAGCGATATTTACGATTTCAACTGGATGTTCTTCGTTACTTGTTTGATAAGCCATGATAAAGTCCTTCTTTCTTTCGATTACATGAGTTATCATAATACTCTTACAAAAAGTAAGCAAGCGATTTGTCTCCTACTTCCATAAAAAGTTAGCGACCGCTTGATCTACCTGACGATTTTCATGGAGTTGACTGTGTTGCGCGTTGGCTCCAGTGAAAATCTGGTACTCGATTGGATTGCCATGGGCCTTCAATAAAGAATAAGTCGCTAAGGCACTATTCAGCGGTACAGTCCCATCAGAAGTAGCTTGCTCATTCAATTTTCCAGCTAACATAAGAATCGGTAGTTGACTCGGTACGTTTTCAACCCCATTACGATAATCAACATAACGGCTGGCTGGTTGACTCGGGCCATTTTGCAATAGCTCTTCGACTGATTGTTGATTGGCGGTATCCGTAAAATCATTGAAAGGCGCGCCAATCGAAATAAATTTTCTGATCGTTGGTGCATCGTTTGGTTGGCCGTATGTCGTTAAGTAGCGTAACGAGCTGACTCCCCCCATTGAGTGACCAACCAGATTCACTTGATCCACTCCTTGTTGCTTCAAATACTTCAAAACACCATAAATCCATTCTGTTTGGTTCCATTCATTGTCTTTGTTTGCCACGAATAACACTTGAATGCTAGGATTGTCTTTTTGCTTACTTAATTGACCATTCACCTGCAGCGTGCCATCAGGTTGGACCGTAATGAGCATTTCTTTTTTAGTCTTTCCATCGGCTGTCAAACGCTGAATCATTCCACCAAAGGAATTGATCGTACCACCATAGCCATGGATAAAGACAGTTGGCACGTCACTTTTAGGATTTGCTGGTCGCGCTTTGCTAGTAGTTGTCTGTGTCTCTGCGTTATTCTCAACGGCTTTATTTCCACAGGCAGTTAGCGTTACTAGCGCCATGAACCCTATTAGAAATAAAAAAAATTTTTTCATCTCACTAACTCCGTTTCCATAATAAAAATTCTCTTTCAATATCCCATTTAGCATACTGACTCGAATCAGATAGTTCAACTAAAACGAGCCGCTTTAGAAAAACTTTTACAATAAAAAAAGCTGAGACAAAAGCCTCAGCTAAACGTGTTAAATTTTGTCGATTTGATCGAAATCTAATTCCGTACTTGTCTCACGACCAAACATATCAATATTGGCTTTCACCTTCGCACGTTCATCATCAATTTCAGTGATGACCCCTTCAAGACCAGCGAAAGCACCCTCGATGATTTTAACGGTTTCGCCAAGTTCAACTTCAAGATCATTTTGACGTGTGCTCATACCGATCGAGCGTAAAATATGATTGATTTCCTCTGGCATCAATGGCGCTGGTTTGCTTCCGGCACCGTGTGAACCAACAAAGCCAGTCACGCCTGGTGTATTACGAACAACATACCAAGAATCATCGGTCATGACCATTTCAACTAACACATAACCTGGGAAAGTTTTGTGGACGATTTCCTTTTCCTTGCCGCCTTTAACTTCTGTTTCTGTCTCTTCAGGAACGACTACTCGGAAAATATAGTCCTCCATCCGCATACTTTGGGCACGTGATTCTAAGTTTGCCTTCACTTTGTTTTCATAGCCGGAATAAGTATGTAATACATACCATTGTTTTTCAAAAGATTCCATTTTCGCCATCGGCTCCTCGTTCTAAAATAAAAAAACCTCAGTGCTCCCAAGGTTTTTTCTCTCAAATAGTATAACATGCTTTTTTTGAATTGGCTACTAGCGAATGATCAAATTGACCAATGCTTGGATTGCTGTGTCCATAATGAAAAACATCAAAGCAAAGATGATCGCCGTTTCGATAACGACTAATGAATCATGACGTAATTGTTTTTTAGAAGGCCATGAAACAAGCTTCATTTCTTCTCTCACACTGCGTAAAAAATTCAATCTGAAATCCCCCTATTTGGTTTCTTTATGCACTGTATACTGATTACAATGCTTGCAAAATTTATTGATCTCTAAACGCTCACCGCGTTTGCCTTCACTGACTGATTTCGTGTAATTTCTTGACCCGCAAACAGTGCAGGCTAGAGCCGCTTTTTTTGTTGCCATAGCGATCTACTCCTAATTCTTGTTGATGTTTTTTTGAAAATAAGGTGGATGACCAAACGCCATAATCGTTGATATCCCCATAAAGTCACAAGCTTACATTATCATCTATCGAATTCTCTGTCAATCTTCCTTTATAAGATTTATTTTTTGCTGAATTCAAACGACCTCGAGAAAGAATTTCTTTATCAGATAGAATATGATAATATAATGAAAGAATGAATTGCTTTATTGGAGGGTTATTGGATGTTATTAAAAAGTCTTGTTTATCCTAAAGAGAATTTGACCACCATTAATGAATCAACCACGCTGCAAGAGGCACTGGATACTTTAGAAGGTACCGGGTTTCGTTGTGTGCCGATTCTTGATGAGAGTAATCAAATTTTCCGCGGCAATATTTATAAGATGCACATTTACCGGCACAAAGCAAATGGCGGCGACATGAGTCTGCCAGTCACCCATTTGCTCAAAAACGCAACAAAATTTATTTCTTTAGATACTTCTTTTTTTAAAATCTTTTTTACGATAAAGGAATTGCCTTATATCACCGTCTTAGATGAGAACCATCATTTTTATGGTATTTTGACTCACAGCACATTGCTGAATATGCTTTCTCAATCTTGGAATATTCAAACAGGAAGCTACGTCTTAACGCTCGTCTCTTCTGGTAAACAAGGTGATCTTGCTACCATGGCTAAAATTATTTCAAAATTTACTCCCATCGCCAGCTGTATTACACTTGACGTTGGTAAAGATTTCAAAGGCCGCAGAACCTTATTTACCCTACCAGCAGGTGTGGATGAAAATAAATTAAATCATATCATTGACTACTTGGAGCGTAAGCATTTTGAAATCCAAGATGTCGAAGCCTTGTCAATGCACGAATAACAAAAATGACTGAGCCCGAATCTGGGTCCAGTCATTTTTTTATAATTGCTGTTTAAAATGCAGGCGTTTATCTAAATAAAACATGATCGGTGCTGAAATGGTCATAATGATCGCTTCACTTAAAGCCGTCCAGCCATAGGTTGGCCAAAAAGGCAACTGTGCCGTTAAGTTCAGCATCCAGGCAATCATAAACATGCTTCCGCTAAAGAATAAAACATTCAAGGCTAAGCGGACTTTGGTATTTTTAATGACATTCTGTAATAAGGCCGTTAATGATAGTGCCAATAAGGTTTGTCCACCGCCAAAAACAACATCCAGCCACCCCATGCCAAAGATCGCATTGTAGACGACGACCCCACCGAAAATTCCCCACAAAAATTTGCGATTGAAAACGACTAAATGGTTCAGGCTTTCTGAAATACGAAATTGGATCGCTCCTGATGCGACTGGCGAGACTAAAATCGTCAGCGCTAAGTAAAGCGCCATAATGATTCCGTTGGTCACGACGACATTGACCCGTTTTTTTTCTACTAAATTCATTCTTATCCTTCTTTCTCCAAGTTTTTTTAAAGCGGGATGGTTGATGAACCGCTTCGCGTATTATAACACAATTTAAGGGAAGGACAAGTTTTCAAAAAGCCTGTTTAACAAACGGACGGCGGCAAAATTGAATCTTTCTAGCATTCGGTGATACAATTTAAATATAAGAATTTTTTTACGAATGAGAGGTGTTTTCATTGCTAGGAATCGATAACGAACTCGAACAATTATATGAAGAGGCCCAACAAAACAAGGTTGCCGTCCTTAAGGCCCGCTGGACCAATGGCAATTATGGCTGCTGCAGTACGCGGGCACCGCTGGTGGAAAAATATCGGATCGAATATACACCAGAAAAAAAAACGCTCTATCTTTGGGGGAAATTAGCAGTCACCATTGATCAAGCAACGCAACAGGCGGAAATCTCATCTGAATACTCCCCTTCAAATTATGAAAAGAAAGTCATCACGTGGTTTAGCGAACGGGCGAAGCGATCCTAATGGATAATGCTTAAAATACCTACTCTGTTGGAGCAGGTATTTTTCGTGTTCTTACGAATGTTTTTTTATACCGGATTTCACGGCTTCGGAGAAATAAAATGATTCAATTCTATACAGTTCAGCCCTTCACTCTGTTATAATCAGTTTCTGAAAGGATCGAGAACATGAAATTTCATTATCATTTATTAATCAATCCCGCAGCCGGTAGCGGCAACGGTGGGAAAAAAGCCGAGAAAATCATCCAATTATTAGATGATGGCAACTATACATATACGCCTTATTACACAGAAAAGCCTGGCGACGAAAAGGCTCTGGTGGAACGCTTAGGTGCCCTACTAAGCCCTTGGTCGGCAACCTGCGAAGAGGACCATCTTGATAATTCTTTCCACCTGCTAGTAGTGATTGGCGGCGATGGTACCTTGCATGAAGTGGTCAACCAGTTTTACACTTTAGGTCTGGAGCTGCCAGTTAGCTATATCCCAGCCGGGTCGGGAAATGATTTTGCCCGCGGCATCGGGTTGTCACGTGATCCCGAGAAAGCCTTTGAACAGATTACTTCCGCTTTGCAGCCTCAACCGATCAACGTCTTTCACTATGAAGAAAAGATTCGAGAAGAATCCGGTTTAGTGCTGAATAACGTCGGGATTGGTTTAGATGCATTAATCGTTGCAACAACCAATGCTTCGACTTCGAAAAAGGTCTTGAACAAATATCATTTAGGTTCAGCCTCCTATGCTCTTTATTTAGTCAAAGCGATCTTAACGCAAAAGACGTTTCCGATTTTAGTGGAGCTGAATGGGCAATCCTTAAACTTTGAACGGACCTTCTTATGTACGACGACCAATATTCCGTATTTTGGCGGCGGCATCGCGATTGCGCCAATGGCTGATCCAAAAAAAGATACGATTGATCTCGTCGTGGTTGAAAAGCCCAATCTTCCTGCAATCTTACGCTTTCTCATCCAGTTGCTACGCAAAAAGCACACGGAAAATAAACACTACAAACATTTTACTAGCAGCCGAATTCGAATCGTTTCCGTCGTTCCCCAACACGGACAAGCAGACGGTGAAAATATGGGCGAGCGCTCTTTCGATATCAATTTTTCAACCACTACTCAATATATCTGGTATGCAGACAAAAGGACGGAAAAATAAATCCTCGGATTTATTTTCCGTCCTTTTTACATAAACATCGCTGGTGTCATACCTTCCATTCCAATCATTGGATCGATGGTTTGCGCGGTAATTATTTGAGGTGTCAAGATGGTCGGGCCTTTGGTTTCAGATACGGGCTTTTCTGATACTTCAAAAGGTGCTTCCTTCGGTTTTTCTGGTGCGTCGGCAGTCCCTTTAGTGATTCGTTCAATCAAAGTCGTCTTTCGTACGGCCGATTCTTTATTGACACAAGCTTGAAAGGCTTCATCTTCACCTAACAAGATCAACAAATCCTTGCTACGAGTCACTGCCGTATACAATAAATTTCGTTGCAACATGCGAGAATACTGCTTCACCATCGGCAGCAGTACCATTTTGAACTCGCTACCTTGCGCTTTATGGATCGAACAGCAGTAAGAGAGTTTGATCTTGTTCCATTCGGAGCGTTTATAGCTGACTTCATTGCTGTCAAATTGGATCACTAATTCATCGACTTTATCTTCCGATTCCTTCGCTGGAATAATCCCTACGATCATCCCCATATCGCCATTGAACACATTCAGCTCCGGATTGTTGACTAACTGTAAAACTTTGTCTCCAATCCGATAAACAACATCGTTCCACTGAACTTCTTTTTTACGTCCATCGTTAGGATTGAAAATTTCCTGCATCATCTTATTGATCGCATCGATCCCTGCTGGTCCGCGATACATTGGTGCTAAGACTTGAACATCTTGGGCAGTGTAACCTTTCTTCTTTGCTCGCTCGACGATCTGCTTAACCACTTCTTCCATTTGAAAAGCGTGACAAGCAATGAAAGAGCGATCCTTTTGATTTTGTCTGAAATCTTGCGGCAGCTTGCCATCTTTGATTTCATGCGCCAGTGGAATAATCGAAGAGCCATCCCCTTGACGATAAATATCCGTCAGTTCCATTTTAGGAATCTCAGTAATCTGCAGCAGATCATGAAAAACTTGTCCCGGGCCCACGGAAGGTAACTGATCCTTGTCTCCTACAAAAATGACCTGCATATTATCAGGGATTGCTTTTAACAAGGTATTTGCAAGCCATGTATCCACCATTGACATCTCATCTACGATTAACAAGCCACCATCTAATTCTTTGGCTTCGATATCAGGTGTCTCATCGTTGGCATTCAAGCCTAGTAATCGGTGGATCGTACTGGCAGGCAGACCGGTAGTTTCATTCATCCGTTTGGCCGCTCGTCCGGTGGGAGCCGCTAATAAAATCGGAAAGATCGCGTTGGTATAGTCTTTCGGGTCTAAAGATAACTCATTCAACTCAGCGAATAATTTAACGATCCCGTTGATCACTGTGGTTTTCCCAGTTCCGGGGCCACCCGTTAGGATAAATAGCGGTGAACGAATCGCTTCTTTGATCGCTTGATCTTGTGAGTCACCATAAGTAATCTTTAATTGCTTTTCAATGATTCGCAATTTTTTATCCACTGTTTTTTGCGGATAATTAATTTCCTTTTTCCGGGCTAACAACCGTTCGATGGAAGAAGCAATTCCCCACTCACTGTAAAACAACGTGTTTTCATAGATTTTAGTTGCTTCTTGCTGAATTTTTTCTTCTTCGACTAGCTGAATAATCATCGTTGCAATTTGATCGGGAGCGATCTCAACAGGTCGCGTGGTTTCTAATAATTGCAAGACCTCGGTTAATAATTGCTGAGCTTCCACATAAGTGTCTCCACTTTGGTTGGCATCTTCATTAACTTGATGAAAAATCGCCGCCCGAATCCGCTGTGGACTATCCGCCGCGATACCCAACTGTTCTGCCAAGCTGTCCGCCTTTTTAAAGCCGATTCCTTCGATATCCTCCACTAGCTGGTACGGATTTTCCGCGATTACATCCAAAGCTTCATTACGATAGGTTTGAAAAATCGCAAAGGAGAGCTGACTGCCAAAGCCATAGCGCCCTAAACCCATGATAATTTTTTCCATTCCGTGATTTTGCCGCAGGGTTTCGACGACGACCTTCTGTTTCTTGGCATTCAGGTTGGGAATCCGAGCCAGCACCGCTGGATTTTCGATGATCTCATCGATTGCTTCTTCGCCTAATACCTCAATGATTTTTTCAGCGGTCTTTTTACCAATCCCGGGAAATTTTTCGCTAGATAAATAATTGATCAACCCATTAGCCGAAGTTGGATGCGCCTGTTCGTAGCTTTCCACCAAAAATTGTTTTCCATAGCGAGGATGTTCAACAAAATGCCCCAAGAAGCGATATTCTTCATCTTCTTGCACATCGCCAAAGCTGCCCGTAACGACGATTTCCTGTTCGAGATAATCGCTATTGGTCTCGCTGACTTTTACCAGCAGAACTTTATAAAAATTGCTGGGGTTTTGAAAAAAGATGGCTTTTAGCGTGCCTACGATGTATAACTGTTCTTCCGACATTTTGTCCCTCCTTCTTAAAGTAATGAGTCGGGTTTCGAGCCTGTTCCTGCTAAAAAGCTGACATCATTCCATTGGATCATTTCATACGGAGGCTGGCTAGATTTTGCCTCTAAAATGGTCAAGCTATTGTTGTATAAACCACCCATATCACGTAATTCTGCTAAGGGTTTACCGGTTAAAGCTTGGATCGCCGCGGTCAGTGCCGCTCCATGACCGACAAAAAGCAGCGGACCCGTTTGGGCTTTTGCTACTGCTTCTGCGACAAAATCATTAATCCGCTTCAACATGTCTTCAATTTTTTCACCTTCAAAAGGTGTTGGATCATAAAGATCCAAATGATTCCGCAGATTCACCATATCTTTTGGATAACGCTCTTCGATAACCGGGATTAATTGCCCTTCAAGCGTTCCTAAACCTAATTCCCGTAAATCATCCGTCCGGATAATCTCCGTCGGCTGCGCTAATTGTTTATTGATGCCTTCTGCCGTCAAATAGGCCCGCTTCAAACTGCTTGTATAGATTTTCTCAAAGGGGATATCTTTTAATTGTTGACCTAAGGCTTTGATTGCTTCGACACTCTCAGGTAATAAAGGCGAGTCTCCCATCATGCCTTGAAATCTTTTCTCATCGTTCCAACGGGTTTTTCCGTGGCGGGTAAAATAAATTTTCATCCAATCCAGTTCCTTACTCTTTAGATTTCATTCCTAATTCGTTGACTAGACATTCACTTAGTCTAACTTATCGTGTTCGTAATGGTGGGTCAATTCTAACTGCGGATAATCTTGCTGGCGCAATGCTTCGTAAACCACCAGCGCTACTGTGTTAGACAGATTCAATGAGCGAACGTGTTCATCGTTCATTGGAATCCGTAAACATTTATCCTCGTTTTCCCGCATAAATTCTTCCGGCAAACCTGTAGTTTCTTTACCAAACATGAAAAAGTGATCGACATCATCTGTGTAATCCACTTCTGAATAGGTTGCATTGGCGAATTTTGTAATTAAATGCAGTGGCTGATCACCTAAGTACTCAAGAAAAGCCGCTAAATCTTTATGATAAGTGATGTTCACATCATTCCAATAATCAAGTCCTGCTCGTTTTAGATGCTTATCGTCCGTTGAAAACCCTAACGGTTCGATCAAATGTAGTGGAGAATTTGTTGCCGCACATGTGCGGGCGATATTTCCGGTATTTGCTGGAATTTGTGGTTCAAATAATACAATATGATTGGTCATACTAGTACCCTTCTTCTTATTAATTTATGATCTGTGCTGGTTTACAGCTTGTTTTATTAAACAGATAACTTTTGGCGGAGCTGCGGAAGCCGAACTGACAGCTAACTCACAAGTGCTGTTGAATTTTTTCAAAAAACCGAAAAAATTCCTTATCCTCGTACGCATATGATTCCACTAATCTCGCTAAAGCGCGAAGTGGCACTCGCCGTCGTCTTAAAGCATCGAGGAAATAAATTTTCAGCAAAATTTATTCCTAGTTACGCCGACATATCATTCTGCTAAACTGCACTTGCCTTAATATTCTCAAACTCGTAGATTCTGGTTTATTTGTATACACTGCGAAAAGCAGAACTGACAGCTAACTCACAAGTGCTGTTGAATTTTTTCAAAACCCGAAAAAATTCCTTATCCTCGTACGCATACGATTCCACTGATCTCGCTGAAGCGCGAAGTGGAACTCGCAAAAAAAAAACGTACCAACTCGGTGTCTAGCACGGCGAGTCGCTACGTTAGTGAAGCACTTTTCACTAACTTTTATCAGAACAGGAACCTGATAAAAACCAATGAAAAACAACTTGTTGCTACTATAACATCACGAAGTCACAAATGCAACCTTCTGTTTTCACAAATTTCAATGAAAGCGATTACTCTAATACCCTTTTAATATCTCGACATCAATCGTTATTTTCTTTAACGGGTTCGCGGCTAAATTCGCTTTTATTTCTGGTGAGACTTGCCATTCAAGGGGTGACATCTCTAAGAGGTCCAATCGGTTATTTTCTGGAATTTCAAATTCATAGGTGACACGTTCCCGTTGGTCAATGGTCATTTCCTCTGTGAAACGTTGAATAACTGCCTTGTTAGAATAACTTTCCCCCTCTGGTCGATAGACTGCTCGCAATTCTTTTAAATAGTGCGCTTGTGGAACGATCTTAACCACACAGCCGTTAGGTTTCAATACGCGTTTGAACTCACGGTACTGAGAAGGTGAAAAAATATTCAAGATTGTATCGAAGGATTGATCCGCAAAGGGTAAATTCGTCAGATCCGCCACACACCAAAATGCGTCTATAGGCTGATTGCTGGCTAAATAAATTCCTTCTTTAGCAATATCAAAACCGATCGTCACAGGATTTTCATTCAGCTGATTGATCTGCTGCAAGAAACTGCCTTCTCCGCAACCGACATCCAGTACATTCCCTGTTTGCATCAGTTCGGCGATTTTTTCGACCACTGGCTGATACATGCCGGAACGGATCATTCGGCCTCGGGGCGCAAACATTTCCTGATCATAATCACTTTTGATTTGATGGTCTAAAAAATAAAGTGTGCCCTTCTTCGCTAAGTCAAAACGATGACCATTCCCACAAGTTAGACTTTTTTCTTTTTGAATCATTTCGCGGTGGCATTTTGGACAACGAAACAGTGCTTGCTGCTTAGCCAAAAAATTTGCGCCCCGTTCAATTTTTTTTAACATTTTGCCACTTCCTTTTGGTTATCATAGCATAGTTTTTTTATTCCTACTATCGTCGAGATATGCTAAACTAGTTGCGGAACAAGAATAGATTTTTTTAAGGGACTATTTTAGATGAGAATCAAGGAGGCTATTTAATGATTAAAGAATTTTGCGCTGAAAATTATACAAACATCCCTCAAGCAATCAAAGCTGGAGCGGGTCGGATCGAGTTATGTGACAATCTAGCTGTTGGCGGAACAACACCAAGTATCGGCGTGATTGAAGAAGTCTTAGCTTTCACTAGTGAAAAGCACGTACCAGTGATGACCATGATTCGTCCTCGTAGCGGAAATTTTGTCTATAATGATATTGAATTAAAAATCATGGAAAATGATTTGATCCATGCGAAAAATGCTGGAACGGACGGGGTTGTTTTTGGCTGTTTGACACCGGAGAATGAGGTTGATGAAGAAGCGTTGGAAATGCTTTTAGGCAATAGCGAAGGCTTATTGACGACCTTCCACATGGCCTTTGATGAGCTTTCCAAAGAAGAGCAATTCAAAACGATTGATTGGTTCGCTAAACTAGGCATCGACCGGATTTTGACTCACGGCGGGCCATTGAACACTTCCATCGAAGACAACTTGCCTCATCTAAAAGAATTGATTGATTACGCAGCGGGGCGGATCATTATTTTACCTGGCGGCGGGATCAATGCCGACAACGCGGAAAGAATCGCTGAGACTTTAGGCATCAATGAAGTTCATGGAACAAAAGTCGTGAAATTTTAGAAATTCAATAAAAAGACCCGCAACAGTCATCAAAAAATGATGCTGTCGCGGGCCTTTTTTGTTTAGCCTAAGTCTTCGCCGTTTGTGGCGATGACTTCTTTGTACCAATAGAAGGAATCCTTTTTAAGTACTTCAGTGAGATATTTTCATTATTGCCTTGATCACTCAGCATACGCAAAATCTAATAACCAATCTTTTTGATCAAGTTCTCAATTTAACTAGCACCAATTATGTCCAAATCGGAAATTATCCGCTGGAATTTTTCTGCGACTATTTTGTCCGCCGCTATGCCAGTTTAAACGAAAAAAGAAAATGATTCGCAGCTTGTTTGCGCATCATTTTCTTTTTTCTTTGATAAAGCTTTTCAATTTAAACAGCCACTTATTTTCTTTTAGGCGCAAGCGCACAGGAAAGCGCCCAGTTAAATAATCTTTGATTTGGCGTTGACGATCCGGATAGACATTCAGCGGCAGATTATGAATATCAAAGAAGCTGAAATCCGCATAATCATGAGACTCCATTCGACTTTGAGAAACAGTTTCTTGCACCTTGTATACATACGTGATCTCTTCATGATGTTCTTTGGTGTAGATCCCGATCAAATCCTCCACAACACTGTTAAAAGAAAGCAGCTCAGAGATCAAGCGGCGCATCCCGTCTCGCTCATTTTCATTCGGCAAAAGGTCCCCTCCTGGTAAATCCCAAATGGGCATTCCCGGACGGCGAACCAATAAAATCAATCCGTTTCGGATAACGATGGCATAAGCTTTTTTCAAAATTTTTCACTACTTTCAGCATATGTCTTTTGATAATAACTCAGTGATTAATAAACCGCTCCATAAACAAACTAGCAATATTAAAATAAATCAGCACACTCGTTAAATCACTTAACGTAGTTATAAAAGGACCACTGGCAACCGCCGGGTCAAAGCCTAAGCGCTCCATGATCATCGGAATCCAGCTACCAGCCAAGTTGGCAACCGTGATTGCGGCCATCATCGCCGTGCCAATCACAAAGCCTAAGATAAAATTATGTTTCCAAATACCAACGATAATAAAAATCGTCACACCCGTCACAAAACCGGTTACTAGCCCCGTTAAAATTTCTCCTAGAATCATTTTACCAAAATTTTTCTCATTATTATCGGCAATCGCCAAGCGTCTCACCGCCACGGCTAATGATTGAGTTCCGGCATTTCCTGCCGTTCCAGTAATCAAAGAAATAAATACCGCTAGAATACTCGCTTTACTTACTAGTTCTTCATAATGATTGATCAAGGTTGCTGTCGTCATTCCTAAAAACAGCAGTGTGATCAACCAAGGCAACCGCCGTGATGCTGACTTAACCGGATTTTCATCGACTTCTTCAACATTGACCCCGGCCAAACCAGAGTAGTCGCTGGCCGCTTCATCATCGATTACGTCAATAATATCATCGACTGTCACGATTCCTAATAAATGATCATCATAATCCGTTACCGGCAGTGCCAGAAAGTCATAATCCCGGAAGGTTTGAGCGACATCTTCCTGATCGTCCCCAACATGCACCGCGATCACTCGTTCACTCATGACATCAGACACCATCGTATCGTCATCATTAACAATTAAATCCCGTAACGAAATAACGCCGACTAATTGATTGTCATCATTTACTACATAAGTATAGTAAATCGTCTCGGCAATTTGGGCTTCTTTTTTCAAAACATACATCGCCGAACGCATCGTTTGATTCGCTACAATGGACACATACTCGGTAGTCATCAAAGAACCGGCAGTATCATCTTCATAATGCAGTAAATCGCGAATTTCATTGGCATGTTCAGAGTCCATCAAACTTAAATATTTTGCAACTGGTTTCTTCTCTAACTCATTCAGTAAATCCACCGCGTTATCGGTGTACATTTCTGATAACATATCCGCCGCGTATTGCGGGCGCATTTCATTCAAATACTCATCAACATGTTCATCATCTTCTTCGATCACATCAAACATATCCGCCAGTTCTTTCGGCGACAAGTACGAGTAGATCAGGTGACGCTCATCCTGGTTTAACGATTGATAAAATTGACCTTGATCATAGAAGTGCATTTCTAAAAATCCATCACGGAACTCCTGCAAATGATTCTGGTGCAGCTCCTCCCGTAATTGCTGGAAAAGCGCTTCTAATTCCTCCTGGTTGTCATCCATCAATCTCACCTCGCTCATTTTTATGAATTATTTTTTCTTTACCGAAAAAATAGTTTGATGTTCACTTCGGATACCATTCTGCTAACTAAGGGTCTCTCGCTTTGGTGCTTTAGCATTTTGATTCACCCTTTATCACTAACTCCTGCTAAAAGCAGAACTGGCAACCTCGCTCATTTTTATGAATTATTTTTTCTTTACCGAAAAAATAGTTTGATGTTCGTTTCGAATACCCTACTGCTTAAGCAATCTACTATTCGCAAAATACTCAGTTTTAAAGAACCATTTTTATGAATTTTTTTTAATTATATTTTATTCGCTATTTTAGCCATATCAGGAGCTAAAGGAAGCTCTAATGCAATTCTTTCACCGCTAAACGGATGAATAAATGATAGCGCGTAGCAATGCAACGCTTGCCGTTCGATCCCTAAATCCATCGCGCCGCCATACAGCTCATCTCCCAACAAAGGACAACCGATCGCTGAAAAATGCACGCGAATTTGATGAGTTCTGCCCGTATGGAGCTGAATATCGACTAAGGCGCAATCGGCATCTCGTTTAGCTAACCAATATTCCGTTTCTGCCTGTTGACCGGTCTCAATCACCTGACGTTTTATCAAAGAAGACAAATCTCGACCGATCGGTAAAGCAATCGTGTCATGGTCCTGCAAGCTAGCAATCGTTCCTGAAACCAACGCCTGATATTTTTTGATAAAGCGTTTCTGTTGTAGTTCTTGATCCAGCTTCGCGTGGGCAAATCCATGTTTTGCAAAGAGCATCAAGCCTGAAGTATCTCGATCCAAACGCGTCACGACATGTACGACTTGATCCGGATAATTTTGCGCGACATAATAGGCCTTGACGCGATTCGCCATGGTCCCTCGTGGATGATATTGCGCAGGGATCGACGCGACCCCCGCCGGTTTATTGACGACCAATACATGCTGATCTTCAAAAACGATCTCGATCGGCACGTCGTCTGCCAATAACGTTTCATGAGGCTCCTCGTCTGGAATCACAACAGTTACCATATCACGGGTATTTAAAGAAAACAAGACGTTTTGCTCCGTCTGATTGACGAAAATTTTTCCACCTTGAAATTTAATTTTAGCTAGTAATTTTTTTGAGATGCCTTGATGACGTAAAAATGTCCGTACAAGCAATCTCTCTTGTCCTTGATAAGTCCATTCGAATCTCATGTTAGTCCTCTCGAATAAAGGCATCCTTCACGCGATGCCAAAAATGCATATGCCGATAGGACGCGAAATGAATCCGTTCATCGGCGATTTTGTATTTAATTGAAACAACTTCTTTACTATTTATATCTAATTGGTCAATGGTAATCAAATGCTCTCCGCTGCTTTTCAATTGGACATCGATCCATTCGTGAGAACCGATAATACTTGGCGAGCCAAGTGTTCGAAAGACCCGATTATTTAAAGAAGCGATCTCCGCCAACTGCATTGCGTTGATACTAGGATGAACTACTGCTCCACCGACACTTTTATTGTAGGCCGTTGAACCGGTTGGCGTGGAAATGGATAGGCCATCTCCCCGGAATCGTTCAAATAATTCTTCCTTAATATAAACATCCGCGACCATCGTGCGACTGCCTTTTCTGATCGTCGATTCATTCAGCGCTAAAAAATGCTGATGCTGACCGTCGGCTGATGTGACCACGATATCCAGTAACGGATAGCTGACACTTTTTCCTTGTTCGTCACTTAAACTGTTTACCAGTTCAGGCAATTCGTAATCACGCCAGTCCGTGTAAAAACCGAGATGTCCTGTATGGACTCCTAAAAAGCGCACTTCATCTAGTCGATGGCTGTAACGATGAAAAGCCGACAGCAAAGTACCGTCTCCACCGATAGTAATCACTAGCTGAGGATCACGATCTACAATTTCTAAATCGTCTTTCATCGCCAGTAAGCCGCGTAACCGTTGGAGGACGCGAATCGATTTTTCTTCTTGATTATGGATGATCCCGATCCGTAATACCACGCTGTCTCACTTCCTTTTTTTGTTCCTTACGATTAAACAAGTGTTGTGCTTCTTGGATTTCATCACGAATGCTAGACATTTCTTCATCTAGTTGATAAGCTGCCTCCGCCGCCCGAAACAGGCGTTGATCAATATCTTCAGGAATTTGTCCTTTATATTTATAATTCAATGAGTGCTCGATCGTTGCCCAAAAATTCATAGACAGCGTTCGGATTTGGATTTCAGCCAAGAGCTTCTTCTCGCCCTCTAACATCTGGACAGGGTATTCAATCACCAGATGATACGAGCGATAGCCGCTGGCCTTACGATTGGTGATGTAATCACGCTCTTGAATAATTTTCATATCATTACGTCGGCGCAAAATATCCACGACTAAATGAATGTCCTCCACAAACTGGCACATAATTCGCATACCAGCCATATCAGACATTTCATCTTCCAACCGATTTAAGGCAATCCCTCGCAACTCAGCTTTATTTAAAATACTTTCAACGGGTTTTACCCGACCTGTAACAAATTCAATTGGAACATGTTCACCGCTATTGCGGTACTGTTTTCGCAATCCTCGCAGCTTAATTTTTAACTCAGCAACTGCTAATTCATAGGGGGCAAGAAATGTATCCCAGTCTCTCTCCATCGCAAATCCCTCGCTTCTTTTTCCATTCCTTCCCTATCTTATCACAAACCTCTCGGAGAAAAAATTCTGACATTTTTGTTGTTTAACAAATATTACAAAATACTAACATTTTCACAAACACTAGGCTAATTATTTGACGGAATATGTTAATCTATGTAAGGTTACCTTATAATAGGAAAAATATAAATAGAGGTTAGTGTATTGAGAGAAGAAATTGAAATCGAATTCAAGTCGATGTTAACACAGTCAGAGTATGAACATGTCTTCCGTTTCTATCAACTCTCGCCTTCTCAAACCATCAAACAAACCAATTTGTACTACGATACTGTAGATTGGCAGTTGAAAGAGAATCATATGGGCTTAAGGATTCGTCAGTTTGATAAACATGCAGAAGCAACTTTGAAAGTTCCGCAAGCCGTTGGTCTTTTAGAAGTAACCGACTCGTTAACAACTGAACAAGTTGAAGTGGCTCTTACGAAGCATCGCTTTGCTTTTGACGCAAAAGAAATTTTGCAGCGTTTAGACTTATTAAACATCAACTTTAATGAACTAAGACTAATTGGTAAATTAACTACTCAACGTGGAGAATTGAACATTCCTGAAGGAAAATTAGCACTGGATGAAAGCTGGTACAGTGGACAGCATGATTTTGAACTGGAGCTTGAAGTACCCAACGAACAGTTCTCCTTGCAAGACTTCAAACAATTCTTGCACAAATTTGACTTACCTTATCGCGCAACCCAAAATAAGATCGCGCGAGCAGTTGCAGCTCAACAGCAACTGGATGATAGAAAGGAGGACCCTCGGTGATTGAGATTTATTTGTTTGTTAATCCGATCGGTAAAAAATGTTTAACTATCGAGCGGCGTGTAATTGAACTGATTGATCAATGTGATCTCAAGATCCAATTACGTCTGGTCCCTATTATGAATCTCAAGACGATTTCTGAATTTATGAAACGGATTGGCGGATCAGAAAAAGACCTCCACTTACGTAAAGACTTATCTCAAGAAATTTATTCTGCTGCTTTAGATGTCAAAGCGGCGCAGCTTCAAGGAAAAAAACGCGGACGCGACTTTTTGATTGCACTGCAACAGGCGGTGGGCGAAGAAAATAAACCTTATTCAAAAAAGTTAGCGATTCAATTATTCACCCAAATTGGTGGCGATTTGGAAATGTTTTTAGAGGATCGTCGTTCTGAATTTGCAAATGAAGCTTTTTTAGCTGATCAACAGATCGCTAACGAGATGGAGATTACTTTGCATCCTTCTGCCGTCATTTACAATTACGATGGAGACTGCGACGCTGGTGTTCGAATTGAAGGCTGCGATACGATCCTTCATATCCTAAATACATATAATACGCCGGATTTATTGGTGGCATTTTTAAAGTCTCAAAGTAAAAATACGTCATTTAAACGGGTTCCACCAGAAAGTCACCTATCGCTCATTTGAAAAAAAAGCTGTCATTGCTTATTAAAGCAATGACAGCTTTTTTATTTTTTGATCCGCACACGATTTTCTCTAGTAAAAATGTATTCCTTTTGTGGCTTCGTCAAATATAGACTAATTTTTTCTTGTCTTAATTTTTTAATTCCTACTTTAAAACTGATCCCACTGGTTTCTTTAATGCAGTAGACTCCACCAGGAATATTTTCAAACCGTGCATGGCCTTTTTCATCAGTCCTCACTATTAGTGGTACCCCGTCTCTTTGAATCGGTCGTTTCCCATTTTTACTATATATAGCAAACTGTTTATCCGCCAAACCAACTCCAGTTCTATCTTCTCGTGCCAAATTCAAATTGAAAGAGCGCATCTTCAATAAGTACGCATGGATCGCTCGATAAACGCCTATAAGCAGCAGTAAAACTGTCAACAATAAACCAATTAAAGTCAGCATCTGTTTCAAATTTCGTGTTTTATTCGCTTGGTCGATTGCTTTCGCCATTTCTTCAGTATAAGGAACTCGATGGCCTGTCACTAATAAGCGGTGACTATTAATCATATAAGGCGTACAGGTCAACAACGTAACAATATCTCGACCCGGATCAATCTCAATAATCGAAGTATCTTTCGGATCGACCACATCGATTTTATCCACCTTATAAGCCAGCTTTTCTTCAAACAAAGTAATGACGAAAACCTCACCGATCTTCACCTCTTCTAAATCAGTAAAAAGTTTTTTCTCAGGTAAGCCACTATGCGCTGAAATCACTGAATGCGTATCAATTCCACCAGTGGGATAGGAAGTTCCTTGCAGAACTGTCGCCCCTTCTTGCAATAGTTTCTCATTCGTCATGTCAAATAATGGTAGTGTAATCTCAATACTTGGGATGCTAATGGCTCCAATTAAATGGCTGCGGATATATTTATCAGAAACGATTCTACGTTCATTGTCATTGGTAAAAGGATCGGCTAATGGAATCAGACCATTTTTCTTCAGCTCTTCGTTGCGTTTTTTCATTTTTTCTTTGGTTTTACGAACTTGCTCTTGATTTTGTTCTTGATTTTGCCGTTGAACCTCTTCCATTCGTTTTTCATCGATAAAATTATTCACCGCATTAATATAAAAGGGATAGGTCATCACTAGCACGCCAGTCAGAAAGACGAAGATCATTAAGATCTTACTAATCATTTGCTTTTTTGCACCTTTTTTAGAAGTCTGGCCCATGCTACTTCACCTTGCTTTCGATCACGTAATGCTTAATCAGTTGCTTCATCAACTTATAGCCTCGGCGTCCTAAAATTTTGAATTTGCGATCCTTCAGGCGCCAAACTTTTCCTTTCACACTTAGACCATTTTCGGTCTCAACTCGATAAACACCACCGGGAATTTGCTGAAATTCAATTTTTCCATTCGCATCACTGACCGTATGAACTAGTTTACCCTCAAAACGAACCACGTCGCGTTTTTGTGTCAACAAGGCACGAATACCTGGCACTGGTTTACCCGCTTCGTAGAGATAAAAGACAAAATTGTAATCTCGTTTCTTCGATTGATAAAGGATAATCTTGCGCCAAACAAAATAGCCAAAAATAATTAAGAAAAACAGACAACCCGCTACTAAATAAAAAACGCGCCGACGATGGTACTTCTCTGTTTCTTTGATTTTCTCAGCCGCTTGAACCGGGTATTTAATCCGATGGGCCTTGACCAATAAACGATGACTATTAACGCCATAAGGTGTACAAGTTAATAGCGTCACTAAGTCGCGATTCTTTTCAATTTTGAGCGCACTAAAGTTATCAGGTTTGACTCTTTCAATCTTTTCTACTTGATAAGCTAATTTTTTTCCTTCTATATGTAGGTAAAACTTGTCCTGCTTCTTTAATTCTTCCAAGTCAGTAAACAGCATTTTATCTGGCAAACCAGAATGTCCTGTGATTACTGAATGGGTGCTTGACCCGCCAACAGGAAAAGAGGTTCCCTGTAAAACAGTCGCACCCTTATCCAACAAAAAGTCATCCGTTTGATCATAGACCGGCAAGCTTACTTTGATTTTAGGAATAAAAATAGCTCCGATCATATGTTTTTCATAGTATTCCTTCTTGGGACTTTTAGTCCCTCGTAGAGAACTTTCAAAAGGATCATCAAAACTTCCCGCTCCAGGAATAATCGTTCGCAGTTTTTTGTTTTCCTGTTCTAATTTATCTAAGCGTTTCTTTTTATCGGCATCAGAACGAGCTTCCATTTTATCTTGAACTTCTTCTAGTCGCTGTTGGTCAACAAAATTATTGATCGAATCAACTACGAATGGATACATAAAGATCAAAAAACCAGTAATAAACATCATTGCAATAGACAACTTCAACAGCAGATCGATCTTGTCGCGTCTCTCTGGTTTATGCATCTGTATCCACCCCCTTTTATGCTAATTCTCGCATACTCATTCTTAAAAGAGAAATTCCAATTGTAAATTTTCTTTCAACAATTTGAATACAAATAAATTATTTTTCACATAATTAGAGACCTCGCAAGCATGCTTGGTTTGATGCTGATATGTTAGTTCTCTTCTACAACTTTTACTTTGTAATGAATTAGTAGAATAGTATGTAAAACGTACTTCAAAGAGCCCGTTCATCCAGCCGGCCATTGCTTAAAATGTCGAAAAAATTTTCTAACCCGAAAAACATATTTCAGTGGAAGACAAAAAAGAAGCTAGGAAAACTTTTCCTAGCTTCATCCACCATTATTGTTTTAATTCTGCTACTAATTCCTCTAATTCATCGAGACGTAAAGCGAAAACTTCCATCGCATCTTCGATATACGCTGGCTGGGTCATATCGACGCCGGCCCGCTTCATAACTTCGATCGGATAATCGCTACTGCCCGATTTCAAATAAGTCAAATATTTTTCTAAGGCCTCAGGCTCTCCTTCAACAATTCGTTTTGACAAAGCAATCGCTGCTGAAAAACCCGTCGCATATTGATACACGTAATAGTTATAGTAGAAATGCGGAATCCGTGACCATTCATCCTTGATTTCTTCATCATTGATCACGATTGGGCCATAATATTTTGCGTTCAGCTCACCGTAATATTTGCTTAGATATTCACTGGTCAATGGATCACCTGCTGCATCAGCGGTGTGAATAAAATGTTCAAATTCCGCAAACTGTGTCTGACGGAAAATCGTGCCTTTAAAGCCATCAAGGAAATGATTGATAATATAGGCGCGGACCTTCGGATCTTTCTCCGTTTGTAGTAAATAACTAGTTAAAATATTTTCATTGGTAGTCGAAGCGATCTCTGCTAAGAAAATCGAATAATCCCCGTAAACATAAGGCTGAGTGCTGCGAGTGAAATAGCTGTGAACACTGTGACCCATTTCGTGGACTAAAGTATACAACTCGTCTAAACGATCATGCCAGTTTAATAAAATATAAGGCTGGGTATCATAAGCGCCTGAAGAATAAGCGCCACTACGTTTCCCTTGGTTTTCAACGACATCGATCCAACGTTCAGCGAAAGCTTTTTTTACCACACTTAAATAATCTTCTCCTAGTGGTTTCAGCGCTTCAAGTGCTTTGGCTTGGGCTTCTTCATAAGTATATTTAATCGGAGCTTCTGCTAAAAGCGGCGTATATAGATCGTACATATGCAAGTCTTCAAGTTCTAACAATTCCTTCCGCAGTTCAACATAGCGATGCAATAACGGTAAGTATTGGTTGACCACTAAAGTCAGCGTCTCATAGACATCTTCCGGAATGTGATTCCCGCTTAGCGCCGCCGCGCGAGCAGAAGAATATCCCCGTACCTTAGCTTTGTAATTATGATTCTTCACGTGAGCGCTCAAGGTCGAAGCGAAGGTATTTCGGAATTGATGATAGACTGAATACAAGGCCTTAAAAGCTTGCTCTCTGACTTTTCGGTCCGTACTTTCCAACAGCTGACCATAGACACCATGCGTTAATTGAACATCTTCACCGGCTTCATTTTTAACAACTGGGAATTTTAAGTCCGCGTTGTTCATAATTGAAAACGTGTCTGATGCACTGCCAAAAATCTCACTGGCACCAGCCAGCAATGCTTCCTGTTCTGCTGGTAAAATGTGCGCTCTTTCCGAAATGATCTGTTCAACAAAATGACGATACAATTCAAGTTTCGGTTCTACTTCAAAATAATTCCAGATCGCATCATCAGAAAGTTGCAGCATTTCCGGTTCAAACCAGCTGACTGCTTCACTGACTTGGGCGATCAAGCTAGACGCGCGAGCATAAAGCGCTTGATTCGTCGCATTCGCTGTATCCTCATCATTTTTTAAATGGGCATATACGTAAATAACTTCAGCTTTACGATAGATATCTAAGACATATTCGATCGCTGTAAGAAAATCCACGGCTCCTTGATGCAGTGTTCCTTTGATCTCCGTGACTTTAGATAATTCAGCAGATAGAGACTGAAACTCCTTTTCAAAGGCCGCATCATCCGCAAAAATTTTCGTTAAGTCCCAGGTCAATTCAGCTGGAATCTCTTGACGTTTTGGCAATTGTTTTGCTTCACTCATAAAAACACTCCTAACTCTTTTCAAACTATTTTTAAGGAAAAAACAGGCTTCACAATGTCTGGTATTCTTCAGCCTACATAATCACAGGCTAATGCATCGGACATCCTAGCTATTTTTCATCCTCAATCTTACCATAATTCCACAAAAAGTAATTTTAAAAAGAGTTGGTTAAAAATAAACTTTAGCCTTTCTTTGACAAAAAAATGGCTTCAAGATAAAGCCGTTCCAATATTTCTTGCTGACTAACTCGGTGAAAAAGCCACTCTCGTTGATTCGCTGCACGATAAGCCAGAAACTTTGTGAAAATTCGTGAAGCATGCTTTGCTTCCCTTTGAAACAAATAACGAAAGAGGAAGACATCTTCTTGATAAAAGAAAAAATAGCGACTAGGAAAATAGATCCACTCCGATAGATACAAGAGATGGCGTCGCTCTTGATAGAAAAACTGCTGCAATTTAAGGATCCCGGGATTGCTTTGACCCAGTTTGACACTCAACGTCTGCTTATTCGCAAGCATATTTTCTTTCGAAGGAAGGATTTTCAGCGGCTTCTGATACTTCTTTGAATGGAAGATTTGCTTTAAAGGAAGTGAAAAAGCCGGCCACTGCTTTTCTCGGTAGGCCAGTCCCTCATTGTTATGGATATGGTAAAGTAAACGAATCTGCTTTTTTTCAATCAGCCAAAGGTGCAACCCCTTCTCTTTATCAAAAGCACAAAATTGCTTTTGTAGCGAAGTAAATTTTTCTTTGGGCCACAATCTTTGACCCAACAGCCACCAATCTTGATAGTTTTTCTCCCGATAGCCAATGATTCGCTCCTTCAAACGTGACCCTTGGATAGTTGAACATTGAATTTCAACTGCTAATTGCTCATTTAACAGATCTGGTCTTTGGGGCAAATCGGTTAATGGCTGCTCTAGCTTCCAGTCGGCTTCAAATCGGGAACCCCATTTCAAAAAAAGCGCTTTTAGCTCTAAATGTTCTGGCGTCTCACCTTCACTCAGTCCCACACAATTGCTATGACTAAAATGTGCGAAGTGGGGAATTTTTACCTTTCCTACTTTACGAATCAATCGTTCTCCACAATCTGGACAAAAATAAGTTTGGTTTTCTTTAACCCTCGTCGCTTCAATCATTTTCTTTTCATCAGTATAAGCAAACAACATCTTCTTCACCTCATAAAAAGATACGCAAAAATCTCTTGCTTATAAAACATTGACCAAAAAAATACCACCGCTGAAACCAGCGATGGTATTAAAAAACAATTTAGCTGAAATGAGCTCGCGTAATCTCGATCGCATCACGCTGCATCAACAGTTTTCCGTATTCTTCTAACATTTCTGTAGAGACGGAAGAGGCTGAGGCATATTCTAAAATCTCCGCCGTCGTGTCGGCTAACGCATACTCTCCATAAATTTCAGGATCGAAGTATACTTGTAAATAGTACGTCTCATTTAACAGATACAAATCGCACCATGCATCATCTAAAAAATGATAGCTTGCAAGTTCGATCATATCTTCAAAACTGCTTAATTGGAAAACACGCAGATTGTTCTTATTGCTATTCTCTTCAAGACTTTCCGAATTCGCTAAAATCTGTTGCCGAATCAATTGATCAAAATCATTGACCTCAAATTCAGTCGAGTTATTCATTTTGCTGATATCCTCAGGCGTCAAGTTCTTGCTGATGAATAGTTCTAACCCATCATTTTTAGGCAGTACTTGAAATGTTACCGCTTCGCTGCTCTTAAACTCATCCTCAATATCGACTTCTTCCAAAATACTGTAAAAGAAAGATTCGATTTCACGATGATTCCCTAAAAGATCCAAAAAAGTGATCCCTCGTTCAGCTAAGTCTTCATTTTCGATAATGACTCGGATCGTATTCTCATTGATGTGTTCCATCTCCATCTTGGCACACCTCACTTTAAAGATAGATTATATGTTCATTGTAACTGATTCCGTTTAAAAGTAAAGAATGCCGACGGATTTTATTAAATTCCTATAAACAAAGACGAACACCTCGCTACGAATGTTTACCATAGTTTTTACATTCATTTGGACGAATCAGAAATACTTGGTTTGATTGATCGTCTAACGTATACTTTTATTGAAGGAGGTTTTTTGATGATCAAGAATATCGTGTTTGATTTAGGCAATGTTTTAGTCGATTTTGATCCAATAAGATTTATTCGAGAAAAAACTGCTGACGAAAAACAGCAGAAACTGCTTATGAAGGAAATCTTTGGTTCAGTCGACTGGCTGCGCTTTGACAAAGGAACCATTACTAACCAGGAACTTTTGTTGTCCGTAACAGCTCGACTGCCAAAAGATTTACATGGAATCACTGAAGAGTTGTTAACCACTTGGTATCACGGCCTACATCCCTTACCACAAATGGCGGAGCTTCCACAGCAGTTGAAGGATCAAGGCTTGGGAATTTACTTGCTATCCAATGCACCGCAAGACTTTTATCTATTTGAAGAAACTATTCCTAGTTATAGTGCTTTTGATGGTATTTTTATCTCGTCAGATTGGAAATTGGCAAAACCTGAACATCAGATTTTTCGAACTTTTTATAGCCACTTTCAGCTAAATCCCGCCGAGTGCTATTTTATTGACGATTCCGCGCCGAATATTTTAGCTGCTGAAGAAACCGGCATGCGAGGTTTCCATTTTAGAAAAGACTATTCAGATTTAAAACAAAATTTGTCTCAATTTATCCAGTTATAAAATCGTGAAGCCAGTCAACCTAAATAGTTACTGTTTCATTTTTATTAGTACAAAATAAAAATGCCTCGCAGTTGCGAGGCATTTGTTTCTATAATCCAGCCATTAATTGCGCTTGACGTAATTCATACTGGCGAACATCCCGAGGCAAGAAGCGACGGATTTCGTCTTCATTAAACCCAACTTGTAATCTTTTTTCATCGATCATAATTGGACGACGTAACAGTCCAGGATTTTCTTTCACTAAATCCAGTAATTCTTTTAGCGACAATTCATCTAAATCCATATTCAACTTTTGGAAAACTTTAGAACGAGTAGAAATAATCTCCTCAGTTCCATCTTCCGTCATCTGTAAAATATCTTTCAACTCATCGATATTCAACGGCTCAGAGAAGATATTTCGTTCAACATAGGGAATCTCATGTTCCTGCAGCCAAGCACGTGCTTTCCGACATGATGTGCAACTAGGGGAAGTATATAGTGTCAACATACATATCACTCCTTTTCTTGACTCTCTTATTTTTGTAACAGGTGTAACTCATCTCCTGCTATCTGTTTCTATTATACAAAAAAAAGGTAACAAAAAAAAGAGTTACTTCCCTTTTTTTTTATAAATATTAGCGTTATTTAATTAAAGGCAACCTAATAAAAGCTATCAGAGCTGATAGGTTGATTTAAAATGAGAATACAATGGCATAAAACTCATTTTAGCCAATGTTATAACAACAACTAAATCTGTACTATTGAATTTAATTATTTTTCGAAAAAATTGAATAGAAAATGAAAATAAAATTTTTTTATTTATACGTAAAATACTTAATAAGTTTTATAATTTTAAAAAAAATGCTCAAAGCCAAATAATATAACCATCTTTCAAAATAATTCTAAGTAATCAAAATCGTCCCTTTACTATTATTCTTAAATTATAGTTATTTTATTTTACTTTTTTTTTTTGGCTACTGTACCAAAATATTTTAAAATTTTTTTCTCTTTTTATAGATACAGTTTTCATTCATTCAAAATAATTCAAAATTTTTAAGGACTATTCAAAGATTGGTAGAACTGATAATTAACACCCGTTCTAGCACTCCAATCATTATTTTTTCTCCTGTGTATATTTTTGATTGATTTATTACGATGTTTTTTTCTTTTTTTTCCAACACCAATAACATAACAAGAACAATTTAAAAAAGCTAGTTTTTTGCTTATTTGCTATAATAGAATTGTTTATTACTTTTGTTAGCTACAAGCAAGTTTGTAGAATATTAAAGTAATGGAGAGTATAGCCATTTATGCGACAGAAGCTTTTTTACAATTAATAAAATAATTAGGAGTGATTCTATGATTCAAGCAATTGTATTTGATTTAGACGATACCTTATATGCACAACAGGAACCCTTCGCACAGGCGATCAAACAACTTTTCCCAACTTTCCCCGCAGAAAAGATGCAGGCTCTTTTTATTCAGTTTCGCTATTACAGTGATCTTCATTATATGAAATCAATTTCTGGTGAATGGTCATTAGAGAAAATGCGTCACGAACGAATTCGTTTGGCATTAGAAGATTTTGATTTTTATGCGGTGACTGATGACTTAACTAAGTTCCAAGCTGCCTATGATGAAGCATTGAACCAGATTTCCCTACCGACTGAGACGAGAGAAATCTTTGCTTTTTTGACGCAACAAAAAATGCCTATTGCTGTCATTACAAATGGACCTGTCATTCGTCAGAACCAAAAAATCAACGCTCTGCAGCTACAAAAGTGGATCAAGTCAGAAAATATTTTTATTTCTGACGCTCTCCAGATTCAAAAGCCCGATCCTGAAATTTTTCATTTGATGGCAGAAAAGTTGGCGCTGCCAGCGGATACGATTTTATATATCGGCGACAGCTTTGAGAACGACGTCGTCGGCGCTAAGTCTGCCGGTTGGCAAGTCTGGTGGTTCAATCATCAAGGTCGCGAGCTTCCCGCCGGACAGTCCGCTATCTATGACCTAGAAATCAATAGCTTTCCTCAGTTGAAAGAACAACTGTTAAACGAAAAAAAATTGCAGCGCTAAGCGCCGCAATTTTTTTATTCTCCTAGACTCAAAATCATCCGGATATCTTCTTCAGTCAGTTTATTGGTTTGTTCTTCGTTGCCTTGGATCACTTTTTGGAAAAGTTCACGTTTTTCTTGTTGCAGTTGATTCATTCGCTCTTCAATCGTTCCTTCGGCAATCATTCGCCACACTTCAACGACCTTTTTCTGCCCGATTCGATGGGCACGTCCAGCTGCTTGTTCCTCAACCGCCGGATTCCACCATAGGTCATATAAAACAACCGTATCGGCGCCGGTCAAGTTCAGTCCTGTACCACCGGCTTTCAGAGAGATTAGAAAGACATCTTTTTCACCTGCATTGAAAGCATCTACCATTTTTAAGCGATCTTGAACTTTCGTACTGCCTCGTAAATAGAAGCTTGAAAGTCCTTCTTCAGCAAATTCTTGCTCGATAATCGAAAGCATGCTGGTAAATTGTGAGAATAATAGAACACGGCGCCCATTTTCTTTGGCAGCTTTGATTAAATCCTTCACTTGTTCCAGTTTTCCAGAACCGCCCTCGTAGCCTTCCATAAAGAGACGTGGGTCATCACAAATTTGACGTAAGCGCGTCAAACCTGCTAGGATACTTACCCGCTGCTTGCGGAAAGTGGCTGAATCCATCTGATCGACTTCTTGCTTCATCCGCTTCAAGTAAGCAAGATAAACCGTCTTTTGTTCTTCAGTCAAGCTGCTTAATACATTGGATTCAATTCGTTCAGGCAACTCTTGCAAGACTGTATCTTTGTCCCGTCGTAAAACGAATGGCTGGATCATCTTGGCAATTTCAGGGACTGCCATTTGGCGGAAGCGTCCGACGCTTGGGAAGAATCCTGGCATAACGGTTTGGAAGAGAGACCATAATTCTTCCAAATTATTTTCGATTGGCGTACCACTTAGTGCAAAACGATGCGGAATTTGTAACGTTCGCAACGCGCTAGACGTTTTGGTGGAAGCATTTTTGACCATTTGCGCTTCATCTAAGATCATATACTGATAGCCGGCTTGTTCGTGCAGATCAATATCTTGGCGTAAGCTGGCGTAAGAGGTGATTACGATCTCCTGCGCTTCCGCCAAAGCTTGTTCACGATCGGCGCGACTGCCAGAAACGACACAAGAGTTTAGACTAGGCGCGAATTTTTTGATCTCTGCTTGCCAGTTATAAACTAAGCTGGCTGGAGTTACGATCAATGCCTTAATCGGCTGCTGCGCTTTTTCTGCCAATAAGAAGGTGATCACTTGAATAGTTTTTCCTAGACCCATCTCATCCGCTAAAATTCCACCGAAGCCATAATCACTTAACATTTTCAACCAGCGAAATCCTGCTGCTTGATACGGCCGTAATGTCGCTTGCAGATTTTCCGGTAGTGGAACTTGATAATCTTCTGGATGCGTCAAATCCTGCACCATCGCGGTAAAACTTTCGCTAAACTGCGCTTGCGGATTATCCTTCAAACGTTGCTCAAGCATGATCCCCTGACTCTTCGGTAATCGAATCAAGCCGTCTTTGGCATTGATTTTTTCTCTTAATTGACCGATCATTTCGCTCGTTTGCTGAAACGCTTCTGAATCAAAAGACAGCACTTCACCGTTGTCTAAAGTATAAAAACGATCTTTTCGCAGCAAACTATTCAATACGTGATCGATCTCGTGGTCATCAATTCCGGTTACATCAAATTTGATATCCAGCCATGAGCCCGATTGATCGACTTCAATCGTTGGTTGGAATTCTTCACCATCTAAGAAGAGCTGTCGTAATTTTTTACCCATCCGAACTTCGGCGTATTTGCGGAATTCTTCAACTTCGACTTTAAAGAAATAATACAAATTGTCTTTGACCGGTATCTTTTTTTCAAATCCGGTATCAATTTTTTGGTACCGATACGTATCAAATAAGTCCAAGATCAACTGCTCTTTCTTGCGATCTCTTAAAATCTCGACATTGTGAGGCAATTTTGGCTGATGCTCTTCATTGGTTGAAAAATAAGCTTTGCCATAATGAAACTCTGCTTCAGCTTTGATCATGCCTTTGATTTTTCGAAAGATCACGACAGCCCGCAACGGCTCTTCTTGCATGATTTCTGAAACATCGCCAGAAACTGCGACCCGGCCGATTTTCCGTAAATAAGGAAAGACCTCTGTGAATAGCTGAGATAGTTGTCGCTGTTCGTAAGTGATGACTGGCTCTTTCAAGCGCTTCATCAATTGTTTCAACGTGATATACGTATCTTGTTGTTCATGAGTCATTAAGTAGTAGGAATTTTCGATAAAACCTAAAAAATAATTACTATAATAATTCGTGAAGCGGTCTTCGATCATCAAGCCAAAATCATTTTCGTCACGTTTCTCTAACGTAAATAATAAAGGCAGCTCTTGTCCTTCATGAACTTCAGTGTAGGTTTTTTCCCCCAGTTTGATACTCAAATTTCCCGTTTTTTCCATTGCCTTTAATAGTTCCTGCATCCGGTGAACTGGTAATAAGAGATAACGTTTGTCCAGCTTGCCTTTGACTTGCAAGCCAGCTTTACCTAATAACTGATAGGTTTCACTGATCCCAACTAAATCTTCAATCAGATCGCGACAGGTCGGATCGAACGCTCCCGCTTCGATTTGGAATCGATATTGCTTATTCACCGTATAAGCTGAATCAGTTTGATAGGCATGCAAGAAGTCATATAAATTTTTCACGATATAACTGCGTTTATTTAAATTACTACCGATCCGCAAAGAGACAGCCAGCACGTCCAGCTCAGGATGGTAAGGATTCGTCGGAATCGCTTCTACTACAAAATCGACGAATAATGATTGCAATGGCTCGGCTTCTTTTTCCAAACGTGAAAAGCCTTGGTTCAATAAATCAGCGAAGGAGACACTACTCTCCATTTTTTTAGGTAAAACTGTTTCAGGCTTGATTACTCGCGATAAGCCTTTTTCTCGCAAATACAATTCCACCGCTACCGTATGTTTACAATAGCCGTGCTCTTCCCAATAAGGGCAGGCGCAAATATCATTTTCTTTGCCGCTGCCATCTAAATCAACCAGATAAAGTTCGCTGCCTAATACTTCTCCATGCCAAACACGACGAGCTGGATCTGCTTCAACTGATAAGACCCGCCCTTCTTTTAAATAGGTTCTGCCGCGTTCAATTACTTTTTCTGGAATACTCCATCTCATTAACCTTCACTCCATCCTTCTAGCTGGTAACGAATACTGCTGCGCCCCGTCCCGCTAGTCTCCACAATAATTTGTTGTGGGATACGCTCTTTCAATTCTCTCACGTGACTGATGATACCAATCATCCGTCCCGCATTCTCAATTCCTTCTAATGCTTCCATCGCCATCTCCAGCGCTTCTTCATCCAGCGAGCCAAAGCCTTCATCGATAAACAAGGCTTCGATCGCCACACCGCCCGCTTGATTCTGGATCACTTCCGCTAAACCCAATGCCAACGACAATGCGGCAATAAAACTTTCACCGCCAGATAAAGTATGAGAGCTGCGAGTCGCGCCAGCATTATCATCGTAGACATTGATTTCGAGACCGGTATTCCCTTTTGAACGGCCGGTTGCTTGATTCAACTCGAAACGGTAGCGTCCTTTTGTCAATTGACTCAGTTGTTGATTGGCACTTTGCAAGACCTCTGCTAGGTACCATTGCAAAACATAGCGTTCTAGACTGATCTTTTGCGGATTATCCCCATTCATCGTTTGATAAAGCTGTAACAACTGACTTAATTCGTCTAATTGCTTTTTACTTTTCTGCTGGAGCTTTTGAATTTGCTGGATAATCTCACGTTGCTGTTTAAGTTGATTCTCTTTTGCAAAATACTGCTGTTGAAAGGCCGAGACTTGCTCCTCTTTTTCCAGCAACAAGTTCTGCATTTGGCTTAGATCCGGTTCTTTCTGATCATGAACCAATTCAAGCAGTCGGTTGATTCGATCGCTTATTAATAATCGTTGCTGCTGAAAATCTGTGATGATTTCTTCTAACTCAGCAAGGTTTTTAATCGGCGCTAGTAAATCTGCTTGCACTAATTCTGCAGTAGTCAACTGTTCTTGCAACTGTGCTTGGAAAGCGGCTAATTGTTCAGCCGTTACTTGCTGTTGTTTTTTCAAAAGCTTTTGATTTTCCTGCAAACGGATCTGCTGTTGTTCGATTTTCTTTAAGTTGTCTTGATGCTTTTGCAACCGGCTTTGGTAATCTGCTAGTGCTTCGGTAAGCTCATTGATCCGCGCTTGCAAACTGTCTAGTTGCCACTGCTCCGTTTGTTCAATCAGACTTGTAATCCGACCAACCAACGTTTGACTCTCACTTTGAAGTGTCGTCAACTTCGTTTCAAGCTCGACCTTTGCTTTTTCCGCGGCTTCCGTTTCTGATTTTAGCTGCTGAAGGGTTTCTTCTGCTTCAGCAATCTCCGACAACGCCTTACTAGTCTCTGTTTGCCGGTCTACAAGAAACTCTTCCAGCTCTTTAATCTCTGCCTCGACACTACTTTGATAATAATCAGAGAAGGCTTGATGGTATTGATGAAGCTGTTGCTCCAGTTCTTCTTGGGTAGCTAAACGCAGGGATTGTAACTTATCAAACGCCTGCTTCGCCATTTCAAAACGTGCTTCGGTTTGTTCCTTCAACGTCTCCAGTTCTTTGATTTGAGCTTCTTTGGTTTCAAGCTCTAGCTGTAGCTGAACCAAATCTTCCGAGCCGAGCTGAAAATGTTGCGCCGCTGCGGGGTGCTCCTTAGAACCACAAACAGGACAGGGCTCGCCAGGCAACAGTTCTAAACTTAAACGAGCAATCTCAGCAGCTGCCCATTGACTTTTTAATTTTTTATAATCGCCGGTTTCACTCGTTAAGCGGTTACTCGTTCGACTAACGGTTTCAACCAATTGTGCTAATTTAATCTGTTGATCTTCTTCCTCTTCTTGCTGCTGGAAAACTTGATTTGCCAACGCTTGTAACTGATCCATCCTTTGCCGAAATTGTAATTCTTGATAACGTCGATCTTGCCATTTTTTTTCAGCGCTGATTTTATGCTGCAAGGTTCTTTGTTGCTCTTCAGACCGTTTTAATCCTTCGTTG
Organism: Enterococcus devriesei; assembly: GCF_001885905.1. Classification (GTDB taxonomy): domain Bacteria; phylum Bacillota; class Bacilli; order Lactobacillales; family Enterococcaceae; genus Enterococcus_A; species Enterococcus_A devriesei. Next base: position 19,705 of record NZ_JXKM01000014.1, on the reverse strand, counting down.
ATCTGGGTTTGCTGTGCTTTTTGTTTTATCAACTGGTCAGCCAGCATCTGTTTTTCCTGCAGCAATTGTTCCCGCTGCTTAACGAGAGGCAAGAGAGAAACTAATTGTTGGTTCTCTTTTTCTTTTTCAAGCCATTCAGGGCGTTGCTGGTCGAATTCAGCACCTTCTTTTTGACATTGTTCGATTTGCTGCTGCAAGACTTTTTCCTGCTGCTGATTGGCTGTTTCTTCCAAGCTTTGCTGTTCTTGCAGCTTGATTAATTCTTGGACTCGTTCAAAGGTTGGACGGATCTGTTGGATTTTCTTCTCACGGACCAGTTGCTTTTTCATTTCTTCAATTTCTGGTAAGCGTGCGTCTAATTGCTGCAAGGTTTGCTGAGCACTACGATAGTGCTGAAAGTTTTCAGCTAGTTCCTGAGCTTTTTGGAATTGTAACTGGGAATTTTTTAACTCCTGCTCTTTATCAGACAATGCTAGCTTCTCGGTCTGCAATACCTGTTCTTCCTCGGCTAAATATACGTTAGCCAGATTCAAGGATTCTTCATAGGTCAGGCCTTTTTCGCTTAAAACTTGCTGAAATAATTGATCGATCCGAGTCGTCAACTCGCCTACTGCTTTTTCTAAATCCTGTTTCTGGATTTTTAGATTCTCAGTGAAATTCCGATAAAAATTCGTTCCGAATAAACTTCGCAGGACCATTTCTTTTTCCGTACTATTAGCATTCAAAAAGGTGCGAAATTCTCCCTGCGGCAGCATCACGATCTGCTTGAACTGATCTTTTTGCAAATGCAGAATCTGATAGATTACGTCATTTACCGCATCGACCTTTGTATAGACTTCAGCTTCTTGTCCTAAATCGTTAAAGACACTTAATTGGACTTTTTGATTTTTCGTCGTCTCGCCTTTGCCATTTTTCTTGGCTAAGGTCTGTTTGGGCCAGCGCTCGATGGAATAATTTCTTCCTTGGTGCTCAAAGAGAAATTGTACCCGGGTTTCTTCCGAAGGTTCAGCAAAGGACGAACGAATCTCATTGGAAGAACGCACACCACCTGACGCATCTCCGTATAATGCGAAGGTGATCGCATCGAAAATAGTCGTCTTCCCTGCGCCAGTCTTACCGCTAATCAAAAATAAAGGCGCTTCGGTCATCTGTTCAAAGTCCACTTCTTCATGTAGAAAGGGACCAAAATTTTCCATAATGATTTTCTTTGGAAGCATCAGTTGATCCCTCCTTTAATCAGCGCCTGCAGTCCTTCTTCGATCCACTGCTTCTGTTGAAGTGACAGCTCCGTTTGAGAAACTTCGGTGAAGAATTCTTCGGTCAAGGTGACCGGTGATTTTTCTTTAAGACTCTCAGCCTTCAAGCGATTCTCTACCGCTGTCTCATAGCCGTTGAGCCGCTGAACTTGAATGATCCGCGGATAGACTTGCCGCAATTGATTCATTAAATTTGGAATGACTGCCCGATCTTCTAAAAGAATAGACAAATAGTCCTCCCGTTCAACTCTTTCATAATAAGCTGGATCTAATAGCTCCTCAAAACTGGCATGCAACTCTTGAATCTCGTGTAACGGAGTCAATTCATGAAAAGTGAAAGTACTTGTCTCGGTGTCAACGATCCAAACACCTTTCGTCTGATCCTTCTCCGATAATGAATATTTTAAAGGGGAACCGCTATAGCGGGCGTTTTCCAACTTCAAAGCATCTTTTCCATGAAGATGGCCTAACGCGACATAATTAAAATCAGTTAATAAACGGCCATTGATCCCGTCTAAGCCACCAACTTCGATCTTCGTCTCAGAATCGGTTTTGCTGCTGCCAGCAACAAAAAAATGACTAACTAGAATCTGGCTCATCGTCGGATCAAAACTTGCCTTCATTTCTTCAATGACTTTCGGCATCGCCGCTTGGATCGTCCGCAACTCTGAATCTTCAAAATAGATCCGCGCATCAACTGGTTCAAAATAAGGCAGTAAATAAAATTGGACGTTTCCCATTACCACCGGCGTGAAGGCTTCTTGTAACCGGGTATGGAGATGGAAATCGGCTTGATCGAACCATGGTGCCCCGGTAGCCAAACGAGTGGCACTATCATGATTGCCTGAAATTGCTAGTAAGGGAAAGCCTTCGGTTAAGTTCCATTTAGCGATCGTTTGATTTAATAACCGGACACTGTCTTCAGAAGGGACAGAACGATCATATAAGTCCCCCGCAATGATAATTGCATCCACCGCCTCTGTTTTAGCGATTTTAAGTATTTGATCAAGAATATATGCTTGATCTGACAGTAGGTCATAGCCATGCAGCTTTTTGCCAATATGCCAGTCAGCCGTATGTAAAACTTTCATTGATCCACCCTTTTCCTCATTTAGTCCTTCCCAAAAGTATAACACGATTCCCTATTTTTTTCTGCTTAGCAAGTGGATGTTGTTTTAGAAAAAAACTTGTCTAACCAAAGAAAAGAACGCTGAGATCAATCAGCGTTCTTTTCCTTGGCCACGTATTTAAAATTAGGATCGATTTCATGATCCAACTGATCGAAAGCACCTTGCACTCGACGTTCGACTTCTGCTAAACCAGCTTTGTCCATTTTTTTAATATCTGAAAGATCGATTGGATCGCCAAAGCGAATAATCACTGGTGTTCGTTTAAATAGCTGAGAAAACTTCGTTGGCCCTTGATAAACAGACGGTACGATCGGCTTTTTTGACAAACGAGAAATCAAAGCCATCCCGCCTTTTAATTCAGAGGAATGACGGGTGCCGCTAGGAAACATAATCAAGCTTTTGTCTGAGTCTTTCAACATTTTGACTGGACGTTTGACTACGCTTGGGCCAGGCTTGTCACGATCCACCGGAAAAGCATTCAAGTGGACTAAGATAAATCGTAACACTGGATTCTTAAACAGCTCCGCCTTCGCTAAGAAACTAAATTGTTTCGGCGATGCGCCTAACGCCATATAAACTGGGTCCCACCATGTCCGATGGGGAGCAACTAAAATATAATTCCCCTCTGGTAATTTATCTTGATTTTGATAATGAGCATTGCCGTTAACGACCGCTAAAATCCCTCGAGCGATCACACGAATAATTTTAAAAAACATTTTTTCTTCCTTTCAGTTATCTGACTAAACGTAGTATAATACAACGGTATGATTTTTTTAAGGGGGCAATTGAAATTGTTAAAAAAAGGTGAACGAATTGATCAGCTTTACGCGGAAGATATTCAAATCATCCAAAGTTCAGAGGTCTTTTCTTTCTCGATTGACGCAGTACTTTTAGCCAATTTTGCGCGTGCGCCTAAATATGGCAAAATTATTGATCTGTGTGCCGGCAATGGTGCCGTCGGACTTTTTTTGAGCCGTAAGACTTCTGCTAGCATTGATCAGATTGAATTACAGCCGCGCTTAGCTGATATGGGGCAACGCAGTATTGCATTGAACCACTTGGAAAATCAATTAACGATGCACGAATTAGATTTAAAAAATACATTTGATTTTTTTCGGGCCGATTCGACCGACTTAGTTGTTTGCAATCCGCCTTATTTTAAAGAACTGCCAACCAGTAAAAAAAATCCGAATCCTCACTTAGCAATCGCCCGCCACGAGATCCACGCGACATTAGCAGATGTCGTTCAAGTCTCAGCAAAATTATTAAAAATGAACGGCCGCTTTACAATGGTGCATCGTCCGGATCGTTTTTTAGAGATCGTCGATTGCTTGCGAGCCAATCGAATCGCACCAAAGCGAATCCAATTCGTTTATCCGAAGCCAGGAAAAGAAGCCAACGTCCTTTTAATCGAAGGAATCAAAGATGGCAAGAAAGACGGTCTGCGTTTTCTGCCACCATTATATACTTATGACGACTCTGGCAGCTACTCACCCGCCTTACAGGAGATGCTTTATGGCAACTGATCATTATTTTTACGTTTTACTTTGCAGCGACCAGTCCTTTTATGGCGGCTATACGACTGAATTGGCTCGCCGTTTGAAAGAACACAATGCTGGGACAGGTGCAAAATATACTCACCCAAAAAGCCGACGACCGGTTCAGATGATCCATGCTGAACGCTTTGCGACTCGCAGTGAGGCTACCAAAGCCGAGGCCGCCTTTAAAAGATTACCTCGTAAGCAAAAAGAACACTACTTACTGACCCAACAAGCAAAAAACGTTTTGTGAGTGACTCACAAAACGTTTTTATTTATTGCCCTTTTAAAATTTCTTTGGCAATCAATGAACAATAATGGATCGAGCCCCCTTCATTTGGATGGACTTGATCATCATAGAACCAATCAGGATGCGTATTACTATAGCCATACCAATCAATCAGGTGAACATTTTTGTACTCTTTCGCAACGGTATCTAAGGTACTATTCACATCATTTTGCCAGCGACGTGTCGGTACATGGGTATTTAGTACAAAGACCTGATGCTTATCGCCTAAAATATTCATAATCTGAGCAAAGTCATCTTGGTTAAAAGGACCATTTGTTCCTAAGCTTAATAAAACGGTATCGTTTAATTCGCCCTTGTCCTTTAAGGTTTGCAACAATGGTGGGCTATCTTTCAATTGCCGACCAACTTCACCATCAACCACCATTTTGGGGAATATTTCCGTCAGTCCTTTTGAACCAGCTAATAAAACAGAATCGCCAAAGGCGGTGATCTTCAAATTTTTCGCTTTCGTTATTTCGCGATTGCTCAAACTATATTTATCAGCCAGACTTTTGGGAGCCTCGGAGCTTTCGGTCGTTTGATCGGTCTGTTGTGTTTCGCTGCTTGATTGAATCGTTTCGGTTTTATCCGCAGCCTTTTTATTTTGCTCAATTTGTTTTTGTAACGCTTGTTGATTGGCATCGACTTGATTCGTCGGTGCGATGATAATCCCCGCCACAGCAATCAGTGTGAGCAACCCGCTGAAAATAAAGCCAATCTTGCGCCGGCTTTTTAACGGTGCATAAAAAGAATTTTTCAACGTAGCAAAGCTCTTACGATAATTGAAGTAGCGCAACGGCTTTTCTACAAAACGGTAAGACAGCTCGGTAACTAAGCCAATCAAAAGAACTTCTACGATCGTATGGAGAAAAATATGATTCGCGACATTCACTTTCGCTTCGTAAAAGATCATGACTGGAAACTGATACAAGTAGATCCCATAGCTACGTTTGCCGATCCAGCTAAAGACCGGATTGGTCAACCAGCGATTCCAACTCGCGCCAGGATGGGCAGTAATCGCTACTAACAAGATGCTTAAAAGGCTAACTAAAACAATCCCGCCATAATAGACAAAGGTCAGATCATCTCGTAAAAATAAAAATGCGAGGATCAATAAGATCATCGTAACTAATCCTACGCCATTCAAAATCCGCTTGGCCTGCGGCGGAATTTGTGCTTTTAAACGAGTGCTTGGCCAAATGAATGCCAAAGCGCCCCCAAGTAAAATTGAGAATAAGCGGGTATCAGTCCCGTAATAAACTCTTGTTGGATCAGAACCGGGAACATACAAGACCGCCATTAAAATGGCCGAAACAAGGGCCGCTCCTAAAATACTAAAAAAGACATTGGCTTTGTTTTTTATAAATTTCATCAAGAGAACGAACACGACCGGCCAGATCAAATAGTTTTGTGATTCAACTGCCAATGACCAAATATGGGTAAAGGGCGATTCGCCAGCAAACCGATCAAAGTAAGACATTCCGTGATTGATCTGCCACCAATTGTTCACATAAAACAAACTACTAAGGACATTGCCTCGTAAATTGTTTAGCAGATTGCGCTGAAATAAAGTGATGTAGGCTGAAGCACCGATCAGCATCGCCACCAGCGCTGGGTACAACCGCTTCATGCGCCGATAATAAAATTGTTTAATGTTGATTTTTCCTGTCTGCTTCCATTCCTGTAAAAGCAAATCGGTAATCAAATAACCGGAGACCGCAAAGAAAACCGGAACACCCAAATACCCCCCACGCATTTGCGAAGGCAATAAGTGATATAAGATAACGCCTATCACTGCTAAAGAACGAATACCGTCAAAGCCAGTAATATAACGACTGTTTTTAAGTCTTTTTTCCATAATTTATTTTCCAACTTTACTATAGAATATCAATAAAATACCAATTTTAACTATACGTTCAAACGGGGGAAACTGCAACATTTTCTCAAGAAAAAAAAGATTTCCTAAACAATTTAAAAAAAAGCTGGAACAAAAATCGTTCCAGCTTTAATCCATCGTTTCTTCGTAAAAGCGTCCTAAAATTCGAACATTCTCAGAAATGCTGACAAAGGCTTGCGGATCTGTTTCTCGCATAATCGCCTCAAGCATTGGCAATTCAAAACGCGTCACGACCGTAAATAAAACCGTCTGCTTGTCATGCTTATACGCACCTTCCGCTTCATTGATGATCGTAATCCCGCGGCGCATTTGATCTTGAATCCCTTCGATGACGCGATCAGGACATTTAGTAACAATCATGACCTGCATCTTCCGCTGTTTTGTATAAAGCGCATCGGTTAATTTGCCGCTCATAAAAATCGCCAGCGCAGAATAGAACATATATTGCCAGCTAAATAGAATTCCCGCCATCAGCATAATCATAACGTTGAAAATAATCGAGATCGACCCAACTGAACGCCCTGTACGTTTGCGGATCGTGATACTCAGAATATCCAGACCACCAGAGGACAAGCCATTCTTCAACGCAAAACCGATCCCCACTCCCATAATCGCACCGCCAAAGATCGCACAGATGATTGGGTCCTTGGTCAAGGTCGTTTCAGGAATGATATGGATAAAGAAAGACGTTAAAAATACAGTGATGAAGGTAAAAATAGTAAATTTATGACCGATCTTGAACCATGCCAAGAAAAACAATGGTACATTGATTAAGAACAGCGTAATAGATACTGGTACGGTAAATCCAACTACCCGATGAGACAAGGTCGTCAATATTTGGGCAAACCCGGTTGCTCCGCTAGAATAGATATGTCCGGGCTGGTAAAAAAAGTTTACGGCGATCGCCGCTAAAAATGCATAAACAACTGCGACAGATAAGCGGGTGGCGTAATCGTGATGGGGCCACTCCTCTATCTTCTTTTTCATCATGTACTTCCGCCTCATTTCAAAAATTCAATCACATTATACGTATTTTCATGAAAAAAAGAAAGCACCTACCATGGAGGCAGGTGCATCTCTTAGTATTTTCTTATTCTTCTACTTTAGTCACATCGATACTCAACTCATAAAGTTGTAGTGGGGAAACGGTGCTTGGTGCATCTGACATCGGATCAGCTGCTTTCCCATTTTTAGGAAAGGCAATCACTTCACGAATATTATCTTCACCAGCTAGCAACATCGCAAATCGATCCAAACCAAGAGCGATTCCGCCGATTGGAGGGAAACCATAATCCAATGCTTCTAACAAGAAACCGAATTGTTCATTGGCACTTTCACGAGTAAAGCCTAACGTTTCAAAGACTTGCTCTTGCAATTCGCGAGTATTGATACGCAATGAACCGCCACCTAATTCGTAACCATTCAAGACGATATCGTAGGCTTGAGCGTATACTTTTTCTGGATGATCCTTCAAGTTTTCAATATCTTTTTCCATCGGCATTGTGAATGGATGGTGAGCAGACACGTAACGACCCGCTTCTTGGTCAAATTCAAATTGTGGCCAGTCAACGACCCATAAATAATCGAAACGATCTTCATCAATCAAGCCAAGCTCTTTCCCAACTTTGGAACGAACCGCGCCTAAAGCCGTCACAGCAGTTAAAAATTGATCCGCCGCAAACATCAATACATCGCCGGCTTCTGCATTCGTTGCTTTCTTCAATTCATCGCTGACGCCGCCCATGAATTTCGCGATTGGTCCAGTCAATTCTCCGTTTTCATCAACTTTGATCCAAGCCAAGCCTTTTGCTCCAAATTGACCGACAAATTGACCTAAACGATCCAATTCTTTACGAGAATATTTGTCAGCCGCACCTTTGGCATTCAACGCTTTGACAACACCACCATTGTCTGAAGCCATTCGGAAAACTTTGAAATCAGTCGCCGCAGCGATCTCAGTCACATCAATCAATTCCATGTCAAAACGTGTATCTGGTTTATCTGAACCATAACGTTCCATCGCTTCGTCCCAAGTGATACGAGGGAATGGTAATGTCACTTCGATACCACGTACATCCTTCATCACTTGTGCGATCATTGCTTCCGTGTATTCTTGAATTTCTTCAGCAGTCAAAAAGCTGGTTTCAATATCAATCTGAGTAAATTCAGGTTGGCGATCGCCACGTAAATCTTCGTCACGGAAACAACGAACGACTTGATAATAACGGTCAAAGCCGGCTGTCATTAATAATTGTTTCAAAATTTGCGGTGATTGCGGCAAAGCATAAAAATGTCCCGCATGCACCCGTGAAGGTACCAAGTAATCCCGCGCGCCTTCTGGGGTTGATTTTGCCAAGTATGGCGTTTCGATATCTAAGAAATCATTGTCATCTAAGAAACGACGAACAGATTTCGTCAACTGATGACGCATCATGATATTTTTCGCCATTTTTGGACGACGTAAATCCATGTAGCGGTATTTCAAACGAACTTCATCGCTGATATTTTGTTCATCTTCAATTGAGAAAGGTGGTGTCTTGGCACTGTTCAAAATCGTAATGTCTTCTCCTTTGACTTCAAACTCACCAGTACTCATTTTTTTATTGACGGCACCTGCATCACGACGGATCACGGTTCCGGTAATTTCAACAACAAATTCGCTACGGCATTGATCCGCCACTTCCCAAGCTGTTTTTGATTCTTCCGGGTTAAAGACTACTTGCACAACGCCTTCACGGTCACGCAAATCAATAAAGATCAACCCACCTAAGTCACGACGTTTTTGAACCCACCCTTTTAATGTTACTTGTTGCTCTAAATATTCTTCGGACACGCGTCCGCAATAGACAGTACGTCTAGCCATTTTTTATTCCTCCTACCATTTCTTTTAATCAAATTTTGGTGCTGTCATTTCATCGTAGATCGCTGCGAAGTTTTCATACAGATCCGCCAATGGAAATGCTTTTTCTTCTCTAGTTGCAGAATCCTTCACATTGATCACGCCGTTCGCTAATTCGTCTTCTCCTAAAGTTAAGACCAGTTTAGCGCCTTCTTTGTCCGCCGTTTTAAATTGTGCTTTGGCCTTGCGTCCCATGAAGTCGCGATCAGCAGAAAAACCAAAACCGCGAATCGCTTGAACAACTTTTAAGGTCTCCATATTCGTCGCCTCACCTAAACCGACAACATAAGCATCCAAATTAGTCGCGTCCGGTACCATCACGTCTTCTTGCTCTAAAGTCAGTAAGATTCGTTCGATTCCCATTGCAAACCCGATCCCAGGTGTTTCTGGTCCACCAAGTTCTTCAACTAAGCCATCATAACGGCCGCCGCCACAAATCGTTGTTTGCGCGCCCATTCCTGGAGCGTCGCTCATGATCTCAAAAATCGTATGATTATAATAATCTAAACCGCGAACCATTCGATGATCAATTTCGTAAGGAATGTTCAAATATTCTAGCGTTTTAGTCACGCCTTCAAAATATTTCTTCGCGTAATCACTTAAATAATCTAGAATACTTGGTGCATCCGCAACTACTGGCTGATCCTTACGATCCTTACTATCTAGAACCCGTAATGGATTTTCGTGTAAGCGACGCTTCGAATCCTCACTTAGTTCTGCTTCGTGGGCTTCTAAGTATTCAATCAATGCTTGACGATAATTGCTTCGGGTTTCTTTGTCCCCTAAAGTATTGATGACTAATCGTAATTGATTGATGCCTAATTGTTTGAAGAAATCCATTGCCATAGCCATCACTTCGACGTCCAAGCTGGGATTTTCGCTACCAAAAGCTTCGACTCCAATTTGATGGAATTGACGTAAGCGACCTTTTTGCGGACGTTCATATCGGAACATCGGGCCTGTATAATAAACCTTGTAAGGCTTCTTGAATTCTGGTCCAAATAATTTATTTTCTACGTACGCCCGAACAATCGGTGCCGTTCCTTCAGGACGTAAAGTCACATGGCGCTCGCCTTTGTCGTGAAAATCATACATTTCTTTTGAAACGATATCCGTTGTGTCCCCAACACTACGGGCGATCACTTCGTAGTGTTCAAAGATCGGTGTGCGGATTTCTTGGTATTGGTAATCACTAAAAACTAAACGCGCAGTCTCTTCAACAAATTGCCACTTGTTGCTCTCTCCCGGTAAAATATCATTGGTCCCTTTAGGTCGTTGATAACTCATGGTAAGTCTCCTTTTATGATGGGTATTGTTTTTGTCAGAATTAATGAATAATAGGTAGAAAAAAATATCGCTATCTCATTTCAACAGAGACATTTTTCAAAAATCAAAAAATATTTTATTGTCGTTTCGCATAACATTTTTCTAACCTGCTGAAGCAGGAGAAAAACTGTCAAAAAAAGCCCTTGTTCGTCTTGAACAAGGGCGAAATGATCGCGGTACCACCTATTTTTTAAAAGAGTTTCCTCTTTTCTCTAGCAATTAACGCTTGCGTAACGGAGTGGCTTTGCACGCACTCATCTCCAGACTGTCTTTCGATTACTTACTACGAAATTGCTTTCAGTCAAGGCAATTTTTCCTGTACGTCTTCAGTAATTTACTCGTTCCTTCTTAGATGTTTTTTATCTTCTATTACGCTACTAAAAAAAAGCTCGAAAGTCAAGTGATTTCAGGTGGTCAATCGAGGATAATAAGGATTATTCGCTTTTTTTTCTGCTTTATTCTAAACTAAAAAAAGATGGCACGTTTGCCAATTCAAGCAAAATGAGGAGTGAATAGTATGTCAGAAGTACGAATCGGAAAATCACGGGTATATGCCAGCGCGTTAGGTTTAGGAACCAACGCTGTCGGCGGACATAATCTCTATCCAAACTTGACGGATGAAATGGGAAAAGAAGTCGTTCGAACTGCGCTTAACAATGGGATCACGTTACTAGATACAGCTTATTCTTATGGACAAGGCCGTTCGGAAGAATTAATTGGTGAGGTCTTGCAAGAACCTGAATTTGACCGTTCACGAGTGATTGTTGCGACAAAAGCTGCTCATGATCCAAGTCGAGGTGGAAAATTCAATAACTCGCCAGAATTTTTAAAAGAAGCGGTAGAAGCTGCTTTGAAGCGGCTGCAAACGGATTACATCGATATTTTTTATATTCATTTTCCAGATGAAACCACACCGAAAAACGAAGCAGTGGCTGCTTTGCATGAATTAAAGGAAGCAGGAAAAATCCGCGCGATCGGTGTATCAAACTTTTCACTAGAGCAATTAAAGGAAGCCAATCAAGATGGCTATGTCGATATCGTAGAGGACCGCTTCAGCCTAATTCATCGTGAAGTCGAAAAAGAACTGTTTCCTTATTTAAAAGAAAACCATATTAGTTTTGTTCCCTATTTCCCATTGGCTTCTGGCTTACTGACAGGTAAATATGACAAAGAAGCTGACTTTGAAGACAGTGATTTTCGTAGTAAAAATCCAGACTTTAAAGGCGAGCGTTTTAAAGAAATCGTCGCAAAGGTTGATCAACTAAAACCACTTGCGAACAATTATGATGCGACGGTGGCTCAATTGGTACTGGCTTGGTATATGAAGCATCCTCAAATTGATGTCGTTATCCCCGGTGCAAAACGAGCAGAACAAGTCGAAGCAAATGCGAAAGCTGTTGATATTCGCTTAACGCAAACAGATTTCGAACAAATCAACGATCTGTTTCGTTAATCAGCACTCCGTATAGACACCAACCAAAAGGAGCTGGGACATTAATTTGTCTCAGCTCCTATTTCCGTATAAACGGTGTGACAGAAGTAGCTTCTTCGGAAATAAGCCGAAATTTCACAAAAATTTGAGGAGCAATTTTCGGAAATTCCTTCTTATTTCTTGAAGCTGAACACTTCTGTCACAGCCTCTTATTTACGATATTTTTTTCCTCGCCCGCAAGAAAAGCACTTAAATTGTCTAGAGCAATCTTCATCAACCGTTCTCGCGTTTCGATCGGCGCCCAAGCGATATGAGGAGTAAGAAAACAGTTCTTAGCTTCTAATAATGGATTGTCTCTACTCATAGGCTCTTTTGAGACAACGTCTGCACCTAAAGCATAGATTTTTTCTTCATTCAACGCATTCGCTACTGCTAATTCATCCAACAATCCTCCGCGGGCCGTATTAATCAAAATCACACCCGTTTTCATCTGCTTGATGGCGGCTTGATTGATCATTTTGGTTGTTTCCTCTGTTTGCGGCACGTGTAGACTAATAATATCCGCTTGCTGATAAAGCTCCTTCAATGAAACTTGTTCTACCCAGTCGGGAGAATCCTTTTCTCGATGATTCCAAAAAATTATTTTTAGCTTGAACGCATTTGCAATATCAGCTACTGTTTGCGCAATCTCCCCATAGCCAATCAAGCCAAGCGTTTTTCCGCTTAATTCCATTAAAGGTGTGTGCCAATACGTGAAATCCTTACTGCGTTGCCATTCTCCTTGATGAACCGATTGATTATGCAGACCGACTTGGTTCACTATTTCTAGCAATAGAGCAAAAGTAAATTGCGCCACCGCATTTGTCCCATAGGACGGAATATTGGTAACTGGAATCCCTCGCTTTCTCGCTGCAACAATATCCACTACGTTATAGCCCGTCGCCAGTACACCGATATATTTTAATTGCGGAACAGCTTGAAGTACTTCTTCATCAATCGGTGTTTTATTAGTAAGAATCACATCCGCATTTCCAATTCGCTGAATAATTTCTTGTTTGTCAGTATAGGAGGTTCGATCATAGAGGTTCACTTCTCCAAATTTTTCAAACCCTTCCCAACTTAAATCTCCTGGGTTCAACGCGTAACTATCAAGCACGACAATTTTCATCTTGTTCCTCCTATTTACCTGTTTTCTATAAAATACTAAAAAAGAAACAAAATGAAAAGTATATAGAGTATTTCTAATTGAAAAGCTAAAAAACAAGCCTGAAAGAATCACGAATGATTCCTTCAGACTCTAAGAATATAACCGCACAGATCAACCTTTGGGAAACTAAATTCCTAACCGTCCTGCATACTGGTGGCTGATTGATTTAAACAGTATTTGCGAAAACTTTTTATAAAGTGATTCTGTGGCGGGCTTCTTTAATTAATAGGCGCGAGCAATCCAAACGGTATGCTTCGCAGGTTTTCCACTAACGATATCGACCGTTTTTTCAACCGGTGGATTGAATGGAATGTTACGAGTGGTAAAGCCGGTTTCTTCTTTGATCTTCGCTTCGGTTTCTTCAGTTCCGTCCCATCCGATCAAGACAAAGCCTGGTACTTCGCCAGCTGCTTTTGATTTTTCAATATGAGCTTTCAACTCGTCAAGAGTATCGATATCCGTATGTTCATTTGCTTCGTAACGTTTAACAGCACTATCGAATAAACGTTTTTGCATTACATCTAATTGTTCAACGATGTAATCCTCGATGCCGTCTAAGGACACGGATTCTTTATCGTTTAAGTCACGCATTTTAATAACGGCTTGATTATTTTCTAAATCACGTGGGCCGAATTCAACACGTAACGCCGCACCTTTAAGCTCCCATTCGTTGAACTTGAAGCCTGGGGTATTGTCTGTCGTATCAATTCGAACACGTAGATCTTTTTGCGCTAATGACGCTTTTAATTCCTTCAAGCGATCTAGGATCTCAGGGTTCTTTTGCCAAGGTCCAACTGGAACTAAGATCACTTGCGTTGGCGCAACTTTTGGCGGCAATACTAAACCTTGTTCGTCTCCGTGAACCATGATCAATGAACCGATCAAACGAGTGGAAATTCCCCATGAAGTAGTATAAACATGTTCATGTTCATTGTTGCGGTTCAAGAATTTGATATCGAAGGCTTCCGCAAAGTTTTGACCAAGGTAATGAGACGTTCCTGCTTGGACGGCTTTCCCGTCACGCATCATTGCCTCGACAGAATACGTATCAACAGCTCCTGCAAAACGTTCAGACGGTGTTTTTTGTCCGCGGTACACAGGAATCGCTAAAGTATCTTCGATTAAGGTCGCATAAGCTTCCAAGATTGCCATTGTCCGTTCACGAGCACTTTCTTCTGATTCATGCGCTGTATGACCTTCTTGCCATAAAAATTCTGATGTCCGCAAGAATGGCATTGTCTTTTTCTCCCAACGGAAAACATTCGCCCATTGGTTGATTTCATATGGAAGATCACGGTAAGAATTGATCCAGTTAGAAAAAGCATCACCAATCAATGTTTCAGAAGTCGGACGCAATGCGTAAGGTTCTTCTAAAGGCTCGTCGCCAACTTTTGTTAACCAAGGCAATTCTGGTGCAAACCCTTCAACGTGCTCTTCTTCTTTTTCCAAGAAATGTTTAGGAATCAGCATTGGGAAGTAGACATTCCGAATGTCCTGAGTTTTTAGATATTTATTGAAATCCTCTTGAATGTGTTCCCATAATTCCCAGCCATCTGCTTTAAAAATAATACAGCCACGAACAGGTGAATAATCCATCAAGTCAGCTTTTTGGATCGTTTGTAAATACCATTTTGAAAAATCTTCTTTTTGTAAGTTTGTCATTCACGCATCCTCCTAAAATTGAAAATAAAAATAAAAAAACCGTTCCGTCCCTACATATTTGTAAGGACGAAACGGATAATTTCGCGGTACCACCTTGCTTGATCAAACTTAGTTGATCCAACTTTCAGCTCCAATAACGCTAGAGTCGCGTGTCGCTTTCACGACAATCCTCTTTGGTAGGTTCATAAATCCCAGTGGGCGCGTTGATCTTTCAGACGGTGAATCAACTCTCTGCTGCCGATAAAATTTATTACTATTCCAAATGCTTAACACCATATTAAAGACTTCTCATGAAAATTGCAAGTAAAAATTTTATTTTTTTCTAATCTTCTGGTACATAACGTTCTTCTAAGCGGCTCATCCACCAACCTAAAGCCGCACCAAGGAAGCATAAAATAGCGCAGCCGATGAAGCCTAAAAAGCCGATTCCGCTATAATCTGTCGGCACGATCATTACCGTCGAAGCAAAAACAATTCCCAAAATAAAATGATACATCGGTGCGTAATAACGATTGAATACCCAGTCCATCACCTTTGATAAACTTAAAACAGTGATCAAGCCGCCGATTCCGATCGGAATGATTACACCCATATCAACAGTCTTAAAGCCATCAGCCATAGCTTTGTACATGCCCATATAAACTAAAAAGTTTGAAGGACTAAGTCCCGGTACAATCAAACCAAGTCCGATCAACGCCCCAGCAATCATCCATGTGAAAAAGTTTTGATCCACGGTTCCAAAAAGACTTGAGCCTTTCCATAAAAACCAAAAGCCGACGACAAAACTTACCGCTAAAATAATCAAATCTTTGGTATTGCGGCCCTTTTTCCCAGCTTCATTCCATAACGCAGGAACCGTTCCAATGATACAGCCGACAAAAAACCACAGCATAATCGTTTCGAATTGACCTAATAAAAAACTAACCGCAAAAGAAAGAACGAAAACACCGGTCAGTCCGCCGAGCCCCACAGGAATAAAAAATAAAATATTCTCTTTAAAATTTTTCGTAATGTGTGCTAAAAATGAAATAATCCGTTCGTATATCCCGAAGACCGCTGCTAACGCACCACCACTTACTCCTGGTAAGATAAATCCTGAGCCGATGAACATTCCCTTAATGAAGCGTAAAAACCAGTCGCTTTTATTCGGCTGTGTAACTTTTTCGTTTTCCATAAAAAAATAAGTCCTCCTAAATTCGTTGCTAACAAATATTTCTCGAATCAGAAAAATACCTAACTCTCGATTATTGCGCTGCCGCCAATGATCAGCAGCTTCACCTTAGCAAGTGTACCGATAAAAAGAAAAGGGCGCAAGACCTCTCACTAAGCTCACGTCGAAAACTTAAAGAAATTTTTGAGATTTTGACAATTACTTCTAACTTTGACCAAGACACCGCCCTTTAGCCGCAAAAACTAGCCTCAATTTCATTTTTAAAATTATTTGCCTAAATTATCAATGCACGTTACGCTAGTATTGGAGGTGGTAATTCACAATGGATACTTCAAATGTAAATGAATTGGAACAACTCGGCTCCTTTGAAATCAGCGATCAAATGTTGAAACTGGCGCAAAAAAATCAACGAAAAAATATTTTTTTGAACGCTGGTCGCGGCAACCCTAATTGGATCAATAAAAAAGCCCGGCTCGCCTTTAACCGCTTAGTCGAATTTGGTGTTCAAGAATCTGAGCGAACGCTTAGTCAAGCCGATTTAGTCGGCTGCCCAGAAAAAGAGGGGATCTTGAAACGCTTCAAGCACTTTTTAACTGCCGAAACTGAAACAGATCACTTTCTTCTAGAAATATTAGACTACACAGATGGACTAAAAATTGATAACGAAGATCTCGTCAAAGAGCTGATTGACGGTGTGTTAGGTAATAACTACCCCGTTCCTAGTCGCGTGCTAAAAAACAGCGAACTTATTTTGAATCAATATTTAGAATCAACTTTGTATAATGGCACAAAGCTGGCGGATCAAACTCAAATTTTTCCTACTGAAGGCGGAACCGCTGCCATCGTTTATATTTTCCAATCTTTAAAGGCGAATAAGTTGATTCAACCAGGTGATCGAATCGCCATCAACACACCAATTTTTACGCCTTATTTACAGATTCCCGAATTGGCCGATTACGAATTAGTCGAGGTCGATCTCCATTCCACTGAAGAAAACCATTGGGACTTATTGCCAGAAGAAATCGACCGTTTAAATGACGCGAAGGTCAAAGCTCTGTTTATCGTGAATCCTAGCAATCCTGGTTCAAAAGCACTGAACTCAAACGCACTGGCTGCCATTCGTGAAGTCGTTCAAAAAAATCCGGACTTGATGATCATTACAGACGACGTTTACGGGACTTTCGTTGAAGACTTTCAAACGATTTACGCAGTGGCCCCTTACAATACACTGCTGGTCTACTCCTTTTCTAAGTTATTCGGCGCGACTGGTTGGCGATTAGGGTTGATCGCAGCCCACAAAGACAATGTCTTTGATCGTTTGATTCGCCAATTACCTGAAAAAGAACGGGCGCAATTGATTAAGCGCTATGACCTTGTTGTACTCGAGCCTGAAAAACTGCCTTTTATCGAGCGAATGGTTGCTGACAGCCGTTCAATCGGTCTCTATCATACGGCTGGTTTATCGACGCCACAACAAATTATGGAAGTTTTATTTGCACTGACCCATTTGTTAGCTGGCGACAGTGATCCTTATATTGAAACATCACGTGCAATCATCGCCGAGCGCTACAAAGAATTATTCGCGGCTTTGCAGTTACCGACTGATGATGGCAAAGAGAATTCAAAATATTATACGCTAGTCAATATCTATCAACTAGCTGAAGAAAGATATGGCAAAGAATTTCGCCATTACTTAGCGACTCACTTTGAGTATATGGACTTTTTGAAAACACTAGCAGAAAAAGAAGGCGTCGTTTTGATCGATGCCGTTGGCTTCGGGGCTATCGCTGGTGAGTTGCGGGTTTCAGAAGCGAATTTGCCTGCAGAGGATTATCGCCTAATTGGCCACGAAATCCTCAAAGTGCTCAAAGAATATCATGATGAATTTTTGGCTAAATAATAAAAAGATTTGAGGCTCAAGTCAAATGAGCTTCAAATCTTTTTTAGAGCTTGCTATAAGCAGAGGATAAATAGGCTTGCCGTTCGTCCTCACCTAGCTGTTTCAATGAGCCAAGATGATACCATGAAATATTTCGCAGCCCGACATCTTCCAAGGTGGTTGTTAATTGATGCTTGTAGCTTCTCGTACAATGTTGCTCCAAGCCTTCCGTTGGTTGGTCCGAGGTAGTGAAAACAACGACCGACTCAATCGACAATAAAGGTTGGATGCCATTCCCGCCATCGAAAAAAGCGAATTCATTTAGCAAGACCTTGTCAAGAAAGCCCTTTAAACTTGCTGGTGAACTGTACCACCAAATCGGAAAAACAATTACTAATTGCGTTGTCTCTCGCAATAAATTCATGTAGTGTAAAACTAACGGATCAAGAACCAATCCGTTCTGATAACCAGCCAGCTCTTCTGTCTTCATGACAGGATCAAAACCGTCTTTATACAAATCAATCACTTTGTAGATTTTTTGATCTTCCTCTAACCCTGCTATCAACGTATTTAATAATTGATGATTGAAACTTTCTTTCCAAGGATGATCGATAATCAGCGTCGTTGTCATATTTTTCTCCTTCAGTCCTTTTTTTAAAAATAGCACAGAAATATTGCAATTAGATGTCAGTTAGATGTCAAAAAAACTAAGAAGAGACTAAAGTTAAGTTATCTTGCAAAAAGGAGGAAAAATTATTTCTTACTTTCCCAATATAATAACATTTTTACGCATAATCATTTCCTTTTTACTCCCCTTTGTCACCATTCGCTATTTCTTTCCGCTTTATTTTCTCGCGGGAATAACAGATGTCTTAGATGGTTGGTTGGCTCGCAAGCTCAATTGGACCAGTCAATTGGGAACTTTTTTAGACAGCGTCGCAGATTTATTCTTTTTTTCTGCGGTGGTGTTAAGAATTATTTTAACCATCAACCTTCCGACTTTTATTTGGTGGGGAGTCGGTTTGGTGGCGTCTATTCGAGGACTTAGCTATTTTATCGGCTATCTTCGCTTTCGACAATTTGCCAGCCTTCACACATACCTTAATAAAATTACCGGATTGCTGCTATTTTTGACACCGTTGGCCTTGTTATTGCTCTCAATCAAGCTTTGGGGAACTTTGCTAATTTTTTTAGCCCTGCTTTCAGCCCTTGAAGAATTATTGATCATTCTAACTACTACTGCCTTAGATAAAAATTGCCCAACTTTTTTTAAACAAAAATAAACTGCCTCATTGCTACTTATTTTTATTCTCGCTACACTATTACTAGGAGGTGAGTTTATGGCAAATGAAGAACAAAAAGATTTTAATGCCATGCTTCATGAAGACAAAGGAATGCCTAAAATGCAAATCGTGACCGATAAAAAAACGATCCAGCGTTACGGCGGAGAAAAAATGTATTTCGCTCCACCACTTGCTTATGATGCAGTGATGAAAAAGATTCCTTATGGAAAAGTGATTACAGTTGGTACTATTAGAGATTTTTTCGCAAAAGAAAATGCTGCCGACTTTACCGAACCCATTACTGCTGGCATCTTCATCTCAATCGCTGCTTGGGCCAGCTTCCAACGGGGCAATGATCCAACGCCTTATTGGCGGACACTAAAAGCCAAAGGAGAACTCAATCCAAAATATCCTGGCGGAATCATGGCTCAAAAAGAAAAACTTGAAGCCGAAGGCCACACGATCGTTTGCCGCGGGCGGAAAAATTTTCGTTACTATGTTGCCAATTACCAAGATTTCCTATATGAGTTGTAACTTTTGAAAAAAGTAATAGTCCAAGTACTCTTTTTCCAAAAACTGAAAAAGAGTTTATCGGCATCCCCCTACGATTCCGCTATACCGCTCGTGTAATCATTTATCTACATCTGAAAAACAGAGAAAAGCGTAGCTCATAAAAAAGCCTCCGCCATTTTTTGGCGAAGGCTTTTTTAATTTATTGTATGTTCTGAAAACCACT
>NZ_JXKM01000013.1 GCF_001885905.1 Enterococcus devriesei | reverse complement strand
AGTGGTTTTCAGAACATACAAAAAAACCGAGACTTGAATGCTCCAAGTCTCGGCAGTTACATTAATTACTTAAATCTTCACCATTCGTAGCGATTACTTTCTTATACCAATCGAATGATTTTTTCTTGCTGCGTTTCAAAGTTCCATTGCCTTGATTGTCACGGTCCACATAAATGAAGCCGTAGCGTTTCTTCATTTCACCTGTTCCGGCAGATACAAGGTCGATACAACCCCAAGTCGTGTAGCCTAATAGATCCACGCCATCTTGATCAACTGCATCTCTCATCGCTTCTACGTGTTTAGCTAAGTAGTCGATGCGGTAATCATCTTCGACATAGCCATTTTCATCTGGTGTATCCACTGCACCTAAGCCGTTTTCCACGATGAACAATGGTTTTTGATAACGATCATACAAATCATTCATCGTGATCCGCAAACCTAGAGGATCAATTTGCCAACCCCATTCACTTGCTTCCAAGTAAGGATTTTTGACAGAGGCAAAGATATTGCCGGCTGTTTGTTCCAACAATTCAGGATCAGTCGTCGCTACCCGTGAAGAGTAGTAAGAGAAGGAGATGAAGTCAACCGTATGAGCTTTTAATAACTCTTTGTCGCCTTCTTCCATTTTCACTTCGATCCCTTTACGCTCCATTTCTTTCAAAGCGTATGCTGGATATTCACCACGCGATTGTACATCGATGAAGAAATAGTTTTCCCGTTCATCTTGACGCCCAGCCCAAACATCTTCAGGTTTTGGCGTATATGGATAGTAAGAGCCAGCTGCTAGCATACAACCAACTTGATTTTCTGGATCTACTTCATGAGCGATCTTCGTTGCGATTGCAGAAGCAACTAATTCATGGTGGGCCGCTTGATATTTAACTTGCTCAACATTGTCGCCTTCTTCAAAGTACAAACCAGCACCCATGAATGGTGCGTGTAAAATCATATTGATTTCATTGAAGGTTAACCAATATTTGACTAACCCTTTGTAACGATTGAAGATCACGTTACATAAGTTTTCGTAAAAGCCGACTAATTCACGGCTACGCCATGCGCCATATTTTTCTACTAAGTGCATTGGGCAGTCAAAGTGAGTGATCGTCACTAATGGTTCGATGCCATATTTTTTACATTCTTTGAAGATGTCTTCGTAGAATTTCAGCCCTTCTTCATTCGGCTCTGTTTCGTCACCCTGTGGGAAAATCCGGCTCCAGCCTAATGACAAGCGATACGTTTTAAAGCCCATTTCCGCGAATAACTTGATATCTTCCTTCCAATGATGGTACATATCGATTGCTTCTTTAGCAGGATAAAAATGCTCATCGTCGAAATCAAACATTTTTTTCTTCCCGGCAATCACTGGGAAACGATCTTCGCCGATTGGAACTACGTCCACGTTAGCTAATCCGCGTCCACCTTCGTTATAGCCACCTTCACATTGATTGGCAGCCGTTGCGCCACCCCATAAAAAATCTTTTCTAAATCCCATTTATTCTTTCCCTGCTTTCTATACTTTTGCTAAGTCTAATTCACGTGCCACTTCATCCTGAACTTCGATACCTTCTTTTTCTAAGCGTTCAATCGTTTCTTTGAAGTTTGGCAAGAAATCTTTGTGTGCGATAAATAATTCATCCATGATCCGTTGAGCTGTTTTACCTGAACGAACCAATGGGTTGATGGTGAATGCTTGTAAAGCCGTATCATAATCACCCGTCACTGCTGCTTCGATCGTCAATAATTCCATTGCTTTCATGACTTGCAACCAGCCGCGTTCCGCTACCGGCAATTCGCCAAAGGCCACATTACGCGCGCCTTGTCCGCCGATATAGGCCGATACTTCTACGACACAGTCTGCTGGAAGATCCGGCACAGCGCCGTCATTTTTCGTTGAGACTACTAATTGTGTATTTTTGTTGGCATAAATCGAAGCGATTGATTCACAAGCCGCATCAGAATAATACGCGCCGCCACGTTTGCCTAATTGTTCTGGTTTGTAATCCAAGTTTGGATCTTTGTATAATTCAAACAATTCAGTTTCCGTTTGTTTGACTTGTTGTGCACGGGTGCCGACTGTTTTGTATTCTTCTAGCGCGTGACTCAGTGTTTCTTCTTCTTGATAGTAATAATGGTGGTAGCCACAAGGAATCATTTGCATTTGTTCTAAGATTTCTCTTGGGAACGGGATATCATGAATGTTCTTAGGCATTCCAGTTTCATCGCCTTCGTACATTTTGTTGATAATATCTAGTGTGACATTTTTCCCATGAGCGTCAGTTACTTTATGCCAATGGAAGTGGTTCAAGCCGGCAAATTTGTAAATCAATTCATCTGGTTGTTTGCCTAATAACTCAGGTTCGATCATTTGGGCCATAACTGGAACATTGCACAAACCGATGACTTTGTCCCATTTTCCATAACGAACGACAGCCTCAGTCACCATACCACTTGGATTAGCGAAGTTAATCAGCCAAGCGTCTGGACATAAACGTTTCATGTCTTCTACGATGTCTAAGATGATTGGAACAGTCCGGAAGGCTTTGAACATGCCACCAGCACCATTCGTTTCTTGCCCTAACATGCCATAGTAGGCTGGAATACGTTCGTCTTTGATCCGAGCTTCTAATAAGCCAACCCGGAATTGAGTTGTAACGAAATCCGCATCTCTTAACGCTTCTTCACGGTCTAAAGTAATATGAACTTTCACATCATAAGGTGAAGCATCCCACATCCGTTGAGCCATTGCGCCGACGATTTCTACTTTTTCACGTCCTGCTTCAATATCGACTAACCAGATCTCACGAACTGGTAATTCATCGTAACGTTTAATAAAACCTTCCATTAATTCGGGGGTGTAACTGCTACCTCCACCAATTGTGGCGATTTTTACTCCTGCTGTCATTCGATCGACTCCTTCTGTTTTTATTTACAATCTAATTATCTAATTCGTAAAAACTTTTTTCAATCCAATCACAAGTTATTCCATTGATATTTACAAACAAGAATAAGAAAACGCTTAATTTTGTAAATATCAATGGAATATTTACGCATTTCTTTCTAAGAACTCACAAAACGATTTACAAATCATTTATAATAAATGTAAACAATTTGAAACTGGTGGTGACAATATGCTTTTAACTGAAAAAATGAAACAAACTGATTTCTCTAATGCCGAAACAGCCCTAGTCGGGTATATTTTAGACAAAGGGACCACGATCGAATCAATGACCATCAAAGAAATCGCAGAAGCTAATTACGTGCATCCCTCAACGTTAATTCGAGTCGCAAAAAAATTAGGCTACAATGGCTGGCTAGAATTGCGAAACGAATTTTTAGCAGAACAAACCTACCTGCAAACCTACTTTGAAGATGTTGATGCTAATTTTCCTTTTCAAAACAATGATGGCTTAATGACTATCGCCAATAAAATCGCTTCTTTAGAACGAACAACGATCGACGATACTTTGAGTTTGCTAAATCATGACGATCTGCAAAAAGCGAAACAACTACTTCTCACCGCAAAACAAATCAAGATATTCGGCGGTAACGCCAATTTATTGATCTCCCAAGACTTCGCTTTGAAGATGCGTCGCATCCAGAAAAACGTCGTGACGAACCAAACGATGGGAGAAGATGCTTATGAAGCCTTCAATAGTCAAGAAGATACGTGTGCCATTTTGATTTCTTATACGGGTGAAAATAGTCATATTTTACAAATCGCGAAGATTTTACAAAAACAAAATATTCCAATCATCGCGTTAACTAGCATCGGTGACAATACACTAGGCTCACTTAGTCAGGCCGTCTTACGAATGACCACTCGCGAACGACTTTATACAAAAATCGCCAACTTTACCATCAACTCGTCCATCTGCTACTTATTAGACGTTCTGTACAGCTGTGTCTTCGCTGAAGATTATCAAAAAAACCTGAATCATCTGATCACGATCAGCGAATTAGTCGATAAGCGAAAAACCAGCTCCGCCATTATGGCCGAATCTCCAGAATCCATGATTCAAATAACAGAATCGTTTTTACCAAATTAAAGTTCGGGACCTTTGTCTAGGTCCCGAACTTTTTTAAGGAAAAGAATATTACACTAGTACCGTTAATAACTCATCATCGTTGCAGACATCTGCTTTTTGATCTGCTTCAATAATATCAAGATAATCAGCAGTGTTGGTTACGATAACTGGTGTTTCTACACTGTAACCAGCTGCTTCGATTGCGTCGATATCAAAAGTAACTAATTTATCTCCGCGTTTAACCTTAGCGCCTTGTTCTACAAATGATTCAAAATATTTTCCGTCTAACTGGACGGTATCTAACCCAATGTGGATCAATACTTCTAACCCATTATCTGAAACTAAACCAATTGCATGTTTCGTTGGGAACATCGTCATAACTGTACCGTCAAATGGCGCTACTACTTCACCTTTAGTCGGATGGATAACAACACCTTTACCTAGAACACCTTGTGCGAAGGCTTGGTCTTTCGCTGTTGATAATGGCATCATCGTTCCTTGAACAGGAGCAGTAACGATTTCTTTACGAACTTCCATTGCTTTTTGTCCTTCTTCAACTTCCACAACTTCATCATCTCTCCAGAAGAAGAAGGTTAAGCCAAAGCCAATAACTGAAGCGATTACGATAGCAATGATTGAGTAGATAGCACCAGAGGTATCCGCAGTTTGCTGGTTGATGAAGTTGGGAATTCCGAAGATTCCTAAGCCGCCCATTACGTATGAACGAGTATTCATAGCAATTAAGAAGGCTCCAGATACAGCACCCCCAACCATTGAGAAAATGAATGGTTTTTTCTTAGGAAGAGACAGACCGTAGATTGCCGGCTCCGTTACTCCGCAAATCCCAGAAATAACAGCTGGTACCACTAATGCTTTTTCTTTCGGATTCTTTAAACGGAAATACATTGCTGCTACTGCTGCTGTCTGAGCGAAGCTGGCACCAAATGTCCCAACCAATGCTGTTGCATAGCCCATCGTACCTAATTGCAAGATCGCGATCGGGATAATACTCCAATGTAGGCCAAAGATAACCAATACTTGCCAGAACAAACCAACAATTAAACCAAATAAAATTGGAGAGAAATTCAATAGATTATCAAAGCCAGTTGCTAACATATTCGTCAAGATCGTGATAACTGGACCGATCACTAGGAATCCAATCGGTAAAGCAATTAGCAATAAGAAAAACGGAATAAAGAAGTTTTGAATCACTTCTGGGACGATTTTACGTAATGGCTTCTGTAGTTTACTAGCCAACCAGACAATCAAGATTGACGGAATAACACTACTCGTGTAGTTATTGGCCACAAAAGGAAGTCCCATGAAGGTCATATAGACTGGGCTTTCAAACATCCCGCCAGCGAACAAAGTATACAATGGTTGAACGCCTTCCACTGCAGTCAGTGCCGATAATTGAATGGCTGGATAACACAATGCACCACCAATGACTAACCCGACATACTGATTGACCCCGAACTTTTTAGCAGCGGTAATCGCTACAGCTACTGGTAAGAACATGAAGATCGCATCACCGATAGCATTCAATACCACGTAAGTGCCATTTTCAGGCGTCAATACACCCGCCGCCACTAATAAAGCATTCAGACCTTTGATCATCCCGCCGGCACTCAAAGCACCTAGAAACGGCTGGAAAATTCCACTGATTACATCGATGAAGCGGTTGAAGATATTACCTGAGGCTTCCTCTGGTGCGCCGCCTTCGCCGCTAATTCCAGCAATATCCAATACATCGTCATAAACTTGTCCGACGTGATTGCCGATAACAACTTGATATTGTCCAGCACTGTGCATGATTGTCACGACACCGTCCATGTTTTTCAATACGTCATCATTAGCTTTACTTTCGTCCTTTAATTTGAAACGCAAGCGCGTAATGCAATGTGTTAGGCTATTAATATTTTCTTTTCCGCCGACATTTGCGACGATCTTTTCTGCTAATTCATGATACTTTCCCATGTTTGTCTTCCTCCTATTTTTTGGTAGCGTATTCATTTTTCGTTAGTAACCACCGTTGAGACTGTTCAGCGCTAAACAATTCTCACGAGGTTATTGGCTTCTATTGACTTACTTTTTGCACCAAGCGTGCAATATGAATCGTTAAATATAATTTTTCATCATTTGACATTGTGTAATGATAGGTTTGCTCGATAAACTCGGCGATTCGCTCGACGCATTGATAAGCATTTTGATATTTTTTTTGAATAATCAATAATAACTCATCATCTGTCTCATCGGTGACTTGCCGTTGATTCATGATTCGAGAAGCGAAGAAACGCAGATGCGTCGTAAAACGATAGAAATAGACAGAGTCTTCATCAAGTTGAACTTTAAAATAATAGCTGGTTATTTGGATGATTTCCTGCATCATCTCTGTCATCATAAAAGCATCGTCATTATCGTTTTCCGTTTGTGCGTTTACTAGATGCAACGCAATGTTGCCGGCCTCATCTTCACCAAGATCAATACCGAATTTAAGTTTGATTTTCTCAACTGCATTTACCCCAACGGAAAATTCATCTGGAAAAAATCGTTTGATGTCCCATAATAATAAATTGCGAACACGAACGCCTTCCTTTACTCGTTGAATCGATGCGTATAAGTGATCAGTAATAGAAATGTAGAGTGAGTCGTTTAATGGATTCTTCAGAGCTACTTTGGCTTCATCAATAATGTCGTTGGCAATCTCTACATAGCTAATTGGCATATCTTCTAACAACTCTTGAAATTTATGCAACAGATCGCTATTGGCGAGATGATAGGTCTTATCGATCGCATCTTCTGCTATCTCATCCCCGACTTTTTTCTGAAAGGCTAGACCACGCCCCATCACAACGACTTCGTTATTTTTTTGATTCGTTGTGATAACCACATTGTTGTTTAAAATCTTTCGAATTTGCATTCAACGCTCCTCCGTTCTGCGACATTCGCTACTTGAAATCTTTTCCAAGGACTCCGTTCACTTAAAATGATAGATACGTTCGTAACTGTTGTCAAACCCAAGTTTGTTCTTTTTTATAAAGTCACCTCCTGTTTTAGGGCAACAAAAAAACCCAATGAGGGTACGACAAATAAATCGTACACGTCATCAGGTTTAGCTTGTAATAAAACAATCACTATCCATCATTTGGTCTATTTAATTCAAAATAATCTTAACAAATTAAGAAAACGCTGTCAATGAATTTTACAAAAATATTTATCCAAAAACTTTTTTATGTAAATCGTGATTTGGTTCGTCGGATAGCTTTTACTAGCTTAGACATACGATATAATTCATCACTGAGGAATTCGTTTAAAATCGCTTTTTTTAAATAAAAAACTAGCCACGAATAAGTGACTAGCGAAAAGAAGAAAGATTATTTGTTGGTGACTACACTATAACTAGCAAAACTTAAATAGAGCTTAAAGTACAGAACCGCTATTCACTGCTAAACACTAAAAAGTAACCATTCGTTTCATTTTATCCTGAACTTTCATTTAATTTTGATTAAAAATCACAAACAAATTAATTGAATTAATTACTATAATCCTTTAGGGTAAAAATAGATAAGACGAAAGGAAGGAATATCAATGACCAAGAAAATTGCTGTACTTGTTACTGATTTAGTTGAGGATGTTGAGTTGTCCTCTCCCAAAGAAGCCTTAGAAAAAGATGGAAACGAAGTGACCTTGATCAGCTTCGAAGCCAATCAAGAAATTACCGGTAAAAAGGGCACAAAATTTACCAGTGACAAAAGTATTGACGAAGTAAAGCCGGAGGATTTCGACGCTTTGCTGATCCCAGGTGGTTTTTCTCCTGATCAATTACGTGCCGATTCTCGCTTTGTTTCATTTGTAAGTTATTTCTTAGACAAAGATCAACCACTCTTTGCCATTTGCCACGGCCCACAACTGTTTATCCAGACAGGATTAACAAAAGGCCGAACCATGACCGCTTATACAACAGTGCGACCAGATGTTGGCTATGCTGGCGCAATCGTGAAAGACGAAGCGGTTGTAGTGGATAATAAATTAGTCACTAGTCGGACACCTGACGATTTGCCTGCCTTTAATGAAAAAATTGTTGAAGTGTTGCACGCTTAAACTACTCGACTTAATAAACTCAGAAAAGACCGATCCGCATGTGATCGGTCTTTATTTTGTTCTCAACTTATCCTTCGATTAATTTTGAATCGATCGCTTTTTAAATTTATTTTTGATGAGTTTACCAATTAACAGAAGCAATAAAATACTTCCTATAATAATCGCTACGTTGAAGACCTTTTTATTCTGATTGGCTTTGTGTATCTCTTTTTTCATTTCGGCTTTGAAAGGAATCCGTCGGCCCCGAACTAAAAGGCGATGACTGTTGATCCCATAAGGCGTACAGGTCAATAGTGTGACGTAATCCTTACCTTTAATAATATCTAAGGCTTCAATTTCCGTCGGTTCGATCGTTTCAATCTGGTCGACTTGATAGGCTAGTGTCCGGCGATTGATTTCGATATAAAATTGGTTCTTTTTTTTTAATTTAGGCAAGTCATTGAAGAGCTTCGCCTCCATTAACCCCCGGTGTCCGGTAATGACTGTATGGGTACTTGCTCCGCCATTAGGGTAAGAAGTTCCTTCCAATAATGCGGTTCCTCGTTTCAAGAAAGCTTCATTGGTCTCATCAAAAATAGGCAATTCCACATGGATTTTGGGAATTCGCAAAATCGCGATCGTATGCGTTTCAAAATAATCTTTTGTCGGTTGCTCGGCAGCGGGTTTCTTTTGGGAAAATGGGTCGGCTCCGGGCCGCGCTTCTTTAGCGATCCGTTGATTCTCCTGCTCCAGACGAAGCTGCTCCTTTTCCAGCGCTTCCTGATTTTCCTCATTGGCTTTTTTTTGATAATAGTTAATTACTTGCTGATCCCAAAAATTCATCACAACATCACTGACGAAGGGGTAGAGTACCGCGATTGTGCCGCCAATCAAGACACAAAACATCACAATATCCAAAATGAATCGCGGTTTCTTTTTCATCTGATTTCCCCCTTCTCAATCAATCTAGTAAAAGAGAAAAGTGCTGCAACAGCCCTTTTCCCGTAAGTAAGTCTCTATGACTCCATCACCTTGCGTTTTCTAAAGTAGCCAATACCAGCCGCAAGCCCAACTAATCCTACAACGAGTAAGCCAATCGTACCCATACCCCCGGTCATCGGCAGAATACCTTTTGCCTTATTCCCAACTTTCAATATCGGTGATGTGCAATCATCCGCGGTAAATTTCAGCTCTGCTGAACCTACATACCCATCAGGTGATTTGGTTTCAACTAAGGTATAATAATTCGCCACATTAGAATCCAGTCCATAAATCCCGAACCGTCCTTCACTGTTAGAGATCAGTTTCGTTGCATCCGTCTCATTCGCTACCCACTTCACGGTGTAATCACAATCATCTCCGGTAATAGAAGTTATTTTTTCACCGTTGTTATTAATCAACTGCAAGAACCTAGCCCCTTGTTTGATCACAAATTCAGCGCCTGCTAATTGTTTGTCGGTTTTATTATCAACTTTCACAAATTTTTTCCCGTAAGTAATGATTTGCTTCTTGTCCGTCTCATCTCGGAAATTATTTTCGAAGGTAACATCGTTATCCATGAAGCTTAAATCGGTTCCCGTCTTCACCCTCATGGTCGCCACAAAAGTTAATGTTTTTTTCGCGTACTTAGCCAGGTCACTTGGATTAAATGCCAATGTAAATGTATTTGCACCTGTCGAATACGTTGGGGCTAGGACCACTGGCTGGCCATCGATCTTGATACTTCCTTTGATATCCGCTTCGCTGCAGCAAAGCTCTAAACGCTTATCATACGTATCAATGAGATTGTACATCGTATAATCCGTGATATCTGCTGGAATTTTTTGGGAGATCGTGTAACTGACGATCTGTCCTTGTTCAACTTTTTCATCATCAACTGTCTTTTTAATTTCTGGAACTTTAAAGTTGTAGGCTTTGGCAATATTATCTTCACTTACCGGTGGTGTAATAGATTGTAAGTTCGAGTTTTGATCATAATACTCATACTTAGTTACCACACCTTCCTCAGAGACAGTGACTATAACGGCTGGATTTTTAATGAAGTGAAATAGTTCGTCTTCTTTAGGACCGGTTTGTTTTTCTCCGGTTGCCACTGAGCTTTCAACTTCATAAAACTCATAGGTTCCTGAAGCCAATATCAACCCCGTAAGTTTGACATCTCCCTTCGCATCGGAAGGAATTTTAGTAGCATTTTTTTCATCTACTATGTCAAATTGATTCGTTCCAGAATTAAAATAGTTGCCGCCTTCCTTTTTCAAAATGAACAGCGCATCTTTAAGCACAGATGTATCCCCTTTTTCATCGACACCATACTTTCTAAAGATTAAATCATTAGTCGCATATTCATTCTTAGGATAGACATGGACTTCGCCTCTCAACGTTCCATCATCTTTGTGTGACGGCAAGCCAAGTACAAATGGTTTCGATTTTGCCTGTATGACGCCTTCTGGAAAGTCTGTTTGTTTGATCAGATAAATAGCGTTGTCATCACCTGATTTTATTGGGAGATCTACTTTAGCTAGCCCATTTTGATCCGTTTCAGGGAAAACAAAGTTCGTTGCAGTTGATATATCCGCTTTTTCAGCTGCTGTAATCCCAGCAGCTTCTTTTTTATCATGTGCTCCTGATTCAGCATTATAAGCTTTCCAATAAGTGTCCGTCACATCATAAGCAGTATAAACCGAGCCCGGCAAAGGATCGCCTTGAAAGTTCGACATCAGATCCCCAGTATTTTGCTCTTCTGCTGGTAATTGGTCGAATTTGAGATTATGCAGCACGACATTCTGCGTTTCCTCCAACGCTTCAACGATTGGGGCCTGCCCACTTAAAAATAGTGGAACTAACAACGTGCATAACAGGATTATGCGTCCAAAACTTTTTCTAATTTGCATTTTTTTCACCCTTTCAATTTTTTACGTCGAGTAACGATTATTGAGACGATTAGAATCAATATTAAGCAGCCTGCAATGATCATGCTCAAATTTTTCAACATATTCGTCTTAGGCAATTGCGAGCGTGTACTTGATGAAGCAGACGGCTGCTTCGTTTGTGGCAATGCTGTGTTAACACGTTGACTTCCTGTTCTCTGTCCCGATCCTTTGGTCTCTACGGTGTCTCTTTGATTAACGACTGGCAGGATACCATCAGAAAAGGTGTAGCTATTTTCTGAGACTTCAAATGAAATATCACTTTTACTTAAAACATATCCGAGTGGTGCTTTGATTTCCTCCAGTCGATATTTTCCATAACGCAATCCTTTGATTTCAAAAACTCCTTCATTGCTTGAAATCAACTTAACCAGTGCGCCATTTCCTTTATCTTTAGTCCAATGATAGGTTTTTCCACTCATTTGCAGATATTCATCTTGTTGATTTTTCACTAAAAATTCTGCACCAGCTAGAGTAGCGTCCCTTTTTGCGACGTCTACTTTAACAAACTTTTTCCCACCAGTTTTGACTGTTTTTTTCCGAGTAATCTTGTCAAAATTTGTTTCCAGTTCGGCTGTGTTGATGATATCTACATCCACTCGTTCTTGGCTATCTAGGGTCATCGTATATTTGACCGATACGGTTTTTCCGGCGTGAGGCTTCAACTGCTCCAAATCAAAATTCAATTTGAAACTATTCTGGGTCGCTTGCAATTGATACCCGGAAAAAATATTTCCACCGATCTCCACTTTGATCGATTGCGGGTCCAACAGCAGACTATTGTCCGCATGATCCGAGATCAAATATTTGTTGTACATCGACAAACTTGACGGTAGTTTAGTTGTTAAATGGTAGTTGATTTGATCTCCCAGCTGATAACTGTCCTTCGTGTCAACAATCCTTTTTTCAAAGGGCTGCTGAACGATTTCATTTTTCGGATATAAGTGGATCGGTTCTGTTAATGCCGCTCCTTTTTCATCAACTAGCGGTAAAGCCAGCACCATATCAGCCGCCTTGCTTTTTACATCACTTGGCGCGGCGCTCTCTCGGAATAAATAGACGGCATTTTCCCCATCACCCGTTAGTTTCGACAAGTCAAACTTAGCGATACCATCTTCTCCATTAACTGTTGCGGTCGTGTGCTGTGCTACAAACTGTCGTTTCGACAAATCCATTCCTTGTAATTGCCGTTGGATTTCTTTTAAATCTTTTGTTTGTGACTCGGCCAACGCTTGATAAAAATCCTTTGTCACATCATAAACATCAAAGGTCACCCCATTCAATCCGGGATATTCTTTCAGCCGTTCCTCACCGGTATTCTCACTTTCTTGCGGCATCCCATTTTCAGGGAAAACAAGCTTATGAAGCGTAACAGCGACCGTTTCTGTTTCCGCCTGTACTTGGTCTGGCTTTACCCAAAGGAGCGGAAGGATGATTGTCAAAAGCATTACCAACCTAACGACTTTCTTCATGCCAATCCCTCCTTTTTTTGATTGGAAAGTGATACCACAGTGCGATCAAGATCGCGGCAAGTCCAAGTGTAATCGTCGCGGCTAAACCATCTCCGCCAGTTTTCGGTAATGGCATTCGCGCATCGTTTCTAGCTGTAAATTGAATTTGCGAGTTTGCCTCTCCTTGACCTTGCGTGACGGATAGATCTTTCGCGTCTAAATCCACATTATTATAGCTAACCGTGACTTCCCCTTTTTGAGAGATCGTAACCACAAAGTCATCTTTGAATTTTACGAATCCTTTTGGCGCTTCCATCTCTTTGACTCTATATTTTTTTCCAGCCTCTAATACATACGAAGTGTCGTCATTTTTTTTAAACTTCCCAATCCCGTTATTATCGGTCACGGCTGTCGCCAATGCTTGATCTGAATTTTCAGGGTATAAAGTGAATTTCGCATCAATTAATTTACTTTCGTCTGCTTTGCTTAGTTTCAAGATTGACAGTTCAAATGGTTTGATTTTTTTATTAATCGCTTCATAGATATAGTCTTTATTCGTGTTATCGATAGTAAATCGATGGGTTGTGCCGTCTAATTCATAACCGTCAGGTGAGGTGATTTCTTTGATCGCGTATTTTCCATAACGAAGATTTACGATTTTTTCTAAATCAACTGAGGTGCCGACGACCTCAACGATACGCTCACCTTTGACTTTCACACTAGACAGAAATTTAAGTAAATTATCGCTGGCATCAACACGGTAAAGTTCAAATTCCGCAACTTTATCGATCAGCTCTCTTTTTTCATCAAGCTTGCGGATCTTCAAAGACCCATCCACACCAGTTGAGGTTCCTGACCCTTGAGTAGATTTTACTTCGATTGTTTTAGTTGTCTCGCTAATGACTTGATCTAAGCCTAACAATTTAGCTGCATTCCTGATTTGAGTACCATTTCGTAGTGCCGGATCGATATTTGTAAAATACTCGATGATATAAGGTCCGTCGATGCTGGCTCCTAGCGAAACTTTCAACGTTTGGGTTCCATTCACCATATCGTTTTCTAAATCGACCGAGCACCCATCTTTGGTTAGATCGACTTCTTCCCCTTTTTCAAAGTTCCCTAAATTTTTTTTGATTGCTTTATACGCTTTAACTTTGACTTTACCGTCTTTTTGTTGGAAGGTTTGCTCATTGGTGACGATCGTATCGGTGATGACTGGGTCTTTGACGGTCCGTGCATCTTTGTTTAATACCAGCTCCCAATTTGCTTGGAAGGCTCCTTGATCGTCTTCTATTCCTTGCGTCCCTGTTTTACTCAACCAAGCGCTTTGCGAACTTTTCTCGACGAGTGCTTCCAAATTGAGCGTATTCATGCCCTCGACAGCCATTTCAACTTTGTTTTTATACTGAAAGACATCGTTGCTGGCTTTCGCTTTAATAAAGATCGCAAAAGGTTCATCGATTTCTTTTAATAGCTCCACACCGAAATCATTAGAGTCTTCACCATTCGGGATAATTTTGAAATCAACATTTTCCTGAAGTTGAGCTCCAATATTTTTGAGGATAACTGTGTAGTTTTCACGTGCGAAATCTACTTTATGAATCCGTATATCACCTCGCGTCTGTCCTGCTTGCAGATCCTCTTTAATGACTGTCCCTGCTGGTAATTTCAGTCCCCAAATATTTAATGGAACCGTCCAGTAAACAGAATTTTCACCAGGTTTCTCCCCTTCAAAAGGACTTTTTTGGTTTTTATACTCTTCCCCCTTAGCGACATAGGCACCATACTTCCATCCATTTTTACCAAATAAATTATCTACCCACATTTCCGTTTCATGGGAATCATAACCATCCTCATCAGCATCATTTTTGTATCTCACGATCGCTGAATTCACGAAATAGTTACTTTGCAATCCATTATCACTCGTTTTCTGATTCTCCATATTAAAGTGGGTGTTGTACCGAATCTCTAAGGTCTCACTAGTGGTCGCATAATCTCCTATCAACTTGATTACAAAACCATCAACATAATCATCGCCTTTTGATTCTAAGGTGAAGTCCTCATCCAGTTCCAATTCTCGACTTTCATCTATATGTCCATTTGCATTATGAGGATAAATTTTAAGCGTTTCTGCGTTTAGTCTTAACGCAGATTTATTATTTATTCCATCAACCCGGCTATAAAGATCAGTGATCTCTGCATTTTTCATGACGATCTTATTTCTATTAATTGTTGTCCACCAAGTGATTTCACGTTTCGTATAATCCGTCCCTGCATGATACTTAAGTACACCTAATAGATTATCATCATCGATTTTTTGACTTCCGTTATATCGGACGCCTTCGATCCACGCGTAATTTGTGATATCTTTTCCGATCGTTGGCGGTACATCAAACGTCTTCGTCTGATAACTCAAATAGTACGTTCCCGCATTTTTTAACTTGATCCCGAACCGAATAATTTTCCCCTTTTTCTTCACTTCTTCAGTAGGTATAAATTTCCAGTCACCAGATTCGATTTTATTACCTAATGCATCTTCAATCACCAATGTATCTTCAGCCAAATAATGCAGTGCTCCATCAGGCCAAGATGTGTTTGGATACATCTGATCAACAATCGTTCCGCCATCATGTTCAATTGTTGCTTTGATCCGCCAATCTAAAATGCCCTTTTCAAATTGTGAATCATTTAAAAATTTATAGTTATCGATATCGACTCTATCCACACTGGCATCAGCCCGACTAAAATCAAAATTAGTCCCTTCTATAACAGCCGAGTTTGAATACGAACTTACTGTAGTAACATCGGTGATCTTAGAACGAACAATAAATTTAACAGGATGATCTAGTTTTTTATTATTTTTTTCTAAATCAGGAAAATTTAATACAAAGTCCCCATTTTCATGGTTATGAATACATTGGTAAAAGCCAGCCGGCGCTGTGACCCAACCGCCTTTTCCATCTGGAATCTCACAACCAGTTGTTAAAAATCGTTGGCCATGCCCTAAAGCATCCGTCACTTTGACATTTGCAAGCTTAAGGCTATTCTCGTTGATAATAATTTCCCAATTAATCACATTATTATTATTCTCTGTGTCTATTGTTCCTACTTTCGTTATTTTAGCCTTTGCAACCGATACTTCTACCTTTCCACTAGTACTACCATCTTCATTGATCTCTTCTTCCGTCACTATTTGGATGATTTCCTCGCTAATATCCAATTGAGTAAAAAGCTCGATGGTGCCCTCGCGGTTACTTAAACCGGAGGCTTTTCCATTGAACTTGATCGTTAATACCCCAGTTGTACTCAAATCAAAAGTTCCTAATGAATCCCCCCCAGGTGTGCTATTTTCTAGTTCTTCATCGATTAAAGCATTATGAACCGCAAAATAATTAGGTAATTGATACGTATAGTAATCCCCATCAGCTATATCAACATCATCTTTCAATGCCCAAGTAAAATCGATTTGAATATTGTCGTTTCGTGTTGGCGGTTGTTCCTCAGTGAAAGGTTCTCCCGCTTCGTTTAAGACCTTCATACTGCGAATCACCCAAACATTGCGCTCATTCAAATCGTGTGGATCATTCAAATCAGTTCTATTTTCATTTGATTGGTTCCCTTCTTCTATAGGGATCTGCTCTTTATTTTTCGCTTCACTTTTAATTGTCACATGTTGAAGAATTTGATTACCAAAATCTAATGCAAGTGTCTTTTCTTCTGTTTCAGTTGCTTGTGCTTGTAGCTTCAAAGTACCTTGATACTGCTTGACCGAACCATAATCTGGCAACCTATCATCTGGTTCCATTTGATAATTCTGGGTAAATGTCAATTGAAGCTGGTTACCGCTTAATTGATAATTTCCCATTCCGTCAGGCAAAGAACCATTTGCTTCCAGATAATTCAGCGCTTGTGGTAGCGGGATTACGAAGCTTTCTCCCTCTTCAATCAGCTTCGATTGAGCCATTTCCCAAGACAGATCGAGTGTCAACAGTTCATCTGTAGCGATCTCCCCTTGATCAGCAATAGTCTCCCCCAACTGATTTGTTATTTGTACATTCGTAACTAAGATATCGTCTTTCGCCGGTGCATCTTCCGCTCTAGCCGCATTTTTCAACGGAAATAAACTAATCAACATACCAATCAATAGCAGACCACTAAAGATTCGCCTTCCTTTATGCATCATCAACCTCATCTCCTTCCTACAAAAAAATAATGACGACACTGGTTAAAAAAATTGTCTCCCCCTAAGTTTTTTTCTCCCCTCGCCCCTTCTAATTTATTTACAACAACTTAGAAACACTCCAAAAAATAACATTAAAAAATCAGACTATTTCATTAATTTAATCCTATCAACTATATTTAGCGATATCAAATTAGCTTAATAATAACATCAGCCAGTTACGTTGTTTCTGATTTTGTAATTTAAATAAGCTTTTAGGCTGGTCTTTCTTCATTTTTTTCGATTCTTTGTGTTATGACAATCAGGACTTATAATCTTATTTTTCAAAAAAATAAAACGCGGCACTATTAATTGATTTTAATCGTGAGAAAAAATGGATGAAAAGCGGCCTTATCCTCTTTTGAGGCATAGAAAATTGTTTTTCTGTATCCTGGACTTTTCCCATTTTTTTTCAGCAACACAAAAAAATAATGGCCTTTAAGGTTGACATAGCAACAAAAAAAAGCTTTTGATCGACTTTACTTAAGTGATCAAAAGCTTTTAAAATGAACGATAGCCCCCTCGATTAAGAGGGGGCTATCTAACTAATCAATATTTATTATTCTAAAGTTGAGGGTGTTGACTATTACTAAAAATTAACTATTTCTCGTTTAAACGATGTATTCCCAAATCCTTCTAATACATCCTTGTAACCCTTTAGTTACGCCAGTTTGATTAAATTTCATCAAAATGAGTTAAAGTGTCGCATAAAAATATCTTTCGTGTTCTTTCACTATAACATATTTTCAAACTTTACGCTAAAGGACTTGGTTAAGTCTTAAAAATTTGAAAAGATGACATCATTGATCCCAAAATAATTTAAGCCGTATAAGAATAGCGCGATACCATTTATAATAAACGAGATCATGATAATCCCATACCGAATTGTCAAATAAGAATACCCTTCTGGTCGAAAGCCGGAATACTTTTTCCCGTGGTAGCCAACCAGAATAACCAACAAAACGATGGTCATGATTAATTGAAAAATCAGACCGAGTAAATAGACACCTGGCCCACCATTATTTAATTGAAAAAAATACCCACCTAATGTTAACACATCGATTAAAATCGCAATTAGCGGCATCATCATCACTCCTTGTTTAAACTTAGCTTTTATTAAGCTAAAGTATAGCGGATCTGTATACAAAAAGCTCTCGAAGCGTTTTAACTTCGAGAGCTTGATTTTTATCCCACGATCGCGCCGTTTGGCATCTCATTAGGTGCTTCCACGACTTTTAACGTCCCGTCCGGAGCTTCCGCTGAAAGAATCATTCCTTGACTGACTTCTCCCCGCATTTTCCGCGGTTTCAAGTTCGCCACGATAATCAATTTCTTTCCGACTAAGCTTTCTGGATCAGCATAAAATTCCGCGATCCCGGAAAGGATTTGACGATCTTGTTTGTCGCCGGCGTCTAAACGGAATTGCAATAGTTTATCGGCGCCTTCAACTTTTTTGCACTCCATGACTTCCGCAACTTTCAATTCAACCTTATCGAAAACATCAAATTTGATTTCTTTATCCTTTACCGAAACCAATTCCGTTTCTTCTGGATTCCATTTGATTTTTTCATCCTCTGGTTGACTGCCTTCAGACATTTTTGCCTGAATATACGCAACCTCTTCTTCCATGTCTAAACGTGGGAAGATTGGCTTGCCTTTCGGTGTCACTTTCGTATCTTCTGGGAATTCCCCAAAATGAATTTTTTCTAAGTTCATCATTTCGACATTCAACCCTAATTGCTCAAAAATCCGTTTTGGTGTTTGAGTCATAACTGGTTGTAAAAGAATAGCTACGATTCGCAAGCTTTCTGCTAAGTGGACCATTACGCTGTTAAGCTCCGCTTTACGTTCTTCGTCCTTCGCTAAGACCCACGGCTCAGTTTCGTCGATGTATTTATTCGCCCGTGAGACCAAAGTCCAAACTTCTGACAACGCATTGTTGAACTCCATTTTGTCCATTGATTCACGGTAACGGCTGACTACATTGGCTGCCGTCGTTGACAGCTCGCTGTCAAAATCAGTGACTAGTGATTTATAAGCTGGTACGACGCCGTCACAATATTTATTGATCATCGCAATCGTCCGATTCAATAAGTTTCCTAAATCATTGGCTAAGTCATAATTCACGCGGGAAACAAAATCTTCTGGTGTGAACACACCGTCTGAACCAAATGGAATCGCCCGCAATAAATAATAACGCAAAGCGTCGAGACCATAGCGTTCAACTAACATCTCAGGATAAACCACATTGCCTTTGGATTTAGACATCTTGCCGTCTTTCATCATCAACCAGCCATGTCCATAAATTTTTTCTGGTAATGGCAATTCTAACGCCATCAACATGATTGGCCAGTAGATTGTATGGAAACGGACGATCTCTTTCCCAACCATTTGGACATTTGCCGGCCAATATTTTTGGAACAAGCTATCGTCATCTGAACCATAGCCTAAAGCCGTAATGTAGTTGGATAACGCGTCGATCCAAACATAAACAACGTGCTCTGGATTAGCATTCACCGGGATGCCCCATTTGAAGGTCGTCCGTGAAACCGCTAAGTCCTCTAAGCCTGGTTTGATAAAGTTGTTGATCATTTCATTCTTACGAGATTCTGGCTGAATAAATTCTGGATGCTCATCATAATAAGCCAACAAACGATCCGCATATTTACTCATACGGAAGAAATAAGATTCTTCACGAACCAATTCAACCTCGTGACCGCTTGGCGCTTTTCCACCGATCACATTGCCTTCTTCATCGCGATATACTTCATCCAATTGCGTTTCAGTAAAATATTCTTCATCAGAAACTGAATACCAGCCTTCATATTCACCTAAATAAATATCTCCTTGTTCCAATAATTGATCAAAGATTTTTTTGACTGAAGCTTGATGATAGTCGTCGGTTGTTCGAATAAATTTGTCGTAGCTGATGTCCAACGTTTTCCATAATTTCTTGATGTCCGCTGCCATCTTGTCTACATACTCCTGGGGTTCAACGCCAAGTTCATCGGCTTTCTTTTCAATTTTTTGTCCGTGCTCATCCACACCTGTTAGATAAAACACGTCAAAGCCCATCAAGCGTTTGTAGCGAGCAATCGCGTCACAGGCAATCGTTGTATAAGAATTCCCAATGTGCAGTTTGCCACTTGGATAATAGATTGGCGTAGTAATATAAAATGTTTCTTTCTCTGCCATGAGGCTCCTCCTTTAAAAATAGATTCTTACGTAGTATACCACAAAAGTAATGGGCTTTTAAGAATTGGTTTTTAAGGTTTGAGATTTTCATTATCACTATTTAAAATCTCCTTTGAATAATAATCCAACAATTTTATACGCTAAACAACTAGGTTAGTTGAATTAGTTTTTTATAACGCTTTAAGAAGTAAATTCAGTTGATTGTAAATGAATTACTAAAAACTAGTTCAAAGAAACAAACCATTAAATTTACATCTACAGCCTTAATGCTCTGATAATGGTTCACTTGGTTAATCTAAATTGTCGAATTGGATGTCTCTTTTCTGACAACATCCTAAATGTATGTTCGTGTAATGTAATAGTCAGAAGTGGCCACTTCGAATAATAAAAAGAAAAGAGGAACAATTATGGCAAACACGGAATCAGTAATTAATTGGTTTAAAGCAAGACAAGGCAGGGTAACATATTCGATGACTAATCGATTGGGGCCGAATAGTTATGATTGCAGTTCAGCAGTATATTTTGCTTTGATAGAAGCAGGGTTCTTAGCGGGTGGAACATCCATCGGAAACACAGAAAGTCTCTACAGGTTAGAAGGTGGTCTATTGCAGTTAATCAATCGTAACGAAGCGAAAAGAGGCGATATCTTCGTTTCAGGTCCGAAAGGGGGAAGTGGCGGAGCCAATGGTCACACAGGAGTTTTTTTAAGTAATAGCCAAATTATTCACTGCACCTATCCTTTAAATGGGATTGGGGAAACAGCAGCCTCGGGATGGATGGGTGGACCGCCTACCTATTGCTATCGCTTAAAAGGAGGCGGAGTAACTCCCGGAAATAAAAATGGAATTGCGATTGATAACATTTCCTATGATCAGGCCAAAACAATGGTTCCTTGGATTCAAACAAAATATTGTTGGACACTATTACGAGATCAAGTGAAAGCGACTAAGCAAAACGATGGTCGATACACGATGGTTATCACCTGTAACCCAACGAACAAAAAGCTTAGCGAAGCAACTGCACGAACACAACAAGAGTTACGTACCTATCAACCTGGATATATGCAACAAAATATCGCCATTGTCAATGGGGATAAAACAGTCGCCCGAATCGAATGTCGAAACTTAACAAAGGCACAATCAGATCAAATGGTGCCGCATCTACGTAACTTTTTAAAAGATATCCTATTATCTGATCAAACATATGGTTATTCTAATTCTTACGGAACTTGGGATGTTCGAGTAAAAGGCGAGGGATTCAATGATGTTGATACGCCGATTGTAAGAAAAGAGATTGAAGATCAAGTGAAGAAAACCGGTGCTAATGCATTTGCTGTAAAATCTTTCAAATTTTAAAGAATTATTTGAAGATATTAATTTTTATGTTTTTTTAAAGTCTGTATATTCTTCAAATAGATAGGTTTTGCATAATCTCAAAATCGCACACTTTTGCGCACTTTATAGTGGCTTCAAACCATGTAAAAAGACTTTGGACATTTCGAAAAATTAAATATAATCTCATACAAAATTATCTAAGCCTCCAAAAATTTTGGGGGCTTTTTTTCTAAACGCTGTCACTCACAATTCAATAAATTATCTAGTTAATAGCCCCTCATTAACTAGATCAAAATAGTATCAAATTGTACCAAAAAGGCTACGACCTATTATCGCAGCCTTAAATACAACGTTAGCTATTTCGTTATCGATTTATCATCCAAGTCTATTCGACCCTTCAAACCAAATTTATTTTCTTAATATCTTCTCCATCTTTTTTCCTTTAGCCAACTCATCGACTAATTTATCAAGATAGCGAATTTTTTGCATCAAGGGATCTTCAATATCCTCTACTCGATAACCGCAGATCATTCCTTTAATCAAGGTGACTTTTTCATTCATCTGCGGGGCCTCTGCAAAGAACGTCGTCATATCGACTTCCTGCTGAATTTGTTTCTGTAGCGAAGTCTCATCATAACCCGTTAGCCAATAAATGATTTCATCAACCTCGGCTTTTGTCCGATCCTTTCGCTCGGCTTTCTTAATATACAGAGGATAAATACTGGCAAAGCTCATTCCAAAAATTTTACTCATTCAACAGATTCCTTTCTACATGACATACAAACTGACTATAAATAAACTGAGCAGTACAATCATGCACACACTAATGATTTTTATCTGCTTTAACTCTCGTTGAACCTTACTCGGTTTTCCTTTTAGCAATCCCAACTTCTCTTTAAAATAGTAAAGGGGCAACAGTTGCTCATAGAGGCTACTGCAATAAGACCTAACATCCATTCACTATTGGGATTCGGGAGATACATCATGACGACTAAAATAATCCCAGTCAAGACTGGACCAATATAATAGATTCCAGTTAGCTTCGCGATTTTTTCTTTTCGCTGGATTTCTTTTACAACAGCCGAATCCTCTAACATCAGATCATCTAAGGAAAGCTGGAATAATTTTGCTAATCGAATCACGCTTTCAATATCAGGAATTGTTTTTCCCGTCTCCCAGTTCGTGATCGTTCGTTTTGAAACCAATATTTCTTTGGCTAATTGTTCTTGTGTCCATTGTTTACTTAAGCGTTCTTCTTTTATTTTTTACTGATCTTCATTCGCTTCACCTTCATCATTTTCAGAATTTGATTTCCAGCTAAATGTAGCCTGTCATCTTGAAAATGTCGATAGCAACTCTTTTCCACCCTTGCTAGATCAAGTTTCTACGAACGAGTCACGCCATCTTTTCTAGCAGCTGCAGCGACTTTCATCGTAATCAGATCCACGACATTTTCATCAAAGGCTGATGGGATAATGTAGGTCGAACTTAGTTCTGAATAAGGAATCGAATCGGCGATCGCGTGAGCACAAGCTAGCTGCATGCCTGGTGTAATCTTTTTCGCTTCCGCCGCGAAAGCCCCTCGGAACAAGCCCGGAAAGGCCAGGACATTATTGATTTGATTGGGATAATCCGAGCGCCCGGTACCGACTACAGCAGCACCGCCAGCTAATGCTTCATGATAGCTGATCTCTGGTTCAGGATTGGCCATTGGAAAAACGATATTTCCTTCATTCATGGAGGCCACCATTTCTTTAGTCACTAAATTAGGAGCTGAAACACCAACAAACACATCGGCACCAACAAAGGCTTCCGCCATCGTCCCGCTGAAATCTTTTGGCGTAATCAATTCCAAGATTTCTTTTTCTACAAAAGTCGCGTTCTCCATTTCTTGATTCAACGCACCATCTTTATTGAAGGCAATAATATTTTTGACACCAAGGTCCACTAGCATATGAATGATCGCACTGCCGGCAGCACCGGTTCCGGAAATAACGACTTTCAACTCTTGGGGGTCTTTTTTGACTAATTTCAATGCGTTGATCAACGCGGCGGTCACTACTACCGCTGTTCCATGCTGATCGTCATGAAAGACCGGGATATTCAACTCTTCGATCAATGCCCGTTCGATTTCTACACAGCGCGGGGCGCTGATATCTTCGAGATTGATCCCGCCAAAAGTCGGCGCGATTGCTTTGACGATCTGGATAATTTCTTGTGGGTCCTTCGTGTCTAAACAAATCGGCACCGCATCAATGTCGGCAAACTCTTTAAACAGCAAGGCCTTTCCTTCCATCACAGGTAAAGCTGCTTCAGGTCCGATATCACCTAAACCCAACACCGCCGTCCCGTCCGTCACCACTGCGACACTATTGCCTTTCCATGTATAATCGTAGGCTTTGTTTTTATTCTCAGCAATCTTGCGACAAGGTTCCGCCACCCCCGGCGTATAAGCCAATGAAAGGTCCTCTTTGTTACGGACTCTGGCTTTACTGGTTACTTCGATTTTACCGCGCCATTTTTCATGAGCGGTCAACGCTTCATCATAAATAGTCATTTGCTCTCTCTCCGATCATTTTTTCTGGTCTGACCCACGCATCATATTCTTCTTCGGTAACATAGCCTAATGTCAATGCCGCTGCTTTTAAGGTCGTGCCTTCGTTATAGGCCTTCTTAGCGATCTCAGCACCCTTATCATAACCGATGTGGCTATTCAATGACGTTACCAGCATTAAGGATTGCTCCACTAATTCCGCCATCCGTTCTTGATTGACCCGCAAGCCTTTCAAGCAATTCTCACTGAACGACTGCAAAGCATCCGTCAACAAGCGAATACTTTGTAATAAATCGAAAGCGATCAAAGGCAAATAGACATTTAATTCAAAATTTCCTTGAGACGCCGCGATTCCGATCGCTGTGTCATTTCCCATCACTTGAACCGCCACCATTGCTAAAGCCTCGCATTGCGTTGGATTGACTTTGCCGGGCATAATCGAACTGCCGGGTTCATTGGCTGGGATCGTGATCTCACCTAATCCGCTGCGAGGACCACTAGCCAACCAGCGAATATCATTGGCCATCTTCATGGCATTTGCCGCCAATGATTTCAATGCTCCGCTGACAAACACCACCGCATCACGATTAGCTAAAGCATGAAATTTATTGGCTTCACTAAGAAAATGAATCCCCGTCTCTTCCTTCAACGCATCAATAAATGCTTCTTCATAGGCCTTCGACGCATTCAAGCCGGTCCCGACCGCCGTAC
This sequence comes from Enterococcus devriesei, assembly GCF_001885905.1. GTDB lineage: Bacteria > Bacillota > Bacilli > Lactobacillales > Enterococcaceae > Enterococcus_A > Enterococcus_A devriesei. Next base: position 57,038 of record NZ_JXKM01000013.1, on the reverse strand, counting down.
CGCCAATCGCCAATTGACGCAATTCCGCCAAACTATTGATCAACATATTTTCGTTATGCTCCAAAGCAGCGCGCCAACCGCTGATCTCTTGACCAAAAGTTACTGGCGTCGCGTCCTGCAAATGGGTCCGACCGATCTTGATCACGTCTTGGTTAACTTCTTCTAACTCTTCTAAAATGCCGATCATCTCATGCAACGCCGGCAATAATTTTTTTTCGATTGCCAATGTTCCCGCTAGATGGATCGCTGTTGGAAACACATCGTTGGAACTTTGTGACATATTCACATCGTCATTTGGATGAACCGCCAAATCCTTTTGACTAGCTAGATAAGCCAGCACTTCATTGGTATTCATATTGCTTTGGGTTCCACTGCCAGTTTGCCAGACAACTAAGGGAAACTCTTGCCAGTTCTCGCCTTGTAACAGTAAGTCAGCCGCTTCTTGAATCGCTAAGGCTTTTTCGGCCTCAAGTTTGCCCGTTCGTTGGTTCGCAATCGCTGCCATTTTTTTCACTAAAACTAAAGCCTGTAGCAATTCTGGTGGCATTTTCTCCCCACCAATCTTAAAATTTTGACGACTCCGTTCAGTTTGCGCTCCCCACCACGCTGCCTTCGGAACTTCGATTGGCCCCATTGAATCTCGTTCAGTTCGTGTCTCCATATATTCTCCTCTCAATGTTCAATCATTGGTTTAATTATCCCTTATTTTTTGCTGGAAGGATAGAAAAAAAGGACAAAAACCCGTAGATTTTTGTCCTTCGTTCGTTATTTATCCCGTGTGTCAAAAAGAATCGTCACAGGACCGTCATTGACTAGCGCAACGTCCATGTCGCCGCCGAATTCCCCAGTCTCCACAGTTAGTCCCGCTTGGCGTAAGCCCTCATTGAAGTACTCATACAAAGGAATCGCCGTTTCTGGTCGCGCCGCTTTAATAAAACTTGGGCGATTGCCTTTTTTAGTATCGGCATACAACGTAAACTGCGACACACTCAAGATACTTCCGCCAATGTCTTGCAGCGACTGATTCATTTTGCCTTCCGGATCTTCAAAGACCCGCAATAACGGAATTTTGCGAATCAAATAATCCGCGTCTGTTTGCGTGTCTTCCTCATGAATCCCCAGTAAGATCATAAAGCCCCGCTCGATCTGACCAATCACTTGCTCATCAATGGTGACACTTGCTTGACTGACCCGTTGAATGACTGCTCGCATAAAAAACCTCCTGCAAATTTTTCTAGTTAGGATGCTTAACCTTTGGTCCGCTTCACGCTGTAAACGTCGGGAACGGTTTTGATTTTATCGACGATTGAGTACAAATGATTCAAATTTTGGATTTTAAAGGTCAAATTAATGACTGCCAGCCGATCTTTGGTTGGCTTCGCTTCGACACTAACTAATTTTTTTGTCATGCCGCTGACGATGTTCAAGACATCATTCAACAGTCCATCACGATTGAACCCATACACTTCTAAGTCTGCATTGTATTCCTGAACAGAATTCGTCGTATCTTCCCATTCTACTTCGATCAAGCGTTGTTGGATGTCCTTTTGCTTCGTAATATTTGGACAATCAGCCCGATGGATTGAAATGCCGCGGCCTTTAGTAATATAGCCGACAATATCATCCCCGGGAACCGGATTACAACAATGGCTGATGCGAATCAAAAGATTTTCGATCCCTTGAATCACGATGCCGCCTTCATGCCGAACCTTGATTTTTTCTGGTTCTTTCGGACTGTTAACCATTTCATCTACGGCGTCACGTTGCTTTTGCTTCATTTGTTCGCGACGCTCTTTTTCCGTCAAGCGATTGGCAAAAGTCAGCGCGCTAATCTCACCAAAACCAATTGCCGCATATAAATCTTCTTCACTATGGAAATTGAATTTGTCTAACACATCGGACAGTTTGTCTTTCGTCAGCATTTCCTTCGGTATGAAGCCAAGATCGTTGATACATTTCACCACCGCATCGTGGCCCTTGGTCACATTTTCATCACGATCCTGGGTTTTAAAGAAGCGTTTAATTTTATTTTTGGCTTTGCTAGTCTTTACTAGATTCAACCAGTCTCGGCTGGGACCAAAGGAATTGGCTGAAGTCATGATCTCGATGATGTCGCCATTTTTTAATTTGTAATCCAGCTGCACCATTTTACCGTTGACTTTTGCTCCAGTGGTTTTATTACCCACATCGGTATGAATGCTGTAAGCAAAGTCTAACGGACCAGAGCCTTTCGGCAATTCGGTCACATCGCCTTTTGGTGTGAAAACGTAAACCTTATCACTGAAAATATCGCCTTTGACACTTTCCATAAATTCGGAAGCATCGTAGCTTTCATCTTGCAGCTCAATGATTTCCCGGAACCAATCCAACTGTCGGTTGTCTTGCGTTTCCTCCGTTTTATCGGTCTTGCCTTCTTTATAAGCCCAGTGAGCCGCAACCCCGAACTCAGCGATCTGATGCATTTCGTGAGTTCGAATTTGGACCTCGACCGGATTGCCGCTAGGACCAATGATCGTCGTATGGAGCGACTGATACATATTGGCTTTTGGCATCGCGATATAATCTTTGAAACGACCAGGCATTGGTTTCCATTTAGTATGGATCGCACCAAGTACCGCGTAACAGTCTTTGATGGAATCTACGATCACTCGAATCGCTAACAGGTCATAAATTTCATCGAATTGTTTCTTCTGATCTCGCATCTTGCGATAAATCGAATAAATATGTTTCGGGCGACCATAAATATCGCCTTCGATCCCTAACTCTTTCGTGGCTTCCTTGATCTCATCCACCGCTTCTTCAACGAAACCTTCCCGTTCATCCCGTTTGCTGCGCATCAAATGAACGATCCGATAATATTGTTTCGGATTCAAATAGCGTAAGGCAGTATCTTCCAATTCCCACTTGATCCGGCTCATCCCTAAACGATCAGCTAATGGTGCATAGATTTCCAATGTTTCCCGCGCGATTCGACGCTGTTTGTCATCACGTAAATATTTTAGCGTCCGCATATTGTGCAAGCGGTCAGCTAGCTTGACCATGATCACCCGCAGGTCTTGCGCCATCGCCAATAACATTTTCCGATGATTCTCCGCTAATTGTTCCTCATGAGATTTATATTTGATCTTCCCTAATTTGGTTACGCCGTCAACTAATGAAGCGACGTCTTCGCCAAATTCAACTTTTAAATCTTCTAAGGTTACTGGCGTGTCTTCCACCACATCATGCAAGAATCCGGTGGCAACCGTGTGAGGATCCATATGTAAATCTGCCAAGATCCCGGCGACTTGAATCGGATGAATAATGTAAGGCTCGCCCGATTTACGGATCTGAGGCTTATGGGCTTCATAAGCAAAGTCGTAAGCCTTTTGGACAAACGCCACGTGCTCTTTTCCCATGTAGGTACTGACCATCCTAATGACGTCAGGACCAGTCAACTCAACTTCTTTTGCCATGTGACGTTCCCCCTTTAATTAGTAAGCAACAGACTGCTGCTCTTGCTGAAAATGATTGCTCTTATTATACAAACTCTAGTAGGCTTTTTCAATTAAATCAGTGCTGCAGCTCATAATAGAAACTAGCGGCGCTCAAAAGATAAAACGGTGCCGTCTCTGTTCGTAAAATCCGTGGCCCTAAGCCGCATAATTTTGCGCCCGCCCCTTGAAAAAGTTCGATTTCTTTCGGGGTCAAACCACCCTCTGGCCCAAAAACGACCAATAATTTTTGACCGGCTGTTAATTGCTGGAAAGTTTGAACCAATTGGGCTTGCTCCCCTTGCTTCGCGGATTCTTCATAGGCGATCAAGACCGTATCATAGTCAGAAAAACGAGCGATCAATTCTTTTTCCGAAGCAAATTGGACAATCGGCAACGCTTGGCGATGGGATTGTTCCGCCGCTTCTTGGGCAATCTTATTTAAACGCTGCTGTTTTTTCTGCTGCTTCTTGGCATCCCACTTTGCAACTGAACTTTCGCCAGGAAAAGCAATAAACTGATGCGCTCCTAATTCTGTCCCTTTTTGAACGATCAACTCCAGCTTCTCGCCTTTCGGAAAGCCACTGGCAATGGTGATGTCAATCGGCAATTCTCGTTGCAAACTTTCTTTTTCCACTTCGGTTAGCACGACTTTCTCACTGTCAATCCCGGTGATTTTGGCTTTGATCGCCGTTTGATCCGTAAAAACGAGAAACACTTCATCATCGACAGCCATCCGCATTACTCGTGCCATATGATGATGTGCTTCACCACTAAGTTCTACCGTTGGTTGGTAGGCTTGATCAATAAAATAGCGCTGCATCTTAGTCTTCCTCTGGCTTCTGTAAAATAATCGCGAACCAATCTTTTTGTTGGAAGATACGGTCGACTTCAAAACCTTGGGCGTACATGGCTTCTAGTACCATGTCTTTTTTATCTTCAATGATGCCTGAGACAATCAATTTCCCATCCGCTTTCAACAAACGCCACGCGTCTTCGATCATCAATACGATGATATCCGCCAAAATATTCGCCACGATCACATCTGCTTCTTGCTCTACGCCAACCAGCAAATCATTAGCCGACACGTGAATGTTTTCAGTATTAGCATTCAAATCGACATTTTCTTGTGCGGAACGAACCGCCACCTCGTCTAAATCATAGGCATGAATCTCCTTCGCTCCATAAAGGGAGCTGGCAATACTCAAAACACCTGAACCCGTGCCGACATCCAAAACAGTTTCGCCACCACGCAAAACAGTTTCTAGCGCTTGCAAGGTTAGATTGGTTGTTGGGTGCGTCCCCGTTCCAAAAGCCATGCCAGGGTCTAAGGTAATTATTTTTTCATCCTCATGTTGCGCTTCATATTTCTCCCAGCTTGGTACGATCGTCAAATAACGCGTCACACGAACAGGATGATAATATTTTTTCCAGGCAGTCGCCCAGTCGCTTTCTTCCACTTCGCTGACTGCCACCAGATTTTTTCCGATATTCAGCCCAAATTCTGGCAACTTGGCGATACTGTCTTTGATGAAAGGCAAAATTTCCGGTAAAAAAATCGTTTCAGGAAAATAAGCCATCACGACTGCTCCTTCAGCCAAGCTAGAAAACGTTTCTTTATCTAATAGTTCACCATATTGATCCGCTTGATAATTTTCGAAGTCCAGCGCGTCTTCAATCGCGACTCCCGAAGCCCCCGCCTCCATCAAAATATTCGAGACAGCTTCTACCGCCTCGCTTTCCGTTGTTACTTTGACTTCATTCCATTTCATAATTTTCGCCCCTTTTAATAACTTGGATAGGATAGATAGCTACTGTCACTTGGTTTAATGGATGCCTTAAAGACTGCATCATCCCAATTCATTTCAAAAACGGCTTCATCGCTGTCATCTGCAAGAAAATCTAATAAATCACTTTGCCCGTCATCAATCACGTCTTTCAAGTAATCCACGACCGCCGTTAATTCATTTTTCTTCATCCCTTTTTTACCTTCGTAAGGAATCACTGCCAAATAATCCTCAGCATCATACTTCGATTTATCAGGATCGACCAATAAAATCGCATCCTCAAATTCAATGATCTCTTCTTCTGAAGCCACGCCATCCGCGTCATCAATTTCAATCTGCCCTTTATTTTCGCCATAAATCCGAAACGCGATCTCAAAGCTGTGATTGCGGGTATCCCAATCCAACGCCAATTCATAATCAGGAATTTTTTTGTTTAAATAATTATCTAAATAAGTAACCATAGTCTCTTTCGCCATACTTATTTCCTCCATCCATTATTTTCTTCTATTAAAGCTTTACGCTGATTCGTTATGTAAGGATTACCATGAACTACAAATCGTAACGGCCGCTCGGTCCAAATCCCTTTATTCGGAATGCCGATACGAGGCAGCGCGTCGATTGTTTTCGGTACCCGCCGTTTTTCCGGAACAAGATGCAAAGAGCTAGAAAAAATCGACTCACCATACAACTCGCGGCTGATACCTAGTGCCTCAACTAATTTCCCCGGCCCATCCGAAAGCGCAGCACCACTTCGACCATGCCGATTGGCGATCATCCCTTCGATGCCGGCTACCGGTTCAATGCCCCGGATCATCACTCCTTGTGGCATCCCTTCAGGCTGTGTGATCATATTCAAAATCAAATGCGTGTGCATCGTGTATAAATAAATCGTGCCGGGCTTTTCGTACATCGCTCGCACTCGTGGTGTATTGCGCATCCCGTAACTATGCGCAGCCAAATCATCTGGTCCCAGATACGCTTCACAATCAACAATGTAGCCGCCCAATTTTCCTTCAGGCGTCTCATGCTCCAAGTACATCCCCAATAAATATTTCGCGATGTTTTCGGTCGTTTCACTATTAAAAAAATTAATTACCTGCTCCATTTTTCTCACCTTCTCCATGATACACAATAATCCAAATACTCGCTACGCCCAACAACCCAAAACCCAGCAAACATAAGCAAAAAATGCTATAATGAGAACATACATTTGCTAGTTCTGCTTTTTGCAGTTTAAATGAAAAGTAGTAAATTCATTTTTCATTTCTATAATCAAATAGAAGTGTTTAGCAGAATGGTAGGCGTACGAGGATAAATTTATTTTTCACGCTTTTGGAAAAATAAATTCCCTTATCACGAGCTAGCTGCTAGTTTTACTTCTTGCTTTAGCAAGTTAGTAAAAAAGTAGGCGTACGAAGTTTAAATTATTTTTCGTGTTCTGCGAAAAATATTCTCTTTGCCATTGAGTTAGCTGCCAGTTCTGCTTTTTGCAGTTTAAAAGAAAAGTAGTAAATTCATTTTTTCATTTCTATAATCAAATAGAAGCGTTTTGCAGAATGGTAAGCGTACGAAGATAAATTTATTTTTCGTGTTCTTGGAAAAATAATTTCCTTAACTCGAGCTGACTACCCGTTTTAACCAGTTAGCCGAATGCTAACCATCTCTAATCAAAATTGATAAAAACTGATTTTCTTCAGCGCACCGCTGAATTCACCTGTCATCGATCATACCTTATCGAAGGACACTTTACTCCCTTTATTAAATTTCAAGGAGGTTTCTTATGCAACAACCTTTAGCTTATCGCATGCGCCCCCGCAACTTAGATGAAGTTGTCGGGCAACAGCAGTTAGTCGGTGAAGGCAAGATCATTCGCCGAATGGTAGAGGCACGAATGCTTTCATCGATGATTTTATATGGCCCTCCCGGCACCGGGAAAACCAGCATCGCTAGCGCTATCGCCGGCTCCACCAACTACGCCTTTCGAATGTTGAACGCCGCCACTGATACAAAAAAAGACTTACAGATCGTTGCCGAAGAAGCCAAGATGAGCGGTACGGTTATCTTATTATTAGATGAAGTCCATCGGCTAGACAAAACCAAACAGGATTTTCTACTGCCTCATTTAGAAAGTGGACGGATCATTATGATCGGCGCTACTACTGAAAATCCATATATCACCATCAATCCCGCCATTCGCAGTCGGACTCAAATTTTTGAAGTCAAGCCTTTGGATGAAGCCGATATTATTAAGGCGGTCAAGTCAGCCTTGGCCGATAAAGAACGTGGTCTTGGAGACTATCCGGTTAAACTAGATGAAGAAGCGTTGAAACATTTGGCGCGGGCAACCAACGGTGATTTACGCAGCTCTTTAAACGGCTTAGAGCTGGCGACTAAATCTACGCCAAAAGACGCGGAAGGAAACATTCATTTAACCCTTTCTATCATCGAAGAATGTGTGCAACGAAAAGCGTTGACCCATGACAAAGATGGCGACGCTCACTACGATGTGATCTCCGCCTTTCAAAAATCGGTCCGAGGTAGCGATGTCAATGCTGCATTGCATTATTTAGGCAGACTAGTCGAAGCCGGCGATCTACCGATTATTTGTCGGCGATTGATGGTAATGGGCTATGAAGACATCGGCTTAGCCAATCCAGCCGCCGCTGCTCGCACTGTTCAGGCCGTACAAGCTGCTGAAAAATTAGGCTTTCCCGAGGCACGAATTCCTCTGGCCGATGCAGTGGTGGATCTTTGCCTTTCACCTAAATCAAACTCAGCTTATCTAGCCTTAGATGCGGCGATCACTGACATCCGTCTGGGCAATGCCGGCGAAGTCCCTGATCATTTACGAGACAGTCATTATAAAGGCGCAAAGGATTTACAACGAGGAATCGGCTATCAATATCCCCATAGCTTTGAAAATGCGTGGGTCGATCAGCAATATTTACCTGACAAAATCAAAGACGCTCATTACTACGAGCCAAAAGCGACTGGCAAATACGAACAGGCGCTTGGTCAGCAATACCAACGGATCGAAGAATGGAAAAAGAAAAAATAAAATGACCTTCAAGGTTAGAGTAATCTAACTTTGAGGGTCATTCGTTTTATTTGTTAGAAAGAGGCTAGGAAGAAAGATCAAAGCCAGAACGATGACTGACACCAGAAAGCCCGCATGATAGGCAGACAATTCGTGAGCGATCGTTGGCTGTGCGCCTTGCAATACCGTAGCCACGACGGTTGCGATCATTGCGGAACCGAAGCTTGATCCAAGATTTTCAATGATATTGATCCCTACACCGGCGTCCGGCAATTCTTCATCCGCCAATCCGGTATAGGCATCGCTTGTTAACGGCAAATTGATGCCGCCAAAACTGGTCCCGCGAATAAACAGGATCAAGGCGATCCAAACCATACTGGTTTGATTTGTGACGAAAACTAGCGGAATCGTACCAATCAGCGAAATAATTAAACTAACGATAACAACATACTTAGCGCCAAGCTGATCGATGAGTTTACCGATTAAAGGTCGAGTCACTAACATTCCCAAACCTTGGGGAATTAATGCGATTGCTGCCTCCATCGCGGAAAAATGTCGGAAGTTTTGAAAGAACAAGGGTAAGATCAGCATAGGACCCATAATAGCGATATTGGCAAAGAATAAACCGATGCTAGATGCCGTAAAGCTTCGATGAGAAAAAATTGTCAGCGGCAAAACTGTCTGATGCCCTCTGCGATGATCATAGAAAATATAAGTCACAAGCAACAACAAACCGACACCCGTCCAAATCAAAGATTCGCTATTCTTGAAGGTCGCATGATCCGCGGCCTTGGTAATGCCATAAATCAAGGCGGCACTCATAACCGACAAATCAAGAATGCCAAAAATATCCAGCTTGCTTTCGCGATTAAAAGGCTCAAAGCTTGGCAAGGTCCGCAGCATTAATGGTGCCGCGATCAAAACGATAAACACATTAATGAAAAAGATCCAACGCCATGAAGCCGCCTGTACGATAAAGCCGCCGAGAACTGGACCAAGGATTGGGCCAAAAATCATTGGCGTACTGACGATCGCCATGACCCGTCCGATATTTTCTGGACCGGCCGTTTTGACTAGTAGCGTTGACATCAAAGGTGTGATAATTCCTGCACTAAAGCCTTGCAGCAGACGAAAAACAATAAAGCTAGTAACACTCCAGCTGATGCCGGCAAGAATCGAAGTGAAGCCGAAAAGAATCACCGCGGCGATAAAAATTTTTTTACCGTCAAAATGATTCATCAACCAACCGGCAATCGGAACGGCGATGGCTAAAGCCAAAACGTAGCCAGTGATTGCCCATTGAATAATGGTAAGGGTCGTATGAAAATTTTTGGTTAATTGATCGATGGCGATATTTACCATCGTTGAGTCTAGCATAGGAGCAATCGCACCCAGGGCAATCGCCCAGGCTGCCGATAATACTTCTTTAGGTAATTTATTTGATTGATTCATAGAAGATTCCTTTCAAGAATAAGTAATTGATCGTCAGTAAATTTTTCTAGCTGCAGCGTGAAAACAAACTGTTTTTTTATTTCCTTGGAAACAATACTACCTATTTGTTTCCTTGTCAACAAAAATAAATCAAAAAATAAACAGCCTCTAAAAAATTGAGACTGTCCATCTGCTTAATTGATCGTAAGACCTTGCTTTTTTATTTCCGCTTCTAAATGTTGGTTGTACCGCTTTAAAAAAGTTAAAAAAGCATCGTACTGCTCCTCGGTAACAGGTGCGAAAACGTCTTTATCTCGTTCTTCAAATTCTTTGTGGAGCTGCTCATGAATGTTAAAAACTTTTTCGCCTTCTTCAGTCAGCTTAAAATAGATTTCTTTTTTATTGTCCGCCTTTTGATAGCTTTCGATGTATTTTTTTTTCAACATTTTTTTAGTCAGCTTACTGATCGCGCCGCGGGTCATATACATCGACTCCGCCATCTTCGTGACATTCGGATCTTGATGCTTGCCAATAAATTCGATGCAGTGAACCTCGGACGCCGTATAACCAGCTAACGCCGTTTCCATCTTGACCTTATCCAGCCACGCCCGTTTGTTAAATACTTCGCTGAAGCCTTCAAGGACCTCTTCTCTTTTGTTCATGAATCTTCCTCCTAGTGAGTGCACTCTCATTCTAGGATAATTTTGTTTCTTTTTCAACAAAATTCATTCAACCTTCGTTGTTAAGCGCCAGTGAAAGGTCAGAGCATGTTTTCCTAGCTTTTGCCTGCCTTGTGGAACGGTTAAAAAAATGCCCTTTCTTTGATTCCAATCGTCAAAGGCTGTTCTTAAAGATCCCGTTTGGTTAAAAACCAAAACTTCCTCATTCAACGGATAACTTGTTTCCGCCTCTTGAAAAAATATTTCGCCCACTTCACTAGTGTCGGCTTGCAGCGTTAATTGCCACGGCTGCTGGTTTTGACGAGTATCTTCTACGATCAACTCGCCCTTTATTTTTGGATAAAAACGTGTCGCTTGACCGATTGACTGTTGACCAAAATTTAATTCTGACGGGACAGATACTAGTTTTAGTGTTCCTAGCGTCGGCATATAGGTAGCCGATACTTGATAATAATAGCTCTCTATCGGTTGCCAACTAGACTCGCTAATTTGATTCACTGTCCCGTCACTACTGTGGATTTCTGCCTTTAGGAAGGAAGAATGGTCTTTTCCTATAAAATGCACTGTCGGCTGAAGTTTTGTTTCTCCCGGAATAATCAATTCACCACTATACTCGTCGCCACTTCCCCATACTTTTAACGGTAGAGGTTGATTATTAGGCTGCAAGGGCAAGTCGTGAATAATTTTCCCTTGTTGATCGACTGCTTGATAGTCAATGATTGTGGCCGCCACCGCTAGCCCCATTTCTCCATTGGTATCGCCCGTGTACACCTGTCCGGCAGTATCGAAGCCGATAAAGTTCGTCGGCGTTAACAGACCTTCGTTTCCAGCAAACTGCATAATGGCAAACCCTTTTTGCTGGTCAAAATAATCTCCTTGGACTTTTTGCGGCATTTTTTCATTTAAAAGACGCCAAGTCAGCTTTGTTGTGGGGTCCAATTTTCGTAAATGTATCGCTGAAGCCTCAGCAGGAGAATGAAGTTCAGCATTTTTGGCTGCCGCTAGACTGCCGGTTTTTAATTCATTTACCGCTAAACAAGCGCCTTCAGATAGAGTAAGCTCACCGAACTGATGGTAATGAGTCGCAAAATTCTCATTCGTAGCCCCATAAGCATTTTTCATTGTCTGCAGCGATACACGGCTGTTTTCTAAAACAGTCGCTTGAGTGAAATTATATATTTCTTCAACTGCTAATTCCTTTTGCGACGCACCTAACTGTAGCAAAATTTCAGCCGTACTGTTGGCAATCAAGCGATTCGAAAAGGTCGGATCGCCGCTGCCGATAATTTTTCCAATTGATCCTGCCGCCTGAACATCCAGTACAACTTCGTGGAGCAGGCGACCGGCATAACTATTTTGGATCATCCCTTGAATCAAAGAAAAATGACCGTTGGGGGCGTTCACTGTTAAATCTAGCTGTGGACTGATTAGCTCTTTCGCGGCTGTTCCCCCATCCCCCAATAATTCAATTTCCGAGAAAGCTTTGGTCGTGGCGATTTCTAATGATACCTGCTTGTTCACCCCACCAATACTATTTTTTTGTGTTGCCTTTTTAGGACGAGCGGCACTGATACTGATACCCGTCTCCAACTCAACCGCGTCTTTTATTACTAAAGAAACATTCCCGCTAATCATGCCTTCGTTAGCCACCCCGCCGATAATTTGAGTGTCGGCCTTCCCCTTTTTGATATGGCCGCCAATGATGATCGTGGCTGCATTTCCATCAATCAAATGATTAGAATTCGCACCAAAAGTAGCAGCAATCTGCCCGTCAAACTCGCCACCAGAAATTTCTGTTCGCAAGTTTCCAATTAAACGGCGATCTAGTCTCCCGCCAGCAACCGCATAGGTTTCTACCTTACCACCGGATATTTTTAACGAGCTGTCCCCATAAATTCGGTAACTTGTTTGACCAGCACCACAAATTTGGCTGACTTGACCACCGGCTAAGTCAGCCTCACTAGTCCCATCTAAGATTCCGCTAAAATTTCCACCGTAGGCAAAATTCACTAAGGCTTGTTTGATAACTAATTGAGTCGTACCTTTAACATAGAGGGTATTTTCCCAATTATTTTTATTATCACCACCTCCAGCTGCCACGTTAAAGCCATAATTAGAGCCCGCACTTAGACTATCAGGTAAAAAATTTGGATTGATTCCCAGTTCTTGCGCCCGCTGACCCCAACGTTTGCTGTAAACCAAGCTGTTTTCTCCTAAGACCAATCGAACCTTTCCATTGATCAAACCGGCAAAGCCCGCTCCGCAAATATTTTTATCTCTGCCAGCCCCATCACTCACACAACCGCCTAATAATCGCGTCGTTACATCCCCCGCCACATAAAAAGCCGTCTTTTCTCTTGCCATTGAAAAACGCTCAGCCGCGGTTAATTGATCATATGCCGCTTCTTCAGAGGTAACGTTTAACGGATCGGTCAGCTCTACACTTGGCGGAAAATTTACGGAATTGGTCAAGCTTGCTTTTTTAATATCCATCCCACCAGCACCATCGATCCGCATGAAAGATCCGCGGCCAAGTGACCCCGCCAAAAGTTGATTGTCGATAGCTCCTGTGATTACACCACCAAACTGATTGCCGCCAACAAAATTCCGTTCTCCTGAAAGAAATTGACTTGTGTCGATCTGTGTCGTGATTGCTTGCGGGATTCCTAGAATTTCCCCGGTTTGTGATCCACCAATCAAATCACCTTTTGTCGAAAAATTGCCAACCCCGTTAAGCCGATTCTGAATTGGTCCAGTCTTGCCAAAAGCGACTCCGCCATAATAATTCCCCAGTACAAAATTCGTTGAAGCGCCGTTGATTTGATTGCTGATTGTTCCGTTGACTGTCGCTGGTTCACCATCAGCTCCGATACCGCCACCATAATAAACAGCTAACGCTCCGTTTAACCCATTTATTTCAGTAGTTACATTTCCGAAGATCGTTCCTCTTAACGATCCACCGCATAATTGTGTGAGATTGCCTGTCAGGTTCGTAATTCTTGTCTCAACCGTCCCGGTTAGATTTCCCAATTCGTTCCCGCCACAGATTTGCCAGTCGCCGCCGGTAACCTGATTAAAAATAATTTTCGGATCGCCAACTAAGTCGTGATTACTACCACCGAATAGTTCCGTCTTTCCGAGATGCTGAATGGACTCGAAGACTAATGGATGACCATTGCCATAAATTTTTGATGCTTGTAACGTCAATTGGTTCAATTGAAGGGCTTGACCAAAAAAACAACTTTCCGGCAAGCTCAAAATCACAGCTTGATCTATACCTTTAAACGTTAATGAATTCGGAACACTGGTAAAATTAATCGTCTCTAATGTAGGATTTTCTTGAACCTCCGGCGTACCGACAGTTGTAGCCGTTAAATCCAAATCCCCCTCTAACTGGATGGTATAACTTTGCTTGGGATCTGTTTGATAGATTGCCCAAAGCAATTCTTGCAAACCGGCAGGACTAGCAGGAAATTTACTATTGGCTCCGATTGATGGCGTTAGCTCCAGTTCAGCGGCTTCGGTCTTTGTAGGAAGGCCTAAAAATAAGAAAATAAGGATAGCAATTAAAAAATAGTCGATTTTTTTTGACATATTATCCTCCTTTTTTATACAATATACGTATAGAAGACGTAAACATTTTGGGCTAACGAATGTTTTATATCAGAGCCCCATTCATTGCGTCTCGATTATGACTATGCTATGATTGAGATGGAAATTCTGTGATGTGCGCGTTGCCTATTTCAGTGTTGACCGAACATTTTTATTGATATCTTGGGATCCGTCTTGTGTCAAAGTTGGTAACATGCCTTTTCATTTGGTAGTTCGATACTTAGACCATGGAACCCACCTGCTGTATCTTGCGGGATCAATACTATCGGGTGAATAACGGCATCGACGGAATTTTCCATTTTTTTATGGAATGAAAGCAATTTGCGTACTGCAAATTGCTTTTTGTTATATTGGGGGAAGAAAATGATTCGGATATTATTATTTTTACTTGCACTTATTTTATTGCTTTGCAGCTATTACTTAATCAAAAAACCTCAAGGCTTTCTACTTTTGTTTAGTAAAGAGGAACAAACAGAATCCCTCGGATTTTTGCGTCGCTTCGGGTCGATCTATGCTGTCCTCGGTGTGATGGCGATCATTATCGGCATTATGAACAATCGGACGTATTCCATGATGTATTTAATTTTACTTTTAGTTGTAGCCGCGGTTTTCGCACTCTTGATGGGCGCAAAAACAAAAAAAGACTAACAGTACCATTTTTTCAGTATTTGTTTTAAAATAAGATGTGAAAAGGAGTTGAGAACGATGGAACAACAATATAGTAAAATCATGGTTGCAGTCGATGGTTCGAATGAAGCAGAATTAGCTTTTAGAAAAGCGGTAAACGTCGCGAAACGGAATCAAGCAGAATTGTTACTGGCACACGTGATTGATACACGAGCATTTCAAACCGTTTCCTCTTTCGATAATGTTTTAGCTGAACAAGCAACTGATATGGCTAAACAAACATTAGACGACTATGAAGCAGAGGCTAAAAAAGACGGCGTGGAACACATTAGCAAAGTCATTGAATATGGTGCTCCGAAAGTTATGATCGCCAATCAAATTCCTGAAAACAATCAAATTGATCTCATCATGCTAGGTGCCACCGGTTTGAATGCTGTGGAACGTTTATTTATCGGATCAGTCTCCGAATACGTCATTCGCAACGCTGGCTGTGATGTATTAATCGTAAGAACCGACTTAGACAACAAAATTCCTGAAGAAGAGGAATAAAATTAGCTAACTTGTATAAGTTAAAAAATACCCCATCAACTCTCGAGTTGATGGGGTATTTTGAATTTAAATCGATCCTGTTAACTAATTTATTTCTTATTATATTTTCGACCCAATCACGATCCCAATAAAACTCAACAGCAAGCCTAGGCCATAGGAGCCAATCAAATAGCGATAAAACATCAACCGGTCATTGTTCCAAAGGACGAATAGCTCAAAATTAAAGGTAGAAAAAGTCGTATAGCCCCCCATCACTCCTGTCCCTAAAAAAAGATACATGGAATTGGACAAGTGCAAGCCAAAGAAAATCCCTAATAACAAACTACCAGTCAAATTAATAAAGAAGGTCGATCTTGGCAAACGCTTCGTTTGAGATTCAAAATAATTGTTTAAGGTGAAACGTAGCATCGCGCCTATTGCCGCACCGCTGCCAACTAATAAAGTCTCAGTCATCGCTAAGCCGCCTTTCTATGATAGATGGCTTCACCTAAAAAGGTCATCGCTAAGCCACCGACAAAAGACAAAACTAAGTAAAGAAAGGCCAAGCCGATTTGATCCGCTTGGACCAATTTCATCGTGTCTAAAGCAAAAGAAGAAAACGTCGTCAGTGCCCCGCAAAAGCCAACGCCAACGCCTAAGACCAAACGTCCCGAAATATCGATATCATTCATAATATGTTTAACAACCCAGCTAAAAATAAAGCAGCCGATTAAATTTACTGCAAGCGTTCCAATCGGAAAGCCCCCAGCCGCTGGCAAAAAAACACCTAACCAGTAGCGGGCAGAACCGCCGATAAACGCACAAAGAGCAATGACTAAATAGTCTAGCATTCAATTCATCTCCATCAATTCATTCTTTAACACTATAAAACGATTAAAATAAAGATGCAAATGATGCTATCTTTTCATCTTCTTTTTTCAAAAAGTGCTAAACTAAGACTATCAATAAAAAAGCGAGGGCAACACATGCAAGGGATACTTTTCGACTTTAACGGAACGATGTTTTTAGATTCCGATCTTCATGAGGAAGCTTGGATCAATTTGATCAAAAAATATTCAAAACAAGAATTGAGTGAAGCCGACATTATTCACTCGATTCATGGAAAAACCAACGATATTATTTTACGTCACTTTATTTCTGCCGACTTAACGGATGAGCAAGTGGAACAGTTATCCGATGAAAAAGAAGCTTATTATCGTGAACGCGTTCTGGCTCATCCTGAGAGAATCCATTTTACAAAAGGCTTAGAAGCAGCATTGGATACACTAAAGGCTAACCAAATCCCCATGACGATCGCCTCTGCTTCACCCAAGGTTAATATGGATTTTTATTGGGAAACTTTTGCTTTGGCCAAATGGTTTGATCCTGAAAAAATCGTTTATCATAATGGAACATTTCCCGGTAAACCCGCGCCGGATATCTTTTTGATCGCGGCTAAAAAAATTGAGCTAGCACCAGCGGATTGTTTAGTCATTGAAGACTCTTACTCTGGATTACAAGCCGCACAACGGGCGCAAATTGGAACGATCGTCGCCATCGATCCTTTTGGTAAAAACCGCGGAATTTTTGAAGCAGAAGGATTAGCAAAAGATGGTGTGATCGAAGACTTTACCAACTTTATCTCGACCTATGTAAAATAAAAACTGTCCTCCATCTTCCTCTATGCAAGGTGGGGAACAGTTTTTTTCTTTTAAATAATAGTTGCGCCTAACGTATTTTTAAAATGCGTCAAGGCCCACGCATGTCCAGTAGGATCAAAGCTGGCTACCGCTTGTTCCGGGATCATTAATTGATAGCCGAGGTTGTAAGCATCCACCGCCGTATGAAGAACACAAATGTCAGTACAGACACCCGTCAAACAAAGCTCCGTAATCCCCCGCTCCCGCAAACGAATATCTAAATCTGTTCCGCTAAAAGCTGAGTAATGCCGCTTGTCCAGCCAATAGATCGTCTCAGCTGATTGATTCCCTTGATAAAAATCTGCCAAGGAGCCATATAACTTGCGACCGCTTGTTCCAATCACATTGTGCGGCGGAAACAATTTATTTTCCGGATGGTATTGATCATTAGGGTCGTGCCCATCAATGGCAAAGACGACGAAATCACCGTGTTCAAAATATTTTTTGGTTAAGTCAACCAACTCTGTTTCAATAGCTTGACCGGCTTTCCCAGTCGTTAACTTCCCATCTGTCGCTACAAAGTCATTAGTATAATCAATTGAAAGTAAAGCCCGCATGGATTCTTCCCCCTAGTCAAATTTTTACTAATTTAATCTGTCGTCGTTGTTAATTAAACTAAATGGTTAACAAATTCTGTGACTAATTGTGCAGATAACGTCCCAGTCCGATTAACAAACTCTTCATGTGTCTCCGTTGCTTCCCCATCCGCTGTATCACTAATTGCTCGTACAATCAAAAAGGGAATACCAAATTGTGCAGCGGTATGTCCGATGGCAGCCCCTTCCATCTCCACTGCCAAGGCATCCGGAAAGGCCGCTTTGATTTCATAGATTTTTGAGGCGCTGCTGACAAAACTATCGCCAGAAACAACTAAGCCTACTTGAGCCTGCTGATTCATTTTTTTGCTGGCTTCCAGCATTTCGCTCTTCAAATAGGTTGAGCTTTCAAAATAAAGCGGCATGCCGGGAACTTGTCCAATATGATAGCCAAAAGTTGTCGCATCGACATCAAAGTACGCTACTTTATCTGCGATCACTATATCTCCTACTGCTAAGCCGGTGCCAATCCCACCTGCTGTTCCGGTATTGATGACCATGTTGACTTTGTATTGTTGGATCAAAACAGACGTAGTAATAGAAGCTAAAACTTTTCCGATCCCTGACTGTACCACGATCACTTCATGATTTCCTAGACTCCCTGAAATAAATAAAGCTCCTGATTGCTCCCATGATACAGGATGACCCAAGCTTTCTCTTAATGCTTTGACCTCCGGCTCCATCGCGCCGATAATTCCAATTTTCATCGTTCTTTCCCTCCAATTAATTAAATAAAGAATACCGCCAGCATTACTACAATTAATAGTAATAAAACAAAAATGATCGCTTTATTCAAAAAACTGCCACGTTCTTTTTGTTTGGCCCGCTCGCTACTGCGACTCTTGGTGACCGGCTTATTCTTTTTTAGTTCTTTACGATACACACTGCTGATTTCTTTTTGCTTTTTTTCATACACTCGTTCAGCTGCTTGCCGTTGTTCCTCGGCCAAGCGTTCTTGCGCTTCTTTGCGCTTTCTCATTTCGCTGCGCGTCACCAGAGGTGATTTACTCATGCGCATCCTCTCCTCCCAAGTAAAAGTGGAACGAACATCCTCTTTTTTTAATTTTCACCTTTACAGATCAACAATTCCCAATAATTGACCGCAAAAATAGTCTTCGCGTCGCAAATAGCCCCATCGACGATCGCTTGCTTCGCTTCTTCCAAAGTCAGTTCATATAATTCTAAAACTTCATCCTCATCTTGCGGCAACGGGTTTTCGACTTTAACCAATTCTGTAGCGGCATAAATATATAATTTTTCATTGGAAAAGCCGGGAGATAAATACATTTCATTTACATAGGTCAACTTCTCGGTTGTAAAGCCCGTTTCTTCTTCCAATTCCCGCAGCGCGGTTTTTTCAGGGTGCTGGCCTTCGCCCGGATCGATTTTTCCAGCTGGAATCTCTAAAACTACTTTTTCTAACGGCTTACGAAATTGCTTGACCATGATTAGTTTGTTTTCTTTCGTAATCGGAATGATGCCGACACCGCCATGATGAAAAACCAGCTCACGCTTGGCTGTTCCTCCCATCGGTAACGCTACCTCATCCAAATATACTTCGATGATCTTTCCCTTAAACAATTCTTTACGATTGATTGTTTTTTCTTCGAAATCTTTATACTCTAACATAACAACAACCTTCCCTCTTTTTTCATCTTAAGGAATTAATTTTTCGTGGAAAAATTAGTTCTATGTCAAGCCGCAGACCGTTCTATGGCGCTTCTGAAAGAAGTATCAGAACAGGTCAGCAACCTTTTCTCGACGGTTCTGCCTTATTGTATCACAGAAATTTCTTACGTTTTTTCTAAATATGAAAAATCCATCTTTAGTCCCATACTAATTCTATAGAAATTCATGCTATGATGAGCGTGTAAAGAAATCAAGTATTTTGGATAAATAAATGTGAAGGGTTTTTACAGATTAGGAGGATTATTATGCAAAGAAAACTATTCCCGATAATCATCGCAGCAATCGGTATTCTCTGCTTTTTTGAAGGGGATTTCGGCGACTTTATCGTCTTTTTAATGCTGGCTGTTGGTGGATGGTTAATTTATAGCGGCTTTAAAGGAAGGAAAACGGGTTCTCGTAAAAAAGAAGAAATACCATTTTTGACGAAGGAAAAAGAAGCGTATTACAAAAAAAATGGCATGAGCGAAAGTGAAATCGAACTGTTCCGTGAAACGATGAATCTTTCAAAACAACAAGTTTTACGTTTACAACAGAATATTCAGAAAAGCGCGAAGCTAAAAGCCATTGATTTACGCCACGATACGTTGAAAGCAGCAAAGGCGTTATTCAAAGAATTGGTAAAAGAGCCCACTCGATTACCAGAGGCTAGTCAATTTCTTTATACCCATTTACCGAACATTGTTGATTTGACCGATCATTATGTCGAAATCAACAGTCACGAAGTTAAGTCAAAAGAAGTTTATGGTAAACTAGAAGAAAGTGCGCAGATCATTGATCAAATGGCTGATTTAATCGTGAAGGATTACCAACAATTCGTGTCCGAAGATTTAGAAGACATGGATGTTGAAATCTCCATTGCGAAAAAAAATCTTGACCATGATCCTGATTTGTCAACAAAATAAAACAAAAAGCTAGTTTGTAAAGCTGATTCAATATGCTTTCCCGTTGTAAACAAGTTATACTCTAATTATTAACAAAAAAATCTAGCTTAAGCTAGATTTTTTTCGAACAGGAGGAACCAGAGTGGAACCAGAAAATAAAACACAGACGCAACCAGTTGATAGTACGTTAGACGATTTATTAAGCAATCCTTTTGGCACCGATGCCTTAACCCCGGTTCAGCAGCAGGAACTTTCACATTTGCAGTCGCAGGAACAAGCCGACCGCTTAGTGGACAAATTGCCGGAAGAACGCCAAGCGCAAGCGCGAGAGTTGGCAAAAAAAATCGACGTCAATGATTCGCAAGCAGTCATCAGCTACGGCTCGACCGCTCAAACAAAATTAAGTGAATTCTCGCAATCGATGCTGAATTCCGTTTCATCACAGGACATTGGCCCCATCGGTGATTCATTGAACCAATTAATGTACCGCCTAAACGAAGCCAACCCTGATGAATTACGTGTGGGCGAAGGCAATATCTTCCAAAAAATGTTTGGCAAGGTTAAGCAATCGATTTATGAGATTACTACTAAGTATCAAAAGATCGGTGCTCAAATCGACAAAATCGCTATGAAGCTAAACGTCGAAAAAGACGGATTGTTAAAAGATAACCAGATGTTAGAAACACTTTACAATAAGAATAAAGATTATTTTGATGCTTTGAACATCTATATTGCAGCGGCCGAATTGAAGATTGAAGAAATGAAGCTGACAACGATCCCCGCCGCGACAGAAAAAGCCCAAGCCTCAGGTGATCAAATGGATGTCCAAATCGTAAACGACTATTCACAATTTTTAGATCGCTTAGACAAACGGACTTATGATCTAAAATTGGCACGTCAAATTACGATTCAACAAGCGCCCCAAATTCGTTTAATCCAAAATACGAATCAGGCGTTAGCGGAAAAGATCCAAGCTTCCATCAATACGGCGATTCCTTTATGGAAAAACCAAGTAGCCATTGCTTTGACCTTGCTCCGTCAAAAAGATGCTGTCACAGCGCAGCGTCAAGTATCAGAAACAACTAATGACCTATTGAAGAAAAATTCAGAGATGCTGAAAATTTCAACCATCGAGACCGCCAAAGAAAACGAACGCGGAATCGTGGATTTGGATACTTTACAGCAAACTCAAAACGATCTTGTGGAAACGTTAGAAGAAACTTTACGTATCCAAAAAGAAGGTCGCGAACGTCGACAAGCTGCCGAGATCGAAATTGGTCATATGGAAAGCGATTTGAAACAAAAATTAATGGAATTGAACTCTGGACAATAATCCAGAAAGATCCGATAAAAAATCAGCCTACCGAAATTCGGCAGGCTGATTTTTTTACGTTCTAGTTAATACGTTTTTCTACGCTTTCATATATCCTAACACGACGCCGCCGACAATAATCAGCAGACAGCCGATAATCACATAATACATTTCTTTTTTCGTTTTGTGTTCTCCCAAAAGGAAGATCCCACCCAACGTTGAGATAATGATCCCCATTTGTGACAATGAGAACCCGATGGCTAAACCGATATTTTGGACACTTAGCAGCATACAAACATTCCCGATGCCCCATAATAATCCAGAAGCCATATTGCGCCAGACATAGCGATCGACTTTGGCTTTACGGAAAGCAAAGAAGCTGGCGCCCACTAGCATACCGACACTTTGTGGCAGGATGATCGCCAACGGATTAAGCCCTGCCCATGTGATGATGATCGTATAGACACCATAGCCCAAGGTTGAAAAAATCAGCGCACGAAAGCCCTTGCCGAAGTTCAACATGCCATTATCCGTCTCTACGCCGCTTTCGTCATCTTTGCGAGCCGTTAAATAAGCCCCTAACACTAAGAAAGCTAAAGCAATAAATCCTAAGACAAAATCTTTGGTCTTCGTCCACTCATGAAAGAATACAGCACCGGCGACGGTATTCAAAATTAATTGAAACCCGGTTGAAATGGGCAAGCCCACCGAAACTCCCATGAATTTCATCCCGTGAAATTGACCGTTTTGACCAACCGACCAAAAAAGCCCCGACAAAAAACCGATTAACAAAATCCAACCGCTCATTGCCGGCTGAACAATAAAAAAGGTCACTAATGCAAAGACAAAAGCGCCCATCGTCATTCCTAAGGTTTGCTGATTGGCGTCACCGCCTAATTTTCCGCTTACCAAAGCAATGCTTCCCCACGCCACCATTGGCACTAGGGCAATTAAAATACTCATAACCTTACTCCCTTCAATTCACAACTGGAACAGTTTAGCGAAAAAAAGGAAATTTGGCAATCAAAAACCAAAAATTTAACGTTCTTCATGATAATAATCTAATCGGGGGAAGAACAGGGTCATTGTGGTCCCTTCATTCATCGTCGATTCAGCAGTCAATCCTACACCTAGTTTTTCTGCCAAACGCTTGGCTAAATACAAACCCAGTCCAGTGGAGTGTTGCTGGGCCTTACGACCATTCTCTCCGGTAAAGCCTTTATCAAAAATCCGACCTAAGTCTTCTGGCGGAATACCGATTCCGTTGTCTTGCAGACTCAAGGCGACGCCGCCTCTTCTGACTGCAATCGTAATACTGATCTCGCCATGATTCGGGGTGTACTTAATGGCGTTACTTAGTAGCTGGCGAAAAATGAACTCGATCCATTTCGCGTCGGTTAAGACTTTAGCGTCCTCTTCAGATAAGGTTAATTGTAGATTTTTTTGGATAAAATAGTTAGCTTGACTGCGAATGATGGGTTGGATGATTTTTTTCAAGGAATACTCTTGAATCAAATAATCGTTGACGAATTCATCTGAACGAGAGTAATACAAAATTTGCTCCACGTATTCATCGATTTGCTGGATCTCATTTTGCAGCAGGACAAATTTATCATCAGGAATATCAAATTCAATCGAATTTAAAATCAAATCCACTGCCGCTAGCGGTACCTTGATCTCATGAATCCAAGAATCCATATAATCCTTCTGATCCTTTTGACTATCCAATAATTGCTCCATCGTCAGATGATGTTCCCGCACTTGCCGATTCACATATTCTTGCAACAGCTGCTCTTCGTTGGTGGTCGCTGCAGCTACAAAATGCTGCAAATGGGATTCTTCTTGCTCATCAAAGGCTTTGAACCATTTTTTTCGTCGCTGATAGTCGATCGTGAAAAAAAGAAACAGCAAAAATAATTGTAAAATCAATAAGTAGCTAAGATTTTCCCAAAAGCCCTGCAGCCCAGGCGTCAGCCAAATCATAAAGACTAGCAATAAACTTAACAGTGCCCAGCCGACAAAAACTAGCAGGCGATCCTTTAAATACTTAAAAAATGTCATAGCCGCTCCTTTTACGGGACAATATAGCCTTGTCCGACTTTTGTTTGGATGTAATCATCAATGCCAGCTTGTTCGATTTTACGACGCAAGCGATTGATGTTGACCGTCAAGGTATTGTCATCGACGAAACGCTCATCATCCCACAAAGCCCGTAACAATTTATCGCGGCTCAAAATCTTTCCGTGCTGCTTCATTAAGATAAACAGCAGGCGGTATTCATTTTTACTTAGATCCACTACTTCTCCATTGATCGTCATACTGCTGTTATCAATGTTCAAGCTGATCCCGTTGTGTTCTAATTCCTCGCCGCTTTCTGCGTAATTATAAGAACGACGTAATAACGCATTGATCTTCGCCACTAAAATATCGACTTGGAAGGGTTTGGTAATGTAATCATCCGCTCCCATATTCATCGCCATGATCTGATCCATATTAGTATTTCGGGAAGAAATAAAAATAATCGGAACTTTCGAAACTTCACGAATTTTTTGACACCAATAATAACCATCATAGACTGGCAAATTAATATCTAATAAAACCAGCTGCGGTGCCGCTTGCTCGAACTCGTCAAAGACTTGATTAAAGTCCGTCACTTGAAAAACATCAAACTTCCATTTCGTTAATTCTTCACCAATTAATTGACGGATCACCGCTTCGTCTTCTACGATCATGATCTTTGCCATGCTTCCACTTCCTTCTATCGATCGGCTTTCAAGTTCACTCAATGACTGCTTAAAAGCTTTGTTCTATCATATCAAAGAAAAGTAAAAAAATGAAAGACGATCCTTCTTCTTTTAATTTTTAGTAAAATCAATAAAGCCTAGATTGTCGTCGATCAAGCCGCCTTCTCCAGATAAACTAAAGGTGCTGAGCCGGGGATTGAACTTGATCGTCATCTCTTCCTGCAAATCTTCTTTTGAATAGCCTTTGATCCAAAAATCGCCGACATTTGAAGGAATCGTTTCATCATAATCCGCCTTCTCCATCTCTTGTGAGATAATGTTAATCGAAAATTGTGTCTGCATATGGATCATGGCATGTTGAGAATATGCTCCCACACCATCTTCAAAGGTCAATAGTAATAATTTATCCTTATCTAAATGGCTCAAGACTTTTTCCTTTGCTGCTTCATCAAGTGTAATGTTCATCTTGCTCGCTCCTTTTTAATAAAAAAAATCGCTGCTTCATCTAATGCTTATCATCAGACGAAGGAGCGATTTTTGCAAGCAATTTTACTTGTTTATTTGTTGATCCAGCTTTGTGATATCGACATTGCTTTCTTGTGCTAATAGCTCACGGAAAATAGGCAATTGCCGCTTTATCTGACCGGCTTGGTCATTCTCTACTTGCATCACCAAAAGTGGCTCATGCAAGCTTAAACGTAACAGCATCCAGCCCTTGCCATAAGGATCGTTGACCGAGAAACGAACCCCTTCTTGATTTTCTGGATTTTCCGTGAAGCCGGCGTGCTTTGGTAATTCTTCCCGGAAGCGTTGAATCATTTGCTGTCCGATTGTTTGATACTCTTCTCCGCTGATTGGATAGCGAATTTCTAAGGTCTCGACGGGCTGCTCCAATTCCGCCATTAGATCCGTCAACGCTCGCTGTTCTTTTTGCAGTTTCGGTAAGAGCATCAACACTTTTGCAATCACATAAGCACCATCATCTAAGAAATAATTTTCTTTAAAAGCAGCGTGCGAGCTTGTTTCAATCGCTAACTGGCAATCCGTCCCAGCTGCATTCAACTCAATCGCTTTATTGATCACGTTGCGATAACCGGAAATATAACGATATTGCTGTCCGCCCTTTTCTTCGATAAAAGCTTTTAAATGATCCGAAGTTGGCGAATTCGTCACGATTGTGCTGCCGGGATGCTCCTGCAAAACGATTGCCGCTAAGACCGCGATCAAATTATTACGATTAATCATTTGCCCATCTTTCGAAACGATCGCCGACCGATCGACATCGGTATCAAAGATTACACCGAGATCCGCTTGGTTGTCTAACACGGCCTGCTTGATACTGGCCATGGCTTCTTTATTATCTGGATTGGGAATGTGATTCGGAAAATGTCCGTCCGGTTCTAAAAATTGGGAACCGGTCGTATCTGCACCTAAGACCGCGAGTACTTTATCGGCAAAATAACCGCCCGCCCCATTACCAGCATCGACCACAATTTTCAGGCCTTCCAAAGGCCGATCACTGTCGCTGCCTCGCTGAATTTTTTCTACTAGATCGTCAGCATAACGAGACAATAAATCCGCGGACTTGACGTTGCCCGCCGCTTTTTCTGCCGCTTCGGTATGAGCTAGAATGAAGGCGATATCACTTTTTTCCGCGCCGCCAGCTTGACTGAAGATCTTGATACCGTTGAAATAAAAGGGTAAATGGCTAGCTGTCAACATAATGCCCGCATCACAGGCGAATTCCTCAAACTGAGTCGCCATAAATAAAGCCGGCGTCGTCGCTAAGCCAAAATCCAACACTTCACAGCCCGCCGCTGTAAAAACGTCGATCATCGCCGCTTTTAATTCTGGTCCCGTCAAGCGGCTGTCGTGACCGATTCCGATTTTAAATGGATGTTCGATCCCTTTATCCGTTAACCAATTCAAAATCCCTTGGGCAATCAAACGGACCTGATCCGTCCCCAGATTTTTCATTTTATCCTCTGTCGTGATAGCGATTCCACGAATGTCTGAGCCATTTTGCAATTTCGTTAGTTCCATTACTGCGTCCCTTCTTTCAATCAAATTTTCTTTCTATTGGCCTTTTAGTTCATTATACCAAAAATCCCGAAAAAGAAAGCCTTTTCCGGGATTTTTTATCATTTCATGTATTTAATTTGTTTACAGCACACGTGAAGTCGGATTTTTTTTCGCTCTGCGTTTTTCTTGCCAACGAATGCGCCACGCCACCAACTTGTCCATCACGAAGGTCAAGCCTTTAAACAACCAGTAAATCCCAAAGGTCAAAGGAATCACAAAAAATAAATTGCGGTTCCAAAGCTTGTCGAAGTCAAAAAATTCTCTAAAGAATAAATAGCAGCTGAGATAGGCCGTACTTAAAACCGCGATCAATGCAATTTTTTTCTTGTCTAGTGGGAATGACACTTTATATAAGACTAAAAGACCAACACAGCCGGTTAAAAAGACCGACATCGTCGAAGTGGCTTGATAATCTAAATGAAATAAAAGCGCCGCTAATTGAATAATCATTACCGCGCTCACTACAGTCAACGCGCCAGGTAATGAAACACGGAAAATATTATTCAAGAAATCCCCTTTGATTCGTTCATAGCTTGGTTTTAAGGCCAAGAAGAAGGAGGGAATCCCCACCGTCAAAGCATTGATTGGAGTTAATTGGACCGGCTCGAAAGGATATGGGTTGGTCAGGATCATAAAGATCACCGCCAAGATCAATGAATAAATCGTTTTAACTAAATACATTGAAGCCACTCGTTCAATATTATTGATCACTCGCCGCCCTTCATTTAACACATTTTGCATCCGAGCAAAGTCTGAATCTAGCAAAATAACATCCGCCGCCGCACGAGCCGCACTACTACCATTGGCCATTGCCACGCCAATGTCTGCTTCCCGCAATGCCAAGACGTCATTTACCCCATCTCCGGTCATGCAGACGGTATGATTTTTTTTCAAGGCGTGGATCAAAGACTGCTTTTGCTTCGGCGTCACACGACCAAATACGGTCGTGTGGTTAACCAATGTTGGATAATCGATTGGCTCGTCTAGACTGGACATATCCACAAAGGCTTCTGCATTTTGAATCCCAGCCTTTTGAGCGATTTTTGAAACGGTCAAAGGATGATCCCCAGAAATCACTTTTAATTGGACGTCTTGTTGAACAAAGTAGCCAAAGGTTGCCCGCGCGTTTTCTCTTAAATTATCTGAAATAATCAGCGTCGCCAACAAACGCGGTTCTTCGATCATTTTTTCTTCTAGCAGTCCAGGATACTCGACTAGTACCAAGACCCGCTGACCCGCTTCTAAATAAGGTTGAAGCTTGCTTTGCATTTCTGCTGAAAGCTTTTTGAAAATAAATTCTGGTGCGCCAAAAGCAAAGCTGCCTTGTTCTTTAAAAGTGACACCGCTCCATTTACGAGCGGAAGAAAAAGGCACGACCTTTTCCGCCTGCCACTCATCTCTAGTAGGAAAGGCTTCCCGTAACGCTTTAGCAGTCGCGTTTTGATCCTTTAATTGATTCAATAATGAGCCCATGATAGTATTTAGCCGGCTGTCTGAAATATCTTCTAATAATGCCTCTTCAAATTTCAAGGTACCATCTGTGATGGTGCCGGTCTTATCTAAACAAATCACATCTACCCGTGCCAATGTTTCAATCGACGGCAGCGCCTGAACTAGTACTTTTTTTCTTGCCAAGTTCGCCGCTCCAACCGCGAAGGCGACACTCGTCAATAGCATCAGACCTTCTGGAATCATACTGACTAAAGCCGCAACAGTGCCTAGTACCGCTTGTTTGATCGAATCTGAGGCTTGGTACTGACTATAAAATAAGCCTAGTCCTACTGGAACAATCACGATCGTCAAGACGGCGATCATTCGACTCAACACTTTAGTTAGCTCAGAGCTGCCCGTTTTTTTCGCCTTCGCTTCACTTGTTAATTGCTCCGCGAAGTTTTCTTTTCCCACCGCTGTTCCTTGATAAAAACATTCACCGGCTGTAACGAAGCTCCCGCTGAATAATTGATCTCGCTGACTTTTTTGAACGCGATCCGCTTCGCCGGTCAGTAAGGATTCATCGACTTCGACGCCCTCGCCTACCAATAATTTACCATCCACCGGCACTTGATCGCCGTTGCGTAAATAAAGCACATCGCCTAAGACGATCGCTTCCTGATCGATCTGCTGGAGCTGACCGCTTCTTAACACGACAGCTTTGCTTTTGGCCAAGACGGATAATTTATCGATCGTGTGCTTCGCTCGCAGTTCTTGGATGACCCCAATCAATGTATTAATCACCACTACGCCGAAAAACAACGTGTTTTTTGGTGAGCCCACGAGTAACACCAACAATGCCAAAACGAAGTTCAGTATATTAAAAATATTGATTGTGTTTTCTTTAATAATTTCTTTGTCTGACTTCAGTAAATTTTCTTCCACTTGATTGGTCTGACCTTGTTGGATTTTTTGTTGGACTTCGGCCTCTGTCAAACCAACTAAATCAGCGGGAATCACCACTGTATCAAAGTCAAATTTTTCCTCCACCGTTTGAATGTCTGTTTTTTTCTTCATCCGGTTTCACCTCATCTCATTTGTCGCAAAACACCATTAACAGCGAATTTTTTCTCTATCAGTATCTTAACACGACTTTCATTTTAAGTCGGGACAGAGCCATTTCCCTTATTTTTGAATCGAATACACGTCATGAGGCATGTCCATTCCACGGTAATGTTTGACTATTTTTTGGCGTTGGCTCATCCCATTTCTTTCTGCCACTTTTTTTGAAGCTCGATTCGTGTCACGAATAATCGAAAAAATTTCCTGTACCTGTAGTTTTTCAAAGGCATACTTTTTACACGCTTGCGCCGCTTCAATAGCATAGCCTTGGTGCCAAAATTCGCGCTGAAATAAATAGCCAATCTCTAAAACCTGGTCTGTTTCAACGAGCTGCCACGTCAAGCCGCATTGCCCGATCATTTCTTCCGTTTCTTTTAAAACTACCGCCCATAACCCAAAACCGTCCCGCTGATAATTCATTAATTGCTTATCCAACCAAATTTGAACCATTTGATCATCAAAGGCCCCTTCATATGCCGTCATCGTTTCCTCATCTTGCAAGATTTTTTTTAGAGCAGGCAGGTCCGATTCTTGCAACTCCCGCAGGTATAATCGTTTCGTCTCAATCATCTACGTTTACTCCTAACAACTAGCCTTCACTACAAACAACAAAAGAACCTGTGACAAAAAGCTTGTCACAGGTTCTTTTTACGAATAAACGGTACGACAGAAGTTACTTCTTCGGAAATAAGCCGAAATTTTTTGAAGCTGAACACTGCTATCACAATCTCCTACGTTCCACATTATCGGCGCAGCTGCTACTTTAAATATCTTTTGGAACATAAAAGCTGCGGTTATCCATTCCAAAAATCCGCTCGGTATAGGTGCCTGGCTCCGCGTTTTTGACAGCACTGGAAAGCATCTGCATTGAAGCATCAATGTTGTCGATCTGATGCAAAATCTCGGCCTCCATGATCCGGGGACGAACTGGCGAACCGTATTCTAACAAGCCATGATGAGCAAGCACCATGTGACGTAGAATGACCACATCTTCATCCGCGTCATTAATTTTCAATTCTATGCAGGCTTTGGTGATTTCTTCATCCACTAATACCAAATGACCGACAAGATTGCCCACAACCGTATATTCAGTAGAGGACGGACCGGTCAACTCAATGACTTTTCCTAGATCATGAATGATGATCCCAGCGTATAACAGTGACGCATTCAGCTGCGGATATTCTTTCGCGATCGCTTTACCTAAGCGCAGCATGGTCAATGTATGAAACGCTAAACCACCGGCGAAGGCATGATGGTTCCGTTTGGCTGCCGGAAATTCGAAAAATTCTTTTTGATATTTATTCAGAAGATAGCGAACGATCCGATTCCAATGAGCGTTCGTAATTTCAAATAAAGTCTGATTAATTTCTTCTTCCATCTCTTCACGCTTGATCGGTGCCCGTTCCATATATAAAGCCGGATCATTAGGCTCCTCTGGTTTGGTCGTTCGCAAGTGCATGATCTTGACTTGTGGATTGCCTTGATACATCTCCCGCTTCCCTGTTAGTAAGACAACTTGGCCGGCTTTATAGCGTTTGATTTCTTCTTCTGACGCATCCCAAAATTTACCGTCAACTGTTCCTGAAGTATCTTGGAAAGTAAAGGCGATAAATTTTTTCCCATTTTTAGCTAAACGGACATCGGCATTTTTGATCAGTACATACATTTCAAATTGCTCGTCAACCGTTAATTCTTTGATCTTTTTCATCGTTGAACTCCCTTCAATTCCCAGACTGGCTGGTGAAGCTTTTGGTAATAGCTTACCATTTCTTGGTCAGATGACAAACAAATGATTTGATAATTTTCGCTGAATTGCTGTAATAATTTCGCAAATTGATATTTCCGCTGATGATCGTAATGGAGCCAGCCATCGTCTATCATCACTGGACACAAGGGATGGTTTTGCTGCAAAGCTAAATAAGCAAAACGAAAGGCCATCATCACCTGATCTTTCGTCCCGGTGGAAAGATTATAGAGGCTCAACTGATCCACCGTCAATAGTCCTTCAACAAAATCTAAGCGGCTGTGTTCATTATTGGTCAGCAGTTGGAAATAACTAGTCGCTTGCTTTAATAATTCCGGCAGTTGTTGTTCCGACAGCTCTGTCGCGATGTCTTGCAGCAATTGGTTTTCCAGCTTCGCCACCGCATACTCCGTCGTTAATTTTTCAACTAGCGCCTGCTGTTGACTGGCCTGCTGATAAAACGTATCTAAAGTGCCATCAGCTTGCATTTGCTGAATCTGCAAACGGGAGCGTTGTTCTTGTTCTTGCAACTTCAACAGCTCGGCTTCCCCCGTTTGAAGCTCCTGTTGTAAACTACCCAAAGACTGCTCAATTTCTGCCAGGCTAGTCTCTTCAGCAAACAATGGCGCCACGCTTTTCGTCAATTCTTGCAAACGTGTTTGCTTACGGCTAAGCTCTGTTTCCCGCTGTAAAAAGGCTGGGATCTCTGACGGATACGCCAATTGAAATTTTTCCAACAAGCCTTGCTGCTGTTCTAATAATTGTTGCTGCTGCTTTTGCGTTTCATGGATACGCTGTTGCAAGACTGTATTTTCCTGATAAGTCTGAGCAAAACGAATCTGCTCCATTTCCTTCACAAAGGTAGCTAATGTTACAAACTTCTCTGATAAATTTTTTTCATGCAATGGTAACCACTCGGCTAAAAAGTCAAAGCGTTGCTCTTGCTGCATCAACTTTTGACGCAAAGCGGATTGTCGTTCTCCCAGTTCCGCACTAGATTGAAGCTGGGCTAAATAATTTTGAGCTTGTTGATTTTCTTGGATGACCGAAAATTCCTGAACTCCGCTAGTGAAATTTCGTTGCTGCAATTCTTTTTGAATTTGTGCAAGCAGCTGCTGCTCTTTCTGCTGACTCAAAGCATTTTTTTCAGTGATTTCCGCCAGCTGGCCTTCATAAATATCCAACTGGCCTAATTTTTCTTGCCAAGTTCCTTTGTCTGCCGGCTTCTTACGCTTCAATCCGCCGGCGATTCCGCAAACGATTCCCACCACAATCAAAAGGTAGCGAAAGGGTAGTGGCAGTATGAAGGCTACCGCTATTGCTACACCCGCCGCGATCAACAGCCATGGAACATCCTTTTGGGGATTAAAAAGTTCCGGATGCTTTTTTTCGTAGTCATTGAGACTGGCTTCGGCTTGATCACGCTGCTCCTTGACTAAGTGCTGCCGAATTTGTTGTTCTCCAAATATTTTTTGTACCTCTCGTAACGAGGCGAACAGCTGGTGAATCGCTGCCTCATCAGAAAATGGTCGTGGCGGCGTTTGCTGCCACTTTGCCGGAAGTTCACTGGCTTGCGCCAGCTTCACCGCAATCCGTTGCTCTTCATCTAGCATTCGGTTAATAGCGACTTGTTCAGTCAATAATTGCTGAATCTTCGTTTCGTTTTCTAAATAGAAATAGTAACGGGCTGATTCCTGGTTGCCGCTATGCTGCTGCAAGGCGCTGTGTAATTTTTCCTGTTCCTTCATTAATTGCTGGTATTCTTGATAAAATTCCTGTAGTTGTGCTTGCTCCGTCTCAGTCGCTGACAAATCCAGATTCATTTTTTTCAGCGCTAAGAATTCCGCATAGGCAGACCAATTCAGCCGTTGCTGTTCCAAGGCTAGTTGCTGTTCTTGCAGCTGACGATTCTTCCCGGCTTGACGAGACACTTGCAGTTTTTCTTCATCGGCTTGTCGGACTAATTGCTGATAGCCCGCTTCTTGGGCTTCCTTTTCTTTGATCTTTTGTTGCAAGCTTTGATAATTTTGTAATGCTAAATTCAAGGGTTGTTTACGACCACGGGGGCGATAAAGACTTTCATAATTATTTTTCAGCTGCAAACGTTGTTCGAATAATTCATTGCTGCCGGAAAGCCCTAGAGAAATCAACGCCTCATGCAAATTTTCTTCGTTCAGTGTTTCTAATTGCTGCAGTTGTTCTTGTTGAAACGTAAAAACTTGGCGGAACAGCTGAAGGTTTAACGGATAGAGAATTTTTTCCAGCAAGTCTTCTTCTCCTTGTTGACCATCAGCTAGCCAAATCTTCGCCTTGCCTTTATTTTTCGTTTTATACCGCTCAACAGTCACCGTTCCGTAAACTGGATGAACCAGCAGCAAACGGCCGCCAAAGCCGCTGCCATCGTTGGGGGTATAATCTTGACCCTTTTTACGCTTGGTAGGAAAACCGAATAAAATCGCTTGGATAAATTGATACAACGTCGATTTGCCGGCTTCATTCAAGCCGTAAACCAGCTGATTTTTTGCTTCAAATAAAAACGTCTGCTGGCGCCACTTGCCGAAGCTGGTGATCTCCGCTTTTTTAATCCACATCAGCTTCCCTCCTAAATTGATAGCTTTGCGCCATTTTTTCTTTTAATCCTTCGATCGTAGTCGCTTTAAATGCTTGATCCATTAAGCGATGTAGCTGCGGATTTTGTTCCAATTCACTTAGTAAGTCGCTAAATACAGCCGGCTCCTGATAAGTAGCTATTAGCTGATCAATCAAGTTTTTTTCCACCGCCAAATAAGGTCGCGTCACCGGAGCATCAGCTAGTGTCAATTGCCAGAGAAAAATCCCTGAATCGACTTCCTCTTGTAGCGCTTCTAATAATTCTCCTGAAGCAATTTGATAAGCTAACTCATCACCGATCCCTTCTGTCTCACTAAATTCCAAATGTAACAAGGTAGGTAGCTCTGCGGATAATTTTCGCACCAATGAAAAAATTTCTCGTGGTTGCCGTAGACCGGCTAAAGAAATTCTACGTTTTTCCCAACGAATGGCTTCAACCGAAAGTGTCCGGCAACTTAGACGTTTGCCCTGCGATTCCACCAGTGTCACTCCAGCCAAGTTCACTTCTTTTTGGGTATGCCCTTGGGGTGTTCCAGGATAGATCACGTAAGGTTCTTTCGCTAAAACTTGCGGCACATGAATATGTCCCAGTGCCCAATAATCATAGCCTTTTGTTAATAACTCCGATAATTGAACCGGGGCGTAGGGCATTTGTCCGCCATGATAAATTCCAATATGAAAATCGACCGCGCCTTTAACAGGAAAGTCCTCGATCATTGCAGCTTCAATCGTCGGATGCTGATAACTAAAGCTGGTAATCGCAATCTGCTCTCCCGCTTTAGTCACTAGTTGTTTCGTTTCGACTTGTTCATCCACAAATAGTTGGATATTCTCAGGAAAAGCAAACCAATAACGATCTGCTTGATAAAAATCATGATTACCAAAATTCATAAAGACCGGGATCTGCGCTTCTGTTAAGCGGCCCATCTCCTGAAAGAAATAGCGTTGTGTTTTTAATGTGGGGCGATTTTGGTGGAAGGTATCCCCTGCCAATAAAATGAAATCGACCGCTTGATCAATCGCCGCATTAACAATATTTTGCAGCATTTTTTGATTGGCCGCCGTCAGTTCTTGCTGAAAGCCTTCCGGCACCTTCGTCAACCCTTCAAAGGAGCGATCTAAATGCAGGTCCGCTGCGTGTAAAAATTTCATTGCCTCTCCTCCTTATCAATCCAAAGTAGCTAGTAACAGCCTTCTCACTCTTACCGATTTCGAGAGAACAGCTGAAACTTAATCCTATTTATTTTACCATAAAAAAACGAAAGTTTGTTCGTCTTTCACTGAAGATATTGGAATGGTAAATCCTCGAAAAAAAAAGCAAAATCAACTAAAATGAAAGCACAAAAAAGGAGCGAGACAGATGAACAAAGACGAACTAGTTAAGAAAATCAAAGAACTATTGAATGAAGGAAATATCGAGAAAGCTAAAGAGTTTATCGAAGACCATAAAGATGAATTAGGCGATTACTATGACAAAGCCAAAGTGCTATTGAAGTCAGGAAAATTTGACGGGTTGATGGATCAATTCAAAAAATTCTTTTAAGTAAAAAAGGCTTTCGCGAACTCCCTCAGCTTTTTGCCAGTTTTTCTGCTTGCTTTATTGAGAGTAGAAAAATGATTCCCTAATTAGGAGTCAGCTGAGCAATCAGACCAAACTTTTGATAAATGACTGAGAAACACAAAGTTTTAATTTTGACGTTGAACAGTTTCTACTTGATGCTGCTCAAATTTCGAAATCGTTTGGCTTATTGCCGATAAAGCTAGTTCGTGAAGCCGGACTTGAATACGCCTGCTGTAAAGCGATTTATTCATTTGAAAATTTTATACTTTCTTTATAGTCAAAAAAGTTAGAAACGCCGCTCCTAACGAGTGACCGTTTCTAACTTTTTTTATTCCATTTGATTCAATACTTCATAAATATGATCCGCGGTTTGACCTAAGGAGTCTACTTGATTCGTGTTCGCTAACAAAATGATCTCCGTCAATCCGGTATGAGTAAAAGTATTGATGGTATTGAAGCCGCCCAATACACCATGACTAGAATAGCTGCCGGGATTGACATAAAAGCCCATCCCATAAGTCGAGTCGCTGCCGGCTGTCAGCATTTTTTCTCGCTCCGCTGGATTGATCAACTTTCCTTGCATCAAAGCTTGATCGAATAAATAAAAATCTGTCGCTGTCGTGTAGATATCGCCTGCTCCGAATAATTGAGAAAGATCCGGTAGCTCCGCTTTTTCGACTTGACCATTTTTTTCTTTATAGCTCTCTGCTAAATTTTCGATTGGATCGGTACTTTGATAAAAGCCGGAATCTTGCATATTCGCAGGCTTAAAAATATTAGCTTGGACATATTCGGCGACACTTTGATGACTGATCTGTTGCACCAAATAAGCCAATACGGCATAATTACTGTCTGAATAATGCCAGGTTCCAATCGCCGAGTCACTGCCGGCAGCTTCGATCTCTTCCACGATCTTTTGCGGTAAAATCTTTTCGCTGCCTTCTTTCCGTCCAGTCAGTCCGCTGGTGTGGTTCAAAAGATTTTGCAAGGTGATTTGCTGTCCATTCGGAAAATTAGCCAAATATTTGGCTATCGGATCATTGATGCTTAGCTTGCCGGCCTGCTCTAATTGTAAAATTGCGGTTGCGATGATCGCCTTTTGGGCAGAACCAATATAATAGCGAGTGGTGGTTGTATTTTTTATTTGTTTTTCCTGATTCGACAAACCATAAGATTGATTCAAAATAACCTGACCCTTTCGAACCACCAAAGCTGTCCCGGAAAAACGCTGTCCCTTTAAGAAAGCATCTAGTTCTTGGTTGTCCGTCACTGGCAACGTAACTTTTGGAATTTTTTTTGGCTCAATCGATTCTACGGTTTCTTTTATCGTTGAGCTGGTTGAAGCTTTTGCTGTGTCCGCTGAGACAGCCTTCTCTGTTTCGTGACTCGTTCCTTGGGTGTACCAAATCATGCCGCCTGCTATCACGATAACAGCCGTTGCCACCGCCAAAATACTTTTTTTCATTTTTCACTCGCCGTCCTTATAGCCTTATAGCCTTATAGTTGGAAGTATAGCAAGTTCCAAGTGAAATTTCTGGTCTTTTTCCTCACCTTACAATATTGTTCGTAAGAAAGGCTACACGATCTCCTTCAGCTTTTTTTAGCAATAAGCGAACAAGCTCGTGCGCTAAGTAGGCCACTGCTAACGCTGTTGATTCAGTCTTTTCAATGGTAAAAAATTATACTCCCTTAATAATTCAAAAAGAGTTTGTAACCGTAAATGGTCACAAACTCTTTTTCTGCTATTCAATTATCCTTCGTACAATTCACGGATCGGTGTCATGATGATGCGGTTCAAGTCGTTAACGATCACGCTGAAGGCTTGTTCCTTCACCATTAATTCGTTAATCAATTCTTCTTGTTGAACTTTTTCTGCTAACGCTTGTGCTTTTTCAGCATCTTCATCGCTGAAATCTTCGCCGCGCATTTGTTTTTCTTGCAAGCTTTGTTGGAAAGCTTGGAAGTCTTTAAAGGCTGCGTATGCTGCTTCATTTTTCTTAAGTTCTGCGAATGCTTCTTCTAAAGATTTGAATTCTGGTAGTTCACGGATTTCACGTTCTAATCCGTTTGCTGAATCGTAAATATTTGCCATTATTTAATCCCTCATTTTCTATAAAAGTTACTTTTTTATTGTAACATGAATGGAAACGGGTTCATACCCTAATTTCCTGGTTGATACTGACGCCACAATTCTTGACCTTTTTCTTTTAACCTATTGGCGCCTTCCTTGGCTTTTTCAAAGAAGCTGGCTGCTCCTTCACTGGCCTTGCCGCCAATATCTTTCAATTCTTCGCGCCACTTGTTCGTATCCACATCTTGACCATTTTGATTGACTTGATCGGCAGCCACAACTTTTCCACCGGTCGCATAGGCGTCAGCTACATCAAAGGAATATTGACCGGCGTATGGCAAGATCGATTCTGCCTCCGCCTTGAAGACCTGACCGACCTCCGAACCGCTCGTACCGCTTAAATAATGCGTCTCGCTGACTTTTTCGAAACCTAACCAAGTTGAGATCACGACATTTGGTGTATAACCAATAATCCATTGGTCGTTGACTTTATTCGCGTCAAAATTGGTTTCGGTTGTCCCGGTCTTGCCGGCAACAGTGAAGCCAGCAGGTGCCGCTTGTGCAGCTGTTCCGTTTGAAAAAGTACCTAACAGCATACTGGTCATTTCATTGGCGACTTCCTTCGAGATGACTTGATCATATTTCGGTGAGCTATTGTCGACTAAAACAGCGCCAGTAGAATCAATGATTTTCGTTACTAAGTGCGGTTGATACACTCGGCCTTGATTAGCAAAAGCACCATAAGCGGCTGCCATTTGCATCGGTGACGTGCCTTTTTCCAAACCACCTAGCGCTAGACCATAATATTTATCCGATTTGCTTAAAGGAATGCCAAATTCTTCTGCTTTATTGTAGCCTTTGTTCAAGCCTATCTCATGCAATAGCCATACTGCTGGCAAGTTTAAACTTTGCGCCACTGCTTGATACATCGGTGCTTCACCTTGATAGGTGCCATCGTAGTTTTTCGCTTTGTAATAGGACTGAGGCTCGTCTTTTAAGATACTGTCAGGCTTGTAGCCAGATTCTAGCGCTGGCGAATAGACACTTAACGGTTTCATCGTTGAACCTGGTGAACGTTGCATCTGAGTCGCGAAATTGTAGCTGCGGAAAATATGCTCGCCCCGTCGCCCCACCAATGCTTGGACGCCGCCGGTTTTAGGGTCCAAGGCTACTGAAGCAGATTGCGGCATCGCTCCATCTGCGGCATCGGCTGGGAAGTTTGCATTATTTTGATAGACAGCTTCCATTTGCTTTTGATAATCCTGATCTAATGAGGTATAGATTTTATAGCCTTTGTTCAGTAAATCTTTTTCCGACATGCCATATCTTTCCACTGCTTCATCGATCACTGCGTCAAAATAAGAAGGATATCGATAACCTGCATCCGCAGAGGTATAAGTATCACTCAGCTCCGAGCCAAGATCAGTGGCTTTCGCCTGATTTTCCTGTTCTTGAGTCAATTTACCATTTTCCACCATCACCGACAGTACCGTGTTTCGTCGGTTGATTGCATTATCTAAATGATCGATCGGATTATAAATCCCCGGACCCTTCAGCATTCCCGCGATTGTTGCCGCTTCGCCGACAGTCACTTGGTTCGCATCTACCCCAAAATACTTCCGGGCAGCGTCTTGCACGCCCCAGACACCATTCCCAAAATAGGCGTTGTTCAGATACATCGTTAAAATTTGATCTTTATCGTATTTCTTTTCAATCTCGATCGCCATAAAAATTTCTTTGGCCTTTCGTTCCAACGTTTGATCGAGACTCAAGTAGGCATTTTTCGCCAGCTGCTGGGTGATGGTACTTCCGCCACCGGTAATATGCCCAGAGGTGACTAGCCCTAAAGCCGCCCGTGCGATCCCTTTGATGTCAAACCCATGGTGATTATAAAAGTTGCGGTCCTCGGTGGAGACGACGGCATCTTTTAAATTTTGGGAAATCTGGTCACTCTCCACATAAGTTCCCTTTTGTCCGTAAAGACTACCGGCCTGTTCATTTTTTTCGTCATAGACGACGGTCGATTGTTTCAGACTCGATTGTAATGTTTCAACGTCCACTGATTTCGCTAAAATAAATAAATAGACACTCATGACTAAAACAACGACTAACGTTAATAAGAGCAAAATTTTATTAATATGATATTTTTTCCAAATACGTTTGCGCCAGTGATGAAAACGAATCAAGTAAGGCTTGATCCATTGCCAAAAGGTTTTGGTCCCGCTGCGAAACTGTCGCCAAAAAACTTTTGCTCCATCTTTAAACTTGCGCCAAAATTCCTGAAAATCCATTTTTCGATCTCCATTCTCTACAAAATTCAGACACAGTGTACCATAAATCTTCCTCTCGCTGCGTGGGGCTTGAGACCGATACACACATGGAGCTATTTTAGCATGACACCTCAAGGAATTACTGTCTTTTTTCTTAAATATCCGTTAAAAGTGATACAATAAGTCCAATGAAATTTTTTACAAGGAGTAACCTGATGAATTTTACCATGACTCTGCCTGATGATTTTACTGAAATGACCGTCAAAGACTTATTAGAAAACGAATGGCTGGTACCTAGAAAAGTTCGCCATTTTATTCGGACCCGCAAAGGCATCACTGTCAACGGCGAACTATGTCATTTCCAAATGCCGGTTCATCCCGGCGATATCATCGGTATCACTGTGGAAGCAAGTGATTATCCTGAACGACACATCAGCTTAGGCAATAAGACAAAAATCCACGTTCTCTATGAAGATGAGCATTTGATCATCGTCAATAAACCAGCCGGTATGAAGACTCATCCAAATCAGCCGGAGGAAACAGATACCTTATTAAACCATTTAGCCGCTTATTTAGCGCCGAACACGCAGCCCCATGTCGTTCACCGCTTAGACAAAGAAACTAGCGGCGCGATTTTGTTTGCTAAAAATCCGTTTGTATTACCTATTTTAGGCCGCTTATTAGAACAGAAAAAAATCTATCGTCGCTATCAAGCAATCGTTCATGGCGTTCTCAAAAACGATCAGACCATCAATCAAAAAATTGGTCGCGACCGCCACGATCGCCGCAAACGACGGATCGATCCAAAAGGCGGCAAGTCGGCAGTGACTCATGTGACCGTCGCTCACCAATTAAACAAGCAAACTGCCGTTTATTGCCAGCTAGAGACTGGCCGAACCCATCAAATCCGGGTTCATCTTGCCAGTATCGGACATCCTTTAGTTGGTGATCCTCTGTACAGTAAAAATCCCCACGGTCGCTTGATGCTCCACGCCTATGAGCTGCATCTGATCCATCCTTTTAGCAATCAACAAATCACAGTCCAAGCGTTTCCGGGACTGTGGTAAAAGTAGTTCTAATTAAAAGGCTGAGACAAAATCTGTCTCAGCCTTTTAATTAATCCTTCCAAACTTCTTCAGCGATTTCTTTAATCAACGCAATTTTTTTCCATTGCTGCTCTTCTGTTAAAATGTTTCCTTCTTCCGTTGAAGCGAAGCCGCATTGCGGACTTAAGTACAAACGATCTAACGGCAGATACTGTGCGGCCTCATGATGCGAGCAATGACTTGTTCCCGGGCTTCGAGCTTCCCATCTTTTGAAGTGATTAGCCCTAGAACGACTTTCTTCGCTCCTGTAACCTTCGCTAAAGGCTCGAAACCGCCAGAGCGTTCGCTATCATATTCTAAGTAATAAGCATCGACCTGCTCATCAGTGAATAAGGGCTCCGCCACGTCTTCGTATCCGCCGCTAGCTGCCCACGTTGAGTGATAATTTCCCCGGCACACATGGGTGTTCAATGTTAAATCTTCCGGCTGATCCACTAAAACCGCATTATTGATTTCCAAATACAGCTGTGCTAATTCTTGACGGACAACTTTTTCCGGCTTCTCATCCTCTGAGATAAAACCAGCCGGCAACGGAGCCACTAGAACACCCCAAGTACAATCATCCAACTGAATCGTGCGAGCGCCGGCGGCATATAAATCAGCGATTACTTGGCGATAGGCTGTGACAATGTCTTCGATCAAGCTTTCGTTGTCGGGATAAACTTGACGAACTTTAGGAAGTACATCCGGTCGTAATAGTTCCACCAAAATTTGAGCCGGAGCAGGAATCGTTTGTTTGACCTCGATCCCCTCACTCGTGTGCGCCCGGGTAAATTTAAAGTGCTCGACGAAGGGATGTTTTTCGCCTGAAATCTTTCCGGTAACAATGACTGTTCCCGGACGCGTCTCTTCGCCATGAAAAAAGTATCCATGCTCAGGAACAAAAAATTCAACACCTTGAAGTCCCCAGAAGAAATCTAAATGCCACCAGCTGCGACGGAACTCACCATCAGTAACAGCCTTTAACCCAATTTTTTCCTGCTTATGGATGAGATCGATAATTGCGGCATCTTCAATTTTAGTCAAAGCTGTTTGAGTGAGTTCACCCGCTTCAAAATCTGCTCGTGCCGACTTTAATTCTTCCGGTCGTAAAAAGCTGCCTACGATGTCAAAGCGAAAAGGTGATGATGTACGTTTAGTCATAAAAAATTCCTCCATTTTTTCTTTTTTTGCATCGAAGAACCAACTCTGAACAATAAAAAAACATCCATCCCTTTACTTATTGCTACTGCAACAAATAAAGGGACGAATGTTTTCGTGATACCACCCTCGTTTACATCATCCTCACGGAAAATGCCTCAACGGTACCTGTTGATACCCGGCGATATATCGGTCGCTTCCCGTTTGCTTCGCGTGAACGAAACAAAATGCTCAGAGCTCATCTTCATTGACTTTCGCAATCCTCGTTCTCACCCTTCGAGGTCTCTGTACTCGCTGACTTATCAATTACTCTTCTCTTCAACGCTTCATTATTTGCTCATTATATTCACATTTTATTTAGAGATTGTCAAGTGTTTTTTGCAAAAAATTCTCTATTCTACTTAAAAAAACACCCAAGTCGTAAGGACTTGAGTGTTCAACTTATTTTTATCTTAGTACCATCCGTTTGCTTGCCAGAAAGATTGAGCGCCTTCCCATGAACCGTAGCGAGAAGTCACATATTGGTCAGCTACACGTTCTTGGTTTGCTTCAGAGTAGTCACCATTTAAGTATGAAGCTGACAATTGGTAACGTCCGATGTATTGGCCGTTTGTTG
The DNA here is from genome assembly GCF_001885905.1 of Enterococcus devriesei. GTDB lineage: Bacteria > Bacillota > Bacilli > Lactobacillales > Enterococcaceae > Enterococcus_A > Enterococcus_A devriesei. Next base: position 15,188 of record NZ_JXKM01000013.1, on the reverse strand, counting down.
CTGAGTAAGAGCCGCCTGATTCGCGTTGTGCGATCCATTCTTTAGCTGAAGAAGAATTTCCTGCAGGAGCCGCTTGTGTTTCTTGAACTGGCGCTGTTTGTTGTACTGGTGCTGCTTCTTGTGTTTGTTGCACAGGAGCCGTTTGTGTTTCTTGAACTGGCGCTGCTTGTTGTACTGGTGCTGCTGCCTTTGTTTCTTGTGCAGGAGCTGCTTCAGCTTTTGCGTCACCATCGATGGTCAATTCTTGACCTGCAAAGATCATGTTTACATTAGAAATTTTGTTTGCTTTAGCGATAGTATTAACTAAGCTATCATTCCCAGCAAATTTGTGAGAGATTTTTGATAACGTATCGCCTGATTGAACAGTATAAGTTTCTGAAGCATGTGCATCTGTAGCTCCCATCGCTAACCCTGCGCCTGCTGCTAATACTGTACTAAAAAGAACTGTTTTCCCTAATTTCATTATATAACTTCCTCCGATTTTCATCTTGTCTTTTTCTTCTGTCTTATTGACTACGAGAGCTACTTTATCATCCTTTTGTATTTCATGGGTAATATTATTGTGACAATTCATTACAATAATATGAAACAATGTAACAAAACTTCTCTTCGTGTGTCGCTTTGAAATATATTATTTTTATTTACTACTGAAGAATTTCTTGATATCAAACGCTTTATAGCATTTGTAACTGTTTTCTTCTTGTGTTACAAAAATTATTTTCAGCAACATTGAAATCTTTTTGTAATGAAACTTAAGAGGCCGTCGCTGTTTTTTTTTGAATTATTTTGCAAATATTTTTTTTGATATTTGAATTCCAATAAGACTTTATAACAAAAAAATACCTCCACTCACCATAGCAAGCAGAAGTATTTCTTATTTTATTCTTAATAGATGTCGCCATTTTTTTCCTTGTGGTCCCACTAATTTATCGACTAACCGAATCTTCAGTGTCAAATAAAAATAAACCCAGCCGCCTACTCCAGCCGTCAACAAGCATGTAATCAACGCCTGTCCTCGAGATGCTGGGTCTAAGACTAAATAGCTGACTTGTCGCACGATTAACGCAACGATCAGCATCAACACTGTCAAAATCAGTATTAAGATACAACGACGAAAGGCTAAATGATAATTCGCCCGCACGACTTTGCGCAACTTCCAAAGAGACAAGCCGCAGGTCAAACTTAGACTGATAGCCGTCGCCAGTAAGGGACCGTAAACCTCAAACAGCTGGATCAATGGCACTTGGATCACCACTTTTAGCAATAAGCCAGCCAGCCAATAGCGCACCGCGATGCGACTATGTGAGATTCCTTGCAGCGTGGTGGACAACATCATAAACAAGGCAGAGATCAATCCAGTAATACAGGCAACAACTAAGATTTTACTTCCTAAAACATCCGCGGAATAGAAGACGGTATTTAGCGGATAAGCCAGCAGGATCATGCCTGTGATAGCCGGCAACATAATAAAGGCGAATAATTGAATATTGGTATTCACCAGCTTGGCCAGCTCCGGCCGTCTTCGCTGGGTAAATAATTCGGTCAACATCGGCAAGCTAGTCAATGCCAAAGAGGTTCCTAACGCGACTACCACCATTGTCAATTTATCTGGATTGGCACTAAACAAGGCATAGAGATCAACTAATTGTTTGTGACTGTAATTCGTATTGGCATCCATCGTATGGATAAAAGTCACTTGATCGATCAGTTTATAAAAAGTGATCCCGCCGCCTAATAAAATAAATGGAATTGCTTGCCGCACCGTTTCCAGCAATAGTTTTTTCGTGTCGATGGTCACCTTATTCAAGCTATAATTCAGCTGCAAATCACTATGTTCTCGGTCCTTGAACCAATAAAACAGCAATACCCCATAAGCGCCGATCATTCCCACCGCCGCTGCGAAGGTCGATTGAATCACCGCATTTAAATAATCGCCATCCAGTACCTTCATAATAATAAAAACGCTCAACAGCATATAGACGACGCGAATAACCTGCTCCACGACTTGCGAGATCGCTGACGGCCGCATATCCTGCTGGCCTTGAAAATAGCCTCGTAAGACGCTCATACAAGGAAAAGCAATCACCGCGATACTCAAAGACTGGATCACCGGGATTAGGGCTTGACCGCCGCCAGATAATTGCGCTAACAATGGTGCGGATAAAAACATTAGCCCACCAAAAATGATGCCTAAGATCGCCGTAACCTGCAATGCCTTAATCAATAAGCGGCGGCTCGTGCGATATTCTCCTAGGGAATTGTAACGGGCGACTTGCTTGGCGATTGCTCCAGGCAATCCCGCCGTGGAGATCATCATAAACAACGCATAAAAGGTATAGCCCATATTGAATAATCCATTTGCCGCACGGGCGTTTTCTCCCATCCAGGCGTACCACGGAATAATATAAATTGCGCCGATCAAGCGGGAAAAAATACTTCCTACCGAAAGCCAAGCAGAGCCTTGGATCATTTTTTCTTGGTAGCTTAGATCGCTCGGTCGTGTCTTTTTCATGGTCTCCTCCTATTCATTACTCTATAGTAAAACGAAATCGTTCCCATGACAATCACTCTTTACTTTTTCTGTTCTCAGCTATGCTATAATAGCCTAGACTATTATTATGGAGGTCTCGACATGCTGACACTTACCCAAATTCAACAGATCCTTGAGGAAGAACATTTATTACGAGAGTTCATCACGCCGACACAATGGACGTTGACGGCTCCCTTAGAAAAAAACTTTGAAGCTATTTCCTACGACTCACGAGCAGTCGATCAAGACACTTTATTTTTTTGTAAAGGCAATAACTTCCAACAAAGCTATCTTGAACAAGCACTCAGCGCGGGTCTGACTTGTTACATCGCCGAACAGCCTTACGAAGTACCGGCAGACTTAGCGATCATCGTAACGGACATTCGCAAAGCTTTGGCTGTCCTGAGTATGGCCTTTTACGATTATCCGCAAAAAAAATTACAACTGATTGGTATCACCGGTACTAAAGGCAAAACAACGGTGGCCTATTTTGCGAAACAAATCTTAGATCTTACGACGAATAAAAAGACCGCTCTTTTATCTACTTTGAATACAACCTTAGACGGCGTGACTTTTTTCAAATCAAAATTAACTACCCCGGAATCGTTAGACTTGTATCGCATGATGGCCGAAGCGGTGGAAAATGGCATGACTCACTTAGTCATGGAAGTCTCTTCCCAAGCCTATAAAGTGGCGCGAGTCTATGGGCTTACCTTTGATGTCGGAATCTTTTTAAATATCTCACCGGATCATATTGGTCCTATCGAACATCCGACCTTTGAAGATTACTTCTACTGTAAACGCCAATTAATCGCTAATTCACGGCAAGTCATTTTGCAAAATGAGATTGATCATTTTGATTTATTACAAGAACTGGCAGCAAAACAATCACTACCAGTAATTACTTACGGCAACGAGAAAGCTGATTACCACGTTCAGCCATTGGAACATCCGCTGACCTTTGCTTTAACTAGTAAAAATGATCGCTTCCAATTAGACGGCGATTATGAAATTTTATTAGCTGGCGATTTCAATAAAGAAAATGCCGCAGCCGCTTTGATCGCCAGTGCCTTAGTCGGTGCTGATCAACAAGCAGGGCGCCAAGGCTTGGCTAAAGCATTAGTTCCCGGTCGCATGAATCTTTTATTAAAACCTAACGGCGCTCATATCTATGTTGATTACGCCCATAATTATTTAAGTATGAAATCACTGCTGTCCTTCGCCAAAGAACAGCATCCAGACGGCAAGATCGTCGTAATCACCGGTTCGACTGGCAATAAGGCCGAGTCCCGGCGCGCAGGTTTAGGCCAAGCTATTGGTGAATATGCCGACGTGGCACTTTTGACTAGCGACGACCCAAATTTCGAAGCGCCTGAAAAGATCGCCGAAGAAATTCAGCAAGCCATTAATAATCCACACGTGGTCGTTCGCTTTGAGGCTGACCGCAAAGCAGTGATTGAAGCAGCCATCAAACAAGCCGGACCCAATGACGCGATCATCCTAGCCGGCAAAGGGACCGACAAATATATGACAGTCCATGGAGAAAATCTTCCTTATGAAGGCGACTATCATTTAGCAGAAGCATTTATCAAAGAGGGTGGGACAGAAGTGTTTAGCTTCAAGAAATAAGAAGGAATTTCCGAAAATGACTAGGAAACACACCGCTTCTAGCGTTGATGTTGAGTGTTCCTACTTGGTGCTCCTCAAATTTTTGTAAAATTTCGGCTTATTTCCGAAGAAGCTACTTCTGTCACACCGTTTATACGGGAATAGGAGCTGAGACAAATTAATGTCCCAGCTCCTTTTACTTTATCCCACTGTTGCGACTGATTGCTACTGCTTCCTTGTAAATCGTTTCGATAATTTCTTGTGCAGATCTTACTTCTGTCAAAAGACCGGCAACTTGACCAGCCATTACCATTCCTTGCTGGATTTCTCCATCATCGGCGGCCCGCTTTAACGCTGCTAATGAAAAGACATCCTTCGTTGGCTCTTCCAGATAGGCTTCCGTCAATGCATTTTTCAAGCCTCGCAGCGCTCCACCTGCTTGGTTGCGAATCACGGTAGTTGCGGTAACATCCGCTTGGATAATCGCCTGTCGATAATTTTCGTGGATCGGACATTCCATAGCAGTTAAAAAGGCCGTTCCCAGTTGAATTCCTTGTGCGCCTAACGCAAAAGCCGCCGCCAGACCGCGACCGTCACCGATCCCGCCAGCGGCGATCACCGGAATTTTCACCGCCTGCGTTACTTGTGGCAGTAAAGTCATTGTCGTAGTTTCACCAATATGTCCGCCGGCTTCCATTCCTTCGGCGATCACACCGTCTGCTCCCAGCTGTTCCATTTTTTGCGCCAGCTTCACTGACGGTACGACCGGAAAAACTTTGACCCTCGCTTGCTTCAATACTTCCATATAAGGTTTTGGAGTGCCGGCTCCGGTGGTGACGATCTTAACGTCTTCTTCAATCAAAATCTCCACCTGTTCCGCGATGTTTGGCATTTGCAGCATCAAATTCACCGCAAATGGTTTTTTCGTCTGTTGCTGTGTCTTACGAATTTGTTCTCGTAGTTCTGTCCCGCTTAAACCGCCAGCAGCGATAATTCCCAGTCCCCCCGCTTCAGAAACTGCGCCGACCAATGGACAACGGGCAATATGAGCCATCGCCCCTTGCAAGATCGGGTATTGAATCCCTAACAACTCCGTTAATGGTGCCATCAAATCCCTCTTTTCCGTTTTCTTCATGCTAGCATAATTTCAGGCCAAGAAATATTTTTTTCAAAATTAAGAAAGGCTTTCGCGACCTCCCCCAGCTAAAGCTAGTTCATGAAGCCAGACATCGATCTACCTGCTATAAAACGATTTATTTAGGTGAAAATTTTATCCTTGCTTTATAAGGTCAAAAAGGAGCTGGGACATTAATTGTCTCAGCTCCTATTCCCGTATAAACGGTGTGACAGAAGTAGCTTCTTCGGAAATAAGCCGAAATTTCTTGAAGCTGAACACTTCTGTCCCAACCTCTAATTCTTTAATTGGCTACGATATTGACTAATTTATTCGGCACCACGATCACTTTACGAATCGTTTTACCTTCGAGGTTGCGTTGGATATGTTCATCTGCCATTGCTAGTTTTTCTAATTCATCTTTAGCTAGATCGACAGCTACCATCGCTTTTGACCGGACTTTGCCGTTGACTTGTAGGATCACTTCGATCTCATTTTCAATTAAAGCTTCCTCGTCATAGGTTGGCCAAGCCACATGAGAAATGCCGCCTTCGTGTCCTAGGATCGCCCACAATTCTTCGGCGATATGGGGAGCGATCGGTGCTAGTAATTGGACGAAGCCTTCAACATATTCATAGGTTAACGCTTCAGCTTTATAGGCATCGTTCACAAAGACCATCAACTGAGAGATTGCGGTATTCAAATGCAAGTGTTCCATATCTTCGGTAACTTTTTTAACCGTTTGATTGTAGACTTTCGTCAATGAACCATCGTTTAAGGTGGTGATATGATCACGCATTTTGCCATTTTCATCGACGATCAAACGCCATACCCGATCCAAGAATTTACGTGAGCCTTCTAAGCCATTTTCACTCCAAGGAATCGAAGCGTCCAATGGGCCCATGAACATTTCATACATCCGCAAGGTATCTGCACCATATTTTTCTACGACATCATCAGGGTTGACGACATTCTTCAATGATTTACTCATCTTCGCTGGCGCTTCTTCTAGTTCTTCACCCGTTTCAACGTTGAACCATTTGCCGTCGCGTTTTTCGACTTTATTGGTTGGGACTAACGCGCCACGGCTGTCACGGAAGCTTTGTCCTAAGATCATGCCTTGGTTGTATAATTTTTGGAATGGTTCATCCGTTGGCACTACACCGATGTCATACAAGAATTTATGCCAGAAACGGACATACAATAAATGCAACACCGCGTGTTCTGCTCCACCGATATAAAGATCGACTGGCATCCAGCGTTCTAGTTTTTCATAATCTGCTAAAGCTTCCTTATTATGAGGATCGATAAAGCGCAAGTAATACCATGAGCTGCCGGCCCATTGTGGCATCGTATTGGTTTCACGGCGCCCTTTTTTCCCGGTGATTGGATCAACCACGTTGACCCATTCGTCGATATTCGCTAACGGTGATTCCCCGGTACCACTTGGTTTGATGTCTGTGGTTTTTGGCAGTTCCAACGGCAATTCGTAATCAGGTACTAAGCCGGTCGTCCCGTCTTCCCAATGGATCACGGGGATCGGTTCGCCCCAATAACGTTGACGAGAGAACAACCAGTCACGTAAACGGTAGCTGATTTCTTTTTTGCCACATTCGTGTTCTTCTAACCAAGCGACCATTTGATCGATAGCTTCTTGTTTATTCAAGCCGTCTAAGAATTCAGAATTGATGTGGGTACCGTCGCCAGTAAAGGCTTCTTTGTCGACATCGCCGCCTGCTAAAACAGGCACGATTGGTAGGCCAAATGTTTTCGCGAATTCATAGTCACGCTCGTCATGAGCGGGAACCGCCATGATTGCGCCGGTTCCATAAGAAGCCAAGACATAATCCCCAATCCAGATCGGCATTTTTTCGCCGTTGACTGGATTGATGGCATAAGCGCCAGTGAAGACACCGGTTTTTTCTTTGGCTAAATCCGTCCGATTCAATTCCGATTTTTTCGATGCTTCATCAATGTAAGCATCAACCGCCGCTTTTTGTTCAGGCGTTGTGATTTTTTGGACCAAGTCTAATTCTGGTGCCAAGACGGCATAAGTTGCACCGAACAATGTATCCGGACGAGTCGTAAAGACGGTAAAGCTTTCTTCGCTATCTTCAATCTTGAAAGACACATTCGCACCGATCGAACGACCGATCCAATTTCGTTGCATATCTTTGATACTTTCCGGCCAATCTAGCGCGTCTAAGTCATCTAGTAAACGATCCGCATAAGCTGTGATCTTCAACATCCATTGACGCATCGGTTTGCGAATGACATCATAGCCGCCCCGTTCGCTCTTGCCATCGATCACTTCTTCATTAGAAATAACGGTGCCTAATTCAGGTACCCAGTTAACCGGCACTTCTGCTTCATAAGCTAAGCCCTTTTCATACATTTGTTCGAAGATCCATTGCGTCCATTTATAATACTCAGGGTCCGTCGTGTTGATCTCACGATTCCAATCATAGCTAAAACCAAGTGAATTGATTTGACGCTTGAAAGTCTCGATATTTTTCTTCGTAAATTCCGCTGGGTCATTGCCTGTATCTAGCGCATATTGCTCCGCCGGCAAACCAAAAGCATCCCAACCCATTGGATGCAACACATTATAGCCTTGTGCCCGTTTCAAGCGTGCAATCACGTCTGTCGCTGTATACCCTTCCGGATGCCCTACGTGTAAGCCTTGACCAGACGGATAAGGAAACATATCTAAGGCATAAAATTTTGGTTTCTCCGGATCATCTTGGGTATTAAACACATTGTGCTTCGCCCAGTATTTTTGCCATTTTTTTTCAATCGTTTTGTGCTCGTAACTCATGTTGCGCCTCCTAATATATGAACTTATTTGTATACATTAATCATCCGGTGGAATCAGCCAACCATTGAATAAAAATAAGACGCCCTACGAAAGCTCAAAAAGAACTTTCATAGGACGTTATCAACGTGGTACCACCTATTTTTATCTGTCGATGACAGACCTCTAAAGAGCTAACGGTCTCTAGCCGGATCAATCGATCATGCTCCAAGGTAAGTTCGAATGTCCGCATGCACACTCTCAGCCCCGTGCGCTCTCTGAAATGCGTTCGCTTCTACTACTCCTCTTCCAAGCAATAATATTCAAAGTAGTTTTATCTTAGCAGATTCCAAAATATTATTCAATTGAATTCGCCTTAAGAAGGCCGCAAAAAAATTGTCCCCGCTAGGAATCATGTTATAATAGTTCCCAGTTCGACTCGCAAGTTTTGCGGATCAAAAATAAATCTTCAGCTAAAGAAAGGTTGAATCAAATAACTTTATGAAAAATAAATCCATCTACCAATTAACTGGCAGTTTCGCTTTGCTGTTTTTTGCGGCATTGTGCTATATCATCCGTTTTTATCCAGAGACGCTAAACGGCTTTGACCGCGGGATCATTCACGCGGTTCACGGGTTGTCCCCGCAAATGAACAGCTACTTTCTATGGGTAACAAAATTCGCCAATCCGATTACCGTGGTGATTTTATCCATCGTATTTGTCGCTTTGTTCTATTTCAATCAGCAAAAAATCACGGCATTGTGGTTGGCATTGAGCATGGCGTTGATCAGCGGGCTCGGCAACCATTTGTTAAAGTTGTTCTTCCACCGTGCTCGGCCGACGATCCTGCCTCATTTAGTGACAGAACACAGCTTTAGCTTTCCCAGCGGCCACGCGACTGCCAGCACTTTGTTGTACGGCACCTTGATTTTTGTGGCAGGACTATTTTTTAAAGAAAAAGTTCCTCGCTTGCTTGTCCAGATCGTGCTTGGCTTACTGATCTTCAGCATCATCGTCAGCCGGATCTATCTCGGTGTCCACTATCCCAGCGATGTGCTCGCCGGCTTCTTATTTGGCAGCAGCTGGCTCTTATTTACCTATCCCTATTACAAAGAAAAAAAATTAGTTTACGATCTGCAAACGATTAGGAGAAAAAAATGACCTTTACTTATAGTGACGATGACAACAAACGCTATCATTCATGGAATTACGCGCTGCGGCAAGAATTCGGCGGGAAAATTTTTAAAGTACCGGTGGACGGCGGTTTTGACTGTCCCAACCGTGACGGAACCGTTGCACACGGCGGCTGCACCTTTTGCAGTGTCTCTGGTTCCGGCGACATGATCGTCGCCCCAAGTGATCCGTTGCCGCAGCAATTTCATAAAGAAATTGACATGATGCACCAAAAGTGGCCTCACGTCGATCAATACATCGTCTATTTTCAAAACTTTACCAATACCCATGCACCGGTCGAGGTGATTCGCGAACGCTTCGAGCAAGTCGTGAATCTTCCTGGTGTCGTCGGTTTGTCTGTCGGCACACGACCGGATTGTCTACCGCCGGAAGTCGTAGATTATTTGGCCGAATTGAATCAGCGCTTATACTTATGGGTCGAACTTGGCTTGCAAACGACTTATGAAAAAACTAGTGACCTGATTAATCGCGCCCATGACTATCCTACCTATGTAGATGCGGTAGCTCGTCTGCGAAAACACAATATCAATGTTTGCACCCATTTAATCAATGGCTTGCCGGGGGAATCATTAGAAATGATGCGGGAAAATGTTCGGCGCACGATTTTAGATTCCGATGTTCAAGGAATCAAGCTACATTTGCTTCATTTGATGCGTAACACAAAGATGCTACGAGATTATGCCGAAGGGCGGCTGCAGCTAATGAGTAAAGACGATTACGTCTCGGTGATCTGCGACCAATTAGAAATGATCCCGCAAGACATCATTATTCATCGCTTAACTGGCGATGCCCCGTGGGATTCGTTAGTCGGTCCAATGTGGAGTCTCAAAAAATGGGAAGTCTTAAACGCGATTGACCAAGAATTGATTCGCCGCGACTCTTACCAAGGAAAATTTGCGTTACGAGGTGAATTCACGCATGCTACTAACAGCCTTACGCTTTAGTCATCAATTATTAAAAGAAATTATCACAGCAGGCGATCAGGTCATTGATGCCACGATGGGTAATGGCAACGATACGCTATTCTTAGCAGAGCTCGTTGGAGCAACCGGTCACGTCTACGGCTTTGATATTCAGGCACAAGCCTTAAAGAATACACGGGAAAAATTAGGTCCAGCCATCGATCAGACGACCCTTTATCTCGCTGGACATGAAACCATCGAAGAAAAAATTCCAGCAGAGCAACCGATCAAAGGCGCAATCTTTAATCTCGGCTATTTACCTAAGGGGGATAAACAGATCATCACCTTGCCTGAAACAACTAAAAAAGCAATGGATGCCATTTTAAAACGTTTAGTTATCGGTGGGCGCATGATCGTAGTGATTTATTATGGCCATGCCGGCGGTGAAGCCGAAAAACACGAAGTTCTCAATTATTGCCAAAACCTGCCGCAAGAAAAATACAGCGTCTTGAATTATCAATTCATCAATCAAAAAAACAACCCGCCCATTTTATTATGCGTCGAAGCCCGCGCATAAAATGGCTCATAAAAACGAGGTTAGGACAAGAGTGTTCAGCTCCAAGAAATTTCGGCTTAGTTCCGAAGAAGCTACTTCTGTCACCACCGTTTATACGTAAATAGGAGCTGAGACAAATTAATGTCCCAGCTCCTTATTTAGTAACCCCTATAGGCATAAGAATTGCTTTCTCTTCAGCCATCCGTATACTATAATCTAACTTAAAAAAGCAGGTGATCTTATGTATGTTGTCAAAGTTCTACATGGTTACATTGGTAAAGAAGGTCAGCGCACCCGTGAAAAAGACCCTGGAAAACTGCTCGTATTCACAAGTAAACAAGAGTCCGATCAATTCGCCGCGAAAATTGGCGGCCGCAGCAAACACGTCTCAAAAATCCGTAAAGATTGAGTCTAGATAAAATATGAAAAGGTCAAAGAAATCCGACTATCAGATTTCTTTGACCTTTTTACTATTGTTCATTAAACCAAGCCAAAACACGTTGAATCCAAGCGTCCCAGAAAATCCAATCATGTTTTCCTGGACCTTCTTCAAACGTCACCACCAGATTTTTTTGCTCCAGTTTATGAGCCATATATTGACTAGCTGGATACAAGTCATCTTCGGTTCCACAAGCCAAGAAAAAGCGAGGCGCTTCTTGGCCACTTGCTACTAACTCATCCAATAATCTCAAGGGATCGTTAACTGATCCTTGGATGTGATCTAAGGGACCAAAAACGCCTTGCCAATACGCTTCATTACGTACGAGTAATAAACTCTTTACATCAGCTAAAACAACTGCTCCGGATAAAGACGCCACCGCCGCAAAATGCTCCGGCTTCGCTAAACCAAGTTTCAATGCGCCATAGCCTCCCATCGACAGTCCCGCCGCAAAGGTTTTTTCCCGCTTATTCGTAATTTGCGGAAATAATTCATGAACGATCATTGGCAATTCCTCTGAAACAAACGTCCAGTAATTCATGTCATAGGTGGTATCCGTATAAAAGCCTAAATCAGTTGACGGCATTATCACCGCCATCTGATACTCTGCCACATAACGTTCGATCGATGTTCGGCGTTCCCAGACACTGTGATTGCCCCCCATTCCATGAAGCAAATACATCACCGGTACATCCTCTGTCACCCCGACCGTTTCGGTTCCGATATTTTTATGGGTTGTTTGTGGCAAGATAACATTCATCGCCACTTCCATTTGTAAAACGTTTGAATACACATTGACTTGTAAAAAGGCCATCAAAATCCTCCTGTTCTATTCCTGTCCGTTTAGTTTAACACGCTTTGATTGCTTACCCACCATAAAACTAAAAATCAAAGCAAAAATAATCAATAGCAGACCAGCTACATAGATCCAATGAAGACTATCAAAGAGAACCTTTCGTAATTCTGTTCTTAGCCCCACTTCAATCTGCAGCGCCGTTTGAGGATTGATCAGCCGATTCATAATATCCTGATCACGAATTCCGGCACGTGTCAGCTGCTGAGCATTGGCTATGTTCAGAATAATTCCGAAAAGTGAAACCATAACCGTCTGTCCGATCGTGCGAGACAATGTATTGAAAGAAGTGGCGACACCAATTTCTTCCTTTGGAACACTGGCTTGGGCCTCCACCGTTGTTGTCGTAACCGCTAAGCCGAAGCCCACACCTAAAACACCAGTAATAATAAAGAAGAGCCAGAAGGGACTTTGCTGCGGCAATGCCACTAAGGTCCCTCCGCCTAATAAAATAATCAGCAGCCCGATCACAATGATCCGCTTCGCCGAATACTTAGATAGCAACTGGCCTGATAAAAAGGAGCCATACATCCAGACCAACGACATCGGTGCTAGCACCAAACCACCCAGTCCCGCCGGTTTTCCCAATACACCTTGCATCCACATTGGAATATACACATCTAAGCCCATTAAGAACCCGCTGATTAAAGCCGCTACCACATTCACACTGGCAAAAGTCGGATTATTAAATAATTGCAAATTAATTACTGGGTCCTCCGCTCGGCGCTCCGTTCGGATAAACAAAATCAGTGAAACAATACTGATAGCAAATAAAGCGATCACTGCTAATGAGATTCCTTCATCACCCAACAACTGAAAGCCTAACAACAAACTGACTAAAGTCAGCATCAAAAACAAGCTCCCGAAGATGTCCATCTTCTTAGCTTGACGAATCTTTTTCTCTTCAATATAAAAGTATTGTAGTAAAGCAATCAAGCCTAACCCAATCGGTACATTAATGATAAAAATCCAGTGCCAACCAACAGTATCTACGATCAAACCACCAGCCAGCGGACCAAAGACACTGGCGATCCCCCAGGCTGCACTGGTTAACCCTAACACCTTCGCTCTTTTTTCAATATCATAGAGATCCGCAATAATCGTCAATGACACCGGCATAATGGCTCCAGCACCCACGCCTTGAATTCCGCGGGAAATAATCAATGTCAGCATCTCATTCGACAAACCACATAATGCCGATCCTAAAACAAACAACAAAATACCTACAATAAAAATCGGTTTACGTCCGATTTTATCAGCCAACTTGCCATAGATTGGGGTAATCATTGCATTCGTTAATAAATAAATCGAAAATACCCAATTCATAATTTCAATTCCATGCAAACTACCTACAATTGTCGGCATTGCCGTAGTCACGATCGTCCCTTCGATCGCCGACATGAACGTCGCGATAAAAATCCCCACCGTCACAACCTTAACATTCGTTTTTCTGTTCATTCTTTCCTCCAAATTTATCTCATATTCCTACTATTTCTTTCAATAAACCAATTTTAAAGCAAATAAAGAGGCAGCTCTACCGATCCATGATCAATAGAAACCGCCTCGTGAACTCCATAAAAATTTATGTCTGTACGATTTATCCGATATTCAAACTATTTTTTAACGCAGCCACTTTATCTGTATGCTCCCAAGGCAGATCAACATCTGTTCGACCAAAATGACCGTAAGCAGCTGTATCACTGTAGATTGGACGCAATAGGTCAAGCATTTCAATAATCCCTGCTGGACGCAAATCAAAATTTTCACGAATTGCAGCAATCAAATCAGCTTCAGAAACGTTTGCCGTTCCAAAAGTATTGACTGAGATAGAAACTGGCTGAGCAACCCCAATCGCATAAGCAAGCTGTACTTCAACTTTTTCTGCCAATTCAGCAGCTACAATATTTTTAGCAATATAGCGAGCTGCATAAGAAGCCGAACGGTCGACTTTCGTTGCGTCCTTTCCAGAGAAAGCACCACCACCATGGCGTGAATAACCACCATACGTATCAACGATAATCTTACGGCCAGTTAAGCCGGCATCTCCTTGAGGTCCACCAATCACAAAGCGGCCTGTCGGATTAATAAAATATTTTGTTTTTTCATCCAATAATTCTGCTGAAATTTCATGTTTGATCACTTTTTCCATAACATCTTTTTGAATAGTTTCATTATCTACTTGATCGTTATGCTGAGTACTGATGACAACGGTATCCACCCGTTGAGGTTTGCCTTGTTCATCATATTCAACGGTAACCTGAGATTTTGCATCAGGACCAAAATAGGCTACTTCTCCAGACTTACGCAAATCAGCTAAACGTTTCACCAAATGATGACTCAGTGAGATAGGTAAAGGCATCAATTCCGGTGTTTCATTCACTGCAAACCCAAACATTAAGCCTTGGTCTCCAGCACCGATATCATCCAATAATTCTTCTTTTCCTCGCGTTTCCAAGGCATCATCCACACCTTGTGCGATATCCGGTGATTGTTCATCAATCGCGACTAAAACAGCAACATTGTCCCCATCAAAACCAAATTTAGATTCTGTGTAGCCAATCCGTTTGATCGTCTCACGCACAACTTTTTGGATATCTACATAAGCCTTCGTAGAAATTTCTCCAAAAACTAAAACAAGCCCAGTTGTCACAGATGTCTCACATGCAACTCTGGCTTTCGGATCCTTTTCCAAAATCGCATCTAAGATTGCATCACTGATTTGGTCAGCAACTTTATCTGGATGTCCTTCTGAAACTGATTCTGATGTAAATAAACGACGTTCTTCCATTATAAATATTCCCCCTAATTTTTATTCGGTTACAAGGAATCTCTGAGCTTTTTCAGAGCCTATCGGGAACTTGCAACGACCTGATTATAACAGAAAAAAAGCATGTGTCACTAATAAATACCTTATTTATCATAAAAATTTATGAAAATTCTATTTTAACGCAAAAAAAAAGAGACGTTAAAAACGTCTCAGCATGACCCGTACGGGACTCGAACCCGTGTTACCGCCGTGAAAGGGCGGTGTCTTAACCGCTTGACCAACGGGCCAGATATATAAAAAACGGAGAAGGAGGGATTTGAACCCTCGCGCCGGTTTCCCGACCTACACCCTTAGCAGGGGCGCCTCTTCAGCCACTTGAGTACTTCCCCAAAAAAACAAAAAAATTTTTGAATGGGCCTAAATGGACTCGA
>NZ_JXKM01000012.1 GCF_001885905.1 Enterococcus devriesei | reverse complement strand
TCATCGCTTTATGCGACTTTGTTAGAATAACTGATAGACAGCTATCTGTCAACAATTATTTTAGGTGTTCCGAAATGTTTTTGCGCTGTTTCAGAACATAAAATAATATAGCAGTTTTAATGGATTTGGTCAACAAAAAAAAGAGAATTTTATCCACTTTTTTCAAACACGATGAATAAATATAGATAACGTATTTTTGTTCGCTTTTTCAGATTTTGTAACCGGCTAAGTAAACAAATTCCAATTTAATTTTCGCTATTTTATTTTTTATTTTTCCTTAACTCCCGGGTCTGTCTTTCGCCTTCCTATCATTTCTTTGGTAAAATAGAGAGGCAAGGATATACAAATGGACGGAGGAATCATTTAATGAAAGTACTAGTTGCTGATGATGATAAAGAAATTGTAGAATTACTAAGCATTTATTTGCATAACGAAGGATATGAAGTCGTTAAAGCTTATGATGGGAAAGAAGCTTTGAGCAAGCTACGGACGACGAACGATATCGATTTGCTTCTATTAGATATCATGATGCCGGTCATGGATGGCATGCAGGTGGTTAAAGAGTTACGCAAAGAATCTCAAATCCCCATCATCATGTTAACGGCTAAAACAACCGATATGGATAAAATCAAAGGTTTAGTCGCAGGGGCGGATGACTACGTGACAAAACCATTTAATCCATTGGAAGTCATGGCCCGGGTAAAATCTTTGTTGCGTCGAACACAGATGCATGTCGCCGAGGATCAACCAGATATTTTAGAAATCCAGTCATTGATCATTAATAAGGACTCTCACGAAGTAAAAACCGTGGACGGAAAAGAAATTCAATTGACTGCGTTAGAATTTGGAATTCTGTATTTACTGGCAAGTCATCCAAATCGTGTTTTCTCAGCGGACGAAATCTTCGAACGCGTGTGGAAACAAGAAAGTATCGTCTCAGCGAAAACGGTCATGGTTCATGTCAGTCACCTACGTGATAAGATCGAAGAAGCGACTGATGGTGAAAAAGTGATCCAAACCGTTTGGGGTGTGGGTTATAAGATTGATGCAAAATAATGTAGAAAAGAAAAAAAGAATCACCCTCACATCAAAAGAAGTCAGCGAATTAATTGCTGAGGGAATCGTCACCGTTATTCTATTGCTTCTATTAAATGTGGCAATAATGGTTCTATTCACTCAGATGCTAAACAACTCGCCTGATTTGTCCGATGCGATCTATCGTTCCAAAAACATCTTTGCCAATAGCTTAGACAGTGATATTTTTTGGAGCGGGCGAAACTTTGTTATTCCCTTTTTCGTGATCATTGATATTTTAATTGTTTTTTGGCGTTTGATTCGTCGTTATCGTCAAATGCAGCTGCGTCACATCATTAATGAGTTGCACTACATCGCTAATGGAAATTACGATTACCGCATTCCTTTCGAACTACGGGGAGATCTCAGCAAGGTCGTTGACAGTATCAATGGATTAGTTGACAGCACGGTTGCGGCCATCGAGGATGAACGAGCGATCGAAAAATCGAAAGACGAGTTGATTACAAATGTCAGTCATGACATTCGCACCCCTTTGACTTCTATTATTGGTTACTTGGGTCTAATCGAAGATCGGCAATATCAGAATACGGATGAAATCCTTAAATACACTAGCATCGCCTACAAAAAGGCCAAACAAATGAAATCCTTAGTTGAAGATTTGTTTGAGTATTCGAAGGTCCGCCAACCCTCTGTACCGGTTATTAATGTCTCCTTCGATATGGTCCAGCTATTAGAACAATTGGCAGCCGATTTCGAGCTTGAAGCTAAGAAAAAAGATATCCAAATTCTAGTGGATACAACAGAAAGTCAGTTAGTCATGGATGGCGATACCGAAAAACTTGTCCGGGTTTTTAATAACTTGATCACCAATGGTTTAAAATACGGAACCCATGCAGACAAAATCATCATTAAGATTGAAAAGGCCAAAAATGAAGCCGTCATTACGGTTCAAAACAATGGCCAGCCAATCCCTAGAGAGGCACTGGATCAATTGTTTGACCGCTTCTATCGAGTGGACGAATCACGCTCGCAAGAAATCAGCGGGACTGGCCTAGGCTTAGCCATTACCCAAAATATCGTCAATCTACACGGTGGTTATATTTATGCTCAATCAAATGAAGATTGGACTTCTTTTATCATTCATTTGCCGCTACACAAAAATCAAGCGAAGGCCCTTTCAGATAATCGTTGACTTTAATTTTTCGATTGCTTATACTGGTCTCAATAAGAGATGCAGGAAACCAAGTACTTGAGTTTGTTTTTTTAGAGAGTTGATGGCTGGTGAAAATCAACAGAACAGCTTAGGGAAATCCAGTTTCACGATCTGCGTTTTTCGAAAGAGAAACCGGGTGACGCCGATAACCGTCGTTCAAGTGCAGCATTTGCTGAATTTGGGTGGTACCGCGAAATTATACACCGTTTCGTCCCTGTTAATGGGATGAGACGGTGTTTTTTTTATTTTAAAGGAGGAAAAACAATGCTAGACGTAAAAATGATCCGCAATAATTTTGCCGAAGTAAGCGAAAAATTAGCTACTCGTGGCGTGAAGGAAGAAGTCTTAAAACGTTTCTTAGACCTAGACGAACAACGCCGCCAATTATTGGTTAAAACAGAAGAGTTAAAAAAATACCGGAATGATGTCTCTGGTGAAATCGCCAAACTAAAACGCGAAAAAAATGATGCTACTGATAAAATCGCTGAAATGAAGGAAGTCGGTGTTAAAATCAAAGACTTCGATACACAAGTCGCTGAGATCGATGCCCAATTAACTGAAATCACGACGACTTTACCGAATCTGCCTCACGATTCTGTACCAATCGGTGAAGATGAAGACGACAACGTTGAAATGCGTCGTTGGAGCACGCCTCGCCAATTCGCTTTTGAGCCAAAACCCCACTGGGAAGTTGCTGAAAATCTTGATATTTTAGATTTCGAACGGGGAGCAAAAGTTTCCGGCAGCCGTTTTGTTTACTACAAGGGCTTAGGCGCGCGTTTAGAACGGGCTGTTTACAACTTCATGCTTGATGAACATGTTTACGAACAAGGCTATACTGAAATGATTACCCCTTACTTGGTAAACAGCAAATCAATGTTTGGGACTGGGCAATTTCCAAAATTCAAAGAAGACGTCTTCCAAGTGGAAGATCGTGATTTGACGTTGATCCCAACTGCAGAAGTTCCTTTGACTAACTATTATGCCGATGAAATCTTAGATGGCAAAGACTTGCCGATTTATTTCACTGCGTTATCTCCTTCTTTCCGTTCTGAAGCAGGCAGTGCAGGTCGTGATACTCGCGGCTTGATTCGTTTACATCAGTTCCATAAAGTGGAAATGGTAAAATTCAGCGATAAAGAATCTTCTTACGATGAATTAGAAAAAATGACGCAAAATGCGGAAGTGCTTTTGCAAAAACTTAACTTACCTTATCGAGTGATTACCTTGAGTACCGGTGATATGGGCTTCTCAGCAGCGAAAACTTATGATTTAGAAGTTTGGGTCCCTGCACAAGATACGTACCGTGAAATCAGCTCTTGTTCAAACTGTGAAGACTTCCAAGCTCGTCGCGCTATGATTCGCTACCGTGACGAAGAAGGCAAAGTTCAATATGCTCATACTCTGAATGGCTCTGGTTTAGCTGTTGGCCGAACAGTCACTGCTATTTTAGAAAACTATCAAAACGAAGATGGCTCTGTTACCATTCCTGAAGTATTAATACCTTATATGGGAAATGTAAAAGTGATCAAAAAAGAAAAATAGTTCCTTTATAGTCAAAAAAAGACCTCGGAAAATTTCCGAGGTCGCTTTTTTTATTGTTCTACTGAATAGTTTGGTGCTTCTTTCGTAATTTGAACATCATGAGGATGCGACTCTTTTAAGCCGTTGCCACTCATTTGAACAAATTGTGCGTTTTCCCGTAGGCTTTGCAAGTCGCCTGCACCGACATAACCCATACCAGCTTTCAATCCGCCAATCATTTGGAAAATGATGTCTGCGGCAGATCCTTTATAAGCTACCCGGCCTTCAATCCCTTCTGGGACTAGTTTATTTGCTTCATTAACACCACTTTGGAAATAACGATCACTTGAACCTTTTTCCATTGCGCCTAATGAGCCCATACCACGATACGTTTTGAATCGGCGACCTTGATAAATTTCAAATTCACCTGGTGATTCGTCCGTTCCAGCTAACATTGAACCAAGCATCACAGCAAAACCACCTGCTGCCAAAGCCTTCACGATATCACCAGAATATTTGATTCCGCCATCAGCAATGATTGCTTTGCCATATTGACGCGCAACTGAAGCCGCATCATAGATAGCCGTCAATTGTGGGACACCTACACCGGCAACTACCCGTGTTGTACAGATTGAACCGGGACCAATTCCCACCTTCACAACATCAACACCTGAGTCGTACAAGGCTTTTGCCCCTTCTGCCGTTGCGATGTTTCCTGCAATCAACGTCGCTTCTGGGAAGGTTTCGCGAATCTCGCGAATTTTGCGTAATACACCGGCACTATGACCATGAGCAGTATCAATCACGATTGCATCTGCTCCAGCTTTTAACAATGCCTCTGCGCGTTCAAAAGTATCACTGGTGACACCAACTGCCGCAGCAACTAGTAAACGACCATGCTCATCTTTTGCAGCATTTGGAAATTCGATCACTTTTTCAATATCTTTGATGGTAATCAAGCCGCTTAAACGACCTTCAGCATCAACGATCGGTAATTTTTCAATTTTATGCTTCTGTAGCGTTTTTTCGGCATCTTGTAATTTCGTTCCAACCGGTGCTGTTACAAGTCCCTCTTTGGTCATAACTTCATGGATCGGAATCGCATAATCGGTTACAAAACGCATATCACGATTCGTAATAATGCCGACTAGTTTCCGATTTTCCATTGTTTCTACAATTGGAACACCACTAATCCGATAACGGCTCATCAAATCTTCGGCATCTTGGACCTTATGTTCTGGTGTTAAGAA
Organism: Enterococcus devriesei; assembly: GCF_001885905.1. Taxonomy (GTDB): domain Bacteria; phylum Bacillota; class Bacilli; order Lactobacillales; family Enterococcaceae; genus Enterococcus_A; species Enterococcus_A devriesei. Next base: position 79,125 of record NZ_JXKM01000012.1, on the reverse strand, counting down.
AAACGGATCGATGATTACGCCGCTTTCTGAACGTTTTACTTTACGAACCTCATCTGCTTGGGCAGCAACACTCATATTTTTATGGATAACTCCAAGACCACCTTGACGGGCCATCGCGATTGCCATTTTACTGTCAGTCACTGTATCCATACTGGCACTCATTAACGGAATGTTCAATTTGATATTTTTCGCTAATTGCACGCTCATATCCACATCGTTTGGCAATACATGGCTCTCCGCCGGAATCAACAAAACATCATCAAATGTCAGACCTTTTTTCGCAAATTTCGTTTCCCAATTAGACATTGTTCGTTACCACTCCCCAGAATTATTTTTAATAATGAAACTAACAGAATGATAGAGCCAAGTCAATATCTTAACTTGAAATACTCATCTAACCTTTATTTTTCTTTCGGCTCAAACCATTTTTTTAGCAAATCATCGGTTATTTCAACTTCTTCAATCAGCTGATAGGTCGCTTGATTGGTTTCGTTGTCACGAATCAAATAAAAACCTTCCTGATTAATAAAATCATCTAACCGGATTACGGTATAACGATTATCGATATTTTGAATTCCCTTAAAGATATCTCGTAATAACAACTTCGCGTGATGGACGTTCTCTTGTCGTTCTTTTGCCTTTTCAACCGCCGCTGTCAACGTGTAGCCTTCATCTAAAAAATGCTTAATCATCTCTACTTTGACAACCATCGGCAATTTAAACTTGCGATTGCCGCTTTTTTCCCCAGTCGAATGAATGTAGCCTTTTTGTTCCCAATAACGAATTTGTCTTGGTGAAACGCCCGTTACTTTACTTAATTCACTGATGCCTACTAATAAGTCGTCACTTTCTAGGAGCTGCTTGACCGTATTTTTCTTCACAACGCATCCCTCTCTTCATCTTCTGATTATACTTTCGCTGACAATTGTGTCAAGTAAGTTGACAAAAAAATAAAACAGCAGTACAGTAACAATCGAACATTTATTGTTTCTGAAAATTTCCAAAAGAGAGAAGGCGTTAGATCGTGAGTAATAATCAAACGGTCGATATTTACGGGAAACCCTACAATCGTTCCTTACTAGTCGTTGTACTATTAATTGGAACCTTCTGTACGGTGTTAAACCAAACATTGTTAACAACAGCTTTTCCAGCACTAATGAAAGCATTCGACATCTCTGCTTCTAGTGTTCAATGGCTAACGACTGGCTTCTTGCTAGTAAATGGGATCATGATCCCGATCAGTGCATGGCTGATCAATAAATTCAGTTCAAAAAGATTATACTTAACAGCTATGTCCATCTTTTTGATTGGTACGATTACTTGTTTTGTCGCACCAAACTTTTCTACCTTATTAATCGGACGTTTAGTTCAAGCAGCTGGCGTCGGTATTTCTATGCCATTACTGCAAAACATTATGCTATCCATCTTCCCGCCCGAAAAACGTGGTTCAGCCATGGGAATGGCCGGAATCGTTATTGGACTTGCACCAGCGTTAGGCCCGACCCTTTCTGGTTGGATCATCGATCATTACACATGGCGTGATCTTTTCGGTATGGTCATTCCAATTGTTGTTTTAGTTTTAGTTTTAGCCATCTTTTTAATGAAGAGCGTTATTCAATTATCCAATCCAAGCATTGACGTGTTCTCAGCATTGCTATCAACAGTCGGCTTCGGTAGCTTATTATACGGGTTCTCTTCTGTCGGTAACGACGGTTGGGGCAGTTTAAAAGTGATTAGCTTCTTAGTTGTTGGTGTCGTCGTCATCGGACTTTTCGTATGGCGCCAATTACATTTAGAACATCCTTTCCTAGAACTGCGCGTCTTCAAATCACCAATTTTTACCATTGCCGCAATCCTAAGCGGAGTTGTCAATATGGCGATGGTTGGTGCTGAAATGGTTCTTCCTTTATATATCCAAAACATTCGTGGCGAATCAGCCTTTCATTCTGGCTTGATGCTTTTGCCAGGGGCAGTGATCATGGGTGCAATGATGCCGATTACTGGAGCAATCTTTGATAAACACGGTGCGAAACGGTTGGCGATCAGCGGGATGTTGATTCTGACAGCAGCAACCTTACCATTTGCTTTTCTAACAAAAGAAACCCCCATTGCTATGATCGTCATTTTATATGCAATGCGGATGTTTGGTATCTCAATGGTTATGATGCCAGTCACAACTTCAGGTATGAACGCCTTGCCAATGAATCTAATCAGTCACGGTACCGCCGTGAACAATACGTTCCGTCAAGTTGCTAGTTCAATCGGAACAGCTATTTTGATCAGTGTATTGACGAATGTAACCAAAGATAACTTGCCTAAAGCGGGCTTATTGAAAACATTGCCTTTGACTTATAAGAATCAAGCAATCAGCGCAACCTTATCTGGTTACCATGCTGCTTTCTTTGTGGCAGTGATCTTCGGAGTTGTCGGTTTCGCCATCACTTTCTTCTTGAAAGCTAATAAAAAAGTTGAAGGAGGCGTTGCAAAATGATTTTCGCTATAACAATTATCAGCGTCTTGGCCTTTGCCTTAACCAATATTTTCGCAAAAAAAGCCTGGCAGACTATTCTATCTGTGATCTTTGCTGCGATCTTCCTAATCAGCCTAGGATTCATTACCGCCAACGATCATTATCACTACGGAATGAAGAAAGTCACCGAAACAACGACTCAAACCTTAACCTCTAGTGCGGATAGTAAAAATATGAATCTGCTGCTTTATCAACCACTTGGCAATGGAACTGAAAAAGTTTATCTATATAAAACCAATGAATCTCAGAAAAAACCAAAGCCAACTGGAACGGATCATGTTACGAATGTAGTGAAAAAGGATCAAGCCAACGCGCAACTCCAAACAGCCAAAACCTATTGGATCTATAAAAATGACACAGCTAAGTTGTGGTTTGGCCTTTCTAGTAAAAATCATCAATTAGTCAAAGAAAAAAATACCTTTAATGTCAAAAAGGACTGGTTAGTTTTAAGTACGGATCAGGCCAAAAAATTAGCAAAACTAGTTCAAACAAATAAAGCTTCTATGCAAACGGCTGGTAAAGCTTTCGTTCAAGAAAAAGTGAGAGCCGCCATGATGCAAAATCCAACAATGGATCAAGCCACTCAACAAAAAATAATCCAACAGGCCACCGCAGAATATCAGCAACAAGCGATGGCAAAGATTATTGCAGAAGTAACTAAATAAAAAATAAGGACTTCGCTTCTTTTTAGAAGCGAAGTCCTTATTTTTTCTAACGTCGTGGCGCTGAAGCCAAACTGCTGATAATGCCAAAACGTTTTTTCAAATAGAAACGTAGGGCTAAACCGATCGCCGCTAATGCGATCAAGATCACGGGATCTAAAATCGGATTTAAGGATGCTGGCAACAAGGCTGCACCATTAAAGACTAAGAACCACACAAGCGTTACGGATCCTAACATCAAAATCGTCTTCCAAGTCTTTGGCTTTTTCGATTTATCTGCTCCCGGCTGTTCATACTGATAGATAAACAGATACATCATATAAAAGATCAAACCGCCGACTGCCGAAGCAACGATTAATGCGGTCAATCCATAAGTTGTTGTTTGTGCCTGTGTTCCACGTGGAACAAACAATCCCATGATACCGGACAAAATCCCTAATAAACCAAATAATAATAGGAAATTATCTAACCACATCAATGAAGCAACGGTCGATTTTTTTTGTTCGATAGGCTTATTGACGATGGCTTCCAAACGTTCTGAGACGGTTCCGAATAATTGACGGGCGGTTTTCCCAGTTTTTTGTTCTTCAACTAGTGTCGGCAGCATCTCATTTAACGCGATAATGGTTTGTTCATCCGTTAAATTGGCGGCTTTCAATGCCTTCTTCAAGTCAAAAATATACTGTTCATTCCGCTTCGTCAACTTTGTTTCAAGTTCGCTGTTTTCTGCATTCAAAGTTCGCAACTCTTCTAACTCCATTGTTCTTTCCTCCTAGACGTTAAAACGGAACAACATTACATCGCCATCTTGCACAACATAATCTTTTCCTTCCAGTCTGACACGTCCAGCTTCTTTAGCTGCGTGCATACTGCCGTATTGATCTAAATCTTCAAAAGAGACTGTTTCAGCTCGAATGAAGCCGCGTTCGAAGTCGGTATGAATGATACCGGCTGCTTGAGGAGCCTTCATGCCTTTACGGAAGGTCCACGCACGAACTTCTTGTTCACCTGCAGTAAAATAAGTCGCTAAGCCTAATAAGTCATAGGCTGTCCGGATTAATTGATCCAAACCAGATTCCTCAATTCCCATCGCTTCTAAGAATTCCGCTTTATCTTCATCTTCCAACTCCGCGATTTCTTCTTCCGCTTCCGCACAAACCACGATCACTTCTGAGTGCTCACTAGCCGCAAAATTACGGACAGTTTGTACATAAGCATTGCTATCTGGATCAGCAACAGTATCTTCATCAACATTGGCGACATAAAGCACGGGCTTACTCGTTAATAAAAACAAGCCTTTAACGATTTTTTGTTCCTCTTCAGTAAATTCAATTGTACGAGCCGATTGCCCTTCTTCTAAGACGGGAACCAGTTTGTCTAAGACAGCCAGCTCTGCCACGGCATTTTTTTCTTTCGTTTTAGCTACTTTTGCGACCCGCGTATAGCGTTTATTAACCGAATCCAAATCAGCTAAAACTAATTCTAAATTGATCGTTTCGATATCTTCTAACGGATCTACGCGGCCTTCCACGTGGGTTATGTTTTCATTATCAAAACAACGCACGACATGACAAATCGCATCTACTTGGCGAATGTGGCTTAAAAATTGGTTTCCTAAGCCTTCCCCTTTGCTGGCACCTTTGACGATTCCGGCAATATCGGTAAATTCAAAGGTAGTTGGAACAGTTTTCTTCGGATGAACCAATTCCGTTAGGCGCTCTAAACGCCAATCAGGTACTTCCACCATTCCGACGTTTGGATCGATCGTCGCGAAGGGATAGTTGGCAGCTTCTGCCCCGGCTTTTGTGATTGCATTAAATAAGGTAGATTTACCAACGTTTGGCAAACCTACGATTCCGGCTGTTAAGGCCATAGTTTACTTCACTCTTTCTCTACTAAGGATGGAATTAAGCTTGAGTCGAATCAGCTTTCTTCTCAAGGATTTTTTTCATTTTCTTTTCAAAATCACGGCGGGTCATCATTACGATGTGACCGCAATTCACACATTTAATTTTGATATCGGCACCCATTCGAATGATCTCCCAGCGATTTGTCTGGCAGGCATGGGGCTTTTTCATCTCAACGATATCACCTAAATCATACATCTGGCAAACCTCCTAGTTCGTACTAAAGTTGGACTGACATCCTAGCGGTTACTCATCAAAATGAATGTTCAAGATGTCTAGGATGCGGGTCAGATCTGATGGCGATAAATATTCAATCGCGATCTTGCCTTTACCGTCTTTTTCGACGATTTCGACGCCTGTTCCGAATTTATCCATTAAACGATCTTCGCTTTCACGCAGATAATAGGGTTTTTCTTTCGTTAACCGTGGACCTTTTTTCTTATCTTTGGCTTTACCTTCATTGTATTCATTAACGATCTGCTCTAATTGACGGACCGTCAAATTTTCTTTGACTGCACGATTGGCTAATTTCAAAATTTGATCTTTTTTCTTTAAGCCTAGCAACGTGCGGGCTTGTCCCATTGATAAACGTTCGTCCTGAACCATTTCTTTAACTAGTTTAGGCAACGTCAACAGTCTTAGATAATTGGCGATGTATGGACGGCTCTTCCCTAAACGAGCGGCCACGTCTGCTTGCGTCAATTTCAAATTTTTCATCAGCATTTCGTAGGCTTCCGCCTCTTCCAACGGATTCAAATCTTCCCGCTGCAAGTTTTCTAAAACAGCAATCTGCATCATCGCTTCTTCATCAAACTCACGAATGATTGCTGGGATCGTTTCTTTTCCGGCTAATTTCGACGCCCGGAAACGACGTTCACCAGCGATTAGCTCATAGCCTTTAACAGCGGATTTTCGAACGATGATCGGTTGGAACACACCGGATTGCTCAATCGAATTGGCTAATTCTTGCAAGGTTGTCTCGTCAAAAGACTTTCGTGGTTGATATGGGTTGGGACGTAGGTCACTTAATGGTAGCTCCACTACTTGATCGTTTTTTATATCGACTTCTTCGATTTCAGACAAATCTTGAAATAACGCATCGATTCCACGACCTAATCCTTTACTTTTGCTCACGAACTAACACTTCCTTTGCTAGAGCTTGATACACTTCGGCACCTTTTGAACGGGGATCATAATCAATGATCGGTTTACCGTGACTCGGTGCTTCAGATAAGCGGACATTTCGCGGAATAATCGTGTCATAAACTTTTTCTTGGAAATAACGGCGTACTTCTTCCACTACTTCAGCCCCTAGATTGGTGCGGGCATCATACATCGTAAGCAAGACCCCTTCGATTTCTAAGCCTGGATTGAAGTGCTTTTGAACAAGTCGTACCGTGTTTAACAGTTGACTCAAGCCTTCCAGTGCATAATATTCACATTGAACCGGGATCAAGATCGCATCGCTGGCAGTGAAGGCATTGATTGTCAAATGACCTAATGATGGTGGACAATCCACCAAAATAAAATCATAGTCATCACTGACCTCTGCTAACGCACTTTTCAAACGTGATTCTCGGGCCATCATGGAAGTCAATTCAATTTCGGCTCCAGCCAATTGCAACGTCGCAGGAACGATGGAAAGATTCTCCCGTGATGTTTCGATGATCGTCTCTTTAATTGGGACCTCGTTGACTAAAACGTCATAGATATCTTGTTTGACGTCCGGCTTGCGCACACCTAGGCCGCTAGTGGCATTCCCTTGCGCGTCGCTGTCGATTAACAGGACTTTTTTACCAACAAAGGCTAAACAGGCACCCAAATTGACCGTTGTTGTCGTTTTACCGACACCGCCCTTTTGGTTTGCAACAGATATGATCCGTGCCATCTAATTTCCTCCTAAAACAAAATTTCATTTAAATTATTTTAACGGCTGCTTATTCGGCAACCCTGGTTTACGTGGATACTTTTTCGGCGTTTCCTTTTTCTTTTGCACCGTGATGATATGACGAGTATCGCCATTTGGCAATGAAACATCCTCCGCTTGAATCAGCTTTCCGCCTAATAAAGCAATCGCTGGTTTGGCTTCTACTAATTCTTCTTCACTTTTTGCTGCTTTTAAGGCAAAGAAGTAGCCGTTCTTTTTGACTAATGGCAAGCAAAGCTCCGTCAAAACATTCAAACGGGCAACTGCACGGGCAGTGACGAAATCAAAGGTCTCGCGAAATTCTTTTTTCTGACCAAACGTCTCCGCTCGATCATGATAAAGAGACACATGATCTAACTCTAACGCCTCAACTAAGGTGCTCAAAAAAGTAATTCGTTTATTCAAAGAATCAACGATCGTAATCTCTAATTCGGGGAAAACGATTTTTAATGGCAAGCTAGGAAACCCCGCGCCAGAACCAACATCGCATAATTTCCCTTTAGGCTCAAAAGTATCCGAAAAAGCCAGTGTAATCGAATCATAAAAATGTTTCAAATACACCTCTTGATGGTCCGTGATAGCGGTGAGATTCATCTTTTGATTCCACTCAACCAACAAATCAAAATAGATCGCAAATTGATCCAGCTGTTTGGCTGAAAGTTCGATCCCTTGCGCGGCTAATTCCGCTTGAAATTCTTCTGGTGTCATAAGAAATCCTTTCATTTCGTGAAACAGCAAAATGTTTCACAGACTATCCTCTACTTTAACGCATTATCGCTTTACATGCAATGGTTTACGTATGTTTCACAAGCAGATTAAGAAAGCTTTAACGCCCTCCTAGATGGACCGTTTCCAAACAGAAATCATAGAATTTTTTTAAGACGGGAATTTCTAAATTATTTTTTTTCGCCGCTAAATAAATATTCCGATCTTCCAATGGGTCCTCAATTTTTATTTTTTTGACGGGATATGAATTGATCGAAGGGATATTAGGCATCAAAGCAATCCCATATTTTTCTCCAACAAAGCCTAAGACACTGTGATCCTCTTCTAATTCACATTGGACAGACAACTCAATCCCTAGCTGTTTAAGCTGACGATCCAAATACGGCCGTAAACCACTTTGTTTTCCATAATAGACGTAAGGATAAGACAAAGTCTCTTGCAATTTAAGACTTTCGCGTGTGGCTAATGGATGGGATTCTGGCACGACCAATACTAGTTCTTCATGCGCCAGCACTTGAAACACCAAACTTGGGTCCTCACTTATAATGGAACAAATACCAATGTCGATCGTGTCATCCAACAGCATCCGAATAATTTGGTTTGAGTTTCCTTGATGAAAAACAAAACGAATCTCACTATTTTCATCTTCCTGCTGAAAGGCTTGGACTAGTTGCGGCGCCAACGTCGAACCCATTGTATAAATGAAACCAAATTCGATCTCTCCTGAGTTTGGATTGATCATTTCCTGCAATCTTTGCTGTCCTTTTTCGAGTTCTTGCAATGCCGGCTGTACATATTCGTAAAAGACCCGACCATGGCGCGTCAAAAATATATTTCGTCCTTTTTTCTCAAACAGAGCAACTCCAAGCTCTTGCTCCAAAACCGTCATTGCATGACTCACATTAGGCTGTGATGTATTCGCCAGCTCAGCTGCTTTCGTCATATGTTCACTTTGGGCCAACAAAACGAAATACTCCAATTGTCGTAAGTTCATTTATCTCACCTCGTTTAATAAATTAATTTTATCAATCTTATTAAAATAAAGCATTAGTTTTAATAAAACAAATGCGCTAGGATTAGGGTATAATCAAGTGAATAAAGTCACATGATATGAAAAGGATCAATTTATGAAAACATCAAAGTACCAACTGCTGATCGGCAGTCTTTATTTCAACTACATCTTTCAAGGGATGGCAGCGATTATCCTATCACAAAATATGGATAAGTTAAAAACCCAATGGCAAGTCTCAACGTCACAAGTGACTTTAGTCATGAGTGCGATCGGTTTAGGCCGAATTGTCAGCTTGTATTTCTCTGGCTATTTTTCAGATACCTTTGGCCGCAGAAAAACAGTGATTGTTGCGATTCTTTCTTATGCCTTCTTCTTTTTCGGCGTGCTTTTTAGTCCGAATTATCAACTCGCCTTTTTCTTCGCCTTATTTGGTGGCGTCAGTAATGCTTTTTTAGATACCAGCACCTACCCAACCTTAGTAGAAGCTTATCCTGATGAAAAAATAAACAGCTCCTTAAGTGTTTTAAATAAAGCCTTCATTTCATTAGGTCAATTCATTCTGCCTTTTATCACTCGTTATCTTTTGCAAAAAGAGCTTTTCTTCGGCTGGCCCTTCATTCTTTGTGCCGTTTGTCTATTGGCTAATTTAGGTTATCTACTTTTTGCCAAATTCCCACCTTTAAGCTCTTTGCCTAATAAAACACAAATTAACGCAAATGATTGTGAAAAAAATAATAATATTGGCGATTTCAAAATCGATGGAGCTGCTTTACTCGTCTTTTCCTTTGTCTCTGTCTCGATCTTTAATATTTTTATTCTTTGGATTCCTCAATATGCTGAATCCATGCGGGTCGTTTCTCACGAGAATAGTTTGATCTTCGTTAGTCTGTATAGCGTAGGCTCCTTTGTCTCCGTTTTCTTTACCTCTGGCATCGTCAAAAAAGGCGTAAACATTCCTAAACTGATTAGCTTCTGTGTGGGAATTTCCGGTTTTACCTTGCTTTGGATGTTGCTTGCTCCTAGCTTTGTCTCGACGATCGTCGCTTCTTTAGCCATCGGTATTTTTGCCGCCGGAGGGATTTGGCAGCTAGGACTAGCGTTAATGTTGGAATTATTTCCCAGTAGAAAAGGTAAATATACTAGCTACTACTCCTTAGCAACCTCCACTTCAGTCATGATCACGCCCTACATTACAGGCATCCTTAGTGAACATGGAATGGAATATGTCTTTTGGTTTGATGTATTTTTGGTTTTATTAGGCTTTATCGCTTCTCTTGTGATTCAACAGCGGTACAAAAAGTTTTTTCCTACTGAAATAACTGAACCACTAGAATAATAAAAATTATTTATAATTCCAATCAATATAAAGCATTAGATTTTATAGATTTCCTTTCGTACAATGAAGACAAATGATATTGTGAATACGTTCATTTGCCTATGAAAGGATGAATCCTATGGAAAAGTACCAAACCCTTTTTAAACCTCTCACAATCAAACGACTAACGTTAAAAAATCGCGTGATCATGCCGCCTATGGGAACAAATTTTGCCAACCAAGATGGAACCTTCAATGAGCAGCACTATTCCTATTACGAACAACGGGCAAAAGGCGGTACTGGTCTGATTACGCTGGAAAACGTTTGCATTGACTATCCCCTAGGAACCAACGGAACCACTCAGTTAAGAATGGACAACGATCAATTTATCCCTGGCTTGTGGCAATTCAACGAGCGAATGCACGCCTATGGAGCGGCAACCTCCATCCAAATCAATCATGCTGGAGCTTCTGCCTATCCTTTACGCCTTCAAGGAAAGCAGGCCGTCTCTGCTTCTGATGTTCCTAGTAAAACTGGCGGTTTAAAACCACGCTCGCTTGAAAAAACAGAAATCGAAGCAATCATTCAAAAATATGCGGAAGGTGCGGCACGAGCACAGCAAGCAGGCTTTGATTGCGTGGAGATCCATGCGGGTCATTCCTATCTGATCAGCCAATTCTTATCGCCAGTCTACAACAAGCGCACCGATGAATTTGGCGGTTCGCCTGAAAATCGCGCTCGCTTTGCTCGAATGACCATTCAAGCCGTACGAAAAGCGGTCGGTCCTTTTTTCCCCATTTCTTTACGCATCAGCGCTGATGAACTTTTACCTGAAGGCAATACCTTAGACGACACACTGAATTTACTTACTTACATTGCAGAAGATGTTGATATTCTCAATGTTTCGGCTGCGCTGAATGACAATCTACAATATCAAATTGATAAAATGAACTTAAAAGATGGCTGGCGGAGTTATATGGCTAAAGCAGTCAAGACTCGTTTCCCAGAAAAGGCCATCGTGACTTCAGGAAATATCCGTAGCCCACAGCGTGCCGAAGAAATCCTACAAAACGGCGATGCCGATCTACTGGCAATGGGACGCGGTTTGATCGCAGAACCGAATTGGGTCAACAAAGTCGCCCAGGGGCAAGAAGCATTGCTTCGTAAATGTATCTCTTGTAACATCGGTTGTGCAGATCATCGCATCGCTAAATCACGGCCGATCCGTTGTACCGTCAATCCTGATATTTATTATGAAGATGCCCATAAAAAAGAGCCGATCACCACTCCACTGAATATGGTCGTCATCGGCGGCGGAACAGCTGGTCTTGAAGCCGCAGCAAGTGCTGCTGAGATGGGCGTTAACGTTACCCTTTATGAAGAAAAAAGCTATTTAGGCGGTTTGGCTCACGAGATCGCTCGTTTTCCAGACAAACGCCGAATCGATGATTTCGTTACTTATCTAACCAATCGGGCCGCACAGTTACCGAATTTGACGATTCATTTGAATCATCGTTTTTCATTAGCAGATATTAAACAAAGACCTGATTTGATCGTGAATACGACCGGCGCAACCCCACTTCTGCCGCCAATCAAAGGCTTGCATGAGGAACTAGTAAGGACCGATCGCCAGGTCTTTTCGATTTTCGATCTTTTAGAAAATATGGAAAACTTCCAAGAATTCTTCAATAAAAAAGTAGTGGTTATCGGTGGCGGTGCTGTCGGCTTAGACGTTGTTGAATACTACGCCGAAAATGGTGCCGAAAAAGTCGATATCGTCGAGATGGTGGATCAATTAGGTAAAGATTTGGATATCATCACAAAACTAGGCATGATGGAAATCGTCAATGATTATCATGTAGGTGTTCACACCTCAACAAAATTGATGGAAGTCCAAAAAGATCGTTTTATCGTGGAAGATCCTACTGGAAAAATCATAGAGCTGCCATTTGATCTAGGCTTTATCTGCTTAGGGATGAGAGCTAACGCGCCATTGATGCCTGAACTTGCAACCTATGCCCAGCAAAACGATGTTACATTACTTAACATCGGTGATAGCAAAGTCGCTCGCCGTATCATGGAAGGAACGAGAGAGGCTCGTGATATTGTCAAAGTTATTAAAAATCTAGAGGCACAACGCGTTTCATCTTTTGCCACTGCATATTGATCTATATTTCACAAAATAAACTATAAAATAAGCGAGGAATTGAACAATGACAGAAAGATTGACTGGACACACCTTATTAATCAGCTTGATTGCAAAACCGATTCGCCACAGTATGTCCCCAACCATGCATAACGAGGCCTTTGCCAAACTAGGGCTGGATTACGCTTACTTAGCCTTCGAGGTGGATAACTCCACCTTGAAAGAAGCGGTGGAAGGCATCCGCGCGCTAGGTATTCGCGGTTCTAATGTCTCTATGCCAAATAAGCAAGCGATCATCCCTTACCTAGATGAGATCTCCCCTGAGGCTGAATTGATTGGTGCCGTGAATACCGTAACCAATAAAGATGGCAAAGGCCATCTAGTCGGTTACAATACCGATGGCATCGGAGCAATGGCTGCCTTAACCGATGAAGGCGTGTCCGTAAAAGATCAAATCATCACCATGACCGGAGCGGGTGGCGCAGGGACAGCCATTGCGATCCAGGCGGCCTTTGATGGCGCAAAGGAAGTACGTATCTTCAATGTGAATGATGACGTTTTTGAAAATGCCGCAGAAACCGTCAAAAAAATCAATGCCCATACGGATTGTACCGCAACCTTAACCGATCTAGCCGACCAAGCAGCCTTTAAAACCTCTATTAAAGAAAGCAGTATCTACATCGATGCAACCGGTGTGGGGATGAAACCGTTAGAAGATGTCAGCTTGATCAATGATCCAGAAATGATTCGTTCAGATCTAGTCGTTTTTGATGTTGTTTATGCTCCTCGGGAAACGAAACTGTTGCGCTTTGCGAAAGAACACGGTGCAAAAAAAGCAATTAACGGCCTAGGTATGATGCTTTATCAAGGAGCCGCAGCTTTCAAATGCTTTACAGATGAAGAGATGCCGGTCACTTATATCAAAGAATTGCTATTTGACGAATAGGCGGAGGATAAAATGAAAAATAAATACTTGCCGACAGCGATCGGGCTCTATATCAACTATATTATTCACGGGATGGGCGTTATCATCATCTCGCAAAATCAAAAGGCCTTAATGGGACAATGGAATACCGATTTGATGGGGGTTGCGAAAGTAATCTCGATGTTAGGGATCGGGCGTTTGATTGCAATCATGATCTCTGGCCGTTTATCCGATAAATTTGGTCGAAAACCCTTTATCTATTTAGGTATCGTTACGTATTCTTTGTACTTCTTCGGGATCTTATATAGTCAAAGTGTCAATATGGCCATGGTTTTCGCGGTGATTGCCGGAATCTCTAATTCATTCTTAGATTCAGGAACCTATCCGGCATTGATGGAATCTTTTCCTAAAAAAGCCGGTACCGCGAATGTCTTGATCAAAGCCTTTGTCCAAATCGGCCAATTTGCTTTACCGATTATGTTAAAAGTTATCAATACGAGCAACATGTGGTTTGGTTGGTCTTTTGTTATTCCGGTGATCGTCTTTATTTTAAATGGGCTCTTCTTATTGAGACGACCTTTCCCAGACCAAGATGCCAAAGAAAATCAACAACCTGAGATCCAAGCGGTCAAATTCAAGCGTCAGCCAAAAATCGCCATTGAAGGGGTTTGCTTTATCATCTACGGATTTATTTCGCAAGCAACGTTCTATTTGATCTCTCAATTTATCGGAGTCTATGGCGAGCAAGTTGCCAATATGTCCGCCGACAACGCCAATTTATTGATCTCCTACTACTCCACCGGTTCTTTGATTTGTGTCGCTGTAACGGCAGCGTTAGCGACGAGAGTTCGCCCAATTTACTTGGTCACCCTTTATACCTTCATTTCATTTGTAACGATCACAATCATGTGGCTGTTCCCATCACCGACCGTCATGATGATCGGCGCAGGCTTAGTCGGGTTCTTCGCGGCTGGCGGAGTGATGCAGCTGGGTTTGACCGTTATGGGCGAGATGTTCCCTGCTGGTAAAGGAACGATCACAGGTATTTTCTATACCTTTGGTAGTATCGCCTCTTTCTTGATCCCGATCGCTGCAGCTGCAATTGCCAAGACGAATGTTCGTGGTATCATGTTCTTTGATACGATTATCGCTGGAATCGGTTTTGTGTTAGCGGTGATTATCTTTATTCGCTATCGCAGCACAGTCGATTTATCAGGAGATAAAGAAGAAAAAAGTTCTTTACAGTTAACAGAAACGCAAGCAAAAAGCTAAACTGAATTTATTTGTGTGAAGCAGGAGGAAAGAACATGAAAAAAGTGACAATCGATCAGCTTGTGATTGGTGAAGGAGATCCGAAGATCATCGTACCAATGGTTGATCGGACAGAAGAAGCGTTACTGGCAACAGCCGCTCAAATCAGCCAATTAGACTGCGACATCGTGGAATGGCGGATTGATTTCTTTGAAAAGGTAGAAAAACCTGAAATCGTTGCCGAACTATCTCATCAGCTGAAAATCGCGTTGAATAAACCTTTACTTATCACCTTCCGAACACACCAAGAAGGTGGCGTACTGCCGTTAAGCGATGAAAAGTATTTCGAACTTTATCAGACGGTGATTGCAGAAGGAAAAGCCGATTTACTGGATTTAGAATTATTTATGCCGGAAGTACTGGTCGCTCAAACAATGGAGGCGGCTCAGCAAAAAGGGATCAAAGTCGTCATGTGCAACCATGATTTTGACAAAACACCCGCGAAAGAAGAAATCATTACACGCCTAAGAGCGATGCAGGAAAAAGGCGCGGATATTTGTAAAATCGCCGTGATGCCTCAATCCTCCGCAGATGTTCTAACGTTACTGGATGCGACCCGCGAGATGTCTGAAACTTATGCCGATCGGCCACTAATTACCATGTCGATGGGGGCGCTAGGGATGGTCAGTCGCGTCTCTGGTCAAGTCTTTGGTTCTGCCGCAACCTTTGGCTCTGCCGGAACCGCTTCGGCGCCGGGTCAGGTCCCTGTTAATGAACTAAGAAAAATCCTGAAGACGTTGGCGATCTGATTAATTAAAACTATTTTTTCTAAAAACAAGTGCTTGCTAAGCGCTTGTTTTTTCGTTATCTAAAAAAATATGATTTAGTTATTTAAATTCACTCAAAAAGCTTCTATAGACTCGCTTTGATACACAAAACACTATCCTCAATAAATTGTTTCACATGAAACAAAGATTTTCTTCCTTTCACGTAAGCAAGATGATATAAATTAAAAACACTCTTTTATCTGCTTAAAAAACTATCATTTTTAATAGTAATCATCGCTTCTACTAAGATTTATCGTTATAATCAAACAAACTTTAATTTAGGAGCGATTTATGAAAATAATAGTTATTTTTATTTTAGCTTTTTTCTTATTTTTAACTGTTTCTCCAAGCGTTTCCCAAGCTACCGCCGGCGGTCATTCTGGCGGCCGATCTGTACACTCAAGTAGTCGCAGCGGTGGTGGTTTGCGTAGTTACTCTGGAAGCCGTGGTGGAACATTGGGGACTTATACCCCTCACTACTATGGAGGGACACGTTCACCTCTTGGCTCCTTAGTTTCTGGTTTATTTTTTGTTGGTGTCGCCGGATTTTCAATCTTACGAAAAAAAATTCGTGTCCATCAATCGAATGTCGCCGCCCGTCAAGATTTTTTGGCTGCCATTCCCGGTAACAACCAAAAGAAACAGCATTTACTGCAAGAAGTCGAAATGGCCTTTTTAACGATCCAAAATGCTTGGAATCAGTCGTCTTTAGAGGCTGCGAAAAAGTTTTATACTGAAAAACTCTACCAAACGCATTTGGCAATTTTGAATGAACAACGGGAAAAGGGTTTTGCTAACCGAACTGAAAAAACACAGCTTCAAGAACTTTCAAACTATCGCTTGATCAATCCAAATAGTTTTTCAGTCCAGATTTACTTTACTTGCTTAGATTACGAAGAAGAATTAGCTACTGGTAGAATTCTTGCTGGCAGTACTAGTCAGAAACAAGCTTTTTTACAAACGTGGTATTTTGATTATGATGATTCAGATCAGTGCTGGAAAGCTGATTACATCCAACCTATTTCTTTAAGCTAAAATGCACAAAGAACCTGTGACAAAAATCTTGTCACAGGTTCTTTCTATAAATAAACGGTGTTCTTGAAGTTGAACACTGCTGGCACAACCTCTTGATAGTATCAATTTATTCTGCTGCTACCTTCGCGATCTTCCCTTGTTCCACATAAACCATCAAGATACTGATGTCTGCGGGATTCACGCCGCTGATCCGGCTCGCTTGGGCGATCGTTTCGGGTTGGATTTTTTGTAGTTTTTGCTTGGCTTCAGTGGCTAGTCCATTGATCGCCTCGTAATTGATCCGTTCTGGAATACGTTTGGCTTCCATCCGTTTCAATTTTTCTACTTTTTCCATCGCTTTTTTGATATAGCCTTCATACTTGATTTGGATTTCTACCTGCTCGATTTCTTTTTCCGTTAATTCATCATTGACCGGAATGAATTGCAATAATTCTTGGTATGAAATTTCTGGACGCTTCAAGAAATCATTGGCTAAAACACCGTCCTTCAATTCTGCGCTGTTTTTAGCTCGTAGGAAGCTTTGAACTTCTTCATGAGGTTTTATCCGGATCGATTGCAAACGAGCCATCTCCGCCTCGATATGGGCCTTTTTGACTAAGTAAGCTTGATAGTCTTCCTCTGCGACTAAACCAATCGCATGCCCAATCTCTGTTAAGCGCAGATCGGCATTATCGTGACGTAAAATCAACCGGTATTCTGCTCGTGAAGTTAATAAACGATAGGGTTCGTTGGTTCCTTTCGTTACTAAGTCATCGATCATGACACCAATATAGCCATCGCTGCGCTTCATGATAAAGGGTTCTTTGCCTTGAATTTTTAAGGCGGCATTGATCCCGGCCATCAACCCTTGTCCAGCTGCTTCTTCATAGCCGCTCGTGCCGTTAGTTTGTCCAGCGGTATAAAGATTTTCAATCACCTTTGTTTCCAGTGTTGGGCGTAATTGATGTGGCGCTACCATATCATACTCGATTGCATAGCCAGTCCGCATCATTTCAGCGTTTTCTAACCCTTCAATAGAATGTAAAACCTCATTTTGAACATCTTCCGGCAATGAAGTCGATAAGCCTTGGACATAGACTTCTTCTGTGTGACGACCTTCTGGTTCTAGGAATAATTGATGACGTTCCTTATCGGCAAAACGAACGATCTTATCTTCAATCGATGGGCAATAACGAGCCCCTACCCCATCAACGATCCCAGTAAACATCGGCGCACGATGCAAATTGTTCTGAATAATTTGATGACTCTTCAAGTTTGTATAGGTTAACCAGCAAGGGATTTGCTCTTGCAAATAGCTGCTGTCAGGGGTTTGATAGCTAAAATGGTTCGGCTTTTCATCGCCAGGTTGGATTTCCGTCTTGCTGTAATCAATCGAGCCTGATTTTACTCGCGGCGGTGTTCCGGTTTTAAAACGATGGATCTCTAGGCCTAGCTTTTGCAAATGATCCGCCAGCTTAATGGATGGCTGCGAGTTATTAGGACCTGAGGAATATTTTAATTCACCAATGATAATTTCCCCACGCAAAGCCGTTCCAGCTGTAATAATCACCGCTTGGGCTGAATAAGCCGCTCCGGTTGACGTAACGACCCCTTTACAGATGCCTTCTTCAACAATTAAACGATCCACGACTCCTTGCTTCAAGGTTAGATTTTCTTCTTTTTCAATCGTGTGCTTCATTTCTTCCGCATAAGCGTGTTTATCAGCTTGGGCCCGCAATGCTCGAACCGCGGGACCTTTACCGGTATTCAGCATCCGCATTTGAATATAGGTCTTATCGATATTGCGACCCATCTCGCCGCCCAGTGCATCGATTTCACGCACGACTACTCCTTTGGCGGGACCACCGATCGATGGGTTACATGGCATGAATGCCACCATATCTAAATTGATCGTGATCAATAGGGTCTTCTGCCCCATTCGTGCAGCGGCTAAAGCGGCTTCTGAACCAGCATGGCCGGCGCCGACAACGATCACATCATAATTTCCTGCTTGATATTCCATGGAATTGCTCCTTTATTTATTAATAGTCTGCATCCTTATTTTCCTAAACAAAACTGACTGAACAATTGTGTGATCAGCTCATCCTGCACACTGTCACCGACGATTTCGCCTAAATAATCCCAGCAGCGATTCATGTCGATCTGAACCAAATCAACTGGCATGCCTGCCATGATCCCATTGCGAACCTCACCTAAGGATTGACCAGCTTTTTCCAACAAAGCGATATGACGCGTATTCGACACATAGGTCGCGTCTTTTTCACCGGTTTGACCACCGAAAAACAGGGTCG
The DNA here is from genome assembly GCF_001885905.1 of Enterococcus devriesei. GTDB lineage: Bacteria > Bacillota > Bacilli > Lactobacillales > Enterococcaceae > Enterococcus_A > Enterococcus_A devriesei. The sequence continues at coordinate 60,571 of NZ_JXKM01000012.1, read as the reverse complement.
CAATCGCTTCTTCTAATTGATCTAAGCCATTTTTTTCTAAAACAGAAATCGAAAAGACCGTTTCATTTTCCATATACTCGCCTAATTCGGCTAAAGATAATTGTTGCGGAAGATCCGTCTTATTTAGCAGAATGATCCGCTTCAACCCTTTCGTTGCTTCTAACAACCCTTTATCTTCGGCGGTCAGAGCTTCACTTTGATTCAAGACTAACAAGATCAAATCTGCTTCACCTAGTGCTTTGCGGCTGCGTTCAACCCCGATCCGTTCAACGACATCGTCTGTCTCACGGATGCCTGCCGTATCGATTAATTTCAACGGCACGCCTCGGACATTCACATATTCTTCAATCACATCACGAGTTGTTCCGGCAATCTCTGTGACGATCGCTTTTTCTTCATGTAGCAGATAATTCAACAAGCTGGACTTACCTACGTTAGGACGACCAATAATTGCCGTGCTCAGACCTTCTCGTAAAATTTTCCCTTGCTTGGCATTCAATAATAGCGCATCGATTTGTTGACCGACTTGCTGTGCTTTTTCTAGTAATAATTGCGTTGTCAGTTCTTCTACATCATCGTATTCTGGGTAGTCGATATTTACTTCCACTTGAGCCAATGTCTCTAAAATTTCTTGCCGTAATTGACGGATCAAGTGGGATAGATTCCCATCTAATTGGTTGATTGCGACATTCATCGCCCGGTCAGTTTTCGCGCGGATCAAGTCCATCACTGCTTCCGCTTGGGACAAATCTACCCGACCATTTAAAAAGGCCCGCTTAGTAAATTCCCCAGGTTCAGCCAGACGTGCACCCGAACGTAAAATTAATTGTAGTAGTTGATTGACGACGACGATGCCGCCATGACAATTGATTTCAACGATATCTTCTCGCGTAAAGGTCTTGGGAGCCCGCATCACACTAACCATCACTTCATCAACGACCTGCTGATCAGCAGGATCGACGATGTGTCCGTAATGGATCGTATGCGTTGGCACATCTAGTAAACATTTTTTCCCGCTGCGATAGACGCTGTCTGCGATGGCCACCGCTTGATCGCCGCTTAAACGGACAATGCTGATCGCACCTTCTCCCGGCGGTGTGGAAATCGCTGCGATCGTATCAAATTCTAAGGTGATCTCTGCCACTTTGTTTCCTCCTAATTTAGAACATAAAAAAAGTGCCTACTCCACCCCTTAGTAAAAGGAGTAGATGAGCACTTTGACTGCTTTTCTACAAAATTCTGTTGCTAGATTAGCATATTTTTCGGGACAATTCAAGTTTTCCTGCTGAAATTGTCTCCTTTATCAAGTTTTGATTAAGAAAGGTTTTCGCGAAATCGTTTGGCTTATTGCCGATAAAGCTAGTTCGTGAAGCCCGATATAGATATACCTGCTGTAAAGCGATTTATTCGTTTGAAAATTTTATACTTTCTTTATAAACAAGAAAAAAGGAGGTGTGACTGCACGCAGTCACACCTCCTTTTCATGAATAAACGATGTTCCAGAAGCCACTTCTGTCACGGCCTCTCGTCTTCTTTTTAGAAATATTTTTTAGCCGGTTCAACGACTAAATAGCGATATGGATCTTCTCCTTCAGAATGCGTTTTGATGTAATCATCTTTACTCAATGCTGAATGGATCATTTTTCGTTCAAAGGCCGGCATTGGTTCTAAGAAAACCGGACGACCGGTTTCTTTCACTTTTTCAGCCGTACGCTGAGCTAAGCGAACCAAAACTTCTTCACGTTTTTGACGATAATTGCCAACATTTACGACGACGGATAATTTTTCCTTCGCCACGCGATGAAGAAAAACTTGCGCCAAATATTGCAACGCGTTTAAAATCTTACCGTGCTTGCCGATCAACATTCCTTGCTTGCTCGTTTCTAAGTTCATCACGATCAAGCCGTTCGCTTCATGTTGAATCTTCACTAAGGCCGGTACACCCATCTCATTCGTGATATTTGTTAGATAGAGCGCCAATTCCTTGACTGCTGCGTCTTCGTCTAGTTCGACTAGCTGACTCGCAGCTTCGGTTGGTTTACTAACCGGTTCCGGCGCTACTTCAACCGGTTCTTCCACTAGCTCATCGACTGTGTCTACTACCGCTTCGGTGATTTCTTCAGCGACAGTCGGTTCAATGGAGACGCGGGCATCCTTTTTCCCCATGCCAAGAAAACCTTTTTTGGCATCGGTCAAAATCTCGATCTCAACTTCTTCCTTTTTTAATCCTAAGGCTTGCAAGCCTTGTGCGATCGCTTCGTCAATCGTTGGACCTTCATAAACAGGCATTTTTTAAACCTCCTTATTTTTTACGTTTTTTCTTCGGACTTTTCGCTTTTTCAAGTGCTCGTTCACGATCTCGAATTTGTCGTGCGGCATCTTCCCGCTCACGGCGAATCTTGAAAGGATTATTGATTAACAATGTTTGAACGACTTGGAAGGCATTTGAGACTACCCAGTATAAAGATAATCCACTAGCCAGATTCAAGGCCATGACGAAAATCATCACAGGCATCGCAAAGTTCATAATCTTCATTGAAGCATTCGATTCTAATTGGCTCATACTTGATAAATACGTACTTGCAAAAGTAAAGAACGCCGCTAAGATCGGTAAAATAAAGTAAGGATCGGATTGACTCAAGTTCAACCACATAAAATGACCTTGGCGTAATTCTGGAATTCGTAAGATCGCTTGGTACAAGGCCATCATGACGGGCATTTGAACCAACAGCGGCAGACAGCCGGCGTAAGGGTTCACATTATTTGCGGCATACAATTTTTTCGTTTCCGCTTGCAGCTTTTGTTGCGTTTCTTGGTCACGAGTCGCGTATTTTTGTTGCAATGCCTTTATTTGCGGCTGCAACTCTTGCGTCTTCCGCATACTTTTCGTTTGGAAGTGCATCAACGGCATTAGGATGACCCGAATAATGATGGTAAATAAGATGATCCCGATTCCGACATTCCCAAAGGATAATCCTTTAATCGCTTCACCAAAGTAAAAAACAATGTAGCGATCCCAAAAACCTGTACTATGAGCATCAATTTGACCTGTTCCACAAGCCGACAACAAGAAGACCAGACTTAGTAGTCCTGTCATCAATACTATTTTTTTATATTTCTTCACTTACATCTGTTTCCTTCCTAACTTATTATTTTTGCTAACTTCAGAACGTGTATAAGATTCGAACGCATTTCAGCATGAGGTAAAGCTTTCGTAGTAGGCCGTGCGATCACGATAAAATCGATGGGTGGCAACTCCGTTTTTAATTCTTGCAAAACTGCGCGAATGTGGCGTTTTACTTGATTTCGCTCGACGGCGTTCCCGACTTTTTTCCCAACCGATATGCCTACTCGAAAATGTTTTTGACCAGAAGGCTCTAGACGGTAGACTACGAATTTTCGATTCGCAAAAGAAGCACCTTCTTGAAACACTTTTTGAAATTCTCGTTCTTTTTTGACCCGATATTTTTTCTGCATCTAGCTTCCTTCGTTTCTTTTAAATCTATACTTGACAATAATACCATATTTCAAATTAAGGAATCATCCTTATTAGAAGAAAAATTCCTGCATCGGCTATTTTCGGACACAAAAAAAACCACTGACCGGCAGTGGCTTAAGCAGCAAGTACTTTTCTTCCTTTACGACGACGGCTTGCTAATACGCGACGGCCGTTTTTAGTGCTCATGCGTTTACGGAATCCATGAACTTTTTGACGTTTACGTTTATTTGGTTGATAAGTTCTTTTCATTTAAATACACCTCCATTACTTACATTACATAGACATACCCGAATATTATAACGACTCCACCCCTAGTTTGTCAATCATGAAATGAAAAAAAGAAAAAAGCTTATCCACAATTTTTGGGGATAAACTTCTTCAAGATGTGCATAACCTTTTTTCGGCAAAAAACTTATTCATTCTCTTTTCTGTCGTTTTTCCCCAAAAATATTCCTTTTGGAAAAGTTTTCCACATGGTGGATAAGTTATGTGGAAAAAGCACTTTCTCCCTACACCTATCTGCCTTCATTTTTTACAGTACTTGTGCATGTAGTCGTGGAAAAAACAAAAATTCCACAATCTGTCACCTCGCTGTGCATAATTTTTTTCCTGTTAGTGGAGAACCTTTTTGTATTTTTATACATATTGTGGAAAACGATAAAATTTTTCTTATTTGATCCTCGGCTGTGGAAAACTCTCCGAAAAAATGATAAAGTATGTCTATCTGAATTTTATTAATATAGGAGGCGAATTATTTGACCTCATTGGACACTTTCTGGCAGGAATTGAAGGACAGCTACAAGCATGACCTCAATCCTGCCAGTTATGATGCTTGGGTAGGCAGTGCTAAGCCCTTAACATTGACAAATAATCAACTAACCATCGAAGTTACCAGTGATTTGCATAAAAACTATTGGGAAAAACATCTAGCTGCCAAAATCGTCGAGATCGGCTTCAAATTAACCGGCGACGAAATCATGCCGCTCTTCGTTACACCTGATGAGGCTCCACCAGTTAGTATTGTGGAAAAAGAAGAACCACCAAAAATAGAGTTAACCAAGCGGGCCTTACTGAATCCCAAATATACATTTGATACCTTCGTTATTGGGAAGGGAAACCAGATGGCTCATGCTGCCGCGCTAGTTGTTGCTGAAGAACCCGGTTCCATTTATAATCCACTCTTCTTTTATGGAGGCGTTGGTTTAGGGAAGACCCATTTGATGCACGCGATCGGCCATCAAATGTTGGCAATCAATCCGCAAGCAAAAGTCAAATACGTTTCTAGCGAGACCTTTGCAAATGATTTTATTAATTCCATTAAAAATAAAACCTCGGAAGAATTTCGCCAAGAATACCGTAAGGTTGATCTTTTATTAGTCGACGATATTCAATTTTTTGCTGACAAAGAAGCAACTCAGGAAGAATTTTTCCATACTTTTGAAAACTTATATAATGAGAATAAACAAATTGTCTTAACTAGTGACCGTCTGCCAAATGAAATTCCTAAACTGCAGGAACGGTTGGTTTCTCGCTTTGCTTGGGGCTTATCTGTCGATATTACACCACCCGATCTTGAGACTAGAACGGCGATTTTACGGAAAAAAGCGCAAGCTGAAAAACTGGAGATCCCAGACGACACCTTAAGTTATATTGCCGGCCAGATTGATTCAAATATCCGCGAATTAGAAGGTGCACTAGTCAGAGTGCAAGCTTTCGCTACGATGAATAACGCTGATATTACAACCAGTATCGCAGCAGATGCCTTGAAAAGTCTAAAAGGCACTAGCAATACACAATTATCTATCAGCAAGATCCAAGATGAAGTCGCTAAGTTTTATCACATTCAAGTCAAGGATCTAAAAGGGAAGAAACGAGTCAAAGCAATCGTTGTCCCACGTCAAATCGCCATGTATTTAGCTCGTGAAATGACTGAAAGCTCTTTACCTAAGATTGGTGCTGAATTTGGTGGTAAAGACCATACAACCGTCATCCACGCACACGAAAAAATCAGGCAATTAATGAAAAATGATAGCAGCACACAACAAGAAATTGCTGAGATCAAAAATCTGCTGTTAGGTTAGCATGTGGAAATCCTAAACTAAAAGAGTCGTTTTATCCACACCTTATCCACAAGTGGAAAACCTTTTGCAGCAAGCTTTTATTCTTTTTTTCCACATGATCAACAGGCCCTACTACTTTTATTACTTATATAACTTAAATAAATAAAAAGGAGTTTCATTATGAAATTTACGATTAATCGTTCCCGCTTCATTCAAGAATTACAAACTGTTCAACGAGCTATTTCAACGAAAACGACAATCCCAATCTTAACTGGGGTAAAAATCGAATTAAATCAAGAAGGATTAAACTTGACCGGTAGTAATGCGGATATCTCAATTGAAACTTTTTTAGCTGCAGATGATGAAAAAGCTGAGTTACAAATCAATCAGACAGGAACGATTGTTTTACAAGCACGTTTCTTTAGCGAAATCATTCGCCGTTTACCGGAAAATACCTTTACGTTAGAAGTTCAGGAAAATCATCAAGTCTTGATTACTTCAGGCGCTGCTCATTTTACGGTTAATGGATTAGACGCCGATAATTATCCACATCTACCGGTTGTCGAAGAACAAAACCAATTAAAATTACCTGTCCACATGTTGACAAAATTAATTGGCGAAACGGTCTTTTCAGTTTCTCAACATGAAAGTCGCCCCATTTTGACTGGTGTTCATTTTACGATGTCTAACGGTCAGCTATTAGCAGTGGCAACAGACTCTCATCGTCTGAGCCAACGGGTCGTTCCAATTGAAAATTCGAATAATGATTTTGATATTGTAATTCCAGGTAAAAGCTTAGTTGAATTGTCGCGTTCGTTATCAGATGAAGAAGCGGAAGTTGAAATCAGCATCATGGAAAACCAAGTATTGTTTAAAACACCAACGATGTATTTCTATTCTCGTTTACTAGAAGGCAACTATCCGGATACCAATCGCTTGATCCCATCAAGCTTCAATACAGAACTGACCTTTTCTGTGCCAACTTTCTTAGCAGCGATCGAACGGGCTTCTTTACTTTCTCATGAAGGAAGAAACAATATCGTTCGACTAGCAATTGCGGATAACTCGGTCATCCTTTACGGCAACTCGCCTGAAATCGGGAAAGTGGAAGAAGAATTGGTTTACGAACAAGTTAGCGGGGACCCATTAGAGATTTCCTTTAATCCTGATTATATGAAAGACGCATTGCGGGCTTTTGGAGATATGAGCATCAAGATCCAATTTATTTCAGCGATCCGTCCATTTACGTTGGAGCCTAGCGAAGGGGACGTATCCTTTATTCAATTAATCACTCCAGTTCGGACAAACTAAGTGTTTTTTCAAGAGTTTCACAGATTTTTTGAAAAATATGAAACAATTGTGTAAACAAACAGAATTCAAGTAAAAGGTCTTAAAATCGATTTTAAGACCTTTTACTTTTTTTTGAGTAAATTAATTAAAATGCCTCAGAACTTCTTAAATCGAAAAATACAACGAGTTCATTTGTTTTCTTCCTTTAAAAAGGGTATAATGAAGAGGTGTTTCTGGAATGAAAATGAGGGATGAATGTGAAACAAAAAATTTTTTTGGAAACAGAGTTTATGACGCTAGGCCAGTTATTAAAAGAGATCAATTTGATCTCTAGCGGAGGACAGGCCAAATGGTTCTTGGCGGAGGAAACTGTATTTGTAGATGGCGAGCTGGAAAATCGCCGCGGCCGAAAGCTCTATCCGGGAATGATGATTGAGATTCCTGAGGTAGGAACTTTTTTTATGGTCAAAAATAAGGAAGAACAAGATGCGGCTGAATAAGCTTGAGTTGAGAAATTATCGCAACTATTCCGAGCTTTCACTAGCTTTTCCAAACCGATTGAATATTTTTCTAGGGGAGAATGCACAAGGCAAGACCAATCTCTTAGAAAGCATCTACGTTTTGGCTTTGACCCGCAGTCATCGAACCAGCAGTGAACAAGAATTGATCGGCTGGCACGAAGATTTTGCTCAGATCAAAGGGCGGATCGAACGGGGAACTAGCGAATTAGAGCTGGAGCTGCTGTTGACTAAAAAAGGTCGAAAATCGAAAGTCAATCACATCGAACAAAAGAAGTTAAGCAGCTACATTGGCCAGCTGAACGTCATTTTATTTGCGCCAGAAGATCTTTCCTTAGTCAAGGGTAGCCCACAAATGCGCCGCCGCTTTATTGATATGGAGTTAGGTCAGATCAATCCCGTTTATCTTTACGATTTGGCACAATATCAGCAGACCTTGAAGCAGCGTAACCTTTATTTGAAGCAGCTGTCTGAAAAGAAACAAACCGATGAAATTTATCTGGATATTTTGACGGAACAGCTAGTTGATTTTGGCAGCAAGGTATTGGCTAATCGTTTGCAGTTCATTAAAAAACTAGAATATTGGTCGAACGATCTCCATAGTAAGATTACGAATCAAAAAGAGACGCTGGCGATTCAATATGACGCCAGCATTCCTTTAGAGAGTGAAGCTGTTGAAGCGATTCGAACCGTATTTATGAATGAATTAATAAAAAACCGTAAACGGGAAATCTTCAAGGGTAATACCTTTTTAGGGCCTCATCGAGATGATTTGATCTTTATGGTCAATCAACAGAATGTTCAGACCTATGGGTCGCAAGGCCAGCAACGAACGACTGCTTTAAGTGTCAAATTAGCAGAGATTGATTTAATGAAAGAAGAAACAGGAGAATATCCGATCTTACTTTTAGATGATGTCATGAGCGAACTAGATGATAGTCGTCAGATCCATTTATTAGAGACGATTGAAAATAAAGTGCAGACTTTTTTAACTACGACCACTTTAAATCACGTCAAGGGCAAAATGACGGTCCATCCGGATATTTTTTACGTCCAACAAGGGCAGATAGAAAGGAAAGAGACATAGATGACAGAAGAGGAAAAGAGTTTACTAGAACGGGCTCAAGAGTACGATGCTAGTCAGATTCAGGTACTAGAAGGGCTAGAAGCCGTTCGGAAACGTCCTGGGATGTATATCGGCTCCACCAGTACAGAAGGATTACACCACTTAGTGTGGGAAATCGTGGATAATTCGATCGATGAGGCTTTAGCAGGATTCGCGAAACATATCCATGTGGTGATCGAAGAAGATAACAGCATCACAGTCAGCGATGACGGTCGTGGAATTCCTGTCGATATCCAAGCAAAAACAGGTCGTCCGGCTTTGGAAACCGTTTATACGATTCTACATGCGGGAGGAAAATTTGGCGGCGGCGGCTATAAGGTATCCGGCGGACTTCACGGTGTAGGGGCTTCCGTAGTAAATGCGTTGTCACTAAGTTTAGATGTTCGGGTTTTCAAAAATGGTAAAGTCTATTTCCAAGAATATCGTCGCGGCGCGGTTGTCGATGATCTGAAAGTGATCGGCGAAACTGAGCAACATGGGACGACCGTTCATTTTATTCCAGACCCTGAGATTTTCACCGAATCAACGGTGTTTAACTTTGATAAATTGGCTACTCGTGTCCGGGAATTAGCTTTCTTGAATCGTGGCTTAAAAATTTCGATTGAAGACAAACGTGAGGAAAAAACGGTTCTGCGTGAGTATCACTATGAAGGCGGGATTAAAAGTTATGTTGAACATTTGAACCACAATAAAGCGGTCATTTTTGATGATCCCGTTTATGTGGAGGGTGAACAGCAAGACATTACCGTAGAAGTAGCGATGCAATATACGGATGGATATCATACCAATATCTTGAGTTTCGCCAATAATATTCATACGTATGAAGGCGGAACCCATGAATTCGGATTTAAAACCGCATTAACTCGGGTAATCAATGATTATGCCCGTAAGCAAAAAATCATGAAAGACAACGATGAAAATCTTTCAGGTGAGGATGTTCGTGAAGGCTTGACAGCTGTTATCTCCATCAAGCATCCGGAACCGCAATTTGAAGGACAAACAAAAACGAAATTAGGAAATTCCGAAGTTCGTACTGTTACAGATCGTCTATTCTCAGAAAATTTCAACAAATTTTTGATGGAAAATCCTTCTGTGGGACGTCGAATTGTTGAAAAAGGGATGCTAGCAGCGAAAGCTCGTTTAGCCGCTAAAAGAGCTCGTGAAGTGACTCGTCGTAAAGGCGCGCTAGAAATCAGCAATCTACCTGGTAAATTAGCCGATTGTTCAAGCAATGATCCTGAACGATGCGAATTGTTTATCGTCGAAGGAGACTCTGCCGGTGGTTCTGCTAAACAAGGACGTAACCGGGAATTCCAAGCGATTTTACCGATACGTGGGAAAATCTTGAATGTGGAAAAAGCTTCAATGGATAAAATCTTAGCCAATGAAGAAATCCGTTCATTGTTTACTGCGATGGGGACTGGTTTTGGGGCTGATTTTGATGTCTCAAAAGCACGCTACCATAAATTAGTTATTATGACCGATGCCGATGTCGATGGTGCTCATATTCGGACATTATTATTAACGCTATTCTATCGTTACATGCGTCCAATTGTGGAAGCTGGCTATGTTTATATTGCACAACCACCATTGTATGGGATCAAGCAAGGGAAAAACATCACTTACGTTCAACCTGGGAAAAAAGCGGAAGAAGAACTAGCTCAAAAAATGTCCGAACTTCCAGCGTCACCAAAACCCAATGTCCAACGTTACAAAGGGCTAGGGGAAATGGATGATCATCAGTTGTGGGAAACAACGATGGACCCAGAAAATCGCTTGATGCTACGGGTCAGTGTGGAAGATGCGATCGAAGCCGATCAAGTATTTGAAATGTTGATGGGGGATCGTGTAGAACCACGCCGAGCATTTATCGAAGAAAATGCCCATTACGTTAAAAACTTAGATATTTAGTGAGGCTATCGGCTTCTCCTACACGTTTACGTGTTTAGAGAAACGAGATAAGTGATGAGAACAAGCTTCATTTTTCGATTTAAGAAAAATGAATACCTTAATACGAGCTAGGATGTCAGTTCCGCTTTTTCCAGTGTATACCGAGGAGAAGTAAGCAGGGATTTAAAACTAACTAGGAAATCCCACTTTAGCGGAATGATATACGTGGTGAGAACAAGCTTCATTTTTCGATTTAAGAAAAATGAGTACCTTAATACGAGCTAGGAGGATCAATTTGGAAGATCGAAGAGAGAACATACATGACGTCAATCTAACCAGTGAAATGCGTGAATCTTTCATTGATTATGCAATGAGCGTTATCGTAGCACGGGCGCTTCCCGATGTCCGGGACGGGCTGAAACCTGTTCACCGTCGGATACTGTATGGGATGAATGAATTAGGTGTAACACCAGATAAAGCACATAAGAAATCAGCGCGGATCGTCGGGGATGTTATGGGTAAATACCATCCCCACGGTGACAGTGCGATTTATGAATCAATGGTCCGGATGGCCCAAAGCTTCAGCTACCGTAATATGTTAGTGGATGGACACGGAAACTTTGGTTCTGTCGATGGTGACGGAGCAGCGGCGATGCGTTATACCGAAGCACGTCTAAGCAAGATTGCTATGGAAATGCTACGAGATATCAATAAAGATACCGTTGATTTCCAAGGCAACTATGATGATAGTGAGCAAGAACCGGAAGTTTTACCAGCTCGTTTTCCTAACTTATTAGTGAATGGGGCAACGGGGATCGCAGTCGGAATGGCAACCAATATCCCACCTCATAACTTGCGAGAAGTATCAGCCGGAATCGAATTGTTGATGGAAAATCCTGACGCAACAACTCAGGAGTTGATGGAAGTCATTCCTGGACCAGATTTTCCAACAGGCGGCTTAGTGATGGGGAAATCCGGTATTCGCCGGGCTTATGAAACAGGTAAGGGCTCGATCACTGTACGGGCGAAAGTTGAGATTGAGGAACAAAAAAATGGCAAGGAACGGATCCTCGTTTCGGAATTGCCATATATGGTCAATAAAGCGAAATTGATCGAACGTATTTCGGAATTACACCGAGACAAACGGATTGAAGGAATCACAGATTTACGGGATGAAACGTCACGTGAAGGTATGCGGATTGTGATTGAAGTTCGTCGAGATATGAGTGCGTCGGTCATCTTGAACAATTTATACAAGCTGACTTCACTGCAAACCTCTTTCAGTTTCAACATGCTAGCAATTGAAAAAGGCGTTCCACGGATTTTAAATTTAAAACAAATCTTGGAAAACTACATCGAACATCAAAAAATCGTCATTACTCGTCGGACGATCTTTGATAAGAAAAAAGCGGAAGCACGGGCACATATTCTAGAAGGGTTACGAATTGCGTTAGACCATATTGATGAAATTATTGCGACGATTCGTAGTTCAGCTTCAGACGATATTGCTAAGGCTACTTTGATTGAACGGTTTGAATTATCGGATCGACAAGCCCAAGCAATCTTGGATATGCGTTTACGCCGTTTAACAGGCTTAGAACGCGAGAAAATCGAAAATGAATACCAAGAGCTATTAAAGACGATTAACGACTTAGACGACATTCTAGCGCGTCCTGAGCGTGTGGTGGAAATCATCCGCACAGAATTAGCGGAAGTGGCTACTAAGTTTGGCGATAATCGCCGCACAGAATTACTCGTCGGCGAAGTCTTGAGCTTGGAAGATGAAGACTTGATCGAAGAGGAAGACGTTGTTATCACGTTGACTAACAATGGCTACATCAAACGTCTTGCTTCAAGCGAGTTCCGTGCACAACGTCGTGGAGGCCGCGGTGTTCAAGGAATGGGCATTCATGATGATGATTTTGTGAAAACGCTGATCTCCTGTTCTACCCATGACACACTCCTGTTCTTTACTAACAGTGGTCGCGTATACCGGGCGAAGGGCTATGAAGTTCCAGAATATGGACGGACAGCTAAAGGGATTCCGATCATTAACTTGCTAGGAATCGATTCTAACGAAACAATTCAAGCGGTGATCTCAGTCAATGGGCAAGCCGAAGATGGTCATTTCCTATTCTTCGTAACGAAAAATGGAACGGTAAAACGGACGACTGTGACGGCCTTTTCAAACATTCGGGCCAATGGTTTGATCGCTATCGGTTTACGTGAAGGCGATGAATTAGTCAACGTCATGTCGACAGAAGGCGATGAAACGATCATTATCGGTACGCACGATGGTTATTCTGCAACGTTTAAAGAACAAGCGGTTCGTGATATGGGCCGCACGGCCAGCGGTGTACGGGGAATTCGTCTACGCGATGAAGACTATGTGATTGGTTCAGCCGTTCTGAAAGAAGACCAAGAAGTCTTAGTAATTACCGAAAAAGGCTACGGAAAGCGGACAAAAGCTGCTGAATATCCAATTAAAGGTCGTGGCGGTAAAGGAATCAAGACAGCGAACGTTAAAGAAAAGAATGGTCCGTTAGCTGGTTTAACAACAGTCAATGGCGATGAAGATATTCTTTTAGTGACCAATCGTGGTGTCATTATTCGTTTCAACGTAGATAGTGTTTCACAAACCGGTCGTGCAACCTTAGGTGTCCGTCTGATGAAGATGGAAGACAATACGAAAGTTGCGACGATGGCAATTGTTGAAAAAGAAGAGGAAGTCGAAGCTCCTGAGAGCCAAGAAGTACTTGAAGAAACACCGAATGATACGGAAGAATAAGAATATTTGAAAGGCTGGGAGAAATCCCAGCCTTTTTTCGTAACTTATAGAAAAGAAACATTTGATTTTTGTAAGACGATTATGTATAATGAATATTTGTGAGTAGTCTATATATTTTTAGATCGCTCTCCTTGCTCTTAAAAAATTTAAGAGCCTTATAGTCCATAGGGAGGTGAAAATCAATGAGTCAAAACACGAAGTATGAAATCACATACATCATTCGTCCGAACATTGATGAAGAAGCAAAAACTGCTTTAGTAGAACGTTTCGATACAATCTTGAAAGATAATGGCGCTGAAATTATCGATTCAAAAGATTGGGAAAAACGCCGTTTCGCGTACGAAATGAACGGATTCCGTGAAGGTATCTACCATATCGTCAATGCAACTGCACCAACAACAGCTGCTGCAGTTAACGAATTCGATCGTCTTGCAAAAATCAATGACGATATTATTCGTCACATGATCGTTAAGATTGAAGAATAATTGTTTCACGTGAAACAATTGACGAGAAGGGAGCTGGCTTTACTTTGATTAATAATGTTGTACTAGTTGGTCGTTTAACAAAGGATCCTGATTTACGTTATACTGCAAATGGGACAGGTGTTGCAACGTTTACTTTGGCTGTGAATCGTAATTTTACGAATCAAAGCGGAAATCGCGAAGCAGACTTTATCAATTGTGTGATTTGGCGGAAATCGGCTGAAACTTTAGCTAATTATGCGCGCAAAGGAACTCTTTTAGGTGTGACTGGCCGTATCCAAACCAGAAATTATGAAAATCAGCAAGGGCAACGTGTCTATGTGACAGAAGTTGTTGCTGAGAACTTCCAATTATTGGAATCTCGTTCTGCTAATGAACAACGTCAACAGAACCCAAGTTCTAATGATAGTTTCCAAGGCGGAGGGAATAATTTTAACAACAATAGTAATCAATCCTCTCAGTCAGCTAAGAACACTATGCCTGACTTCGATCGAGATTCAGATCCATTTAGTGGGTCCTCAATCGACATTTCAGATGATGATTTACCATTCTAACAATTGAATAGGAGGGAAACGGAATGGCACAACAAAGAAGAGGTCGCAAACGTCGTAAAGTAGACTATATTGCTGCTAATCATATCGAATACATCGATTACAAAAATATCGAATTATTAAAACGTTTCATTAGCGAACGTGGTAAAATTTTACCTCGTCGTGTAACTGGAACAAGTGCTAAAAACCAACGTAAATTAACGATTGCTATTAAACGCGCTCGTATCATGGGGTTATTAGCCTTCGTATCAGAAGAAGCATAATCAAATTATCACAAGAGACTTCAAATTTTTGGAGTCTCTTTTTTTGTTTCACGTGAAACATTCAATAAAGTCGCCTGCTAAAAGAGTTTGTGATAAAATTACACTGTTAGGAGGCCGAAGATGAAAAAGAATCCTCGTTTAAAGTGGTCCTTTTTATTATTCTGTTTACTGTTAATTCAATTAACGGCCATTTTTTTACTGCCCTTTACTGTTTTGACAGCGGCAATTGTTATAATAATCGATCTGTTACTATGGATTTATACCATTGCCTTACGTAATCGGATTGAATTAACCAATCAACAAAAAATCCAGTACGCTTCAAGCAAAGCACAAGAAGCAATGGATTATGTTTCTGTTGATATGCCCGTAGGAATCATTGCTTGGGATGAGTCGCAAAACTTTACTTGGATGAATCCTGCAATCACGGAAAAGGTGCAGCATTTGTCACAAGCAGATCAACAAGATATGGTAAATGAATTATTGCAGCGAGCGGAAAAAGGTAAAAGTATTTATAAAATAGATGATATTCTCTATCATTTTGAGTTAGATAAGGAAAAACGGGTCGTCTATTTAATTGATATTACGAAGGAATATGCACTAGAAAACAAAGAGAAGCAGCAACAAGCGGTTGTTGGAATCCTGTCAGTCGATAATTATGATGATGTGATTGATCGTCGAGATGATAAAGAAATTTCAAATTTGAATTCATTTATTACAACGATCATTTCTGATTGGATGGATTCCTATCGAATTTTCTACAAACGCGTAAATGCCGAGCGCTTTTTCATTTTTGCACGGTATGATGATTTAGAAAAAATGATCGAAAATAATTTTGATTTATTGGAACATATTCGAGTGTCTGCCGAAAAGCAAGATATGTTGATTACTGTCAGCATGGGAATCAGCTATGGAACAGAGTCGCTGGAAGTAATCGGTGACGAGGCTCAGAATAATTTAGATATCGCTTTGGTTCGCGGCGGCGATCAAGTGGTGGTAAAAAATGCTGCGGAAGACCAAAAGCCAGTCTTTTATGGAGGCAATTCAGCCAGTGCCGCAAAACGGACAAGAGTACGCTCACGAGCGATGTCAACGGCCTTGAAAAACGTATTTAATCAAACGGGCAATGTTTTTGTGATGGGACATCGTTTTCCGGATATGGACGCGATTGGTTCAGCGTTTGGGGTGGCTTGTCTCGCTCGTTACCATGATAAAAAAGTACGTATCGTGATTAACGAAGAGGAAACCATTCCGGATGTGGAACGCTGTTTAGAAGAGATTCATGGAAATGGTGAACTAGAAGAACTATTGATCGCTCCGGATGCTGCTAAAAGATCGCGAAAACCAGGTGATCTGTTAGTAATGGTGGACTATCATCGACCGTCTTTATCGATTGACCAAGATTTGTATGAACAGTTTGAGAATATCGTGATTATTGATCATCATCGTAGAGGAGAAGAGTTTCCTGGAAATTCTTTGCTGACCTATATTGAATCATCGGCTTCTTCAGCTTCTGAACTAGTGACGGAACTGATTCAGTTTGAAAGTAATGAAGGACAGCGGATGAGTAAGATGGAGGCCACTTTGCTACTTGCTGGGATCACCGTCGATACGAAGAATTTCGCCGTCCGAACGACTGCTCGAACATTTGATGTCGCTAGTTATTTAAAGACTTGTGGAGCGGATGCTTCTTTAGTACAATATTTATTGAGTACCGATATTCAATCCTATTTAGAAATTAGTAAGCTAGTGGGTGAAAGTGAATATGTAAGAGACGATATCGTGGTCGCTACAGGTACAGATAGCCAAGAATATGACAGTGTCACCGCAGCGAAAACGGCGGATACCCTTTTATCGATGGCGGACATCAACGCAGCGTTTGTTATCATTAAGCGAACGGATGGAGTCATCGCTATCAGTGCACGGAGCTCTGGGACGATTAATGTCCAAGTAGTGATGGAAATGTTAGGCGGCGGCGGTCATTTTACCAATGCGGCGACACAGTTATCCGATAGTACGATCGCTCAGGCAAAAGAGCAACTGCTAGAGGCTATTAATAAGCAATTAACGGAGGGGACAGAAGAATGAAAGTAATTTTTTTGCAAGACGTTAAAGGTAAAGGGAAAAAGGGCGATATCAAAGAAGTCCCAACAGGCTATGCACAAAATTATTTATTGAAAAATAACTTGGCGAAGGAAGCAAATAAAAGCAGTATTTCTGAGTTAAGTGGACAGAAGAAAGCTCAAGATAAAAAAGCAGCTGAAGTCTTAGCCGAAGCCAAAGAGCTAGCTGACTTTTTAGCAAAAGAAACAACCGTCGTTGAAATCAAAGCCAAAGGTGGCGAAGACGGCCGTTTATTCGGTTCGATCCCGTCAAAACAAATTGCTGAAGGCTTGAAGAAACAATTTGATTTGAAACTAGATAAACGCAAAATCGAATTGGAAAATCCAATCCGCACGTTAGGCTATACGAAAGTCCCTGTCAAACTTCATCCAGAAGTTGAAGGAATCATTAAGGTCCACGTGGTGGAAGAATAATCCATTAGCTGAGTAAATACTAAAGAGTATGAGTATTCCTGAATTTCAGAGAATCCCTCATACTCTTTGTTGTATTTAGGCGTTAGATTCTGTAAAATAGATGGACGTAGAGGAGCGTAAACAAACATGAGCGAAATGTTACAAGATCGTGTGCCACCCCAAAGCATTGAAGCCGAACAAGCGACTTTAGGCTCTATTTTTTTGGAGACTGATGCTTTGATTACGGCCATGGAGTACATAGTTCCAGAAGATTTTTATCGCCGCGGCCATCAGCTGATTTTTCGCGGAATGATTCAGTTAAATGACCGCAATGAAGCCATTGATGTGATCACGGTCAAAGAATTATTGGAACAACAGAATCAATTAGAAGATGCCGGCGGATTAAGTTACCTATCCGAATTGGCTTTAAGTGTTCCCACCGCGGCTAATGTCGGTTACTACGCGAAGATCGTGGAAGAGAAGTCACTGTTACGAAATCTGATTCAAACAGCTACCAACATCGTAACAGAAGGTTTCGAGCAAGGAGACGACGTTCAGACGATCTTAGACACTGCTGAGCGTAATATTATGGAAGTCTCCGAAAGACGCAATAAGAGCGGTTTTTTGACCATCAGTGAGGTCTTGAATACGGCGATCGAAAATATCGATCAATTAGCCCGCAACGATGAGGAAATCACCGGGTTGCCGACCGGTTATGCGGCACTTGATAAAATGACCGCAGGACTGCAATCGGAAGAATTGATCATCCTAGCAGCTCGTCCAGCCGTAGGTAAGACGGCGTTTGCGTTAAATATTGCGCAAAATGTTGGGACTAAAACCGATAAATCCGTGGCGATCTTCAGTTTGGAAATGGGAGCGGAATCCCTTGTTAACCGGATGCTTTGCGCGGAAGGATCGATTGAGGCGAGTCATTTGCGAACCGGTCAACTTTCAGAAGAAGAATGGCAAAACTTGATCGTTGCGATGGGGAGCTTGTCGCGAGCCAATATTTTTATTGATGACACACCGGGGATCAAGATTTCTGAGATTCGGGCAAAATGTCATAAACTAGCGAAAGAAAAGGGCAATCTAGGATTGATCCTGATCGACTATCTGCAACTAATTGAAGGAACTGGTCGCGAAAATCGACAACAAGAGGTTTCGGAGATTTCACGACAGTTAAAAAAATTAGCAAAAGAATTAAAAGTACCGATCATTGCATTGTCACAGCTTTCTCGTGGCGTAGAGCAACGTCAGGACAAACGTCCGGTTCTAAGTGACATCCGGGAATCAGGGTCAATTGAACAAGATGCTGACATCGTAGCCTTTTTATATCGTGATGATTATTACGAGCGGGAAGGTGAAGAAGAGGAAGATTCAGTTGCTAATCGGAATGTCATCGAAGTGATCATTGAGAAAAACCGGAGCGGTGCACGAGGAACGGTAGAATTACTCTTTATTAAGGAATACAATAAATTCTCGTCACTGTCACCAAGAGCAGAATTTTAATGTTAGTCTTTTGTTATAAATGAAAAGCATTCTCCGCTAGTAAAAACTGGCGGAGTTTTTTTATCTTTACAGGAGTATAAGGGGTTAGCCTGATTGCTCAGCTGACTCCTAATTAGGGAATCATTTTTCCAAAAACAAAAAATGATTCTGATTGTCGTTACGCCTACCTTTTTTCTAATCTCAATAAAGCGAGCAGAAAAACTGGCAAAAAGCTGAGCGAGCTCGTGTAGGCTTTCTCTTGTCTTGAGTTAGCGGGAATTTTTCTTGCTTTTAAAAATAATGTTCGTGATTTAGCCGTTTTTTAGAATCATTCAATTCTAATATTCGAATTTTCATTGAAAGATTGCGCTATTCTTGTTACAATGGTTCAGGATTAAATAAAATAAAATGAGGTGTTCAGATGTCATCTGTAGTAGTTGTAGGGACGCAGTGGGGCGATGAAGGAAAAGGAAAGATCACGGATTTTTTAAGTGAGAATGCGGAAGTCATTGCTCGTTACCAAGGTGGAGACAATGCAGGTCATACAATCAAATTTGACAATGAAACATATAAATTACACTTGATTCCGTCTGGGATTTTCTATGCGGATAAAACCAGTGTCATTGGAAACGGTGTAGTCGTCAATCCAAAATCATTAGTGACAGAATTAGCTTATTTACATGAACGCGGGATCAAAACAGATAATTTACGCATTTCTGACCGTGCCCATGTTATTTTGCCTTATCATATTAAATTGGATCAATTACAAGAAGATGCCAAAGGCGAGAACAAGATCGGTACGACCATCAAAGGGATCGGACCGGCTTATATGGATAAAGCGGCCCGCGTCGGTATTCGGATCGCGGACTTGCTAGACAGAGAAATTTTTGAAGAGCGTTTGAAGATCAACTTAGAGGAAAAGAATCGTCAATTCGTCAAGATGTTTGATGATGAAGCGATGAACTTCGATGATATCTTTGAAGAATATTATGACTACGGTCAACAGATCAAGCAATATGTGACGGATACTTCCGTCATCTTGAATGATGCACTGGACCAAGGCAAACGTGTCCTTTTTGAAGGGGCGCAGGGAGTTATGCTGGATATCGATCAAGGAACGTATCCTTTCGTGACATCTTCTAACCCGGTAGCCGGTGGAGTAACGATCGGTAGCGGCGTTGGACCAGCGAAGATCAATAAAGTGGTAGGCGTATGTAAAGCCTATACCTCACGAGTCGGTGATGGACCGTTCCCAACAGAATTAAATGACGAAGTTGGAAATCAAATTCGTGAAGTTGGTCGTGAATATGGAACGACGACTGGGCGTCCACGTCGGGTTGGCTGGTTTGATACGGTCGTGATGCGTCACTCTAAACGCGTTTCAGGGATCACGAACCTATCGTTGAATTCGATTGATGTCTTAAGCGGACTTGAAACTGTTAAAATTTGTACCGCTTATGAATTAGATGGTGAATTGATCTATCATTACCCAGCGAGCTTGAAGGAATTGAATCGCTGCAAACCAGTTTATGAAGAATTACCTGGCTGGAGTGAAGATATCACTGGTTGTCGTACGTTAGCGGACTTGCCGGAAAACGCTCGGAACTATGTGCGTCGGGTTTCTGAACTGGTTGGTGTTCGGATCTCAACCTTCTCAGTAGGGCCAGATCGGACACAAACGAATATTCTTGAGAGTGTCTGGGCACAAATCTAACATATTGTGAGACAAGCAACCGAATATCTAGTAAAATAGATTTACTATTATAAGCGGGTATTTGGAGGATTTTAAAAATGTATCAGATTCTGACGGATTCATGTTGTGACCTGCCATATACATTATTAGAAGAAATCAAGGTTGATTTTATTTCGATGTATGTGGAAGTTAATGGGACAGAGATGGCCGATGATTTAGGTCGTAATTTTAAGATTGACGAGTTCTATCAAAAGATCAAAGATGGCGCGATGCCGACGACTTCACAAGTCAATGTAGGGCGCTATGTTGAATTTTTCCGTAGCTACGCGGAGAAGAATATTCCTGTTTTATATATTTGCTTCTCGTCTGGTTTAAGCGGCTCTTACCAAAGCGCGATGCAGGCAGTCGAAATATTGAAAGAGGATTTACCTGAGGCGGAAGTCTTGGTAGTGGATTCTTTGGCAGCCAGCGGCGGCGAAGGACTAATGGTCTATGAAGCGGCTCAAAAACAACAAGCAGGCATGTCGCTGCAAGAGTTGTATGAATGGCTGGAAGAGAATAAATTGACGTATCATCATTGGGTGACTGTGGATGATTTGCATCATTTACAACGAGGCGGGCGTATTTCTAAAACCAGCGCTGCGATTGGTGGTTTAATGAATATTAAGCCGATCATCACCGTTGATGTGGAAGGCAAGCTGCAAAATGTCGAAAAAATCCGAGGCCGCAAAAAGGCGTTGCAATTAGTCGCTGATAAAATCAGTGAAGCAACGACGGATCCAGCGAACCAAACGATTTTTATTACGACTAGTGCCGACCAAGTTGGGGCAGAAGAGGTTAAACGTCATCTAGAAGAGAGTATCCAACCAAAAGAGGTTCGGATCTTTCCGTTAGGGACCACGATTTCTAGTCACACTGGACTTGGTTGTATTGCCGTCTTTACTCGTGGTGAAAAACGCAACTAATAATAAAAAAACGAAGAAATCCCATTTAGCGGATTTCTTCGTTTTTTTTATTGATGTCGTTTGTGCTGAATTCACGGATCAATTCAATTAATTGTGCACGAATAGTAGAATCTAAAATTTGTTCTCGTTGAACCAGTGAGATCATAAAAGTAGGCTGTGGGCTATCGGTGATAGGGATCGTCACTAACTTATCCTCAGGCGAGATTGCCAGCTCCGCTAAAAAGCCAATTCCGATTTGTTCCCTGATCATGCCTTTTAAAATATTTAAATTACTATTTTGATAAATAATTTGTGGTTCAAAATGTGCCTGCTGGGCCATTTTTTTAAAGGCGGTAGGGTGGACATAGTGTTCATTCAGCAACACAAAGGGTTCATCTTTAAGTTCAGCAAAGGCGACTTCTTTGCGGGCTGCCAAAGGGTGCTGCGGGCTGACCACAATCATAAATTTCTTCTCGACTAGCAGTTCACTGGTTAATTCATCATCACGAATTGGCTGAGTAGAGCCTAAAAGGGCCAAATCGATCTTACCGCGGCGTAAAAGACCGTAGAGATCACGTGAACCGCCATCGACTAAATGGATGTGGCTCATCAAATTATTTTTAAAAAGGTAGGAGGACAATTTTGGAAAATAGAAATTACCAATGATCGGTGGCAGACCAAAATCCAAGGTTTCTTCCTTCAAGCGATCAATTTCGGTAACGGCGATCGTCAATTCTTTCAAGATATTTGAAATATGGCGAGAAAGAACTAAACCAGATTGAGTAATAATCAATTGTTTATGAGATTGGTCACGATAAACGAGTTCAGTTCCCAGCTCATCTTCCAGCCGTTTCACGGCGTAGGTAATCGTGGGCTGACTTACTTGAAAGGCTTTCGCGACTTTCGTAAAATTTTTCTCGCGAACTAAGCGTTGGAAGTATTCTAAGTCTTTAAAATTCATAATAATCTCCTTTTGTGAAATCAGATTATCATATAAATAAAATTTATTACAATCATTTGTTTTGACTATAGTCGGCAAAGGCGCGTATTCTCCTAAGTGTAATCAATAAGGAGGAAGACAAAATGAGAGGAATCGAAATTTTAAACAATCCATTTTTAAATAAAGGTACTGCGTTCACGAAAGAAGAACGGGAACAATACGGGTTAACCGGCATGTTACCAGCAAAAGTTCAAACACTCGAACAACAAGCCGTCCAAACCTACGGTCAATATTTAAGTAAGACGACGGATTTAGAAAAACGTCTCTTCTTGATGGAAATCTTTAACACCAACCGTACACTGTTTTACAAATTAATGGGCCAACACGTCGTTGAATTTATGCCGATCGTTTATGATCCAACAGTGGCTGATTCAATCGAACAATACAATGAATTATTCGTTGAACCACAAGATGCGGCTTTTCTTTCTGTTGATGATCCTGAAAGTATCAAAGACAGCTTGAAAAATGCAGCCGCAGGTCGTGATATTCGCTTAATCGTTGTAACTGATGCGGAAGGAATTTTAGGCATCGGCGATTGGGGCGTGAACGGTGTCGATATCGCCATCGGTAAATTGATGGTTTACACGGCTGCTGCCGGAATCAATCCCGCCCAAGTATTACCGGTATCTATCGACGCAGGAACAAACAATCAAGAATTATTGAATGATCCATTGTATCTAGGTAATCAACATGAGCGTGTCTACGGAGACAAATATTATGCCATGATTGATCAATTCGTCGAAGCAGTAGAAGATTTATTTCCTGAAGTGTTACTACACTGGGAAGACTTCGGCCGTTCAAATGCTGCAAATATTTTAGAAAAATACCAAGATAGAATCACAACGTTTAATGATGATATTCAAGGGACTGGGATCGTTGTTTTAGCCGGTGTTCTAGGCGCATTGAATATTTCCCAAGAAGATTTGACGAAACAAACAGTCATGACCTTTGGTGCCGGAACAGCCGGTGTCGGAATCGCTAATCAATTATTGGATGAAATGAAACGTCAAGGCTTATCAGAAGCAGAAGCGCGGAAACATTTCTACATGGTGGACAAACAAGGGGTCTTGTTTGAAGACACAGAAGAATTGACACCTGGCCAAAAAGATTTTGTCCGTCAACGCAGTGAGTTTTCAAATGCAGATGAATTAACGAATCTAGCTGCCGCAGTCAAAGCGATCCACCCAACGATCATTATTGGGACTTCCACTCAACCAGGCGCCTTTACTGAAGAAATTGTGAAAGAGTTAGCGGCAAATACAGAACGTCCAATTATTTTCCCATTGTCTAACCCAACAAAATTGGCTGAAGCAACAGCGGAAGACCTAATCAAATGGACAGACGGCAAAGCGTTGATCGGAACGGGGATTCCAGCGGCTGACGTAGAATACAAAGGTGTGACTTATCAAATTGGTCAAGCCAATAATGCCTTGATGTATCCAGGCCTAGGTTTAGGGATCATTGCTTCAACGGCTACTCGTGTAACAGGCGAAACCTTGTCACAAGCCAGTCATGCGCTAGGCGGAATCGTTGATACAAGCAAACCAGGAGCCGCTGTCTTGCCACCTGTATCAAAACTAACCGAATTCTCTCAAACAATCGCTGAAGTCGTAGCAAAAAGCGTTGTGGATCAAAAATTAAATAAAGAAGAAATCAAAGACATCAAGCAAGCGGTAGAAGAGATGAAATGGTATCCAGAATACCAAGTGCTTGATGCTGAATAATTGAATAAATAGGGGGAAAAAAAGATGATTTTCTTTCAATCGATCCAAAGTGTCCTAAGTATCATCATTATGATTGCTTTAGGCTACATCTTAAAAGGTCAAGGTTGGTTTGATGAAAGTTTTGGTAAAAGTATTTCGTCATTAATTACACGTGTCGCTTTGCCAGCTTCCATCTTTGTCTCAGTTTTAAAGAATTTAACGAAGGAAAGCTTGTTCCAACTTTCGGGTAGTTTGATCTACCCGGTTGGAGCGGTGATTATTTCTTATATTTTGGCATATGCTTTAGTCAAAATTTTGAAGATCCAACCAGGACGTCGCGGGATTTTCATGAATGCAGTCGTGAACGCCAATACGATCTTCATCGGTTTGCCTTTGAATATCGCCTTATTCGGTGAAAAATCACTGCCTTATTTCTTGGTTTATTATGTGACTAACACCGTTTCAACTTGGGCTTTTGGGGTCTTCTTGATCTCAAATGATGACCCAACGAAAGTGAAAGGCGAAAATAAAGCGAAGTTAAACTGGAAAAAATTATTGCCACCACCATTATTAGGATTCATCGTTGCGATCCTCTTCTTATTGATCGGGATTCCTGTCCCAGGATTTATTAATGCGACTTTAGGCTATGTTGGTAGTATCGTTACGCCGCTGTCCTTGCTTTACATTGGGATCGTCTTACATGATGCCGGATTGAAGAGTATTCGTTTCGATCGCGATACGGTCGTTGCTTTATTGGGTCGGTTCGTCTTAGCACCTGCTGTTTTGATTGCCTTGATTACAATCGGTAGTAAAACCTTCGGCGCAGACTTGGCTCCTTTATTGAAACAAACCTTAATTGTTCAATCAGCAACACCAATGTTGGCCGTCTTACCAATCTTAGCCAACGAAGCTCATGGTGATGTTAAGTACGCAACGAACTTGGTAACGACAAGTACGATTCTATTCGTGGTCGTTGTGCCAATCTTGATGCAGCTTGTACAATTTATTTAATCGCTTCCCCCACTCTTTATTGAGTGTTGCAATACTAAAAACCCTTGCGAAAAATTTTTCGCAAGGGTTTTTGCTTTACGCTAATTGCTTCATTTGTTTTTGAACTTCTGGATTCTCCAAGAATTCATCATAAGTTGTTTCTGCACGATCTACCACGCCATTTTCTGAAACGGCGATGATGCGATTGGCGATGGTTTGAATGAATTGATGGTCATGAGAGGCAAATAAAAGCGAACCTTTATAAGCGATCAAGCCATCATTTAATGCGGAGATCGATTCTAAGTCTAAGTGATTGGTTGGATCATCCAGCACTAAGACGTTTGATTTAGACAGCATCAATTTCGATAGCATACAACGAACTTTTTCGCCACCAGATAAGACATTGACGGGTTTCATGACTTCGTCACCTGAGAATAGCATCCGTCCTAAGAAGCTACGCAAGAAGGTGTTGTCGTCTTCTTCTTTGCTAGCATATTGACGCAGCCAATCAAGAATCGGCATGGAGCTGTCAAATTCTTTCGTCGTATCTTTTGGCAAATAGGCTTGAGTGGTGGTGACGCCCCAACGAATACTACCGCTGTCTGGCTGTAAATCGCCCATAATAACTTTAAACAAGGTTGTGGTGATCAAGTCATTTTCAGCAACGAAGGCGACTTTATCGTCACGGTTCAAGGTGAAGGAGATATTGTCTAAGATTTTTTTGCCATCGATCGTTACGCTGACATTGTCAACTTGCAGTAAATCATTACCGATTTCTCGTTCCGGTTTAAATTGAACGAAGGGATAACGGCGAGAAGAAGGCTGGATGTCATCAAGGGTGATTTTATCCAACATTTTCTTTCTTGAAGTCGCTTGTTTGGATTTGGACGCGTTGGCACTAAAACGCGCGATAAAGTCTTGCAGTTCTTTGATTTGCTCTTCTTTTTTCGCGTTTTGTTGTGATTGTAATTTGGTTGCTAACTGGCTTGATTCTAACCAAAAGTCATAGTTACCAACGTACAATTTGATTTTACCGAAGTCTAGGTCAGCCATGTGGGTACACACTTTGTTTAAGAAGTGGCGGTCATGGGAAACGACGATGACGGTATTATCAAAATTGATTAAGAATTCTTCTAGCCAATTGATTGATTGGATGTCTAATCCATTAGTTGGTTCGTCTAGTAATAGGACATCAGGCTTGCCGAAAAGTGATTGCGCTAAAAGCACTTTGATTTTTTGTCCGGCCGTCAATTCACTCATTTTTTGTTGATGCAGATCTTCAGGGATGTTTAATCCTTGCAGTAAAACGGCTGCTTCCGGTTCCGCTTCCCAGCCATCTAGTTCGGCGAATTCGCCTTCTAATTCAGCTGCGCGAATGCCGTCTTCATCAGAAAAATCTTCCTTCATATAGACAGCGTCTTTTTCCTGCATCACTTGGTACAAGCGTTCGTGCCCCATAATAACCGTTTCAAGTACGGTATATTCTTCAAAGTCAAAATGATTTTGTTTTAAAACAGCCATCCGCTCATTTGGTCCTAAGGTAATAGAACCGGTGGAAGGCTGGATATCACCTGCTAAAATTTTAAGGAAGGTCGATTTACCGGCGCCGTTAGCACCGATCAACCCGTAACAATTGCCGGGAGTGAATTTAATATTTACGTCATCAAATAATTTACGATCAGGGAATTGTAAACTAACGTCACTTACTGTAATCAATGAATTTCCTCGCTTTATCAGTATTGGCCCAAGGCCTCTTTGCATTATATCGGGGAACATCTGAAGTTTCAAGTCAACCGTTAAGAATTTACTTGCGATTTAAAATAAGCTAAACTTAAGTCTCGAAGGGATGTGTCAGTATGATCGGGATAATTATCGCGACCCACGACCATTTAGCGGATAGTCTGTTAAAGACGGCGGAAGCCATTTTGGGTGAGCAAAGCTGTGTCGAAACAATAAATATCGAGCCGGGGGCTACCGGACTCCAAGAAAAAATAACGGATTTGGCCAATGATGTATTGACGAAGACAGACGAGCTTGTTTGGCTCGTGGACATTTTTGGTGGAACGCCTTTTCGCTATGCCAGTTATTGTGTGATGAACGATGATCGGCAAGCGTTAGTAACAGGGGCGAATTTGCCGATGGTGCTGCAAGCATTGGTGAATCGTGAGTTAACAGCTGACGAGCTGACGGAACAGTTGGAAAAAGAAACCAAAATGACTATCAGAAGAATGTAAAAAAAGTTGTGCCATTGGCACAACTTTTTTTTAACTCTTGAAAGAAAGTATAAATTTTTCACAGGAATAAAACGATTTACAGCAGGTCTAGCCATGTCCGGCTTCGCGAAAGCCTTTCTTATGAATCAGCGTAGCTTGTCACGCTCTTTGATTATTTCAAGAGTTCACGCAAGGTTGGCATATCGTGGACTTGATATTTTTCTTTGAAGGCCTTGATTTGTTCGGCTGAGAATTTTTCAGGCTCTAATTCCAACGCTTCGACTGGTAAAGGCCGTTCGTCTTTGATCTTGATATCGATCACGACTGGACGTTTGCTTTCCTTCGCTGCGGTAAACGCAGGTTCAAGTTGGCTGTATTCAGTGATGGTAAACCCATCAGCTCCCAGGGCTTCACCAACTTTACCGAAGTCCGCACCTTCTAGGAAAACGCCGAATTTTTGTTGTTCGGTATCTTCTTGTTCCGCTTCGATGAAACCAAAAGCATTGTTAGAAAAGACCACGTTGATGATTGGTAAATTGTATTTTACTTGGGTGATGATATCTTGCATTTGCATAGCAAAGCCACCGTCACCACTGAAGGTAAAGACTTGTTTGTCTGGATAAGTCAATTGCGCAGCAATCCCGCCTGGTACGCCATTACCCATGGTTGCGAACCAACCTGAAGTGGTAAATTGTTGTTCGCCATTCATTTCTAAATGACGGATTGAATTGACCGTTACATTACCGACATCACTAACGTAGACAGCATCTTTTTCGGCGATGCGATTGATTTCTTTAAAGACTGGTTCTGCTCTTAACGGAGTAGAGTCATCGTTATAGAAGCTCTTGCGCCAAGCGTGCCAGTTGCGAATGTTTTCTTGGTTGGCTTTCAACCAAGCATCTGCTGGACGTGCTTCACCAAGTTCCACCCAACGACGTAATGCAGTCGCTCCGTCACCTAAAACAGATTGGTCAACATTGTGGCGACGACCAAATTTTGTCGCATCGATATCAACTTGAATGAATTTTGCTTCCGGATTAAAGAAGTAACGACCAAATGGGAAGTCACTGCCGACAAAGACAATCAAATCCGCGTCAGCTAACGCTTCATTGGCTGGCTTGGTTGCGACACGGGCGGCAAATCCTAAGAAATTTTCATAGAGATCAGGAATGATCCCTTTGGCAAGTACGGCTGCTGCAACGGGCATTGAGAAATGCTCAGCGAACGCTTTCACCGCATCAAAACCACCACGGACACCTTGACCAACGTAAAGCACCGGTTTTTTCGCTGCTTCAATTAAAGGAAGCGCGGCTTTAAGATCTTCTTCATCAGGCATAATAACGCCGGTTTTATGATTTTTCGCGGTTGCGATCTCGACTTCTTCAATCTCTTCAAAACCGAGGTCAACGGGAATCGTTACGACTGCAACACCTTTTTGTTGATACGCCGCTTTAATAGCTTCATCAATGACATGAGGCAGACTTTCGGGAGTCATAACGGTCCGATTGTAGACACTGACATCCGCGAACATTGGATTTTCGTTTAATTCTTGGAAAGAGTTGTAGTTCATGGCAGTTGTAGCAACTTGACCTAATAACGCCAAAACAGGAACGTTGTCCATTTGCGCGTCATAAAGTCCGTTGATTAAGTGACTGGCACCAGGACCAGCAGAACCGAAGACGGCACCGACTTTACCAGTTAGTTTTGCATCTGCTGCTGCGGCTAAAGCACCGGCTTCTTCGTGGCGTACTTGAATATATTTTACGGATTCGCGTTCGTGATATAGCGCATCCATTGTTGAATTGAATGAGCCACCGGGAATTCCATAAATATGATCGATTCCCCAAGCTTCAAAAACATTCACCATTGCAACGCCTGCATTAATTTTTGACATCTTCTTCACTCACTTTCTTTTTGTAAGCTTCCTACCTTGAAAGTATACCGCGTCTAAAAAAAACCGGCAAAGAAAGTGTCTTTTGAAAGTATACGGGCATGCCTAAAACATGATATTATTATGACAAATATTAAAATTAGCGATAACTACTGACACAATTCTTTGGATCTGCGTTACTTTTACGAAGTCAGTTACATAAATAAAAATTTTATGGGAGGTTTCTATGACGGAATGGCTACTAAGCCTGGCTGCCTGGCAGCAAGCTTTAGTTGGAACAATATTTACTTGGGGGATGACTGCCTTAGGTGCGGCAATGGTTTTCTTCTTCAAAAATATCAATCGCAATGTATTGAATCTCATGTTAGGCTTTGCTTCGGGGGTCATGATCGCCGCCAGTTTTTGGTCCTTATTAGATCCAGCGATCGCTGCGGCGGAAGAAAATGGTTCGATTCCGTGGCTAGTTGTCAGTATCGGTTTTGGCTTAGGCGGCGTGTTTCTTTATATCGCCGACAAGCTGATTCCCCATATGCACTTTGGCCCAAATAAAGAACGGGAAGGCTTACCCAGTCATTTAAAACGGACAATTTTATTAGTCTTTTCCATCACACTACATAATATACCTGAAGGGTTAGCGGTAGGGGTCGCTTTCGGTGCAGCTAGTGAAGCTGCCAATCCCACTGTTGCAGTCTTAGCAGCAATCTCTGTCTCACTGGGAATCGGTATCCAAAACTTTCCAGAAGGTGCGGCCGTTTCGATCCCCCTAAGACAAGAGGGATTGAGTCGGACAAAATCCTTCGTGTATGGTCAAGCATCGGGAATCGTTGAGCCTATTGCGGCCGTTATCGGAGCTTTGCTGGTTACAAGTGTTCAGCCGATCTTGCCTTATGCACTGTCGTTTGCTGCAGGAGCGATGATCTATGTCGTCGTGGAAGAATTAATTCCAGAGGCTCAGGCGACGACAGACAGCAAGCATCATTTTGGCGTTTTTGGCGCGATGTTGGGTTTTATTATTATGATGATTTTAGACGTGGCACTAGGGTAGTGAAAAAATAAAAAGAGGGC
This sequence comes from Enterococcus devriesei, assembly GCF_001885905.1. Taxonomy (GTDB): domain Bacteria; phylum Bacillota; class Bacilli; order Lactobacillales; family Enterococcaceae; genus Enterococcus_A; species Enterococcus_A devriesei. Next base: position 30,604 of record NZ_JXKM01000012.1, on the reverse strand, counting down.
TTTTCGTTGCTGGAAAAGTCCTCTTTTTTTGGATCAAATTTTATTAGTAGGTTCTGCGATCCCGACGTTTGGTCAACCAGTTGACTAGGAAATACGCGATCGCCAACGGAATCGCGATTCTAAAGAATAAACCGATCAAGCTGGAAATAACTGGAACAACAATACTCAAAATCAAACTAGCAACTAGGAAAAAGCCGATAACAGCTAAAATACGCACAACCATAGGATATTCTTTCATCATTTTTAATTCCTTCTTTCCATTTGTTTTATCATAAACCTAGTGTAGCAAAAAAAATTTTGACTTTCGTCCAACTTAAGACGTATTTATGGCTAAACTTTTGCTGGTTGTATTCTTTCAATTAATGAGAGCTAGCTGATAACTAGCTGGATATGATGGCGTTATTCTTGATATTTTGGTCGATTTTTTGTTTAATAGAAACGATAACGAAAAACTTATTTTTTGTTAGTAATAAATGCAGCGAGTTAGGGGTTAGAAAAAATGCCAAAATCACGAATTGAAGCTTTTACCGATGCAGTCATTGCAATTATTATGACGCTGCTAGTGTTAGAATTACATGAACCGAATTCACCTAATTGGTCCGCTTTCTTGAATATGGAGCATAAATTCATCGTTTATTTGATTAGTTTTGTTAGTCTGGCGATTTATTGGAACAATCATCATCATCTTTTTCAGTTGGTGCGAAAGGTCGATGGTTGGGTACTGTGGGCGAATAATTTTTTGATTTTAATGATGACGTTGTTTCCTTATGTGACCGCTTGGGTCGGGGATTATCCATTTGATTGGGCACCTCAAGCGTTGTATGGAATGATTACTTTGGGAACGGATATCGCCTATTATTTATTAGTGCGGGCGCTGGTACGAGCGAATGGTGAAGATTCAAAGATCGGCCAGTTGTTCAAGCATTATCCTAAATCGTATTTATCGATTGGATTAGCCCTCTTAGCGTTAATTTTAGGAAAATTGATCGCGCCGATCATGGTCTTGATCGTGAATGTACTGATCCTATTAATGTGGTTCATCCCAGAAAAAGCTATCGAAAAAATCCTGTAGTCTGCACAAGTTGCAGACTTTTTTTGCGAGTTTTTCTTCCTGCTTTGCCAGTTTTTCTAATTATGCTTTAGCATAATTAGAAAAATGGTATGTCATCGAAAACGAAAGATAAATTCTGAAAGTAATTTATCTACTTTTAACGAGTGATGACCAGCAGGTTAGAAAAATCGTATGCGAAATGAGAATGGAATCAATTTTTTGTTTTGAAAAAATTGACTCCCTGGAGTGAATTAGTGTCAGTTATGCTTTTTGCAGGACTTGTAGTTTGAGAACTAAAATTGATGATTTTACTATTAAGAGTAGGGCTGTTTAGCATGATGGTATGCCGACGAAGATGGGAATCAATTTTCTCAAAAATTGATTCTTCTTTTTAAACGGAGTCGGCTGCGAGTTTTTCTTTAGGCTTTAACTGAATTTGCTGTCCGTTATGTTTTCCTTTAGACCTGCCACTAAAAAAGCTACATTAACGTTTAATTGTGTGATAGAGTTTAAGCAAAGGTTTTTGATGGAGGGTATTTATGTTAGAAGCAATCATTTTTGATATGGACGGCGTGTTAGTTGATTCAGAGTACACTTATTTCCAAAGTAAATCAGCGATTTTAGCTGAAGCGGGGCATCCAGTAGAGGAGAGCTACCATTTTCAATTTATGGGCACTACTAGCGAATATATGTGGGCGCAAATGAAGCAGGCGTTCGATTTGCCGTTGTCGGTACCAGAATATGTGGCTGAAATGACCGCTCGGCGTAGGGCAATGATTGAGCGTGATGGCGTTCGGGTGATTCCTCATGTCCAAAGTTTTGTCAAAAGACTGCATGAGTCTGGCTTAAAGCTAGCAGTAGCTTCTTCGTCTTCATTAGCGGAGATTAAGGAGAATTTGCTAGAAATCGGTTTAGCGGATTATTTTTCAGAAGTGGTCAGTACCGAGGAGGTCAAACACTCAAAACCAGCTCCTGATGTTTATTTAGCAGCGGCGGAGCGAATCGGGGTTGATCCTAAAAACTGTCTGGGAATCGAAGATACAAAAAACGGTACAGGCGCGGTGCGCAATGCGGGAATGGTCTGTGTGGGCTTCGCCAATCCAGCGTTTCCTAAACAAGATTTAGCTTTTGCGGATGTTGTTGTAACGTCATTTGTTGATTTGGATCAGCCAAAATTAAACGAAATTTATCAGAAGGTGCGTGAAATAGATGCCTAAAGCAGCGATTACGAGTAAAGCCTTTTTAATTGAAGGGGGCTGTAATGCCTGCGGATTGCAAAATACGGAGTCTTTGACAATTCATTTCGAAGATCGTCGGTCTGCGATGTTAGATCATTTTGATGTTCCCTCGCTTGTTCAAGTATTGGCTCAGAAAAATGGTTGGCGAGAGACCGCTATTCCAGTTGGGATCGGGGAAGAAGAGCTTGTTTTGCAAAAAGGAACCGCTGTGGTCAAACCGCAATATTTAGGGGATCAAATGATTTATCAAGCGGAGACTCAGCGAATTCAAACAAAGCAGCGATTTGAAGATGACGAAGAATTGTTTGACCAAGTCAATCAGATTTTAGTTCAGCTTTTTAAAATAGAACCTTATGAAATTAAACTAGCAGCAGAGTAAATCCTAGAAAATCTAGGATTTTTTTATTTTATTTTCATTTTGAGGAGTCACTTCTTTGTTATGATTAAGGAATAAACGAACGGGGAGAAACAATGAAACGAAGACTATTGATCGGACTGGGAATGTTTTTTTTGACAGGCTGTTCCGGAGTAAAAGAGCCAGACGTAATCACCGTGACTTCCAATGATCCGGCGGAGGTTCGCAAAATAATTGCAGAGGATCAAGCAGAATCGACTAAAGACGATTACTTAAATCACACCTATATGGAAGAAAATCCGGTCAAGTTTGATCCTCAGCAGGATTTAGCCACTTTATTGTTGAGTTATTCTTGGAATAATGAGTCTTACATTTTTACCTTTAAACCAGATTCAAAAATTAGAACCACTATGTTTCGTGGCTCAAAAGAGCAGCGTTGGGATACAGAAAACTTTGCCAACTATCAAGTTATTGATGATACGACAGTCAAATACCACATCAATGGAAATTTCAGAGCAAATGTGATGAATGACTATACTCTTACAGTCAAACGCTCGGCTGAGGGTCTTCAGCTAGAGGATGCAACAGTCAATCCGCCATATCGAATGGAGCTGAGTCCGGTTAAAAGGTTGGATTAAAAAAATAACTTATCAGACTACCCTGAGGCATTCATTTGCTTTTGGGTAGTTTTTTAAATTTAGAAATTAGTGTATTTTTTTTTTTTGAAGTTAAAAAAAAGATGCTATTAATTATTTTTAAAAAGCGCTTTATACTCATCTTGTATCAATGAGGAGGAAAACAGATATGACAGATTGGTTAGGTATAGAAGACAAAAAAGTAATTGTTACTGGGGGATCATCTGGAATAGGTGCCAGTATTGTGGACGAATTATTAGCGGTAGGTGCGCAAGTCGCTAATTTTGATATCAAAGACGGCGAGAGAACCCATGAAAATCTATATTTTTTCCAAACAGATATTTCTTCACGAAAACAGGTAGAGGCAAATGTTGCGGCGGTCAATGAATTATTCGGAACAGTTGATGGTTTAGTTAACAATGCGGGAATCAATGTTCCAAGATTATTAGTGGATGAGCAAATGCCACATGGAAAGTTTGAATTATCGGATGGGGTTTTTGACAAAATTTTTGAAATTAATCAAAAAGGACTCTTTCTAATGACCCAAGCGGTTGCTAGAATAATGGTGAAAAACAAACGCGGAGTAATTATCAATATGTCTTCTGAAAGTGGTGTCGAGGGTTCGGAAGGGCAAAGCCCATACGCAGCGACCAAGGCAGCAGTGAATAGCTATACACGCTCTTGGGCGAAGGAGCTAGGCAAACATGGGGTTCGTGTTGTAGGTATCGCACCTGGAATCATGGAAGAGACAGGTCTACGGACGATCGAATATGAAACAGCCCTAGCGTATACTCGAAACATTACGATTGATGAATTACGTAAAAACTACAGTAAAACAACTACGATTCCATTGGGAAGGAGCGGAAAGCTAAAGGAAGTCGCTGATTTGGTATGCTATTATTTATCTGATCGTGCAAGCTATATAACAGGAGTAACGACAAATGTTGCAGGTGGTAAAACAAGAGGTTAATTGAAAGCGGGTGGTAATAAGATGGCATTAGTCAATCGTTGGTACCAAGTATTGCAACATTTTATTACGCATGATCGCCTAAGTTTAGAAGACTTGAAACAAGTCACCGACACTAGCACCCAAACGGTGAAAAAGACGATTCAATTATTGAATGAACAACTGGAACATGTATTGAAAATTGTTGATATAGGAGGTTTTTATCAATTAAAAGTGATTGATCCCACACAGTTTGATGAAGTGATGGATGGAAGTTTGAAGCAACAGATGGACTTTAATTCTAGTTCTAAACGGATGGCGGTTCTCATCAACTGCTTTATTAATCAGACGGAGCATATCATGATCGATGATCTCTCTGAACTGTTGGATGTCAGCCGTTCTACAGTGAACAAGGATCTAAGAAATTTAAAGCATGTATTGGCAGCTTTTGAGATTGCGTTGATTGGCACGCCGAATAAGGGATTGATCATTCATGGAAAAGAGGAAAATCTAAGGCTTGTATACCTTTATCATGCCTACGACTATTTAGAGAATCAACCGTTATTTGAAAGTAGTCTTGCCCTGATTCAAAAAATTTGCTTAGCGAAAAAATTGGATTTTAGAACTGCCGGCTTGCTAAAGAAAGTGATTGTTCTAACATTGGACCGGATACGTCAAGGAGCGTTGTTGCTTGAACGAATTCCTTTTTATGTCAACTATTTTTCGGAGGATCCGCTATTAGAGGAGCTGCGAATTGCCTTAGAGGAAGACTACAGTGTGACCCTTAGTCAAGCGGAATTTGATTTCCTTTGTTTTCCTTTAAATATTTTCAATAACAATATGGTGGCAGAAAACAAAGGTGACCATGAAGTCGTTCAGAAAATGTTTAAGCTGATGATGCGAAAGATCCACGAAGCCGTAATTATCACAGTCGATGAATCGGAATTATTTAATAATTTACATGCGCATTTTATGTTCCTGATTAATCGAATTCTGTTTCATGTGAAGACTTATGATATTTTTGGTTCGGATTTTAAAAACAAACATGCTTTTTCATATGAGTTAGCGGATATTGGTATCCAGGCGCTGGCAGATTTCTTAGGAAAACCAAAACCTGCTACTGAGGTTTCTTATTTGGCAATTTATTTTGAATTGGCACTAAAGGTCGAAAAAAGTGATTCGACAAAAGAAATTGCGGTCGTTTGCAACACCGGAAAAGGAACTGCTTTAATGATTAAACGACAGCTTGCCAATGTATTGGGGCCAAATGTCCAAATAGCCCACTACTCAGAGGATGAATACCGAACGAAGGACTTGGATCGGTATTTTGCAATTTTTACTACGATCCCTTTAAAAGAGACGGAGGTACCGACGACCCTTATCAAGCTGACGGATCTGTTCAATGATCATTGGCTGTTGAGTGAGTGGAAGCGAATAATAGCCTCTAAAGCCGCATCTTTTGATACGATCCACCTTACCTTTGAACGACTAGATGCGGAAAAGTCTTATGAGGAGAATCTGTCTCAAATGTTGATGCAATTACAACAAAAGTCCTTAGCCAATGATGCATTCAAAAATTATATTTTGAGAAAAGCTCAAGAGGAATCGGCCGTGATTGAAAACGGCATCGCTTTTCCTCATGGCATCAATACGCAAAGTGATCAAATCATCGCCACAATCGGCTCCTACCAGCAACAGACCTCCATCGAAGAGATTGAGCTAGTCTTTTTAGTGGCTATACCTGCTGAATTAACATTGGAAACGGAAGACGAATTATTAAGTTTTTATGATACGATTTTTACTATTTCCTCAAACCCTCGTTTAAGAGAACAAGTAAAGGTTATTGCTTCAAAAGAAGACTATACACGATTGTTGATGGAAGGAGAGGTTTAAAGGTGAACATTCTATTTTTAGGAATCATTGCAATTGCCGCTTATATTATCCAAACATGTTTAGGATTAAAACAAATTAAAAATTTCAGTATGGTCTATGCTCGCTTACGAAAAAAAGGCAAGGTGGCGATTGGCCGTCGACCTGGAAAGCTGACGTCAGGAACAATTTTGATGTTTTCAGTTAATCAAATGGGTCTAATCGATGAAGCGGAAATGATGCAGGGGATTACGATCCTAGCTCGTTTTAAGCCGAAAAAACAATTTGTCGGTTTGAATATCCGTGAGTTAAATGAACAGCATCCGGTGTTTGAGAAGGAGAACAGATTGACAAGACAGGCTGCTTTGAATGCGAAAAAAATCTATTTAGAAGTGGAAAAAGGCAATTATCAAGATACGAAGCCTGTATCGCCAGTGATGAATGTTGGGCTTCACCTCTCAATGCTTAAACAATCGATTCAAACAAAATTTTCTAAAGGAAGTGTTTAAAAATGGAATTTCTTATTAAATTTGCGGAAGGCTTTATGGGGCTTTTCCAAACAGGTGCAGAAACATTTATCAGCTGGATGACGGGGATCGTTCCTGTCGTATTACTTTTAATGGTGGCGATGAATACGTTAATTGCCTTCTTGGGTGAAGATCGAGTGACGAAGGTTGCGAAGGCGTCTTCAAAAAATCCATTGACTCGTTATTTGGTTTTGCCGTTCATTTCAGCTTTCATGTTAGGAAATCCGATGTCATTTACGATGGGCCGCTTTATTCCTGAATACTACAAACCAAGCTATTATGCTTCTTTGGCTCAGTTTTGTCATACAAGTAACGGTGTATTTCCTCATATCAATCCAGGGGAGTTGTTTGTTTGGATGGGGATTGCTCAAGGAATTACCGCATTGGGGTTGAACTCGATGGAGCTGGCAATTCGTTACATGTTAGTGGGATTAGTGATGAACTTTATTGGCGGTTGGATCACCGATTTTACCACCGCATTTGTCTGCAAGCAGCAAGGGGTAGAATTGAGCAAAACAGTCAAAATGGTAGACTAATTCGAAAATTTGGAGGGCGAAAAAATGACCTATAAAAGTATCAAAGTTGTAAAAGGGAATGGTGGATTCGGTGGACCGTTAATCATCACACCGACCGAGGAAAAACATAAATTTATTTATGTGACGGGTGGTGGAGAAAAGCCGGCAATCGTTGATAAGATCGCTGAATTGACAGGTATGGAGCCGGTCAATGGCTTCAAAACCTCTATCCCTGATAATGAAATCGCTTTAGCGATCATTGATTGTGGCGGTACATTACGTTGCGGTATCTATCCGAAAAAAAATATTCCGACAATTAATATTGTTCCCACCGGAAAAAGTGGTCCTTTGGCGCAATATATTACCGAAGAAATCTATGTTTCGGCTGTTGGCGCGGACCAAATCACCTTAGCAGATGAGAATGAAACTACTTTCAGTGCAACGGCTGCACCGACGGAAGAAAAGAAGTACAAATATTCTACAGATAAAAAAATTACCGAGCAACGTGCCGAACAGCAAAGTTTTATCGCTAAGATCGGTATGGGCGCAGGGAAAGTTGTAGCGACCTTCAATCAGTCAGCTCGTGAAGGTGTCCAAACCATGATCAATACCGTGATTCCATTTATGGCCTTTGTATCCTTACTGATTGGGATCATCCAAGGCTCTGGAATCGGAACAGTTTTCGCCAACATGATGAAACCTCTTGCTGGTAATATTGTTGGTTTAGTGATCATCGGCTTTATCTGTTCCTTGCCATTCTTGTCGCCATTGTTGGGGCCTGGCGCGGTTATCAGTCAAATCTTAGGGACCTTAATCGGTGTGGAAATCGGTAAAGGAAACATTCCTCCGCAACTTGCCTTGCCGGCATTGTTTGCTATCAATACTCAAAATGCGGCGGACTTTATCCCGGTTGGATTAGGACTAGAGGAAGCGGAAGCTGAAACCGTAGAGGTTGGCGTTCCGTCTGTATTGTATTCACGGTTCTTGAATGGTGTTCCACGCGTGATTGTAGCATGGTTGGCAAGTTTCGGGATGTATAGTTAAAATAGAAAGAAATGCAGTCGTTGGGAGAGATGAAAATGATTTATGAGACACAAGTGACTAAAATTGGACCCGAAGCGGAGATGTTTCAGGCAGAAGGAATGTTGATTTTCTTTGGAGATGAAGCGCCGGATACATTAGCAGATTACTGTTACAATATCGACTTGATTCCGTCGACTGGGGAAATCCTTCCAGGGATGAATTTTTTCTTTGACGATCAAGTTTTTGAGATTATGGCGGTGGGAGATGTCGTTAAGAAAAACCTTGATGATTTAGGGCATATTACGTTGCGCTTTGATGGTTCGACATTAGCAGAACTGCCAGGGACACTCTATGTAGAAGAAAAGACAATGCCAACAATCCAAATTGGAACGAGGATTGGCATTCAATAAATGATAGCCTTCTTTGAAACGTTTGATCCTTTCAATCAGATTTTATCTTAGCTTTTAAGTGGAGTGCTATGAAAGAAAACTATCAGCAGTGTAAGACTTAGTTAACATTAGGATTTTCATTAAGAAACAAGAGGAGACGCGAGGGTGTCTCCTTTTTTGAGCCTATTTTTTGCCTTTTGTTGAAAGCGCATTCTATGATGGAAGGATAGAGAGGTGGAGAATATGGAAAAACGATTCGAAAATCAGTTTATTGGCGGAGTTTGGCAGCGAGGAAATGACTCAGAGCATGTAAATGAAGATCAGAATCCCTATACACAAGAAACGATTCTGAAGATCCAAGGTGCGAGCTCGGAAGATGTTGATGCAGCCTATCAAGCGGCTCAAAAAGCACAAAAAGAATGGATGGCTAAAACACCGCAAGAGCGTAGCACGGTCATGGAAAAAGCGGCGGCACTAATCGAGGAGCAGCAGGCTGAAATCATTGAGTGGCTGATCAAAGAAGGTGGCGCCACGAAGATTAAGTCCGGGCTGGAGGTCAGTTTAGCAAAAGGGATCACCGAGGAAGCTGCCAGCTTTCCGATGCGATTAGAAGGCCAGCTTTTACCTACCAATACGCCAGGAGAGGAAAGTTTTGTGACCCATCGTCCCGTTGGGGTAATCGGGATCATTAGTCCATGGAATTTTCCCTTTCACTTGACGATGCGTTCCTTAGCGCCTGCGCTAGCTGCGGGAAATGGTGTGGTGATCAAGCCAGCTAGTGACAGCCCGGTAACTGGTGGACTGCTGCCAGCTAGAATTTTTGAAGAAGCCGGTGTTCCGAAAGGTTTGGTCAATGTAACTGTCGGCAGCGGTAGTGAAATCGGGGACTATTTCGTCGGTCATCCGATTCCTGGTTTTATTTCCTTCACGGGTTCAACGCCAGTCGGTAAAAACATTGTCAGTCAGGCCATGAGTGGTGAAAGAATCAAACAGGTTGCTTTGGAATTAGGCGGGAACTCGCCGTTTATTGTATTGGAAGACGCAGATCTTGAAGAGGCCGCTCATGCATTAGTCGTAAGTAAATTCATGCATTCAGGCCAAATTTGCATGGCTGCCAATCGAGCAATTGTGGTTGATGCAGTCTTTGATGAATTTGTTCAAAAAGTAGTAGCGCGAGTCAAGGCGTTAGTCACGGGAAATCCTGCAGAGGAAAGTACAATCGTTGGACCAATTATTAATCAAAAGCAAACAGATCAGATTCAAAAAATCATTCAAACAGCACAGCAAGCTGGTGCTAAATTTTTAGTCGAAGGAAAGATCAATGAGCAATTAGTGGAACCTTTTGTATTAGTATCAGAAGATGCGGCGTTAGAAATTTTCCACGAAGAAATTTTTGGTCCAGTTCTGCCAATTTTGAAAGTCAAAGATACGGAGGCTGCGATCAAAGCTGCTAATGATACAGAATACGGCTTATCTAGTGCATTGTTCACGAAGGATTTAGACAAAGGAAGAACCGTGGCTAATCGGATCGAGGCAGGGATGTGTCATATCAACGGCTTGACCGTGGATGATCAACCCAACGCACCTTTTGGTGGAGAAAAAAATTCTGGGATCGGACGCTTCAATGGGCAGTGGGTCTTAGAAGAATTTACTCGGGTTCAATGGGTGACGACGAAATCAGGAAAAGGTCAGTATCCATTTTAAAGAATGTAAAACTAAGGGGACGAAAGAACGATTTATTGGTTCTTTCGTGCTCTTTTTTTATGTAATAGCCAAGATTACTAAAAAAAACAGTAAAGTCTTACTTACATAAAGAACAGACAAATAATGGGACTCCTGTTAAAATGAGTGAAGAATTACAGTACCAAGTTGCATAATAAGTAGTGAAAAACCAGAATGCAATGTTTGGTTTTTACTGGTATTCAAGTGTTTTTGAAGCTTGCTTCTTTTTTTTTGTGAAAAATTGTATTAATCAGTATCAAGTTGCATAAAAAACACTGAATTATTTGGGAACAAAGAAGCTATCAATGTAAGCGTTTTTAGTTTAAATTGAGGATGTAAAGAGGGATGACAATGAATTTAGAAGAACGAACCAATCAAATTTTTGTTGAGCTGATCAACAACCCCCAGATTACTAGCAAGATGTTATGTAAAAAATTTGATTTGACGCGAGGCCAATTGAATTACGCCTTGAAGAAAATCAATGATTCGTTGTTGGATGAGAAGCTGAGTGAGATTAAGCGTACGAAAAATGGTCATTTTCTAATTGCTAATGAAATTCTTTCAATCTATAAGGGTGGTGATGAGGCGTTAGGAGAGGCGACAGAGGATTATGTCTTTTCAAGTAAAGAACGCGCAGCTTTGATCCAGCTGATGTTACTGAGTAAAGAGGATTATTTATCTTTGAATCATTTCATTGATGAATTGAAAGTCAGCCGTAATACGGTTCTACGAGATTTAAAGGAAGTGACGCAAGCGATTCAGGGCTATGAGCTGGATTTGAAATACACCCGTCAGAAAGGCTATTTCATTCATGGTGATGAGTGGAACAAACGCAATTTACTGTCGGACTTATTGAACAATTTAGCGACGACCTATAATGGAATCCAGTTGATTATTCAGTTTGCCAACATAGATGCCCAGCAGATTCAGACCTTTAACAAACGGGTAGAACTGGTTGAGGAAGAACTGGAAGTTCAGTTTACGGATGAACGCTTAAAGACGTTGCCATTATTGATTATTTTGATGATTCGGCGGGCACAGCGAGGGAAGTTGATTTCTTACAGCTTTAAGATCAATTATCGCGAACTGACCGATACGAAGGAATATTTAGCAGCGGATCGCGTGATTTGGGATGTCGATGGCTTAAGTGAAAATGAGCGAGTCTACCTGACAATGCTGCTGCTGACGACGAACTTGTCGCGAGGCGATATTCTTTCCGTTAAAGAGATCAATAAAATGAAGGAAGCACTGGAAGGCGTCATCGCTAATTTTGAAAAAATCGCCGGTGTGAGTTTGGAAGACAAAGAAAAACTGTTAGATCGTCTGCTGGTCCACATGCGGCCGGCCTACTATCGAATCAAGTATCATTTGAATCTGCAAACGAAGTTTTATCAGGAGAACAAGGATGCCAATCTTTTTTCACTCTTTTATCTAGTGAAAGAAGCCAGTGGTCCGTTGGAACGATTTTTTGAGCAACCGATTCCGGATACCGAATTATTTTTTATTTCCTTGTTTATCGGCAGTCATATCGTAGAAAGCAGTGAGATCATTCATCCAGAAAATCGTAAACGAGCGATTATCGTGTGTCCGAATGGTATCTCAATCGCGGTCTTGTTGGAGAATACGTTGAAAAATCTATTGCCGGAAATTGATTTTGTCGCAACCATGTCAGCACGGGAATTTTATCGTACAGAGCATGAAACGGAATTTATTTTTTCGGCAGTACCGCTAAAGACAGAGAAAAAAGTCTTTGTAGTTAGTAACTTTTTATCTGAACAAGAAAAGCGCCAACTAAGAGAACGGGTCTTACGTTCTACAGCAATTGTCCAATCCGAGATTGTGACGCCAGAAAAGATTTTAGCGGTGGTAAAGAAACATGCTGAGATTATCGACGAAGCAAGTTTTTACGAAGAGCTATTGGATTTATTCGCACCGAAAGAGTCGAAGATCTTAGAAAAGAAGCGGCCACATTTGATTGACTTGTTAAAAGGAGAAACGATCCAAATCTTTGAAGAGGCGATCAGCTGGAACGACGTCTTAGATGCGTTGGCTATACCGCTGGAGCGCCAGCAAATCATTACAGAAGATTATATTCAAGCACTGAAAAAAGAAATGCCGTCGTTGCCGCCGTATACGGTTTTAAGAAATAAAATCGCCTTGCCTCATACGGTATCAGAAGCGGGGGCAATCGGTGTGGGAATCAGTTTAGGGATTGTAAAAAAAGGCATACCAACTGAAGATGGCGGAAAAATTCATACGGTAATCTTGCTAGCTTCGAATGACAAGGAGGAGCATTTAGATTTGATTTTTGAAATGATGAGCCTGGCAGGAGAAGAACAGTTGGTAGCTATGGAAGAGGCAAAAACAAAGGAAGACATTCGTAAAGCGTTGAAGAAATTCAACGATGACTATTGGAGGGCGAAATGATGGGAGAAACGACACTAAGTTCGTATGTGAAGGCACCATTGGTTTTCACACAGGAAAATTTTTCTTCCCGAGATGAGCTATTTGAGCAGATTGCTGCCAAAGCTTCAGATCTTGGTTGGGTGCGGGAAGACTTTTTAGAACGAATTAGAAAACGAGAAGCGACTTTTCCAACCGGAATTCAGTTAGTGAATTTTGGTGCGGCGATTCCACATACAGATGCCGAGTGCATCTTAGAAGAATTCGTTGCGGTGATTACCTTGCAAGACCCAGTGAGTTTTTACAGCATGGAGGACAATAATCAACAAGTCAAAGCACAGATCATCTTTGTCTTAGGACTAAATCAACCCCATGCGCAACTGGAAATGTTGCAATCTTTGATGGGACTTTTACAAAATGAAGCCGTTTTAGCAGAGCTATTATTGGCAACAACAGAAACTGAATTAATCACGATCATCGAAAAAAACCAGTTATAGTTGAACCACTTTTTTAACTGAAAGAAAAATACACTAAAGAGAAAAAGGATTTCAGTCCAACTTTTCGCAGTTAACTAAATAACAAAAAAGAAAAAGGAGATATTTATCATGAAAAAAATTCGCGTATTAGTAGCTTGTGGAGCAGGAATTGCAACATCAACGGTGGTAATGAAAAAAGTCGAGGATCTATTTGCTAGAAATCAAATGCCAGTGGAAATTATGCAGATCAAAATTTCCGAAGCAGCCTCTAAACAAGATGAAGCAGACATGTTGATCTCAACGACGATGTTGCCGACTGAGTATAAGATTCCAGCAATCAAGGCGATGGCGTTTTTGACAGGAATCGGTGCGGATAAAGTGGAAGCACAAATTATTGAAGCCGCAAAGGCTATTCAATAAACGAGTAATTTCTCACGTTTAACGTGGGAAATTGCGGCTTAAAAACAGGTTCAAAAAAATTAATTTATAGCATAGGAGGAAAAATGTATGGATGGTTTAATGGATGTGGTACAGAGTATTTTAGGTGCCGGACCCAGTGTGATGTTGCCGATCATTATTTTTATCGTTGGACTCATTTTTAGAGTGTCAGTCAAAAAAGCAATTATTTCGGGGATTACAGTAGGGATTGGAATGATCGGGATCAACTTGGTCATTACCGTCTTGACCACCAATGTTGGTCCCGCTGCGCAGGCGATGGTTGAGCGATTCGGTTTGAATCTAACGATCATTGATGCTGGCTGGCCAGCAGTCTCAGCCGGGACTTGGGCGCAACCAATCGCGGCTGTGATGATTCCAGTGATTTTAATCGTGAATTTAATTATGTTGGCGTTGAACCGGACCAAAACATTAAATATCGATATCTGGAACTACTGGCATGTTAGTTCTGTGGCAGCAACTGGTTATATTGTAACAAAAAGTTTTTTCTTTGGCATCCTGTGCGGGATCTTGTTTACGATCATCATCCAAATCATCGCTGACAAAACCGCACCAAAAGTCCAAGAATATTATGGTTTAGAAGGGATCAGTATCACGACTGGGTCAGCGCAAGGATACGCCATTTTAGCATTACCAGTTGGTTGGTTAGTAGATAAAATCCCTGGTATCAATAAATTAGATGTAAAACCAGAAACGATTCAAAAACGCTTTGGTATTTTCGGCGAACCGATGATCATGGGGATTATTATCGGGATGTTCTTAGGTTTATTAGGGGGCTACGATCTGATTGGCATTCTGCAAATCGGAATGAACATGGGTGGTGTGATGTTCTTAATGCCACGGATGGTTAAAATCTTGATGGAAGGTTTGATTCCGATCCAAGAAGGCGCGCAAAAACTGCTACAAAGTCGTTACGGCGATCGCGAAATCTATCTAGGAATGGATGCCGCTTTAGCAACAGGTTCCCCGGCGGCCTTATCTACAGGTCTGTTGATGGTACCGATCACTTTATTCTTAGCGGTCATTTTACCAGGAAACCGTGTCTTACCTTTTGGTGACTTAGCAACAATTCCATTCTTCGCAGCGTTGGTGGTGCCAAGTCGTAAGGGAAATATTTTACACTCAGTTATTTCATTGACCGTCGTTATGGCAGCAGCGTTATTGATGGCAACGAACTTTGCGCCAGTTATTACGGAAATGGCTCAAGGAATCGTCAAATTCCCAGAAGGCGCTGCTGAAATCACCAACTTAGATACCGGCGGAAACTTCTTAAAATGGATCTTCTTGAAATTCTCAGAATTAGTTGCACAAGTAATGTAGGGGGCTTATTGAAATGAGTAAAATGATGAAGGGCGTCTCGAAACAAGCGCCCGGTTATGACCAAATGGAATTTATCGACTTACCAGTACCAGAGGCAGCAGACGACAAAGTACTAATCAAAGTTGCGTATACCGGTATCTGTGGGTCAGACATCCATACCTTTAAAGGTGAATATAAAAATCCAACGACACCGGTTGTCTTAGGTCATGAATTTTCTGGTGAAGTCGTTGAAGTCGGAGAAAAGGTCACAAAAGTCAAAGTAGGCGATCGAGTAACTAGCGAAACAACGTTCTATGTCTGTGGCGAATGTGATTACTGTAAAGAAAAACAATACAATTTATGTCCTCATCGTAAAGGAATTGGTACGCAGCAAAATGGTAGTATGGCAAATTATGTCTTAGCTCGCGAAGAAAGTATCCATCTTTTACCGGATCATTTAAGTTTTGAAGGTGCGGCTATGAGTGAACCCTTGGCTTGTTGTGTTCATGCGATGTATCAGAAGAGTCACTTGGAATTACGGGATACGATCATTATCATGGGGCCTGGACCAATCGGCTTGTTTTTACTGCAGATCGCTAAGGAAATCGGTGCCTTCGTTATTATGACTGGGATAACAAAAGATGCCCATCGTTTGGAATTGGCAAAGAAACTCGGTGCGGATATCATTGTGGATACAATGAAGGAAGATTTAGCAGCGGTGGTCAACGAAGTGACCGATGGCTACGGCGTCGATAAAGTTTATGATGCTTCGGGTGCCGTGCCGGCAGTTAACGCTAGCCTGCCGTTGATTCGGAAGCAAGGTCAATTCGTACAAGTCGGGCTTTTTGCCAACAAAATGGTGGATCTTGATACGGAGTCGATCATTCAACGTGAGATCCAATACATTGGCAGCCGCTCACAAAATCCTTATGATTGGCCGATCGCGATTCATTTATTGGCTAAAGGTGCGATTAATATCGATGAGATGATTACGAAAAAATACCCGTTGGAAGAATGGCGGACAGCCTTTGATAAAGTGATGGAAGGCAACGAGATCAAAGTCATGATTGAGTCGAATCCGGGAGAATTTTAAAAGTAAGGAAAGAGATTGGGACAGAAGTGTTCAACTTATTTCCGAAGAAGCTACTTCTGTTCCACTGTTTATACGTGAATAGGAACTGAGACAAATGAATGTCCCAGTTCCTTTTTTGTTGCAATTTTTTTTCGGTACAAGTATCGACTAAATAAATCAAAAATTATTTTTGAACGTTTAAAAAAATAAAAAAGGTACGCATTTGCCTGAAAACTTTCGTTAATACTAATGAAGAGAAAAAAGGCGGTGACGACTATGCAGGAACATCCATTTACAGCGAAGCAGTTATTTAGCTTAAAGCCCCAAACGTTGGAAAAAAGAATTACGTTGTATTACCAAGTCAGCAAAAATAAAAACTGCGTGATCAAGCTGGTTCGTGTATTGCAGATTCGTGACCAATTAGGGAAAGAAGCGCTTAAGACCCCGTGCCGCGAATTGATTCGTACACTTTATATAGATGCACCCACAAGCAGTATGAAACGCTATTTTTACTATTTCCGAGAGTATTTTTCCTTGGCAGAATGGGCATTGTTACTGCTACACATTTTTAGCAAGCAGCTAGTGTTTCGTAATTGGAAAACAGTAATCATTCAAAAAATTTATCGAGAAATAAGGTATTATGGGACCGTTCCGTAAATCGTTAAAAATAACGAAACATCGTTATTTTAAGTATCTGCGCGAAAAAGAAACCGTTTACTATTCTTAACATTCAAGCTAGACTAAAAGAAAAATTGGATAGGAGGATAGCCAATGGAGTTAGATAATCGCAGTGTACAAATTTTACAAGCGGTGGCCTCAACAGTAAAGATATCTTCAAAGGAACTCTTAGAAAAGTATGCTTTGACCCGGAATCAATTGGATTATGCAGTGAAGAAAATCAATGAATACCTCCGTGGGAATCAATACCCGCCAATTATTCGATCACGGAATGGCAGCTTTATTGTCGATACGAAGGTTGTGGATGCCTTTTCCGGAATCATGAATAATGAAAGTCAGCTGAAGGCAGATGAGACTAGTTATTTGGATGAGGAGCATCGCTTACTAGTTATTTTACTATTGATTTTTTCAGCGGACTATCTTTCTCTTTACCATTTTTCAGAGAGTTTGGAAGTGAGTAAGAATACGATTATTTCTGACATCAAAAAGTTGAAGCAGCAATTAAGAAAATACAAACTGACGATTGATTATTCTCGAAAGGAAGGCTATTATTTCCGTGGAAATGAAGAAATTATTCGTGGACTGATCTTAGGAGTGACGGATCAGGTGATGGAGTCTATCTATAATCGGGTAATTTTTGAAAAGTACTTATCGGTTGCTTCAGTAGAGGTGAATCATCAGCGGGATGTCTTACAACAAGTCGAGGCTGAGCTACATGTACAATACACAGATAATCGTATCCAAACAGCTCCTTATTTTTTGGTCTTACTGAATCGGCGAGTTCAAAACCGACATTACATTGAGCAGCGTTTTGGACTTTTAGCTAAGGAAATCATGGATACCAACGAATATGCTGCGATCGTTAAAGTACTGGCAGGTCAAAAGAAACTGCCTAAATCGTATACGGAGCATCTTTACTTATGTTTGTATATGCTTTCTCTAAAGATCACTGACTTAAGTAATACTTTCTCTCTTAATACAGATGCTTTACGGAAGCAGATTGAAGCTTTTATTACGGTTTTAGAAAAGAATACAATCATCCAATTAAACGATAAGACACAGTTGATTGAGAATCTAGCACTGCATTTGACTCCGGCCTATTATCGGATCCGTTATGGTTTGACTTCGGATTATACGATAACGGATATGGTGAAGCATCAACTGGACCCGCTGTTCTTTATCGTAAAATCATCCATTGCTCCCTTGGAAGAATTTTTTGAAGAACGGATTCCGAATGACGAGATTTATTTAATTACGATGTTTATCGGAGCCTACATGCAAAAGGAGAAGCCCATTAATTTGGATAATACGGTGGTCAAGGCGGCGGTCGTTTGTCCCAATGGCATCATCAGCTCGAAATTATTGGAAAACACCCTAGATAATTGGTTTCCGATGATTCATTTTGTCAGCTCTTTTTCGATTAGAGAGTTTTATGAAAAGGAACGAGAACTAGATGTCCAACTGATTTTTTCGACGAATCCTTTAGAGACCCAGCTTCCCGTAATCGTAGTAGGGAATGATCTTTCCAGTATGAATAAGACGTTGATTGTAAATGAAGTCATTCAGTTGATTTACAAAATCGACAGCTATAAATTGCAGCCAGATCATATTTTGGCGATTGTTAAAAAGCATTTACCAATGGATACAGAGATTGAAGAAAAGATTCGTAAAGAATTGATGATCTCCTACAACTCAATTTTTCAGATTCAGGATCAAGAGGTATTGACTAATGAAATGAAATTGAACTTAGCCGATGTCGTAAACGCAGAGAGTATCTTGATTTTAGACGAGGCGTTGGATTGGCCCCAGGTATTGCGGCTAACGACAGAAAATCTAATTGAGCGAGGGATCGTTGAACCAGGCTATTTGGCCCAGCTTGAAGCGCAATTTCCTGAAGTAACGCCAAGTATTTTATTAGGAAATCGAATCGTCATCCCTCACACTGTTCCAGAGCATGGCGCTCGGAGTTTAGGTATGTGCTTTGCGAAGATTACTCAAGGCTTTGTCAGTCAAAACCAGCGATATTACTATGTGGTGGTTATTTCCGCGACTGATCGCAAGCAGCATATCCAACCAATGATGCAGTTGCTGAAAATCGCCAGCGATCCTAAAATAATTGAACGATTGGATCAAGCGAAAAACAAGCAAGCTATTTTAGCAATCATTGAGGAGAGCAAGAAAAAATAGAATCCATTAGGCGGTTGGGCCAGAAGTGTTCGGCTTATTTCCGAAGAAGCTACTTCTGGACCACTGTTTATCCGTAAAAAGAGTTGGGACTATATTAATGTCCCAGCTCTTTTTTTGCATAGAAAACAGGAGTTAAAAAGCTTGTGTAATCAATGTTTTCAGCAAGTCATCCAAGTGTTCCGGAATCGGTTCAGTAAAAAATGAGTTCAAAAGAAATTTAAAAGAAAGCGGTTCCGTGCTATCTTTTGATTAGCAAGAAGCAATAAAGAGATAGAGTAGGAGGGATAGAGTGATCAAACGCGAGTTGCTTTTTAGCAAGTTAAAACCACAAGATTACCAAGAAATGATTACTTTTCTAGGAACCCGCATGGAGGAACTGGGCTATGTTAAAGAGACCTATGTTTCAGCGGTACTGGAAAGGGAAAAAGGCTTTCCCACGGGATTAAAAATGGGTGATTATGGAATCGCGATTCCCCATACGGATCGCATTCATGTTCATCAGTCGGTCTTAGCGATCGCCACCTTAAAAGAACCGATTGCTGTTCATTCCATGATTGACCCGACGGAAGTGGTTCCTGTTTCATTGGTTATCTTGATGGCGGTTGAAGACCCAGATGGGCAAGTGAAAATGTTGAGTAAATTAATGGGCTTATTTCAAGATGTCGAGACGTTAAAGAGATTGGAGAAGGCGAAGTCAGCTACTGAGATGTACGAGATTGTTGCAAAAATGGAATTAGAAAGTGTCTAAAAGGAGGAAATGGAAATGAGAAATTATCATGTTTTATCAGTTTGTGGGTCAGGAACCGTGACGTCATCCATGGTGGCGGAGAAATTAAGAGAAACGTTGGAGGAGAAGGGCTATGCAGTAGCGACGACAGAAGCAAACCCTAATGAGGCACTATCATTAGCGAAAACCGGCAAGTTTGATTTTATCACCTATACGAGCCCTTTACCTGACGGTGATTATGGCATCCCAGTTGTGAATGCAATCGGCTTTTTGACTGGTTTCGGCGAAGATGAATTTTTGGAAGAAGTAGATGGCGTACTAATGGCATTGGAAAAATAGGCATTTACTAAGTTGAAGAGGGTTCAATCGATTTTTCAAAAATAAAGACATTAAAACGAAAAAGGAGTAATGAGATGTTAGAAACCTTAAAAAGCGTGTTTGATACGTTTGGATCGGCAGTCTTTGTTCCGGTAATGATTTTTGTTGTGGCAAAAGTGTTAAAGGTTAAGACGCAAAAAGCTTTCTTGTCCGGCTTGTACGCAGGGGTGGGGCTGATGGGCTTCACATTGATCTTGAACTCATACACCCCGATTATTTCTAAAGTCGTTCAGCAAATGGTCGATCAAACGGGAATTAATTTACCAGCCTTCGATGTAGGGTGGCAGGCGACAGCTTTAGTGGCCTACTCGACCGAAGCCGGAATGATTTATCTAGTGATCGCCTTGGTATTACAAACAGTACTGTTCTTAGTGAAATGGACCAATGTTTTCCAACCATCGGACTTGTGGAACAATTATTCCTATATGGTGTGGGGGTCAATGGTGTATCTGGCAACTAGAAATATGATTTTAGCAGTTGGCTTGATGTGCTTGCTAAATATGTACAGTTTGTTGTTATCTGAAATGTTAGCTAGAAGATGGTCCAGTTATTATCATTATCCCAATTGTACGATTATTGCGATGCACAATATCGAGCCCGGAATTTTTGCGATGTTGATGGACCCGATTTGGAACATGCTTGGTCTGCATAAAGTTCGGTTGAACCCACAGGGATTGCAGAAAAAATTAGGCTTCTTGGGCGAACCGATTTCACTGGGCTTGTTCTTAGGGTTGTTTTTAGGAATTCTAGGAAATCTTAGCAATGTGACTGAATTATCTGCTTGGGGACAAATTACTGAAGTAGCAATCGCAACCAGCGCTGTGATGGCGATCTTCCCGAAAGTAGCGGGGATCTTCTCACAAGCCTTCAATCCGATTTCACAGGCGGCTAGTAAAAATGTAAGGGGCAATAACGAAGGCCGGGAATGGTATCTGGGCGTGAATGATGCTACTGGTTATGGTGAGCCAGCAACCTTGATTTCGGGGATCTTATTGATTCCGATTATGGTCTTTATCGCAATGATCTTGCCAGGCAACCAAACGTTACCGGTAGTGGATTTGCTAGCGATTCCTTACATGGTTCAAGCGTTAGTCTGCTTATCCAACGGTAATATCGCCAAGACGTTGATCAATGGTGTGATTTGGTTCAGCTTAGGATTGTATATGTGCTCTTATACGGCGCCAATGTTTACGGAAATTGCTCAAACAGTCGGTGTAACCTTACCAGCGGGTGCGTTGATGGTCACCAGTTTCAATATTTTAGGAAAACCAATCTTTGGTCTGATTTTCTTGGCCTTTTTAAGTCAAAATCCATTATGGATCGGTTTGACGATCCTTGCTTACTTTGTAGTTTACTTCTTGTTCCGCAAAAATAAAGAAGCCTTTTACGACTACATCGAACGCTCAGCAGCTAAGAATAATGGTGAAGTACCAGAAGCCAAGACAAAGGTAGCTTAATAAAATGGAGATGGAACGATGACAAAAAAGATGAAAGCAAGTGTGTTAGTAAAACCTGGCGTGTTGGAAGTGCAAGAAGTGGATATTCCCGAAATTGAGGCAAATGAAGTATTAGTCAAAGTAGCTTACGCGGGGATCTGTGGCTCAGATGTGCCCCGCGCAAACCTAGAAAATGGTGCAAGAATGTATCCGCTCATTTTAGGACATGAATTTAGTGGAACCGTTGATCGGGTAGGATCACAGATTACTAAAGTTCAAGTCGGAGACAAGATCGCAGTCGCACCATTGATCCCCGATCCTAATTCCGAATATACAAAAGAAGGATCATACGGGCTTAGTGATAATTATAACATAATTGGTACCGGCAGCAACGGCGCCTTCGCGGAATACGTTAAAGTTCCGGAAGAGCATTGTGTAGTGATGCCTGAAGATTTAGATCTATTGTCTGCGGCTGGGGTAGAACCAGCGACGATCAGTTGGCATGCCTTGCAGCGTTCAAACATGAAAGTAGGCGATACGGTAGCCGTTCTCGGCTGTGGACCAATCGGACAGTTCGCCATCCAGATCGCTAAAATATTTGGAGCGAAAAAAGTGATCGCCGTTGATATTTTTGATGAAAAATTGGCCTTGGCCCAAAAACTAGGAGCGGATGTAACGATCAATAGTCAAACACAAGACTTGGAAGCAGCCATCAAGGAAGAAACGGGTCTTGGTGTCCATGTAGTGATCGAAACGGCCGGCAGTAAATTTACTCAAAAACAAGCGCTATTAATCACTCGAAAACACGGGACCGTCGTATTGGTGGGGATTTCTCACCAAGATTTACCTTTATCTGAACAAGAGGCGGAACGAATTATGCGAGCGGAGTTAACCATCACCGGTTCATGGAATTCTTACACAGCGCCGTATCCCGGCCGTGCTTGGGAAGCGACGCTAGAGGAAATGTCTAAAAGCCGGATTAAATTCAAAGAGATGGTGAGTAATGAGATTTCATTAGCCGAGCTCAGTGATGTGTTGCCTAAAATGTTTAAGCGGGAAGTTGCCTACAACAAAATTGTCGTAGCTGTCAATCCCGAGTAAGGAGCCGAAATTATGTTAGAACAACTAAAAGAGGAAGTTTTCCAAGCGAATCTCGCTTTACCAAAACATGGATTAATCAAATATACTTGGGGCAATGTCAGTGCTTATGATCCTGAAACCCAATATTTTGTCATCAAGCCCAGTGGTGTCAGCTACGAAGAAATGACAGCGGCTGATATGGTAGTGGTTGATTTAGACAACAAAGTGATCGAAGGGAAAATGAATCCCTCATCAGATACACCGACCCATGCAGTTTTATACAAAGCTTTCCCAGAAATCGGCGGAATCGTCCATACCCATTCTACGTGGGCGGCGGCTTGGGCTCAATCAGGCCTAGACGTTCCAGCGATGGGAACGACTCATGCGGATACCTTTTACGGGTCAGTCCCCTGTGCGCGTTTTTTATCCCAATACGAGATCGACGAAGGTTATGAGCACGAGACCGGTAGCGTGATTGTTGAAACTTTCCGGGAAAGAGAATTGAAGCCGTTAGAGGTACCCGGTGTGCTGCTTCATGGTCATGGTCCCTTTACTTGGGGAAAAGATGCCCATAGTGCCGTCATGAATGCTGTAGTTTTAGAGGAAGTCTGCAAGATGAACTTGTTGACTCGCCAATTAAATAGCTTCGCGGAAGAACTGCCACAACGAGTGCTGGACAAGCATTATTTACGAAAACACGGTGCAAATGCCTATTATGGGCAAAAATAAGTGAAGCGAGCTGAGGTTGGGACAGAAGTGTTCAGCTTCAAGAAATTTCGGTTTATTTCCGAAGCAGCTACTTCTAGACTACCGTTTATCCGTAAAGCGGGGCTGGGATTATATTCGTTTTCCAGCTCTGGCAGGTATTAAATTAAAACAGAATTCAAAAAGGAGGATTCGTATGATCAGCGATTTGTTTATTTTGATTGGATTGGCTTTTTTTATCAAAGTCTTTTTTGATGGTGCCAAAAAATTGGTTATCGGGGCTGACGGTGATGTAGTAAAAACTAAAACATTCATGATTCATGGCGTGCTGGGCATCGCATTTATGATTGCTGCTCGTTTGCTCACGGTCCTCCTTTAATAGCTGAATGAAGGAGAGATAAAATGGCATTGCATGATATCACTCAGGCTCCTTTTATAACAGAAATATGCGAGGCGGCTAGTCAGTTGTGGTCCTATGGTTGGGCTGAACGTAACGGCGGCAATATTAGTTATCGGCTACCGTCAGAAGAAGTAAAGCAGTACTTAGACGTAACCCACGTAAAGCGAAAAGAGGCTTTAAATTTTACGATCGAATCGCTGGCAGGAGAAATCTTTTTAGTCACCGGTTCGGGAAAATACTTTAAGCATCTGCATAGAAATCCGGCGGCTAATTTGGCGCTGATTCGGGTCACTGAAGATGGTCAATATTATGAGCTGTTGTGGGGATTAGAGGGCGGCGATTTACCTACTAGTGAACTAGCTTCTCATTTGGAATGTCACAGGGTTCGTTTAGCACAAGATCCTCAGCATCGCGTGATTCTCCACACCCACGCAACCGCGATTTCGGCGATGACCTTCATCCATGAATTGGAGGATAAAAAATTTACTAAAACCTTGTGGCAAATGATCACGGAATGTTTGGTAGTCTTTCCTGACGGTGTAGCAGTGCTGCCTTGGATGGTAGCGGGAACCCAGCAGCTAGGAAAAAAATCGGCCGAAAAAATGAAAGATACCCGGATCGTTATCTGGGCGCATCATGGGATCATGGGCGCTGGTCAAACGATAGACGATGCTTTTGGGCTAGTGGAGACCGCAGAAAAAGCGGCGGCGATTTACTTGCAAATCTGTTCTACTAGGCAAGCAATTCGGCAAAGCATTACCGATCAGCAGTTGTGGGAGCTAGCGGATGCCTTTCAGGTTACACCTAGAGAAGGGATTCTAGCGCCGCGGGAGGTAGGTCATGAGTAAGGTATTAGTGATCGGCGATCCTTTTGTCTCAGCAGAAAACTTAGCAAAAGCAGCTGCAAAGTTAGCGATTGACCCGCCGATTGATATTTATCAGTTTGATTGGTGCCCTGAGTTGTCCCGATCTGAATTTAGAGAAATCATTAAAAAACTAGAGCGGAATGGTCCGTCAGGCTTCGATTTGCCAGCAGGCGTACTAGAGGTGCTACCACAAGTGGAGTATTTGCTAGTCCATTTGGCTCCAATCTCAGCAACAACGATTGCCAAAGCGGAGCGTTTGAAAATGATCGGCACTTGTCGCGGCGGATTGGAACATCTTGATCTAGCAGCGATTCGAGAAAAAAAGCATATTCCCATCATCAATGTTATTCGTAACGCGGAACCAGTCGCTGATTTTACGATTGGTTTAATGTATGCGACGGTTCGAAATATTGCGGCGGCGGCTATTCAAGTCAAGCAAGGCAAGTGGCCACAGAGTTTTGCGAATGACAGCTACAAATCCTCCTTCTCTAATATGAAGGTAGGCCTGGTCGGCTTGGGTCATATCGGAAAAATCGTGGCAAAAAGATTAAACGCCTTAGGAATGTCCGTTAGTGCTTTCGACCCATTTGCTAAACAAGCTGATCTAACTGCGGAAGGCTGCCTAGTAAATTTATGCAGTCTGGAAGAACTTTTCCAAAATTCTGATGTCGTCTCTTTGCATCTGCGAGTCGTTCCTGAGACAGAAAATTTAATAGATGCTTCTTTATTAAAGCTAATGAAGCCAAGTGCGTATCTAATCAATACGGCGCGACCAGAAATCTTGAATCAAAAGGATTTTATTGAGGTACTCCAGACTGGAAAAATTGCCGGTGCGGGGATCGATGTCATGTGGCAGGAGCCAATCGATCCAGATGATCCGCTGCTTTCATTGGATAACGTCGTAATCACATCCCATATCGCAGGAGATACCGTTGATGCGATCGAACGGTCGCCGCAGCTTTTACAAAGGACGATTAATCAGTATTTGGAAAAACCGTAGTTAAGAGAATCAAATCAAAATCTCAAGTCATTGAGTACTCAACAAAAAGAGGCATTGCATACTAAAAAGCTCACTTCTTGGAGGTATTGAAATAAAAACAGCGCAACGAGAAAATCCTCGTTGCGCTGTTTTTATTTCACATACGTCTCCAAAAATTCAGTGACTTTTTCCTGATACATAGCCGGATCAGTACTCAAGGCTTCGGCATGTTTCGCGCCGTGAACGACATATTTTTCTTTGGGTCCTTTGTTCGCTTCGTAGACTGTATCCAGCATTGAAAAGGGCACAAAGGCATCCTTGTCTCCATGAATGAAGAGCATCGGTTTCGTATTATTGTGGAGCTGCTTGACGGCATTGGCTTCACCAAAGAAGTAGCCTGCACGGATTTTTGTAATTAGACTGGTTACGGGAATCAATGGAAAGGCTGGCAAGTTGAACATATCCTTTAGCTGATAGCTCAGTTCATCTTTAGCAGAGCTATAGCCGCAATCCTCGACGAAGGCTTTGACATTTTCTGGCAGCTTTTCGCCGCTAGTCATCATGACTGTCGCTGCCCCCATGCTGACTCCGTGAAGGACGATTTCTGACTGGCTGTCACCCTTAACGATGCGATCGATCCATTGAAGATAGTCTTTTCTTTCGGGCCAGCCAAAGCCGATATAATCGCCTTCGCTCTTACCATGACCACGAGCATCGGGCATCAGGACATTATAGCCGAGGTCATGATAAATTTTAGCGTATTGCGGCATATCACTAGCTTGCCCCATATAGCCGTGAGCGATGATAGCGGTTTTGTGCTGATCTTTTTGTGCAGGTAAATAATAAGCGGATAATTTCAGTCCGTCTTTTGACTGCAGCTGCCATTCACTGCGGTTATTTTTATCGTTGAACCAGTCTTCGGCTGCGACCAATTCGGCTGATTTTTTCTCCGAGCTGTCAGATAAAAAATCCTTTTCTGTTGGAACGACGGCGTAAGAGTAAAAATAATTTCCGGCAGCAATTAAGGCGATAACTAATAGTAAGATGATTCCTAAGATAATTTTTGTTTTTTTATTCATTCCTTCACTCCTATAAACGTATCATAAGCAGTATAGAAAAATAATCTCGGAATGGCAAGTTCACAGCGAGTGTATTTACAGGAAAACTCTTTCGTGAGAAAATGTAGCAGAGTTTAAAGCAGGAGAGAATTAAATGACAAATAAAAAAATTACGATTAAAGATGTTGCGAAACAATCGGGAGTCTCAATCGCAACGGTTTCCCAGATTCTAAATGGAAATGACAGCAAATTCAGTCCTAAAACGGTAGAAAAAGTTTTAGCCGCGAAGCAGGCATTGAATTATGAGCCGGATTATTTTGCGCGCCGTATGATCATGAAAAAAAGTAAGACCATCGGTGTGCTAGTCCCAGATATTACGAACCCGTTTTTTAGTCGATTGATTCGCGGGATTGAAGGTGTATTGTATCGGGAAAATTTTGTGACTTTGTTATGTAATGCAGATCTGGACTCAAAAAAAGAGATTGATTATTTAGAAGAGTTGAGTCGTCGGGGCGTAGATGGTTATATTATTGCTAGTTCGGCGATCTCGAATCAAGCCATTAACGAAACGTTGCGAGCAAAAAATCTACCTTTTATCGTATTGGACCAAAAAAAAGCAGAAGGCTTCAGTGATGCGGTTCTGACAGATGATTATACTGGTGGGAGACTCGCAGGCGAGTACTTACAAGAGCTGGGACATCAAAAAGTTGCTGTGGTCTTACCTGAAGGTGCCACTGAAAACATTGCGACTCGATTGATTGGGTTTCGTGAAATTTTTCCTGAGATAACGTTGATTCACAGTGAGTTATCAAAGCAAGGCGGGCGTCAAGCTGCTAAAAAAATTATTGAGACAGATATAACTGGGATTTTTGCTATTAATGATGAACTGGCATTTGGGCTTTATTTAGGTTTAGCAGAAGCGGGCAAGAAAATTCCGCAAGATTATAGCGTGATCGGCTACGACAATATCGACATGTGTGAATACGTCACACCACAGTTAACGACGATTGCTCAGCCAATCTATGAGTTAGGTCAGACCACCGCAGAATTATTGTTAAAAAGAATCCAAGAACCTGAAAAAGACTGGGAAGAAAGAATGCTTTCGGTTCAACTAGTAAAACGTTTTTCAGCAGCACGCTTGAAATAGCTTTCAAGCTGTGCTATATTTTTGGTGTCGAATTAAAACGTTTTATTAAAACGTTTTAATCTTTTGTAAATTGAGTGAACTTTAAGACTACGAAACGGAGTGAACAAAATGAATACGATTACAGTAATTGGCAGTATCAACCTTGATCGGACGATCCGAGTGAAACAAATGCCCAAGCCTGGAGAGACGATGCATACGAAAGAAATTTTTTCAGCAGGTGGCGGAAAAGGTGCCAATCAAGCCGTAGCAGCGAAACGGGCGGAAGCGAAAACAAATTTCATCGGCGCAGTTGGCAACGATGAAGCAGGTGAAATGATGCTAGAGCTTTTGAAAGAAGAAGGTATCGGATTAGCTGGTGTAGAAACGTTAGAAAAGCAAGCGACCGGCCAAGCCTATATCATTGTTGATGATCAAGGGGAAAACAGCATTACGATTCATTCAGGTGCGAACAATACCTTTACCCCTGAGCATGTAGAAGAATATAAAGAGCTGATCGAAGCCAGTGATTTTGTGATCGCGCAATTTGAAAGCACCTTAGAAAGTACGATCAAAGCCTTCAAAATTGCCCGTAAAGCTAATGTAAAAACGATTTTAAACCCAGCTCCAGCCTTAGAAAAAGTACCGACTGAATTATTGGAAGTGACCGATATGATCGTTCCCAATGAAACAGAAACTGAAATTTTAACGGGAATCAAAGTAACCGATGAAGCCAGTCTAAAGGAGGCAGCAGATCAGCTGCATCAATTAGGAATCGAAGCCGTAATTATCACGATCGGCAGTAAAGGAGCCTTTTATGACGTAGCAGGTCACAGCGGAATCGTACCGGCCTTCAAAGTGCACGCAGTTGATACGACAGCTGCAGGCGATACCTTTATTGGTGCCTTGAGCAGTGTATTGAAAAACGATTTCAGCAACTTAGCTGAGGCTATTAAATTTGGAAATCAAGCATCTTCCTTAACCGTTCAACGCTTTGGTGCCCAACCATCGATCCCTTATAAAAACGAATTAGTGTAGAGAAAGGATTTTTTACTATGAAAAAAACGAAAGTCATCAACTCAGATATCTCACGGGTGATTGCCCAAATGGGTCACTTTGATCAATTAAGTATTGGAGATGCTGGCATGCCAGTTCCTAAGACGACAGAAAAAATCGATCTTGCCGTCGATAATGGTATTCCAAGTTTTATGGATGTTTTAAATAATGTTTTGGAAGAATTAGAAGTTCAACGAATTTATTTAGCGGAAGAAATCAAAACAGAGAATCCAGCTATGTTGAAAAAAATCCAAGACCGTTTGCCAGAAACACCCGTGACGTTTATTCCTCATAGCGAAATGAAAGCTAATCTAAAAGATAGTCATGCTTTTATTCGAACTGGAGAAATGACGCCTTACGCAAATATTCTATTGGAAAGCGGCGTTGTTTTTTAAGCAGGCTAAAAAGGAGGAAGTAACATGAATGCAACAGCAATTTTGATCGGTCTAGGACCGTTACTTGGTTGGGGTCTCTATCCTACCATCGCTTCAAAAATCGGTGGGCGACCAGTCAATCAAATTCTAGGCTCCACCATCGGTACCTTGATCTTCGCATTAATTTTTGCCATGATCAATGGTATGGGTCTGCCAGGTGGCATGGATCTAGTCTTCTCCATTCTCTCTGGTGTTGGTTGGGCGACGGCACAGATCATTACGTTCCAATCGTTTACCTTGATCGGCTCATCACGGGCGATGCCGATCACTACCGCTTTTCAACTGTTAGGCGCATCGCTTTGGGGCGTGTTCGCGCTAGGGAATTGGCCAGGAATGAGCGCTAAATTATTAGGTGGCTTCGCGTTGATCTTAATCATTTTAGGCGCGTGGATGACGGTCTGGACAGAGGAAAAGACGCAGGAAAAAGCGAGTATTTTGAAAAAGGCCGTCCTATTGTTAGCTGTCGGTGAAATTGGTTACTGGGCTTATTCAGCTGCTCCCCAAGCGACTTCGATCAACGGGATGCAGGCTTTCTTACCACAAGCGATTGGAATGCTACTAGTCGCTGTCGTTTACTCGGTATTTCTAGGCTTCAAAGATAAAGAAAAATCGGCCTTTACTGAAGTGGTTTCATATAAACATATATTTTCCGGCTTCTTCTTCGCCTTTGCGGCGTTGACCTATTTGATCTCTGCTCAACCAGATATGAATGGCTTAGCGACCGGCTTCATTTTATCGCAAACCTCGGTGGTACTAGCGACCTTGACGGGTATCTGGTTCTTAGGACAAAAGAAAACTAAAAAAGAAATGACCATTACGATTATCGGCTTAGTACTGATCTTAGCTGCTGCGGCGATTACTGTGATGATTTAAAAATAAGAAAAAGGCTGGGGGAAATCGATTCATGTAGCGATCCTCAAAAGTTAGACTTTTATGGAGTGGAGAAATCCACTTCTTTTTTCATGCAATAAAATAAGCATTAAGCACTGTTTGATATACCTTTCCAAATTGAACGGAGCTTCGCCAGTTCAATTTTTTTCAGCCATTCGTTATTGTAATAGTGGATATACTGATTAATTACCGTCTCAAGTTCATTCTAGCTACGATAGATTTCTTGTTTTAGAAGGCTAAAAAAGTTTTCCATAGGCGAATTATCTAAATAAATTCCCTTTCGAGACATGCTTTGAAAAATCTTATGTTGCTTCAATGTTTGACCATATACTTTCATTTGAAAAGCCCAATCACTCGTTAGCCAGATGGCATTTTTCAATCCATTCATTACAGCTATAGGAATAGGTTCTTCAGAGACTCTGTAAGAGAGAATTTCACTGTTGAATAAGTCCATAAAGGGGTCTAAGTAAGGCCTTTTCTGCCGAACGAGACCCTAGGTGTCTATTTCGAAATACTTAAATTCAGTAGTATCTGTTGTAATTTTTTGATGAGATGTTGAACTTTCTTTTTATTTACGTGAAATTCATATTTTTTCAGTTCGTTGGTCATCCGTACACAGCCATAGTTCTT
>NZ_JXKM01000011.1 GCF_001885905.1 Enterococcus devriesei | reverse complement strand
TCATCGCTTTATGCGACTTTGATAGAATAACTGAAAGTCAGTCATCTGTCAATAACAATTTTGAAGTTTTTTTAAGCGACCTTCACTCGCTTTGGAACATTACATAATATACCAACATAATCTTGTTCGGTCAATCAAAAAAAGAGAGTTTTTGAAAGTTTTTTTGATTGCTTACCAATGTCCATGAATATTTACATGAATGTTCGCAAATAACACGAATGACAATTGAAAAATCCCTTTTCACAAAAAATTCAATCGCATTTATCTTCGATAGGATTACATCATTTTCTAATAATTTATTTGTGTAGTTAAAAAAAGACGCTCAGTTTAACTGAGCGTCTTAGAATATCTATTTATTTTTAACGCATCGTTGGGAATAATAATACATCGCGAATCGATTGAACGTCGGTTAGCAACATAACAAGACGGTCGATCCCTATTCCTAATCCACCAGTTGGTGGCATCCCATATTCCAATGCCTCCAAGAAATCTTCATCCACGCCATGGGCTTCATCGTTTCCTTGTTCGCGTTCTTTTTCTTGCGCTTCAAAACGTTGACGTTGATCAATTGGATCATTTAATTCTGTAAAGGCATTGGCAAATTCACGACCGACGATAAACAATTCAAAGCGATCCGTAAAGCGACCATCTTCCGCATTTTTCTTCGCCAATGGAGAAACTTCGACTGGATGCCCAAATACAAAGGTTGGTTGTTGCAGTGTTTCTTCTACAAATGTTTCAAAAAATTCGTTGATAATATGACCAATTTCCATATTGTCATTGATTTCTACATGGTGTTCTTTCGCTAATCCACGAGCTTCTTCGATCGTCATTTCTGGCCAGAAGTCAACACCGGTTTGTTCTTTGATGGCATCAACCATATGGATTCGTTTAAACTTAGCACCTAGGTCGATAGCTTGTCCATCATAAGATAGGGTCGTTTCGCCTAATACGTTTTGAGCAGCATCACGGATAATCCCTTCAGTTAAGTTCATTACATCTAGGAAATCTTGGTAGGCAGTATAAACTTCCATCATGGTAAATTCTGGATTATGTGTCGTGTCGATCCCTTCATTACGGAAGACCCGGCCGATTTCATAAACTTTTTCCATGCCGCCAACAATTAACCGTTTCAAATGCAATTCAAGAGCGATACGCAAATAAAGATCCATGTCTAACGCATTGTGATGAGTGATAAACGGACGGGCAGTCGCACCACCGGCTTCATTATGCAAAACAGGCGTTTCGACTTCAATGTAGCCTAAGCCATCTAAATAGCGACGAATCTGGCTGATGATCTGACTGCGTTTCGTAAAGCGGTCAAAACTTTCACGATTACTGATCAAGTCTAAGTAACGTTGACGGTAGCGTTGTTCTACGTTCGTTAAGCCATGATATTTTTCAGGTAACGGACGCAATGCTTTTGAAAGTAACGTGATCTCTTTGGCTTTAATGGAAACTTCGCCGGTATCAGTCTTCATAATTTCTCCAGTTACGCCGAAGAAATCGCCTAGATCACCCTTTTTGAAGATTGCGTAAGGTTCTTCCCCTACTTCGTCTTTACGGACGTAGATTTGGATTTGGCCTTCACGGTCTTGTAAATGGGCGAAGCCGACTTTTCCTTTTCCGCGTTTGGTCATCATTCGGCCAGCGACACTGGCGGTTAATTGCTTTTCAACTAATTCTTCTTTTGTATCCGCATCATATGTTTCATGCAATTCTTTTGAATTTGCTGTACGTTCAAAACGTGCGCCAAATGGATCAATGCCTTCTTCACGAAGATTTTCCATTTTTTCGCGGCGAACACGCATCTGGTCGTTCATTTCTGTTAAATTGGTTTGTTCCTCAGTCACGAATGTTCCTCCTCAAATGTAATTACTCTTCCTTATAATGCCAATGAATTCGCAAAAAATCAAGCCGAATCCACATTCGGCTTGGAGTTTTAACTAATTTTCTGTTTTGCTTCCGTCTTTTCTACTAACTGATCCAATAAATCTAAGATCACTTGTTTTTCTTCCGTCTGGTTGATCGCGACCTTGGTTTTAGCTGCTCTCGGAATGCCCTTTAAATAGTAACTGGCATGTTGGCGGAATTCACGGCAAGCAATTTTTTCGCCTTTTAAGTTGATCAAACGTTCTAAATGCAGCTTGGCCGTTTCGATTTTTTCTCTGGCAGTAGGTTCAGGAATTAATTCTCCTGTTTCCAAGTAATGCTGAGTCTGATGAATCATCCACGGATTGCCTAAAGCCGCCCGACCGATCATCACCGCATCCACACCGACTTCCTCAATCATACGTTTGGCATCTTCAGGGGTACGAACATCGCCATTGCCCATAAATGGAATTGTCAATTTGTCGGCGACTTGTTTCAACACATCCCAATTCGCTTGGCCTTCATACATTTGAACCCGTGTCCGACCATGCATCGCGATGGCAGAAGCCCCGGCCTTTTCAGCGGCTAACGCATTTTCCACCGCCAAAATATGTTGGTCATCCCAACCGATCCGCATTTTCACCGTCACGGGAATATCCACCGCCGATGATACCGCCTCAACCATTTCATAGACTTTGTTAGGATCCAGCAGCCATTTGGCGCCGGCTTCAGCTTTGATGACTTTATTTACCGGACAGCCCATATTGATGTCGATGATATCTGCCTCAGTATTTTCTTGCACGAATTGCGCTGCTTCAACTAAAGAATCTTTATTGCCGCCAAAGATTTGCACACTTAGCGGATGCTCTCTTTCATCAATGTACAGCATCTCTAAGGTTTTCTTATTTCTAAAGTGGATGCCTTGGTCACTGATCATTTCACAGACTACCAAACCAGCGCCAAATTCTTTCACCGTTACGCGGAAAGCAGCATTGGTGATCCCCGCCATCGGAGCGACAACGACGCGATTAGGAATCTCAACCTTACCGATATTCCATGTGCCATTTAATGGTTTCACATTTATTCCCCCAAAATCTCTTGCTTCAATGCGTAAAGATCTTCTTCACTGTACTGGTATTTATTGTTGCAAAAGGCACAGACGGCTTCGGCGCCATGATCTTGATCAATTAATTCTTGGATTTGCTCTGCTCCTAAGGTAATGATCGCAGAGGCGAATTTTTCCTTTGAACAATCACATTTGAATTGGACCGGCATGGTTTCTAAAAAGAAAACATCATCCGTCGCTAAAAGATTTTGCAAAATCTCTTCTGGTGTTTGTCCTTCGTCTAATAAAGTAGAAATACGAGCAGTTTCTTTCAAACGCGCTTCTATCTGATCAATAATCTCATCGCTGGCTCCCGGCATGATCTGGATCATAAAACCACCGGCGGTTTTGATCGAATCGTCTGTGTCGACTAACACCGATACCCCTACTGCTGATGGGATTTGTTCTGAGACAGCCAAATAATAGGTAAAGTCTTCACCGATTTCTCCAGAAACGATCGGTGTTTGACCAGAAAAAGGCTCTTTCAAACCTAGGTCTTTAATGACCGTGAACATTCCTTCGGTTCCTACCGCGCCGCGAACATCAATTTTACCAATCTCATTTAACGGCAGGCTAATATGTGGATTCTTGATATAGCCTTTGACCTCGCCTTTACCGTTGCTGTCTACCACGATTGCCCCCGCTGGTCCATCACCTTCGATTTTCACCGTTAAGCGGTCATCGCCTTTTAAGGTGGCACCTAACATCAATCCACCAACCAGCGTACGTCCTAATGCCGCTGATGCTGTGTTCCAAGTATCGTGACGGCGTTGTGCCTCGGCGACTGTCTCCGTCGCATTGACCGCATAGGCCCGGACAAAGCCTTTATAGGCTAATGCCTTAACTAAATAATCACTCATTTATCTATTCCTCGATTCCTTATGAATTCGTCATTCAATTTTACTCGTGATTGCATCATACTAGGTGTTTCAACTTTTTTCAACTTCTCCGTGTACCCTTACTAGAAAAGTTTAATATTCGACCCCTTAATAAGAAAGGCTTTCGCGAACTCGCTCAGCTTTTGCTTATTGCCGATAAAGCTAGTTCGTGAAGCCAGACATGACTAGACATGCTGCAAAGCGATTTATTCATCTGAAAATTTTATACTTTCTTTATCCGGGGAAAATAAAACAGCAGACGAGGGATTGTCTGCTGCTTAAAACCACATAGGTAACAAAATTGTTGCCAGCGCCGTAGCGTCATATTTTGTTGCTTCTTTTTTTAATTGATTATGCAACTCTCCCAGTGCTTTCGGAAAATCAGGTTGATGAGCTAAGGCAAACAATGCCAAGCCCTTACAGATTTTTGTCGCCACCAATCCGCAATCTTCTGTTTTTTCCAACAGCTGGGCATTCTCTAATAATAATTTTTGAACCTCAGGGTAGCGTTTGACTTCCCTATCACCATAGGCTCGGCTGATTTGATCCATCATTGCTTTTGCTTTCTCACTGCGTGACATAAGATCAACCCCTTTGTGCTTATTCTACGCCGCTTCATCAAATACACCAACTTTAAAGCAAGGATTTTTGCATCAACAAATCGGTTTGCTTGTCGGTTCCCACGTAAAAATCATGAGCACCGACTTGTTTGAAGCCAAAGGAGTGATAAAACTTCAAGGCATTTTGATTGTCTTCCCAGACACCCAGCCAGATGCTCGCGCGACTTTCTTGCGCTGCCAGCTCAAAGGCGTAATTCAACAGCTGCCGCCCTAGCCCTTGACGTTTGAAGGCTTTACGAATATAGATCCGTTCTACTTCTAAACCTTTTGGATCAATTGCTTCAGTTTGAGCGTCGCCAG
The DNA here is from genome assembly GCF_001885905.1 of Enterococcus devriesei. Classification (GTDB taxonomy): domain Bacteria; phylum Bacillota; class Bacilli; order Lactobacillales; family Enterococcaceae; genus Enterococcus_A; species Enterococcus_A devriesei. The sequence continues at coordinate 79,432 of NZ_JXKM01000011.1, read as the reverse complement.
TATTTAATTTTAAGTAACCGGCCACTTGCTCAGCTAAGTAAATAAAATAGAAACGGGACTCTGGCTGTTTTAACTCTCTTTGTAATTTTTCTACGTTATAAGCCGCAGCTAAATATTCTTCCAAATCGGCTGGATCATTATCTGCTGCAAAAGTCTCTTTGAAGGTTTCTCTGCTAATTGCTTGTAATTCGGTTAAATCCTCTAAGCTACATGGGCGAATCATTCCGGTCATATTTCTTCCTCCTTCTTAACTATAGCAAAACGACATGTCCGAGGACATGTCGTTTAGTTTTATTCTTGGTTATCGTTTGTATCGTCAGGAGCGATTTGATCGTCTGACTCTTTGTGTCCAGACTCTTTATCCTCTGCTTGCTTCTCCGCATCCTTTTCTTCCAAAGCACGTTTGGCTTCTTCGAAAGTTTGCGCTTGAGCTTTCTCGCTTGGATAAGGGCTGCCTTTTCCTGCTGGCATTTCACCTGTTTCAAACAATGATTTGATTGCTTTGGCATCCAATGTTTCAAATTCCAATAATTTTTCAGCAATCAATTTATGTTGATCACGGTGTGTTTCAATGATCTCACGAGCTTTTTCATGAGCTTGCTTCAAGATACTGCGAACTTCTTCATCGATCTCAAAGGCAACTTGTTCTGAATAAGCTTTCGTTTGACCATAATCACGGCCAACAAAGACTTGATGATTGCCTTCGTATTGAACTGGACCAAGCTTATCGCTCATTCCGTATTCAGTTACCATACTGCGGGCTAATGAAGTTGCTTGTTCGAAGTCATTCGATGCACCAGTGGTTTGTGCGTTAAAGACGATCTCTTCAGCTGTCCGTCCACCTAACAGACCAACGATTTGTTCAAACATATCTTCTTTCGACATCAACATTTGATCTTCTTTTGGTAAAGCGATCATGTAGCCGCCAGCGCGTCCACGTGGAATAATCGTTACTTTGTGAACGACCCGGGCACGATTCAAGACCATCCCGATAATTGTATGACCCGCTTCATGATAAGCGACCATCTCACGTTCATGTTTACTGATGACACGATCTTTCTTAGCAGGTCCCGCGATCACGCGATCTTCTGCCTCGTCCACGTCAGAAGCATCGATTTTTTTCTTGTTTCGACGAGCAGCTACTAACGCCGCTTCATTCAAGACATTTTCTAAATCGGCACCGGCAAAGCCGGGTGTTTGTTGCGCAACAACTTTCAAATCAACATCGTCAGCTAAAGGTTTGTTCCGAGCGTGTACTCTAAGAATTGCTTCACGACCTTTAACGTCAGGACGACCAACTAAAATCTGACGGTCAAAACGACCAGGACGTAATAACGCTGGGTCTAATACGTCAGAACGGTTGGTTGCGGCAATGACGATGACACCTTCATTCCCATCAAATCCATCCATCTCAACGAGCAATTGGTTCAAGGTTTGTTCACGTTCATCGTGACCGCCCCCCATACCAGCGCCACGTTGACGACCAACTGCATCGATTTCATCGATGAAGATAATGGCTGGCGCATTTTTCTTGGCTGTTTCGAATAGATCACGGACACGGGAAGCGCCGACACCAACGAACATTTCCACGAAATCTGAACCTGAAATTGAATAGAATGGCACGCCTGCTTCACCAGCGACTGCTTTGGCTAGCAAGGTTTTACCAGTTCCGGGAGGTCCTTCAAGTAAGACCCCTGCAGGAATCCGAGCACCTAATTCCACAAAGCGACGTGGGTCTTTTAAGAATTCCACGACTTCGACTAATTCTTGTTTTTCTTCTTCCGCACCAGCTACATCAGAGAAGCGGACACGATTGGCTTTTTTGTCGGCTTCTTTGGCTTTGGATTTTCCGAAGTTCATCACTCGGCCATTGCCGCCACCGCCGCCACCTTGTTGACCCATGATCATATAGAAGAAAAAGACCATTAATAGAATTGGTAGGAAGCTTACTAATAGAGTAACCCACATACCGCTGCTAGATTCTTCTTCGATCGACGTTTTGATCTTGTTTTCTTTGGCTAAGTCAGTCACTTGACTCAAGCTAGAATCATTTGGCAAAACAATTGTTGAGAAGTGCGTCGTTTTCGAATCGGTTTGACCAATAATGCTCAAACCACCGGAGTTTGCAACTTCTTGTTTTTCTTTATACTCACCAGTGATTTTGTAAACACCACCGGCAGGCTGAATCTTCAAGTTCTTGATTTTGCCTTCTTGCATTTGTTCCGTAAAGGTTGAATACTCGATATCTGGCGAAGCTGATTTGTTATCTCCGAAAAGGAAATAAACCACCATGACCATTGCCAAGATGACGAGGATATAATAGAGGGCATTTTTTACCCCCTTATTGTTTTTGTTCATCTGCGTCCTCCTCGCGCTTGTTAGCTTGTTAATAAAGTTTTATCAATTTTGACCTTTTAAGTATATCATACTAAGATTTTTTCAGTCACTAATTTGATTGATAAATTTCTGGCTTCAATACACCAACATATGGCAAGTTGCGATAGGCTTCTGCATAATCCAAACCGTAACCGACAACGAACTCATTTGGTACGTCGAAACCAACGTAGTCTGCATGAATATCTACCACGCGACCTTCTGGTTTGTCTAATAATGTGACGATCTTCACTGATTTCGCTTTACGGTATTTAAATAGGTCCACCAAATAGCCTAATGTCCGGCCACTATCGATGATATCTTCCACGATCAACAGATCGCGACCTTCAACATTCGTATCCAAGTCCTTGATGATCTTCACTTCTCCAGAAGAGACCGTCTGATTGCCGTAGCTGGATACATCCATAAAATCCAATTCTAAATGTGTGTCGATTTCGCGAACAATATCTGCCATAAAGGGAACAGCCCCTTTTAAAATACCAACGACCAATGGATTTTTAGCGGCGTAATCTTCAGTTAATTGTGCGCCTAATTCAACACAGCGTTTTTGAATATCTTCTCTTGTAATCAAGATTTTTTCAATATCTTTTGCAAGCATTTTTAAACTCCTTTCATTTCGACACTTGAAGCGTATAGTCAAGTATGTAGTGTATTCTATCAGTTTCAACTGTAATACTCAAATAGGAATTAGCAAAAGGTAAAAGCGCTACGATTTCTCCCAGCGAATCTACTACTACCCATGCTTTGTTCCGTTCATCAGCAGGAATTTTTTGATCAATAAAATAACGATTGATTCGCTTTTTTAAGGATGCCGAAAAACGCATCCGATCGCCTGACTGACGACGGCGGATCGTTAACGGCAAGTCAATGTCTAACGGCAGCGGTACGTGGTAGCCCTCTACATTTGATTTTGTCGTACTTTTCCGCAGAGTCATTTCCTCAGCTTTGTCGATGACCAGTGTTTGATTTTCAGTTAAAGAAAAGATTCCTTCATTTAATGTAGCCTTTTTTTCTAAAAAGAACTGCTGATAGCGTCGAGTAAATTGCCAACTGTCCCCAAGGTCTAGCGTCCATTGACTAACCGGTCGCTGAACTTGGTCTACGAGTGAAAATAATTGCCGCTGCGAGACTGTCAAACCCGTTTCCTCTTCGATCCCTTGAAAGAAGCTCGTCAGAAAATAATAACGAGCACCCGTTTCATAGGGCAGTGTCTCAGCTGAAAAAGACCAGCCTTGATCGGTTTGCCGGATATTTCTTAAATTTTCTTTTAGCGCTTGTTTGATCAGCGGTTCTGCCCACGTCAGCTGCTGTTGAAATTGCTGGACGTGCTGCAAAATTTGTGGATTTTCTTTTTTTAGCTCTGGTATTACGTTATGCCGCATCCGATTGCGAAAAAAATCAGTCGATTGATTAGTGACATCTTCAAAATACGTGACTTGCTTTTCTTCGGCATAGCGATAGATTTCAGCCTTTGAAAACGACAGTAGTGGTCGTAATAAACTGCCTGTGCTAAAAATTTGTTTTCGTGCAATGCCGCTGTGACTAGCCAGCGAGCCTCCCTGCGCCAAACGCATCACCATCGTCTCCAACTGATCATCTCCATGATGAGCCGTCACCAACAGCGAATAATTTTCAGCTTCCATGATTTCTTCAAAAAAAGCATAGCGGACTCTCCGCGCCGAGGCCTCAATATTTTTTTTCGCCGGTTGTTGCCAGACTTTTAGATAGAAGGGTAGCTTATGGTGTTTACAATAATTCCGTAAAAACTCAGCTTCGGCTTTCGACTCTTTACGCAACTGATGATCCACATGGGCTACGCCCAGATTTAAACCTGCTTGCTCCAACAAATGCAATAAGACCATCGAATCGACACCAGTAGAGACGGCAATTAAAATCTTTTGATCTGTTTGTAGTTCCGGATTTTCCCGAAAAAGAACTTGCTCCATATTACGCTCCTTACTCATAAGAAAGACTTTCGCGAACTCGCTCAGCTTATTGCCGATAAAGCGAGTTCGCGAAGCCGGGCATGAATATACCTGTCGTAAAGCAATTTATTCATGTGAAAATTTTACACTTTCTTTGTAGTTAAAAAAAGCTGAAATCCTCTAAAGAATTTCAGCCCTTCTATTTAGCTGCGGCGACCGCCTCGGCCTCCGCGTTTACCTTCAGTATTTCGTTTAATCGATGACAAGCGATCATCGCTGTCCTTCAAAAAGGAACTCATCAATGAATCGAAGTCTTGTTTGCCGCCGCTATTTTTAGGATTTCCTTTTGCTTGTGGCTTTTGACGATTGTTGTCGCGATTATCGCGGAACTCACGTTTAAAAGGTTTCTTTTCTGGCTGTTGTGGCTGATCTTGTGCTTTACGGATAGACAGGCCGACTTTGCCGTCATCTCCTACAGAAGTCACTTTCACCGTTACTTCATCGCCAACAGTCAACACATCATGAATGTCTTTGACGAAACCATTAGATATTTCACTGATATGGACTAAGCCAGTTTTCCCCTCACCCAAGTCGATAAAGGCACCGAAATTAGTAATCCCTGATACTTTTCCTTGCAGCTTAGCTCCTACTTCGATTGACATAAAAAAATTGTTCCTCCTAATTTTTTTCCATTTATTTTAAAACTACTCTTTCGTAGTTTCGGACTTGACTACTTCGTCAGCAGGCGCTTTGTCCTTGCTAGGCGTTTTCACTGGATCTGGTAAAACAAAAATCAATTCACCATTTTTTGAATAATAGTAACGACTACGAGCGAGCTTCGCTACATAGTTATCATCTTTTAACAGCTTTACATCGTTTTTCAAGTCCGCTACCCGATTATCCACCTTAGCAGATTCAGCGACGGTCTTGACCTTGATTTCATTTAATTCACTTAAATGACGCTGTTCATTAAAGATTTGAACTCCCATGACGATAAAGACAAAAGCAGCGACAGCAAACAAAGCAGCCAAACGACGACGCTTAAAGACGAGTTGACGATGTTGCTTTTGAAATTTGCGGTATTGCTCCTTCACATACGGCGTATCTAATGAAGCGATTTTCTGCGTTTCATTTTCATTCATTCCTACGCGCTCCTATCTATCATGAAATTCTTTACTATTATATCAATTCAAGATATAATTGTCTATTTGAATTATTCCTAATTCCCGTTATTATCGTTATTTTCCACCCGTGTTTCACTAATTATCCGATACATTTTAGCCGCGTCTTCTTTTTTCGTCGACTCATGGAGTTCCTCAACTGCAACTTCCAAGACTTTATTCCCAAATTGAATTCGTAATTGATCCCCAATTTTTATATCGGTTGAAGATTTTGCTAATTTTCCATTTACTTGAATCCGACCTTTGTCTGCCACTTCTTTGGCTACCGCACGCCGTTTGATGATTCGTGAAATTTTTAAAAACTTATCTAATCGCATCTGCTATCCCCTTTTCCATTTTAATCGTAATAGTTTACTACCGAAAGGCAACATCAGCCATTCTCTGATGGTTAATAGCCGTAAACGCATGGCTAAAAACAGAAAAGCTGAACCGCCGACTGCCACGCCTAAAACGGCCACTAATAAAGCTACACTTCGTTTCGTAACTGCCCCGAATAGTAAACTGACACCTCCATAATAACACAGCAACACCACTACCATACCGCCTAAGCAAATAAATAAGTGGCGCATAAAATGACGTTCACTACTATACCCACGAGTCAGACGATCACTGGCTAAATGCAAGATGAATAAAGAGACCATTAAGCCTAGCAGTGTCGAAAGACTGGCACCGACTGTTCCAAATTGCTTCGTCAAACCGCCGGTAGTTACTAGCTTGACTAGTAACCCTGCGCCGGCTGCTTGCAGTGACGAACGATAATGATTCTGGCTTTGAGCGATACTTTGATAAGCCTGTACCATCGCCGTCAAAAAAATTGCCAAGACGAAAAGTACCAACGTCGCGTTTCCTTTGTAATCTTTAAACAACGCGTAATTTACGTAAGGCAGCAGCAACGCCAACCCGACTGAGGCCGCCGCCGCGATCCCGCAAGTCAAACGCAAAAAAGTCTGGCTCGTTTTAATAAATTGCGAACGGTCTTGATTCACTAAATGACGCGTCAATAGCGGTAAAAAACTGGAACTTAAAGCCAACGCCACCACTAAGCCTAATTGGACCAACGGCTGCCCGCGGTCATAGACCCCTTTGGCTAGCTTTGCACCATGTTCACTCAAACCAAAATCAACCAGCGCCTTTTTCACGGTAAAAGAATCAATCAGCTGAAATAAAATCAGCAAACCGCTGTAAATGGTCATTAAGCCGCCTTCCAGTAAAAGACGTTTTCCCAGCTGCCAGCTCTCCGCTTTTAATCGTGGAAGCTTCTTTGCTAGCGTCGTTCCTAAAATCTTACGGCGATACGACCAGAGAACAAAAACGGCTGCAACGCCTCCAACTAAAGCCCCAGACATCGCGATTGTCCCGGTGTAATAAACATCCATTCCAAAATGCTGATAGGACCAAGCCGCTAAAAGAATCACTCCTACGCGAATCAACTGTTCGACGACTTGAGAAACGGCGGTTGGAACCATTAAAAGCTTGCCTTGAAATTCTCCTCTTGTAATCGAAAGGAAGGGCATGATGATAAAGGTGAAAGAAACAACTTGAATCAACGGTGCCAATTTCCCATCACCCATCCAATTCGCGAAGGGCTGTGCCGAGAAAAAGCATAGCGCCCACAAAATCAAACCAAATCCGCTGATCAAAGGAAACAAATCCTTCAATGCCTCCCGCTGTTGGCGTGGTTCTTTTTGCTCTGCCACATATTTTGAAATGAACTGAGGCAGGCCAGACAAAGCCAACGTCATCGCGATTCCATAAATCGGATAGACTTGCTGATAGACATAAAAGCCTTCGTCTCCCGCCAAGTTTTGATAAGGTACGCGATAGATGGCACTTAACAGCTTCGCGATAAAGGAAGCCGCCGTCAAAACAAAGGCCCCCTGCATCATGACTTTCATTTCTTTGTTTGCCAAGGCCTTCACCACCTACTCTTTATACTTTTGTTCCCGCAAGGCTTTGATAAACAAACTAATTTCTCGTAGCCAAACAGCCTCATCCATTTTTTTGTCGATCATCAACTTGATGACCATTTTATCTTTTTCCACGCCTAGCGTGGCTTTCATCTTAGTGGCACTCAAGGCTTCAAACAACTGCTCGACTTGATAGGCCTTGGTACCTACTTTGCTTAGCGTCACAATGATTTGTTGTTGACGTTTTTGGATGCTTTCGACTAAGGCACGGTCGCCATCCATTTTAATCTGACCAACGTTTAATAAATTCGCCACTTCGTCTGGATAATCCCCAAAACGATCCACAAGGTCAGACTCGACTTCATCCAACATCTCCGTGCTCTCCAATTCGCGAATGCGTTTGTAAATCTCGATTTTTTGCCGTTCGTCTTCGATATAAGTCCCCGGAATGTAGGCGTCGATCCCTAAATTGATTTCCACCGAAGTCCGTTCGATCTGAGTATTTTTCCCTTGCTTACGATCCACCGCTTCAGAGAGCATTTGTGAATACATATCAAATCCTACCGCATCAATAAAGCCATGCTGTTGGGCACCTAATAGATTACCTGCACCACGAATCGACAAATCTCGCATCGCGATCTTAAAGCCGGAGCCAAGCTCAGTAAAGTCTTTGATTGCCTGCAATCGTTTTTCACTGACTTCGTTTAAAATCTTTTGCGGCTCATACATGAAATACGCATAAGCGATCCGATTGCTGCGACCTACCCGTCCTCTCAATTGATACAAGGTGGATAATCCCATATAATCGGCGTTTTCGACAAACAAGGTATTCACATTCGGAATGTCCACACCGGTCTCGATGATCGTGGTCGTGACTAAAATGTCATACTGGCCGTCGATGAAATCCATCAAGGTATTTTCCAATTGAACTTCCGTCATCTGCCCATGAGCAAAACCGATTTTGGCATCGGGTACTAGCATTTGTAACTCTTCAACTTTTCGTTCGATGGTCTCTACGCGATTATAGAGATAAAATGCCTGCCCGCCACGAGCCAATTCTCGCTCGATCGCTTCTCTGATCGCCCCCGGGTTGGTTTCCATCACATAAGTTTGGATCGGGTAACGGTTTTCCGGCGGCGTCTCAATGACTGATAAATCCCGTACGCCTAACATTGACATATGCAGCGTCCGTGGAATAGGTGTTGCCGTCAAAGTCAAGACGTCGACTTGCGAGCGTAATTGTTTCAATCGTTCCTTGTGTTTTACCCCAAAACGCTGCTCTTCGTCAATCACTAATAGGCCAAGATCAGAAAATTTTAAATCTTGCGAGAGCAGGCGATGGGTCCCCACTACAATATCAACTTGACCGGTCCGCAATTGTTCAATAGTTTCATTTTGCTGTTTTTTTGTCCGGAAACGGCTCAGCATCGCCACATTGACAGGGAAATTTTCAAACCGTTCCGTCATCGTATCAAAATGCTGCTGAGCCAAAATCGTCGTTGGCACTAAAAAGGCCACTTGTTTGTTTTCTTTGATTGCTTTAAAGGCAGCACGTAAGGCAACTTCGGTTTTCCCAAAGCCCACATCTCCAACTAACAAACGATCCATCGGCCGATTTTTTTCCATATCGTGCTTGATCTCCGCGGTACTCCGCAGCTGATCGTCCGTCTCGCTATAAGGAAAGGCATCTTCAAATTCTTTTTGGTATTCGTCATCAGGGCCAAAAGCATAGCCTCGTTCGGCTTCCCGCTTGGCATAAAGCTCAATCAAGTCATCCGCGATGTCTTCGATTCGTTTCGAGACCTTGCTCTTCGTCTTGGTCCATTCGCTGCCGCCTAATTTATTGATCTTCGGCGGCTTCGCTTCGGAAGAAACGTATTTTTGAATCAGATTCAGCTGGGTAACCGGGATAAACAGCTTATCGTCCTTTTGGTACAAGATCGACATGTAATCTTGATGGACGCCATCGATCTCAATCGTTTCCATCCCGACATATTTCCCGATCCCGTGATTGGCATGGACGACATAATCCCCAGTCTTCAGCTCATTGTAACTTTTTAGCCGCTCCGCATTCGAGATTGTTTGACGCCGCGCTCGCTTTTTCGTGACCTTTTGGAAAATCTCTCGTTCCGTCACCACGACCAGTTTATCCTGCGGCAATTCAAAACCTGAGGTTAAGTTTCCCGTCATGATTTGAGCCTGACCGATCAACAACTTTTCTGGTGTCGTTTGAACCGCTTGAATGCCCACATCATGAAATTCTTGCGTCAATTTCGCTTGTCGTTCTTGGTCCGAAACAAGAAATAGAATCGTTTGACCTTGTTTTTGCCAGCGATCAACTTCAGTTTTTAGTAAAGGCATTTGACCAAAAAATTGCTGCATCGAACGATATTGGAAATTGTGGATCACCTCAAAGCGCAGATTGCCCATTCCTTTTTGGAATAACGAAAAGAAGCTGGTGGTTAATTTGGTGTTTTTAATCAACTCATGAAGATTCAAACCAAAAGTTTGTTCCGAAAAAACCCGCATTTCTTCAATTTTTTGCGTATGCCATTCCGCTTCTTCTCGTTCCATTTCTCGATACGTTTCCATCATTCGCGGATAGTCATCGACAAACAGCAACGCCTCTTGATCTAAATAATCCAACAATGAAACTTTTTCTTCATATAAAAGATCGGTATAATATTTCGCATCTTCTGTTGGAATACCATCTTCCCAAGAAGCAATCAACTGACCAAAATAATCATTCAAAAAATTATAGTCTTCTTTTTCTTTCGTCACCGCTAAACGATTTTGCAGCAACTGGTTCACCTTAGCCCCACCTTGGATCAAATCTTCGGCAGAAAAAACCAGATCCGTCGTCGGCGTGATCCAGATTTCTTCCAAGTTTTCCACTGACCGCTGCGTATCGGCTTCGAAATACCGTAACGAATCGACTTCCACGTCAAACAGCTCGATTCGAATTGGATATTCAGTCGTTAACGGATAGACGTCGACAATACTGCCCCGCATACTGAATTCACCTGGTTTACCTACCATTGTTTGCCGCTCGTAGCCCATTAAGACTAACCGTTGTGCAAGCTGCTCTAGATCAATCTCACTGCCGACTCGCCAGTGGAGCTGATTGGCCCGCCATGTTTTAGGTGTCGGTAAATATTTTCGTAGCGCTGCTGCTGGCACGACAAAAATCCCTTGCTCGCCTTGTGATAGCGCCCGCAAGGTAGAAACCCGTTCGGCACGCGCCTCTGGAGAAGCAAAGGCCATTTCAGCCGACAGTACCTCGTCTACCGGAAATAAATGGACATCTTCGGTAATCTGTCGCAATTCTTCCGCTAGCTGATTACTATAGTAGAGATTCGGTACTACCACGACTGTTTGCTCATTGCTTTGTTTTTGAGCCGCTGCCATGACCAAGGCTTTAGCCGATCCCGAAAGCCCGATCAATAATTGACGCTTGGCTTTTTTCTTTAAAGACGCTTGCCATTCTTTTACTAATGGCATCTGATTTATAAATTCGATCACATTCACTGTTCATGCTCCTTATTTCTGCTGACGTTTTTAAACGTCTAATTAAATTGATTCATCGTTTGTGAAAAGTCCTTACGAGCAATAAAATAATCTACCGCTTCACCAGCTTTGGCGACACTGTTGGCGATCGTTGCCGCTTCTTCTTTGCTAAAAGTACTTAACACATGGTTTACCACTGTTTTTCCTTGGGGACGCCCGATGCCGATTTTGATCCGATTAAACTCTTGGGTGCCTAAATGGGATATAATACTTTTCAATCCATTGTGGCCTCCGGCACTGCCTTTCTGCCGTAAACGCAATTTGCCTAATTCCATGTCCAAATCATCCGCGATGACCACCAGCTCATCCAGTTCAATCCCGAAATAAGTCATTAACGGTCCAACCGCTCGACCCGATTCATTCATAAAAGTCATCGGCTTTACTAATAATATTTTTTCACCATTCACAAAAAAGTCGGCCACTTCCGCCTCAAAAGGATTTTTCTTGAAGACTGCTTGATTTTCTGCTGCTAAACGATCCACTGCCATAAAACCGACATTATGTTTCGTATTTTCATATTTTTTTCCGGGATTTCCCAGACCCACGATCATTTTCACTTTATTCCGCCTCGTTCTTAACTAATTTTAGCTTTTCGCTCTACAACTGATCCTATTTTAAATCAGGAATTGAAAAAGCATGACAAAAGGCTGGATAGTCAGCTGACTACCCAGTCGAATTTTTTTCTTTATCCAGTATAACACAAACTAGACTGTAGTGACCGTTTTCAACACTTCCACTTGTTTTCAAAATACTGTTATTTTTGCAAAAACTTAATCATATCAGCTCCTTGAAGCATCAACACATGAAACGCTTACTCTGGAAACAGCTGAAAAAACTGTATTATTAATGAGTAAGTTACGTGACAAGTTTCATTAATTAGTGTTATGATTTCACTGGAAAAACAAATATAAGAAGGGATTGGTACACATGACTGCAAAAGCAGCTAATAAAACCCATCAAAAAGTAATGTTAATCGGCGACGGAGCAGTAGGTTCAAGTTATGCCTTCGCTTTAGTCAATCAAAATATCGCACAAGAAATCGGTATTATCGATATCGACAGCAATCGCACACAAGGAGATGCTATTGACTTATCTCACGCACTAGCATTCACTTCTCCTAAGAAAATTTATTCTGCCACTTATGAAGACTGTCATGACGCTGACCTTGTTGTCATCACTGCCGGCGCTCCACAAAAACCAGGTGAAACTCGTTTAGACCTAGTTGGTAAAAACTTACGCATAAACAAAAGCATCGTAGAACAAGTTGTCGCTTCAGGCTTCGACGGCATCTTCTTAGTAGCCGCTAACCCAGTTGACATTTTAACTTACTCTACTTGGAAATTCTCAGGTTTCCCTAAAGAACGCGTTATCGGTTCTGGTACTTCATTAGATACTGCTCGTTTCCGTCAAGCAATCGCTGAATTAGTAGACGTTGACGCTCGTAACGTCCATGCTTACATTTTAGGCGAACACGGCGACTCAGAATTCCCAGTTTGGTCACACGCTAACGTTGCCGGCTTACAAATTTACGAATGGGTTAAAGACAATCCAGAAGTTGATGAAGAAGCGTTGGTTAACTTATTCTTCGGTGTACGTGACGCAGCTTACGAAATCATCGAGAAAAAAGGCGCGACCTTCTATGGTATCGCAGTTGCTCTAGCTCGTATTACTCGTGCAATCTTGAATGACGAAAGTGCTGTCTTCCCATTGTCTGTTTACTTAGAAGGACAATACGGACAAAATGACATCTATATCGGTGCACCAGCTGTCATCAACGCTAGCGGAATTCAAAACATCATTGAAATTCCTTTAACAGACGCTGAAAAAGATCGTATGGATGCTTCTGCTAAAGAATTAAAAGAAGTTATGGATAAAGCCTTCGCTGATCTTGAAGCAGAAGGAAAATAAAAAAATATCTAATATTTGGCCGCAAAGAATATTTATATTCTTTGCGGTTTTTTTAATATTTGCTAATGTTTCAAAACATATCACTCGTATTTAACCTATTCTGTGGTATATTTATATTCGGTATATCATTTAAAATAATCGACTATTTTGATAGATGGAAGTGCATCGATAGTTAATGAAAACCAAATAAAAGAAAAAGCAATGAGGAGTTATTTCGATGACAAGAAATGAAAAAAGAAATTCTCGCAGCCGTACGAGGTTCGGTGTTATTGTTCTCTTAGGTTTATTGGTAGTTTTAGTTGGCGGATACGCAATTCGCAGTACATATTATGCTCAGAGGTTTCTTCCTAAGACCGTTGTTAACGGCGTGAAGATCGATAACTTAACGGTAGATCAAGCTAATAAAAAAATTACCCGCGAGCTATCAGAGTCTCCATTTATTATCAAAGTTGATAATAAAAACTGGAAAGAAATCCAGCGGAAAGATTTAGGCTGGCAAAATAATTATCAAAGCGGCCTGACAGAAATGCAGAAAAAACAAAATCCTTTCAGCTGGGGAATGCAACTTGTCTCCGCTGCCGATACAAAAGATGTGGACGGCAACACATTAGATGAGAACAAATTGAACGCTGTTGGCGAAGCGGTTCGTAGTGAAATCACTCAGATGAACACGACTCGAACTGCGACAGAAAACGCGACAGTTACCCATACAAATGAAGGCTTTGAGATCGTTCCCGAAAAGCAAGGAACTACGATCGACGTTGACGCGGCGGTAGCAGCCTTCAAAGAAGCAGCCAAAACGGGCAAGGAAACTATTAATTTTACAGATTACTTAAGCAAACCAACCATCACTAAAAATGATGAGAGTTTGAAAAAGACAATGGATAAAATGAATGCCATTGCTAAGATCAAAGCAAATTACAGTATCAATGGACAGAACTTCCAAATCCCGACAGCCGACATCAATGATTGGTTGATCGACGACAACGGAACCTTGTCTTTGGATCAAGCAAAAGTAACAGCGTACGTAACTAGCCTAGGTGAAAAATACAACACCAAAACTAATCCAACTGAGTTCAACAGTACTCGTCGCGGAAAAGTTTCTGTTCCAGCCGGCACCTACAGTTGGACGATCAACACACCAGAAGAAGTAACTGCGTTAACCAACCAAATTTTAGAAGGCAAAGACTTCACCCGCTCACCAATCGTTACTGGTGCAACAACAGCGGACAAGCCGCTAGTCGATAAGACTTATATCGAAGTCGATTTACAAAATCAACACATGTGGTACTACAAAGATGGTAAGGTTGCTTTAGAAACAGATATCGTCAGCGGAAAACCGACATCACCGACACCTGCGGGAGTTGATTATGTATGGTCAAAAGAAACAAACAAAACCTTAAAAGGGAAAAACGATGACGGAACGGATTATGCGAGTCCAGTGAAATTCTGGATGCCGATTGATTGGACCGGCGTTGGGCTTCACGACTCTGATTGGCAGCCGGCATATGGCGGCGAGCTATGGAAGACCCGCGGTTCTCACGGTTGTGTGAATACTCCACCAGATGTCATGGCAAAACTCTTTGACATGGTTGAAGTCGGTACACCAGTACTAGTCTTTTAATAAAATAAAAACCAGCGAAATGGATTCGCTGGTTTTTTTGTCGTCTCTTATATTGTAATAAAGCTTCAAAAGCTTCCGCTATTTTATTCAGCCGAAGTATAAACTTCTGATACATCATCGTCATCTTCTAATTTCTCAACTAAACGATCAAGTTTTTCCTGCTGATCCGCTTCTAATTGTACAGTCGTCTGAGGAACCATCGTTAACTCCGCCTGAGCTAAGTTAAAGCCATCTGCCTCTAATTGATCTCGGACACTCACGAAATCTTCTGGAGCCGTATAGATCTCAAATACTTCCGGCAAGATCTCCATGTCTTCTGCGCCTGCTTCTAGCACATCTTCAAACATCGTATCCTCATCCACGGTTAAGCCTTCTCGTTCGATTGCGATATAACCCTTGCGATCAAACATATAATTAACCGTTCCTGTCTCACCAAGGTTTCCCCCATTACGAGTGAACGCCACACGGACGTTGGTTGCCGTTCGATTCCGATTATCCGTTAGCGTGTGGACCAAAATCGCTACGCCTCCTGGACCATATCCTTCGTAAGTAATTTCATCATAATGTTCACCTTCACCTGCAGAGGTGGCTTTTTTAATTGCACGATCGACATTGTCATTAGGCATGTTCGCAGATTTCGCTTTGTCTACCATCAAACGTAAAGCTGGATTGGTACTCGGGTCAGGACCGCCCGCCTTAGCGGCCATATAAATCTCACGAGAAATCTTTTGAAAGATCTTTCCTCTTTTTGCATCTTGAGCATTTTTCCGTCCTTGAATATTGTTCCATTTACTGTGTCCTGACATGCTGCATACCTCCATTTATTTATTCCCTATTCATTGTCCGCCTGAAAACTATTTTCGTCAAGAAAAAACAAATCAGCGTTTGCCCCGCAGCTTATGAACTAAAATAATCAAAAGACAAGCCGTCAAAGCACCGCAAGAATCCAACATTACATCCTGGAATAAAGGAGTGCGTCCACCAGTTAGCATTTGATGGAATTCATCTGTTGCCGCATAACCCGTCGCTGCCAGCCAAGCAAAAGCCAGTCCTAAGACCGATGATTTTTGTTTCAATTTCGGTAATAATCCTAAGTATAGACTTCCACCTAAAATAAAATAAGTCGTAAAATGCGCCGCCTTGCGAATAAAAAATTCAACAAACTTGACGTAACCTTTTGCTGCAATACTTACTTCGCTGCCAGCATAGTTAAAGGAAATACCGCTGAAGAATTGTTTGAATGGCTCGTTGGCTAAATATTTTTGAATCACTGACACTTGACTTTGTTGCTGATAGGTCATGGATGAACTGATAAATAAGACCACCATCATTAAACAGGCGATCCCTAAATAGAAGTTTCCATTCTTTAATTGCTTTTGCATCCTTGTTCCTCCATACTACTAAGCTTAAAAAATTTTTTTTGTACAGCTGCTGCTCAAATTTTTTCTAACGACACACGTAAACAGCTAGTACAACTCAAACGTGGAATGATTTAATCCATAAAAAAACCGGTACGAAAGACCGTACCGGTAAGTAATTGTTTAAATTCTTGATTACATACGAACTGCAAAGCTTGGTGCAAAGTAGCTTACAGAACTTACGGTAACTGATTGACCTGGTTGAGGAGCGTGGATATATTGTCCTCCACCCATTGCGATCGCTACGTGATATGAACCACCAGGGCTACCCCAGAAGTATAAGTCGCCTGCTTGTGCTTGGCTGACAGAGATACGTGTTCCAGCTGATTCTTGAGGAACTGTCCAGCCGCCGATTTCACGACCAGTTGCTTGACGGAATACATAAGATGTAAACCCAGAACAGTCAAACCCAGCTGGTGTTTTACCGCCCCATACATATGGTGTACCAATGTATTTCATTGCTTCAGCAACAACGCCCGCTGTGTTTCCTGATGGTGCAGGAGTTGGTGTTGGCGCTGGTGTAGGTTCAGGAGTCGGCGTTGGTGTAGGTGTTGGCGCCGGTGTTTGGTTAGAACCTTGGTTACCAGAATTTGAATTTTCGTTATTAGTTGGTGTTTCCGGTGTTGTTGATGGCGGCGTTGGTGTAGGAGTCACACCACCACCTTGGAAATTATCTTCACTAGTTGATCCAGTTGAAGACTCAACTGTGCTCGATTGTGTTGTTTGTTCTGTTGAAGAAGCTTCAGTTGTAGAAGATTCTACAGTTGAACTTTCTGTTGAAGATGCGCTGGCAGCTGCTTCTTCTTGTGCTTTCCGATCTGCTTCAGCTTTTGCATCTGCATCAGCTTTTGCTTGACGTTCTACTTCAGCTTTTTGAGCTGCTTCTTGTGCTTCAGCAGCTTTCT
Source organism: Enterococcus devriesei (assembly GCF_001885905.1). Taxonomy (GTDB): domain Bacteria; phylum Bacillota; class Bacilli; order Lactobacillales; family Enterococcaceae; genus Enterococcus_A; species Enterococcus_A devriesei. Next base: position 62,603 of record NZ_JXKM01000011.1, on the reverse strand, counting down.
TAGCTTCTTCTTGTACACGTTGTTGTTCTTGGATTGCTGCTGCTTGCTTATCTTTCAAGTTGGCTTTTTCGCCTTCAGCTGTTGCTTGTTCTGCTGCTAATGTTGTTGTTTGAACATTCAAATCAGCTTGTTTAGTGATTAAATCACCTTTTTGGCTTTCTAAAGCTGCTTGGTTAGCAGTAATTTGTTCTTGTTGTTTTTGAGTTTCAGCTTGTTTTTGTTCAACTTCCACTTTATCAGCTTTTTGTTGTTCAACTAAATCGTTGTTTGCTTTAACGATTGTTGACATCGCTTGAACACGACCAACAGCATCGCTGAATGATTCAGCATTCAATACTACGTCAATAACATTAGTTGATGATTGTTTTACTTGCACGTCACGAGCTTGTTCTTTAATTGCTTCAGAACGCTTTTCGATCCGTTCTTGCAAGGTTTTGATTTGTTTTTGTAGGTCTTGTGATTTTTGTCTTAACGTTGCTTGTTCATTTAATAAACTTTGAGCTTTATCGTTAATTGAAGCAACTTCACCTTCTAATGCACTGATTTGTGATTGTGCATCCGTTTGTTGGTTCTGTAAACTTGAGATTTTCGCATCTTGATCAGCGATTTTACTATCGAATTCATCGGCAGAAGCTGCGGCTGGAGCTGCTAATGCGCTTAATGTTACTGAACATACCATTAATGCTGATAACAAACTTTTTTTCACTTTTAATGTCCTCCGACTACTTTTTTTCATTTTTGAATTTTATTAGACTTTTTTACTAACACATTCATGAGTTTACCATAGCTGTATGTCATGCATATAATAGCTTTGTTACAAAAACATTTCATTTTGCTATTTTTTACTTACAAATTTGAAATATAAAAAAACAGAAGCGTAAGCTCCTGTTTTTTTTAGTTAGCACTATTCTATTTTTCGCTCTTAAATATCCAGACTCTCATCCGCTGGTGCAATCAGTAGTTTCTCCAACGGAAAGATAAAAATCACAAAGATAAAAATGTTGAAGAGCAACGTTGGACCTAAATAACGAGGAACAAAATAATCGCTGCTGGTCCCAGTCAAACCAAAAACAGTTTGCAGCAATAAACTAACTAATTCAAAGATTGTCACACTAATGACCATCGTGAAAAATAAGGTTAAAATATTTTGCTGAATAACCTCTTTGAAAAAGTACAAAAGCATCACTAACACCGGGAAAATTACAGCATAAATCCCAATCACGCCGATGTAGTATAAATCGTACAGGATTCCTAAAATCAAAGCTGTTCCCAGTAAGAACCGCTCATCAATAACCTTGGAGACGATTAGTAAAACAAGCAGAGCAAAATGCGCGTTTGCAACGTATACATTGTCTGTCCAAGAGGCCATTATTCGAGTGATATGGGCATCTAGTAAAAATAATAAAAATAATAAAACTGGCGTGATATATTTCAGTGTTGTTCGTTGAATCATTCGGTCGCCCCTGCCATTCTTTGGACAATCGTTACCACAGAAATATCATACATCTGTGCGTAGGGTTTGATATAAACCTCACGATTTAATCCATAGCTGTCAGGTTTTACTTTGACAACCGTCCCGATTGGCAAATCTGCCGGCGAATTTCCACCTAATCCGGAGGTTTGAACGACATCGCCTTCTTTGATGTCTTGGTCCCCTGTAATCTCTGACGCAATTAACTGTTGCTCTTTTACATTGTAGTTATTTAATACGCCAAAAGAATTCCCTTTATTTGAACTTATTTTTACTGGAAAATGATTACTGTTCTTATTATCTGAAGTTAATAACTGGATTTTTGAGGAATGAGCATTGACTTCCATTACCCGTCCTATCAATCCTTTTTGCGACATCACTGCCATGTTTCCTTCAACACCATCACTGCTGCCCTTATCAACAATCAGCATATCCTGCCACGTATCCGGCGAGCGGGTAATGACATTGGCCGTCACTTTTTGATAGCTGGTCAGCGTTTGATTCAGTTCTAGCTCAGCTTTTAAATGTTCGATTTCTTGTGCTTGGTTCTTGGTTTGCTGCTTTACTTCATCGTATTGATCGACTTCATTCTTCAATTGCTCGTTTTCTTGGTAAGTATTGACTAGGTTGGAAACAGATTGAACGCCGCTCGTTAACCAACGTCCCGGTGCTGTGATTACTTTATCAACGACACTCACCGTGTCATTGATCGCGGACTGAACAAAATTCGTTCCACTATCTTTCGCACGATTTGCTGCGGTGATCGAGACGGTCGCGACGACAATAATAACAACAATTAACAAAATAATAATATTCTTATTTGGATTAAACTTTCTCACTTAGGCACCTCTGGACACTATAATATAAAATAAATTTTACCACTAAACGGGGGGATTAAAAAGCGCCAACCGTTGATTTTAAAGAATTTTAGTATCTCTCAAAACTGAAAAAGAAGCAGGTCAACCGTTGCTGCAATAACCAGCTCCTTGACCTACTTCTTTAGACATCACGACTTTGAATGACGGCGATCATTCCCTTGGAAAAACTCACCTCTGCCTGGCCAATTAAAAACTCATTGCTGGCTAAGCTAGTGGGCTGTGGAAAATCCGTTTTCTTCAACTCATATTTAAAATTTGTTAGTGAAAGCTCTTTTACTGATGTCAAGCAGCAGAAGGCAACGTATTTCATCTCCACTTCTTGTTCAAGTCTATATGAACCGGGAGCCAAATACTTAATCGTATTCCCTCGATCGCTAATCGTAATCTGCGAAAGAAACGGTTGAAAGCGTGGTTCCAATCCCAGCCATAAATTCGCCAGTAAATGATCCAAACGCCCACCAGTCGCTCCAATCAGTGTCACTTCCGCTTGAGGAAATCGCTCAAAGGCCTTCACTAAAGCCAGTTGGGTATCTGTATCATCCTTTTCCGCCGGAGCTGTCAACACTTCTCCAACCTGACCGAAGACCTCTTCTTTTTCTTTTTCATTCAACGAATCAAAATCACCAATGGCTAGATCTGGCACGATCCCTCGACGCAAAAGAAACAGATTGCCGCGATCAATCCCGATGATTTTTTCAAACTTAGTTGAAAAAGCAGGCCAGTGATTTGGATCACCGCCTGCTACAAGTAAGACTTGCATTAATCTAAAGCCGCCCGCAAAGCATTGATTTTTTCTTGCGGATTTTCTGCGTCATAAATATATGAACCCGCGACAAAAACATCCGCACCAGCTTGAGCACATTTTTTAGCCGTTTTAGGCTGAATGCCACCGTCAACTTCGATTTCATAATGATAGCCTTGTTCTTTTCTTAAACGATCCAACTCAGCGATTTTTTCAACCGTACTTTCGATGAAGCTTTGTCCCCCAAATCCGGGATTAACAGTCATCACTAAGACTTGATCCACGTCCCCTAAGACACATTTAACGGCTTCAACTGGAGTACCAGGATTCAGGACAACACCTGGTTTCACGCCTGCTGCTTTAATCATTTGAACTACTCGATGAATATGAGGAGTTGCCTCCACATGTGCCATGATAATATCCGCACCAGCCTTGGCAAAATCGCTGATATAATTTTCAGGATTGGCGATCATCAAATGAACGTCCAACGGCAGCTTCGTTACAGGACGTAATGCTTTGACAACGACTTGACCAAAGGAAATATTCGGCACAAAATTTCCATCCATCACGTCGATGTGAATATAATCCACACCTGCATCCTCTACCATTTTGACCTCTTCACCTAGTCGTGCAAAATCCGCACTTAAAATCGATGGGGCAATTTTCATAGTCCTTACTCCTTTTTCATTTTAATGTATTTATTTTTCTTTCAGAAAAATAAGTCCGATCTTCAAGCCGTATAGCATCCTTCTAGGGCTTTCTTTTTATTCTCGATTGGACTTTTTTTTCTGTTTTTAAACCTTGTAAACTGCGAAAAGTCGGACTGCCATCCTTTTTCATTTTAATGTATTTATTTTTCTTTCAGAAAAATAAGTTCAATCTTCAAGCCGTATAGCATCCTTCTAGAGCTTTCTTTTTATTCTCGATTGGACTTTTTTCTGTTTTTAAACCTTGTAAACTGCGAAAAGTCCGACTGCCATCCTTTTTCATTTTAATGTATTTATTTTTCTTTCAGAAAAATAAGTCCGATCTTCAAGCCGTATAGCATCCTTCTGGGGCTTTCTTTTTGTTCTCGATTGGACTTTTTTTCTGTTTTCAAACCTTGTAAACTGCGAAAAGTCCGACTGCCATCCTTTTTCATTTTGTAGAATATTTTATTTTTTTTTATAGATTGGACGGCGTTTTTCGATTTCTTGTAAAAATTGCAAATAATTGTCGTAGCGGCTCTGAGCGATTTCACCAGCTTCAACCTGACGTTTTACTTCGCAACCAGGTTCTTTAACATGGCGACATTCCCGGAAGCGACACTTAGATGCGGCGACCCGAAATTCAGGAAATTCTTTTGGTAATTCTTCGACAGTCAGCTCTAAAAACTCGATTGAACTGAAGCCTGGCGTATCTGCTACCAGACCGTCAAACAAATCTAGTAATTCCACATGGCGCGTCGTATGACGTCCCCGACCTAAAGCGTCAGAAATTTCACCAGTCGCTAAATTCAATTCCGGCGAAACATCATTCAACAAAGTAGATTTGCCCGCCCCTGATTGTCCCATGAAAACCGTTAATTGATGGGCAAATAAATCGGTTAGTTTTTTCTTGTCCTGCTCGCCGTCTATCACTGGATAACCTAAAGGCTCATAAACCGATCGAATTTTTTCCACCATCGTCGAATCAGAAACAATATCGGTCTTCGACAAATAAATAACCGGATGGATTTCATTATTTTCAAGGGTGACTAAAAAACGATCCAATAAATTATAGGAAAAATTGGGTTCCACCAAACTAGTGACAATCACGCCTTGATCGACATTGGCTACCGGCGGACGAACCAGTTCATTTTTACGGGGCAACAGCTCCAAAATATAGCCTTCACTATTTTCTTCACTGCTAAATACTACTTCGTCCCCCACTAAGGGCGTCAATTTCTTTTTACGAAAATTTCCTCGTGCCCGTGTTTGATGAATTTTCCCCTCACTAGCAACATAATAAAAACCACTTAAAGCTTTACGAATCTGTCCTTCGATTCGTCTCATCTCCTTTTCTTCCAAAGCTTGTAACTCCTTACAGCTTATCCGTTTGTCTCATTGTAGCATACTTCATTTTTCGTTTCAGTACAAATGACCTAAAAAACCTTTCCTGATCCAAAATCAGGAAAGGTTTTCTTACGGAACAGTGATCGTTTCAGCTCCCGATACGTCACTCTTAGTAATAACTGAGTTGCCATTGCGTTGAACTTCAATGGTGGCTGGCTGATCCCCCTCCGTTGTAACCGACACGGTTCTTTCGGCGGATTGGGTATTTTTATCTACTGTGAAATCTAATTTTTGCGTGGCCGTTTTATTTTTTGCATCTGTCACTAAAACCGTCATCGTATCTTTCTGATCGCCTGAGCCGGTAAAGCTTGCTGCGATCGTGACATCAAAGGTTTTTGTGGTGGGCTCTTCTGACTCTTGCGTTTCTTCTGGACCTTTTGAAACGATAATGGTAACTGTGGAACCTTTTTTTACGGAACCCGCACTTGGATTCGTTGAGATGACTTTTCCAGCAGCAACTTCGCTGGAAAATTCTTGTGTTTCGAGATACTTCAGTCCTAAATTAGTAATCGTCGCTTCCGCATCGGCTTTGTCTTTTCCGGTTTGATCGTCCAGTTGGACATTATCTGAACCAGTACTTACTTTCAAAGTAATGGTATCTTTAGCCGTCAGCTCTGTTCCGCCGACTGGATTTTGACTGATAACTTCTCCTGCCGGAACCACTTCGTCACTCGCCGGAGTTTGATTAATCTGACTGTCTGTAATACCTAACTCCAAGAGTTCCTCTCGTGCGTTCTGATATTCCCAGCCAGTATAATTCCCGATCTTGATGGTTTTTGGTCCATCTGAAACTTGGAAAACCACTTCATCATTTTTCGGATCAACTTTTGTACCGGCTTTCGGTTCTTGACTAATAATTTGATCTTCAGGGATCGTATCGCTATTCACTAGCTCAATCCGAATATTCTTCGATAAAAATCCGATGTCTTGCAAATCATCTTGCGCGTCGCGGATTTTTTCACCTTTATAATCTTTGATAGCGACCTTTTGTGTACCAGAACTGACATACAGCCGAACCTGCTGGCTTTTTTTAATCATATTGCCAGCCGCAGGATTGGTTCGAACGACGCGACCTTTTTTGATCGTATCGCTAGGAACCTCATCTGCTTTACTCTCAACGGATAAGCCCGCGTCTTTTAACGCGCTTCGAGCTGCGGCTTCAGTCATATCCTCCACTTGCGGGATCGAGACTTCCGCCGAACTAGTCAACAGATACGCGGCAGCCCCGCCGATAATCCCTAAAAGTAAAATAAATAGAAAAATAAAACGGCGTTTGCGTTTTTTCTTTTTCGGCTTTTCTTCTAGCATCGGCTCTTCTTTTGTTTCTTCTTGCAGATTCTCCGGCTGGATCGGCGTCAATGCCTTTGTCTCGTCCAGCATCACTGTTGGCTGCCAAGGTAGCTCATCTACTCTGCTTGGCGAAAGGGCCGTAGAGAGATCTGCAGCCATTTCCTCCGCAGTTTTATAGCGATCAGCTGGCTCCTTTGCAGTCGCGTGCATCACAATATTTTCTAAAGCTTGAGGAACTTCCGGATCAAAACTTTTTACGGAAGGCATCTTGTCTTGGAAATGCTTCAAGGCGATCGTTACGGCTGATTCCCCATCAAAGGGCACATTGCCCGTTAACATTTCATACAAGATAATCCCTAATGCATAAATATCTGATTGCTTTGTGGCCATTCCGCCTCGCGCCTGTTCCGGCGATAAGTAGTGGACAGAGCCTAGCATTGAATTGGTTTGGGTCAAAGATGTCTCGGATAAGGCGATTGCGATTCCAAAGTCAGCGATCTTAACCACGTCTTCTTGGTCCATCAAAATATTTTGCGGCTTCAAATCACGGTGAATAATCCCATGAGCGTGAGCCAAACTAACAGCAGATAAAACTTGTTGCATGATATCAACGATCTTACTGTAAGAAATAGGATGTTTCGTTTGAATAAAACGTTTTAGATCCATCCCTTTGACATATTCCATGACCAAATACTGCATGCCGCTTTCTTCATCGACATCATAAACGCCGACGATATTCGGATGCACCAATTCTGTCGCTGCCAGCGCTTCTCGCTGGAAGCGGCGAATTGCCGTTTGATCATTTTGAAAGTCAAAGCGTAATATTTTGATGGCAACATCACGATCCAAAATCAAATCGTGGGCCAAAAAGACGTTTGCCATCCCGCCACTGCCGATACTGGCGATAACTTTATAACGTCCATTGACCAATTTGCCTATTTCGATCATGGACACGCAGCCCCCTCAAAGTGAATCAATAAAACAGTGATATTATCCGCACCACCAGCTTCATTGGCTGCGGAAATCAACTGTTTGGTTTTGCTTTCTAATGTTTGGTCACTAGTCACGACTGACAAAATATCCGCTTCACTCACCATATTGGTCAAGCCATCTGAACACAACAGTAAGTAATCATTCGCTTGGCAATGATGATGTGAAACATCTATTTTCACCTGTCCAGAGACACCCACAGAACGAGTCAAAATGTTTTTTTGCGGATGGGTAGCGGCCATCTCTGCGGTGATCTCGCCTGACTTCAGCAATTCATTTACCAAAGAATGATCATCCGTCAATTGCTTCAACTGATCGTTTTGAATCAAGTATGCTCGGCTATCTCCAACGTGAGCTAAAACAAATGTTTCATTCAGTAAAGCTGCACTGACGATCGTTGTTCCCATTCCTTGCATTTCTGGATGCGTAATTCCTTCTTGATAGATTGCTTCGTTGACTTTTTGGATTTCTTGCAAAAACCATTGGCTGGCTTCCTCTGGTTGTGAAATAGTTGAGGTCGACCAAGCAGCGCCTAAGCCGTCAACCGCCATCTTACTAGCCACATCGCCAGCCAAATGACCGCCCATACCATCTGCTAGTATAGCTAAATACATGTCTGCTTGATTCGTAAAAACATTTGCGTAATCTTGGTTCGTATGACGACGTCTGCCGATGTCTGATTGAAATTGGATCTCCATCTTTTGTCCACCTCATTTATCTATTTTTTTCGCATTGCACAAATAAAGAATCCATCTGTCATAAACATTTCAGGATATAAAATCAGCATTTGATCCTGGATCGCCGACTGTAATTTTATGTCTAGCGTCAGATCGATTTTTTCAAAATCAGGCTGCTCTGCTAAAAAGGCTTCGACCACCGCTTGATTTTCTGCTGATGTGATTGTACATGTACTGTATACCATAATCCCACGCGATTTCAATGTGGGAGCGCAATTTTTTAAAATTTCTAATTGGATTTTTGGCAGCTGAACAAAATCCTGTGGCTGCTTTTGATATTTGATGTCTGGTTTACGCCGCATCAAGCCTAGGCCAGAACAAGGGGCGTCAACTAAAATCCGATCAAAGCTTTCCGCTTCAAAATGTTGCGCGGCTTCCCGTGCGTCCATTTTTTTCGTGACGATTCGATCAGTCACGCGCAAACGTTCCGCATTTTCCTGAACTAATTTTAATTTGTGTTCATGGATATCTAGTGCGGTAACGGAGCCCTCGTCTTCTAATAAGGCAGCGATGTGAGTCGTTTTTCCACCAGGTGCCGCACATGCATCCAACACTTTTTGGCCTGGAGCGATTTGCATCGCTTGCGCCACTAGCATCGAGCTTTCATCTTGGATCGTCAGCCAGCCATTTTGAAATAATTCACTGCCGGCTAAGAAGCCGCGGTCAGCAACGATTCCATAAGGAGACAGCTCACTGACGCGAGCCTCGATCCCATCTTCAGCCAACGCTTCAATGGCTTCTTCACGGCTCAAATAGCGCAAGTCTACCCGAGCGCTGACTCGGCTAGGCTCTAATAAAGACAAGCCCAGCTTACGCGTTTCTTCCTCGCCAATCTCAGCTACAAATTTTTCGGTTAAAAATTTTGGCATACTGATCTCGGTCGCTAAGCGTTCGATTGGGTCTTCAATTAAATCTAATGACGGAACACCTGCCCGTTGGATTGAACGCAAGACACCGTTGACAAATTTCCCTGTTCCCGGATTGCCTTTGGCTTTGGCGATCTCTACCGCTTCATTAATAATCGCATGATCCGGCACCCGATCTAAATAAAGCATTTGATAAAGGGATAATTGCAATAAGCTTCTGACCCACGGATCCACTTTTTTGGCTTTTTTGATGAAGGGTTCGACCTCATATGCCAATAATAATTGTCGACTGATCGTGCCATAAACTAGTTCTGTTAACAACGCAGTATCTTTGCCATCAACTTTATTTTTTTGAATCAGTTCATTTAGTAATAAATTTGAATACGCACCGCCGCGATTGATCCGTTCGATAGCTTCTAAAGCCGTAAAACGCACTGAGTGTAGTAATTTTTTAGGAATTTTTGCCATCTAGCCCACCTGCTGTCCTTCTGTCACGGCTTGACCGCTGCCGTTTAAAAAGGCTTGGACCGCTTGCTTGGCTTTACCCGCCGGCTGCAATTCATCAATTGCCAAGACTGTGCCGCCGCCGCACGCAATGTGTAAGGCTTTTTTAGTCCGCGAAACGATCGTCCCTGGGGCCGCCGTCGTCGTTTCTACTAGTGGGGTCGTGTGGAAAATCTTCCAACGTGCACCTTCATAGGTCGTAAAAGCCACGGGCCACGGGTGCATTCCCCGTACTTGGTTATCAACCTCTTCCGCTGTTTTTTGCCAATCGATCGCTTCTTGCTCTCGACTGATATTCGGTGAAAAAGTCGCTTCCGCTTCATTTTGCGGCGTGGGTTTTAATTCTCCGGAAATAATTTTGGGTAAGGTCGCTAACAATAGTTCTTTACCTACTTGACTTAATTTTTCAAACATCGTGCCTACATCATCTTGCTTCGTGATGGCAATTTTTTGCTGGCTGAAGATACCGCCCGCATCCATCTTCTTGATCATTTCCATAATCGTGACGCCCGTTTCGGCTTCGCCTTCCATGATCGCGTAATGAACCGGCGCACCGCCGCGATATTTTGGTAATAATGAAGCATGGACATTGATGGCACCTAATTTAGGAACCTGTAATAATTTTTCCGGCAAAAATTGGCCGAATGCCGCCGTCACTAATAAATCCGGCGCTAGCTCTTTAATGGTTTCCATTTCTGGTGAGCCACTGATTTTTTCCGGCTGCAAGACTAACAGCTCATGCTTCAAGGCTGCTTCTTTTACTGGTGTTGGGGTAATGATTTTTTTACGTCCCACCGGGCGGTCTGGTTGCGTTACGACCGCGGCGATCTCGTAGCCCGCCGCAATCAAACTTTCTAGAATCGGCACCGAAAAGGCCGGTGTTCCCATAAATACAATTTTAGTCATCGATATGTTCCTCCATATAACGTTCTAAATCTTCTGGGGCAATCTGCTCGATCATTTGATCGATGAACAACTTGCCGTCTAAGTGATCGATCTCGTGTTGAAAGGCTCGAGCCAAATAGCCATAGGCGGTGACTTCCATCTCAGCCCCATCACGATCGTAATAACGTACCGTCACTTCATCGTAACGCTCCACCGTCCCAAAAGTTTCAGGGATCGACAGACAGCCTTCCACATCAATATCGGTTCCTTTACCCTCGATGATCTCAGGATTAATCAGATCAAAACGGTCGCCTTCTTCCACTTCAATCACGGCAATCCGCAAATTTTTACCGATTTGCGGCGCAGCCAGCCCGATTCCATCATGAGCCACCATCGTCTCATACATATCATCTAGCAAGGTAACAATCTCGTCGGAAATATATTCGATTGGCTCTGCCTTTTGCAGCAACCGCTTGTCAGGATGAATAATAATTGGATAACGCATATCCTCGCTCCCATCTCTTTTACTGTTTGAATGATTTAAATAAAATACATTGGTTCATTATCAATGGCAATCAATAGCCCTTGACGTTGATCTTTTTGGCTCACTTGTAAAATTTCTTCTAACGTTCCTTGTAAGTTCGGCTCGTGTTTATATTTAATAATCAGCTGATAGTAATAACGATTTTTGATTCGTAAGATTGCCCCCGGTGTCGGCCCTAACAAAATGCTTTGAGGACTTAATTGCTGCCGCAGCTGCTCCGCTAATTGGAAGGCTTTTTGTGCCGCTTTCATTTCCTCTTGATGAGAGACCGTGACTTTCACCGTGTAATAATACGGCGGATAATCGGTTTGATGACGAATCCGCATCTCCTGATGATAAAAATTTTCGTAATCATGATGCTGAGCTAGCTTGATCGTGTAATGTTCTGGATTAAAGGTCTGGATAACGACTTCCCCTGCCTTTTCTCCGCGACCCGCCCGACCGCTGACCTGAGTCAATAACTGGAAGGTCCGCTCGCTAGAACGAAAGTCTGGCAGATTCAACGCCGTATCGGCATTCAAAACACCTACTAAGGTCACGTTTGGAAAGTCTAAGCCCTTGGCGATCATTTGTGTTCCTAATAAAATATCTGCTTCTTTTTCACCAAAAGCCGTTAAGATTTTTTCATGAGCACCTTTACGGCGAGTCGTATCAACATCCATTCGTAACACTCGGGCTTCGGGAATCAATTGTTCCAATTCTTCTTGGACCTTTTCCGTTCCTGTCCCGAAGTAGCGGATCTTATCCTTGCCGCAGTTTGGACAACGATGCGGAATCCCCTCTTCATGACCGCAATAATGGCAGCGCATCGTTTTCGTATCCATATGCAGCGTCAAAGAAATATCACAGTTGGGACAAGGTAAGACAAAGCCGCAATCCCGACACATGACAAAGGAAGAATAACCACGACGATTCAACAACAGCACACTTTGCTCCCCTTTAGCCAAACGATTCCGCAATTTTTCTTCCAAGCTTTCAGAGAAGGAAGAATTCAAGCGACGCTGCATTTCTTCTCGCATATCAACGATCTCGACGGTGGGCAGTTTCGCCTGACTGTTCGCTCGCTCTGTTAAATGCAATAATTGATAGACACCTTTTTGTCCGCGGGCGCGGGATTCTAATGAAGGCGTAGCACTGCCTAAAACAACTGGACAATGATGGTATTTCCCTCGCCAGATTGCTAAATCTCGTGCATGATAGCGAGGCGACTCTTCTTGTTTATAGCTCGTCTCATGTTCTTCATCAATGATGATAACACCAAGATTTTCTAAGGGCGCGAAGATCGCTGAACGAGCACCAACAACTACGTGGGCTTCGCCACGCTCCAATTTTCGCCATTCATCGTATTTTTCACCTTGAGACAATCCGCTATGTAAAACAGCAACTTCACTGCCAAAGCGTGCTTTAAAGCGGATCGCCATTTGCGGTGTCAAGGAAATCTCTGGTACTAACATCATGGCCGTTTGACCTTTGGCTAAGACGTCTTGGATCACTTGCAAATAGACTTCCGTTTTGCCACTGCCCGTCACGCCTTCCAGTAAGAAAACTTGATGCTCGCCAGCAATATTTTTTTGGCTAATCGCTTCATAAGCTGCCTGCTGTTCTGGATTTAACTCTAAAGCCGCGGTTTGTTGGATCTCACGCTCCGCATAGGGATCACGGTATTTTTCCACTGCGACAAAGGTCAGCCAGCCTTTTGCTTCGGCTTGGTTCAAATTAGCTAAAGAAAAGTCCTCCGCCTTCATTTCTTTCACCGCAACCAGTTTCTCTTCCGCAAGAGCTGCTAAATAATCCAATAACTGTTCCTGTTTGTAGGAATTTTTCCGCAGTCCGGCTTTCAGCTCTGCTAATTTAGCTGGAGAAAAAGTTCGCTTGATGTAACGCTCGGTCTTGACTTTGTTTTTCGTATGGACTTCGTAACGTAACTCGACGATGCCTTGCTCCCGCAAAGCCGCCAATTCTTTCAACCAGCCTTGCGCTTCAGCATCCTCCCAGTCAAGCGAAGAACCACCCGCAAAATAGTTCGCTTGAACAGTGTCGACTTCTTTCAGCAAATAAAAGCTCTTTTGATAATTGGCTTTCATAACACTAGGCAGCATCGTCTGCAGACAAGTTACTTTAAAGGCGAAGGTCGTGGCTTTCATATAATCTGCCAAGGCTAATAATTCCTGATTCAAAACTGGCGCTAAGTCTAACACGCGAATAAGTGGTTTCAAATTATCCGGCAACGGTTCTGGTGCAGTCTCGAAACCAATCACAAAACCTTGCACATGGCGTGGCCCAAAACCAACTTCCACTCGCATGCCGACTTCTACTGCTAATTGAGGCGGGATCAAGTAACTGAAGGGTTGATCCGTCTGCATCGCAGGAACATCCACGATCACTTGTGCTAATTTCATTTCTTCCGCCTCCATTCTTTATTATTGTACTAAATTTCGACGCGGTTGGTCTAAATTAAGAAATGCTCTATGTACTTCGTAACAAAAAAGAAGGGATTGCGCCAAAAGTACTTGGTACAATCCCATTTACATTTGCGTGAAAAAATTCAGCGCTTAGTTTTGGTCGTTACGGATACGTGCTTCTAGATCTCGTTGATCGCGTTCACGTTGAAGATGGCGTTCTTCTTCTTCCATCTTCAAACGTTCCCGTTTGATTTCTGGATGTGGGTCATTGATGACCGCGCCGGCATCGATTTCTTCTAATGCCTGTCCCACACTTTTCACGGATTCAAATGAATCCAGTGTAGGTTGTGCTCCTGCATCTAATTCGTGGGCACGTTTGCTGGCTAAAATAACCAACGAATATTTTGAATTCACATGGTCTAACAACGTATCAATCGAAGGTTTTAACATCATAAGCTTAGATCTCCTTTAACATTTTTATATATTTACCAATCACTCGGTCAACTCGGTAATGCTCGCTAACAATTATATCTTTAATCCGATCAACCGCTTTTAACACTTGATCGTTCACAACTGCATAATCATAAAGAGCCATCATTTCGATTTCTTGACGGGCAACGCGCATCCGCTCATCGATCACTTCTGCACTATCAGTGCCGCGGCCAACGATTCGAGCTTTTAGTTCCGTTAAATCCGGTGGTGTCAGAAAAATAAACACGCCGTCGGGAACTTTATCTTTTACTTGCTGCGCCCCTTGGACTTCGATCTCTAAAAAGACATCTTTGCCTTCATCTAGCGTTTTATTTACATAGGTCAACGGCGTGCCGTAATAATTCCCCACATATTCTGCATATTCCAGCATTTCGCCGGCTTCGATCATCGCCTCGAACTCTTCTTTCGTTCGGAAATAATAATCAACGCCTTCGACTTCACCTTCTCGTTTTGGTCGGGTGGTCATTGAGACAGAATATTGGAATTCATTATCGTCTCGTTCAAAAATGGCTTTTCTAACGGTGCCTTTGCCAACGCCGGAAGGTCCCGACAATACAATCAACAGTCCTCGTTCAGACATACTAACGCCCTTTCATCGTCTTTTTCAGCTAACGCCTATTGTGCACTTTTTTTTTGAATATTTCAAGGGGCAGCGCAAAGCTCCTCCTTAATTCTTATAAAACACATGAACTACTCGACGTTTTGAATCTGTTCGCGAATTTTTTCTAGGATCGTTTTTAACTGAACAACGATGTCTTTGATTTGGATCGGGCTGGATTTTGAGCCGATGGTATTGACCTCACGATTCATTTCCTGCAACAAGAAATCCAATTCACGGCCGACTGGATCTGTCGTCTGCAGCAAGCCACTCATTTTTTCTAAATGAATCCCTAAGCGATCCAACTCTTCATGGATATCGCCCCGCTCTAATAAAATCGCCAGCTCTGTCAGTAAACGGTCGTGATCGACAGTACTACCTAGATACTCTTCCAGCTTCGCTTGGTACCGTTGCTGATAATCCGCTTCATACTCAGTCACAAAACTTGCCAATTCCCCCGTCAACTGTTGGACCTTCTCACTATATTCCGCCAATACCTTTTGGATACCAGCACCTTCTTTTTCACGACTGGTCGCCAGCTGGGTAAAGGCAGCTGCCGCAACTTCTCCCACTAATCCTTCTAACGAGTCATCTGCCGTCTGTTGATCAACGATCGTGACATAATCATCCTGTTCCATCGCTTTCACTAAGACTTGTTCCACCGGTAGATCCACCACACCAAAATGTTCTTTGCCGCCGCGTTGTAATTCTTGGACCAATTGGTTCAGCAATTCCCAATGAACGACTACTTGTTTATTGCCACTTTTCAACGGTGTCAGATTGATAAACACATCGACGCGACCTCGTTGGATCTTTTCTTTCGCGATTTGGCGGATCAATGCCTCATAAGGGTTTAATTCCTTAGGCATGCGAATCTGTAGATCTAAAAAACGATTGTTGACACTTTTTAATTCAATGTTCAATTCATAATTGTCATTGGTGCGCGCTGCTTGCCCATAACCAGTCATACTTTTCATTGCCGTTGTTCCCCTCTTTCGAAAAATAATGGACTACATCTTACTTAACGTTTCTTTTAACACCGCAAATTCTTCATTGCTTAAGGTTACGCCTTTGCCCATTTTTTCATGGTCAGGGGCCCAGTCTCTTAGATCAAACTTAGGTGGCCGTTCATTCCAGCTCACCAGATTCAATTCCTTGCGCCAGCCCTTCGGATTCTCCGATAGCACAGCGATTTCTTCGACGATTTCATAATTAAATTCTGCCATTATAATTCCTCCTGTAAATAACTAAAAAAAAGTGCCAGCAAGGTCTGGATCGGCCAGCGGCGATACCACTGTTCCCACGAGCCGGTTTGCTGATAAATTTGTAAGACTTGATGATAATCAGAAAAAAGATTGTGATGATTGATAAAATCCTCGATCTGTTCCTGTACCGAAATTCCCGGACCGAATTTACTTGGCGCCTCGATTTGACGTCGCAATACGACGATCAATTCTGACGGTGTAAATACTTGGACCGGCGAAATCTTCAGCCAATAAGCAAAAAATTCTAAACAAGCCAGACTCAGTAATTCCACCGGCACACTGCGCCGGAAAAATTTTTTCAATTCGGGATAAAGCTGATCCAGCTCAAGTGGCACCTGTTTTTTGACTTTTTGTAAAAAATCCTTCGTCAACCGTTGAAAATCAGACTGACAACTAAAAAAATAGCGTTCCCCTTGCAACTCACCAAATGCTCGCTTCGTTTCCAAATAGCCTAAATCAATATTGACTGACGCGCGATCACTGTGAAACAGTAATAAATCCCCTAGACTCCAGGGGCTGGCTAGAGAAAGCTCCGCAACCTCCGCCGGCAGACGATATTTTTTATCAAGGCCCGGTCCGTGAACATCCACTACGATGACTTCCGTGACCCCTTGCTGCAAAGCGACGTCCACTGGCAAATTATTCCGATAGCCGCCGTCAACATAAAAATCATTCCCGATCTTCGCCATTGCCATCATCGGGAAAAACGCCGACGATGCCAACAGCCAATCAATAATCTCCCCTTTAGGACATTGATTAAGTGAAACAATGATTTCTTGAAAAGCCGGTACCTTCGTTGTTACAACAGACAGTGGACAAGCCTGTTGAATTTTTTGCGGGTCAAGTCGCTCCTCTAACAAGCGTCTCAAAGGGGCCGAAGAAAGGCCTCGTTGTCGCAAAGATGTTTTAATAAAGGTTCGCAGCTGATCCACCTGAGCCGAAAAATCCAATTCTTCGACCTCCTTAAAGGTGATCTCCAACACTTTATCCGTTTCGATCTCTTCCCACAGCGCAACGGCCTGATCATACTCTCCCTGAGCGATCAAGGCGCCATTCAAGCCACCAACCGACGTGCCGCTGATCACAGCAAAAGAAATATTTTTTTCTAGCAAGGCTTTCCAAACACCGATTTGATACGCGCCACGAGCCCCACCTCCGCCTAAAACCAAGCCGGTTTGATAAACTAACTGTTTTTGCCAAACCTCTCCGACGAAGCGGTAGTCTTGGCTGATCAGCCATTGTTGAATGATCAGATTGGCCTGCAGCTTTAATTTTAACGTGTGCTTGAATTCACGGCGGGCCGCATTTTCTAATAACAAAAAAGCGGTCTTCCAGTTCAGCTCTGCTGTAATCAGCAAGTTATTGATCACCCACGCTTTTTTTTCCACGACTTTATCAACAAACAAGCAATCTGCTTTGTAACGCAACAAAAAACCATGGCCTTTTTTTACCGCTGAAAAATATTCCGTTCGTGCTTGACGATGGGAAGAATAGAAGGGAAAAAGCAAATGCGTCTGCTGAAAAATTGTCCAATCCGCTAATAGCTCAGAGGCGTAAATTCTTTTAAGCTCCATCATCGTCTCCTTCAAATTTTTGATTGAGGTAATTCGTCATACTTGTTTCAAGTATAGCAGAAATCCAAGCGGTTCCCTTAGCCAAAAGGGTCAATTCTTATAAAACAAAAAACTTCAAGGCTAGCCTCGAAGTTTTTTTGATTTTAATAGGTTCTCTGTTCCATCTCAAAAGCTTTCAACATCGTGTCCGTCGCATTTTTCACCGGAGTAACACCAACTAGCTCCCCTTGGACGATGATCCGGGTGATCCCTTCGATCTCGCCGCAGGTAATTAAAGTAAGCTGTTGTTTCCCTGGCTGGACGTCTAGATATTTTACTTCCGTCGGCTGGACACGCACTTTTAAAGTCGTTTTGTAAGTATAAACATTTTGCAGATCGGTTAAATAAATTAGATCATTCTCTCTGATCCCTTCAAGGGGTGTAAATAAAAGACCCGGTCGATCCGCCCGATGGCTCGCTAAGGCGTAATTTCCTTCACCCATTTTTTGATCAGGGGACAAGGTCCCAGCGCCATACAAAAGTACTTCATTGGATAACCCCTTGAATATCGGCAAATTGATTTCTACCGAAGGGATCGCGATGCCGCCGATAACCGGCAATCGCTTGTTGCTTAATTGTGCTTGCAGCACGGCTTCTGTACTAGCGGGCTCCACCGCATCAAAATCAAAAGAAGCCTCTTTGCGCATATTTTTATCGATTTCGCTTTTATCTACCTTCGCCACGGTATAACGCTCACCGTTATACTGCATCAAAAAATATTTGATTTGATTGTTGAAAATCAACGCTAATCCTACGAGCAGCAATAAGAAAAGAAAAATATTAATGAACCAATTCCTTTTTTTCTTCATCACAAGCCTCCTGAGTTTCCATCTAATAGTATCATACTCTGTTCCTTCACATGATACTACTTTCACTTAATAGAAAAAAAATTAAAAAAAGAAATAAACAGATTATCCATTCGTTATTTATTAAAGTGTTTTTAATTGTTAAAAAAGTGCTTTAACATTGCAGTTTTTAAGGCCTTTGTAATCTAATTTTAAAATAAAAGATACGAGCTTTTTTTTTATTATTGCGTTAAAATGATTGTGACAACTATTAGAAAGGGTGAAAATCTGTGCCAGAAACATTATTTACTTATATTGATTCAACAAGTAATGCCGTGCTCTCAAAAGGCCTTTCACCCAACGATTTTGTTGACGGAATCGTCCATCAGCCGAAGCATTTGTTATTACTAGATCCCGCATCCGAGATCGGTGAGTACGAAAATCATACCGGCTTGAAAATTCTTAATACACCAGATCAAATTCAAAATTTCTTTAGCAACAAAACCTTTAACAACTCGAAAGAAAGCAAGTGGATCGATTTTAATGATCTGACGATGTTGAAGGAGTTAACACCATTAGAAATTTCTGAATTGCTTTATTTTGGTCATATGCGGACACACCTGCATTCACCTTTCTTTTACAAACTACAAAACAACTTTGTTTATTTTAATCTAGGGAATGGAACAATGCGCGTCTATTATCGCTATCTCGATGAATTTTATCGGATCTTAGCCAGCAAATTGACTCGGATCGTTTTAGAAAAAGTTAACGATCGTCGTTCCTTTTTCCGCAAAGGTTCCTCCGTCGCTCATTTAGACGGTGAAACATTGAAAGAATTGTATCCGATTTTGCAAGAAGGCGCAATTTTTTGTTTTGGGCATTCCGAATTAATCAATAAAATCTACCATATCCCGATTTATTTATCTGACGAAAAAGGCTGGCGCCGTAGCTCCAAGAGTTATAAAAAGGAACAGCACGTCGCTGAACTTTCTTATGACAGCGCCAAACAAACTTGGCAGTTGAACATCGAAAACGATGATCCTGTCTTCTCATTCCGTTAAAAAAGCATTCGCCTCTGGAAAAGATTTCCAAAAGCCAATGCTTTTTTTGTATGACGGGGATTGCTCTGTCAAAACCTCGATTAATGGCTGTGCTTTTCAATCAAGTTGCCATCTTTAGGCAAATACAGCTGGGGTACTTTTTCTAAGATTAGAACGGCCACAATTGCCGTGATGATCGCTGTCGCCAATCCGCTGGCGCCATTCATGACAAAGGAAAAGATCCACGGATTCATTCCCCACAAGGCATAGCTGCCCCAGAAAACGACACCGGCAACAAAGTGCCAGAAAAATCTTGCTCCCGTTCCCACCAGCGCGCCATAAACGATATTTTTGCGAGCGGACCTCAAATCTTGGTCCATTAATGCTTGTTGAACTTTTTTCGCATAGAGTCCTGCGAAACCGGCGAATGTAAAGGCAATCGGGTATTCAATCAATACTTGAACGACGCTAAGAAAATAAACATCCCCCGCCGGAAAATGTAAAATCCCCCAAATAAAGGCCGATAATAGCGCCGGTTTCACCCCACGGCGCAAAGCGAACAACGTCATAGGAATCATTCCTAATGAAATCGTGAAGCTGCTGCCGATCGTTGTTGGAATCAGCGACAGCATAAAAGCCAATGCCGCTACGATCGTTCCTTCAATCATAATTCTTGTCTTACTCATAAAAAAACTCCTCCTTTTGAACATACAGTCCACAAAGGAGAAGTAATATCATTACTTCATCACAATTCCTACGCTCGAATGACCGAAACAGGTACTAGGGTTTAGAGTAATCTCAATCTCAGCCCGAAGGCTCCCCTTTGTGAAAGTACTATTCTATTTTTAATTACATTGAGAGTATAGCAGATATCTGCCTAGTCGTAAATGTATAAAATACTTTTATCGTGAAATACTTTCTTGATCACCGCTAGGCGACAAGGTCGTGACTTTTTTGATCCGATCGATCGTCAGCATCACTAGTTGATTTTCTTGTGTACGAATCACAATGGAATCATTGGTGACTACTTTCGGCAGCCAACCTGAGATCGTTTCAAATTTTTCTTCATCTTTTTCATCTTGAACTTGAAGGACGACTAAACTATTTTGCAAAGAAGCCATCTTCAACTTGAGAAAAATATTCTCATTAGCTTGCTCTTGCGCACGTTTTTCAGCAGAATCATTCAAAAAATCCGAGATGAAACGATATGATGAATTCGAAAACAGCTTAATTAAATTCTTTTTAGGCTTCTCGCTTTTAGTCATTCGGCTTCCTCCTACCAAGAGCATGTTTATGTAGTATGATTTTACTTAAATTTTTTGGAAAAAACAAGGAAACTAGCCTTTTTCAAAAAAAGTTAACCAATCATTTAATCCTTTTTGAATCAATTCATAAGTTTCCTCAAAATCACCCGTGTACCAGGGATCAGGAATACTTTCTCCCGCATGTCCGGGGACGCGATCCAAATATAAATAAATCTTCTCTTTCGTTTCCGCCGGTGCGATTGCTTTTAGGTCACGAACGTTTTCCTGATCCATGCCGATAATATAATCCGCTTCATAAAAATCAGTCGTACTTACTTGCCGAGCCCGCATCCCTTTCGTCGAGATATGATGTGTGGCCAAGATTTTTTCCGTGCCACGATGCGGCGGATTGCCAATCTCCCATTGACTGGTGGCAGCCGAGTCGACTTGAAAATTTTCTTCTTTCTGCTGTTCAAAAGCATCACGAAATATCGCTTCTGCCATCGGCGAACGGCAAATATTTCCCATACAAACGAATAGAATCTTTTTCATGTTATTCCTCCTGTGCTATAGTCAATTTATCAAATGAAATGAGGGATCGTAAATGAGTAAAATTTATCTTTCCGCCAAACTTCCTGAGCTTGGAACACAGCTATTAAAAGAAGCCGCGCTTGAATACAAGGTGTTTGAAGGCACTGGTTTAATCTCAAAAAAAGAATTGCTGAAAAATGTTGCGGATTGCGAAGTATTGATTTGTCCGCTATCAACCCAAGTGGATCGCGAAGTGATTGACGCAGCGCCAAATTTGAAGCTGATTGCTAACTTCGGTGCAGGCTTTAATAATATTGATGCCGCTTATGCAAAAGAGCAAAAAATCTATGTAACCAACACACCCGTGGTTTCAACAAACGCTACGGCTGAATTGACCGCTGGCTTAATCATCGCATTATCTCGCCGGATCGTTGAAGGTGATCGCTTGATGCATCATGAAGGCTTTGAGGGCTGGGCACCACTATTTTTCTTAGGACACGAATTAAAAGACAAAACCTTAGGGATCATCGGCATGGGCCAAATTGGGCAAGCCTTAGGAAAAATGATGCAGGCCTTTGGAATGAAGCTTATTTACAATCAACGCCACCCACTA
Source organism: Enterococcus devriesei (assembly GCF_001885905.1). Lineage (GTDB taxonomy): Bacteria > Bacillota > Bacilli > Lactobacillales > Enterococcaceae > Enterococcus_A > Enterococcus_A devriesei. The sequence continues at coordinate 41,020 of NZ_JXKM01000011.1, read as the reverse complement.
GCTTCTGAAGTAGAAGAAAGTTTACAGGCAACCTATCTGTCACAAGCTGAGGTCATTCAGCAGGCCGATGTTCTAAGCTTACATGCACCCTTAACGGAAGCTACTCACCACCTGTTAAGCAGCGAGAGTTTTTCCCAAATGAAAGACAGCGCCTTTTTAATCAACGCCGCTCGTGGACCTTTGATTGACGAAGTCGCACTTGTTGAAGCCTTGAAGAATCATCAGCTTGCCGGTGCTGCTTTAGACGTTTATGAATTCGAACCAAAAGTCACCGAAGCCTTGAAAGACTTCGACAACGTCATTCTGACGCCTCACATCGGTAATGCTAGCGTAGAAGCCCGTGATCAAATGGCCGAGATCGTCGCGAAAAACGCGATTGCCTTATTAAACCAACAGCCAATCAAATACATCGTAAATGGACTGACATGAGCTTAGCTCTCATGCCAGTCTTTTTCGTATAAACGATACGCAAAAAATTCAATGTCTTTCGCAAAACGAAACAACTGCGCTGCGATCGTGATTGGCGGCTGCTCGGCTCCGGCTAATAACCAATCCGTTAAAATTCCGCCGCAGCCATACGCCAAAAAGCGGGCATAAAATTCTTTATCGGTCAAAGACAGCTCGCCTTCTTGATCGACATCATCAAACAAACGTACAAATAAGCTTTTGGCTAGATCAGTAAAATCTTTCGTCAAAACCTCTGACTCAGCCGTGACTGTATTCAAATAAAATTGATGACACTCCTGCATTTGCTTCAGCATCTTCAAGACCGCTTCTTCCCAATTTTCCAGTGACAGCTCACTGGATATCAGGTATTGCATGCCCCGCTGATAATAGGCGTAACGCAATAAATCATTCTTATCTTTAAAATGATAGTAAAACGTTTGGCGGTTCAAGCCGGCCGACTGACTGATGTCCTGAACAGTGATCTTGTCATAATTTTTTGTTTGGCACAAAGCAACTAGCGCCTTGACCAAAATTTCTTTGGTAGCTTTTCCTTCCGCCATCGATTCACCTTCTATGCTTGATAAGGATAATTAAAATGTTCATATGCTAAAGGGGTCGCCATCCGACCGCGAGGCGTCCGTTTAATGAAGCCTTTTTGAATCAAATAAGGCTCGTACATATCCTCCACTGTCTCGCGCTCCTCACCGATGTTGACGGCTAAGGTGCTTAAACCGATTGGTCCACCATGATACAACTCGATCATAGTTTTTAATAATTTCTGATCGATATAGTCCAGTCCCGCTTCATCTACTTGCAGTAACCGCAACGCTTGGTCTGCGATCTGCTGATTGATCACCCCATCCGATTGGACTTGCGCGAAATCACGGATTCGTTTCAACAAACGATTGGCGATCCGGGGGGTCCCTCGTGAACGGCGCGCAATCTCAACTGCACCTGTTTCCACGATCTCCGTTTCAAAAATATCCGCCGAACGCAAAACGATCTCCCGCAAATCTTCTTCCTCATAATACTCCATGTGAGAAATGATCCCGAAACGATCCCGTAGCGGTGCTGAGAGCATCCCAGCTCGCGTCGTTGCTCCTACCAAAGTAAAAGGCGGTAATGGAAAATGCACCGGATGAGCGGTTGGCCCTTGGCCCACCATGATATCGACATAATAATCTTCCATGGCAGAATACAAAGTTTCCTCCGCTACCCGTGGCAAGCGATGAATCTCATCAATAAATAAGACATCCCCCGGTTCCAACTCATTTAAAATCGCGACCAGATCCCCCGGCCGTTCGATCGCGGGCCCACTGGTAGAACGAATCTGTACATCCATTTCATTAGCGATCACCATCGCCATCGTGGTTTTCCCTAAGCCGGGTGGTCCATAAAGCAAGACATGATCCAATGCTTCCTGTCGATTTTTCGCCGCTTCGATATAAATCGACAGCTCCTGTTTGACCTTATCTTGCCCGATGTATTGTGCAAGGTAACGAGGACGCAGTGATTTTTCTAAACTTTTATCATTTTCATCCGCGTCAGGTGAAAGTAAACGCTCTTCATCCATTTATCTCGTCCTCCTATTTCTTCATCATTAATTTCAAAGCCGCTCGTAAATAATCGTCGGTGTTCTGTAATGTTTCTTTTTCCAACGCCTTTTCGACCTTCTTGATTTCCTTTGGACTGTAGCCTAAAGCCTGCAATGCTTCCATCGCTTCAGCCAAGGCCGTGCTTGAATCATTGCCACCTTCATAAAATAGCGACATTGGGTCATCCACTAATTCAGTCAGCTTGCCCTTCAAATCTAAAACCATTTGCTGGGCGGTCTTCTTCCCTACGCCTGGAAACTTCGTCAAATAAGTCACATCCCCGGCTTCGATCGCTTGGATCAAGCCTTGGTGATCGTCATTGGCCATGATTGCAAGTCCGCTCTTTGGTCCAATGCCCGATACGGAAAGCAGACGTAAAAATAATTCTTTCTCAGCCAACGTCTCGAAGCCATACAATAAATGGGCATCCTCACGAATGATCTGCTGCACATAAATCGTGATTGATTGCTCCATTTTGCTGCTATAACGATAAGGATTGCCTAACGCGATCTGGTAGCCAATACCATTTACATCCAGCACTACATAACTAGGGCTGATAAAGGTCAACCGACCTGTAATATATTCGTACATAATAAATCCTTTCTGGATTGAAAACTATTCTGTAGTTATCGTTTCATTAAAATCTGCAAATAGCTCCGCTTCAAACAACTTGAAAGAAAAATAAAAAGAAGCATTTCTGCACATACGTTCTCATTATTCTAGCATAAAAAACGGCGGTTAAAAACTCTTACCGCCGAAACCTTGTAATAACTGAAGCAGTGCCAAATAATCAGACATCCGCAGCTCTTGCGTAATCAACAACGTAGGCAAGTCTTGGGCTACTTCCGATAAAATACTTGTCGTTAAACACAAATCTCCTTCGCTTTTTCCCTCAACAAATAAGACTTGATACTCATTAGCTAAAAAACGACGCAGATCCTCTTTCAAGATTGTTTCTTCAAACTCCGGCAAATCGGTTTGCAAAAAAATCCGCAGCGTAGGACGCTTAATCAACTCGGTTAGCCGACGTAGCACTGATAGATAACGGCCAAACAAGATCGATTCGCTACCGTGCTCCGCCAGCACTTCCGAAACAAACGTAACTAGTTGCGGCTGTTGTTGAGTAATATTGGTCCAGAAAGCTTTCCCATTAATATTAAAATGGATCATGGGAAATAAACGGTGATACAAATGCCCACTGATCAAATAATCCTCCGCCTGCAAGTCGATAAATTTTTTCCAAACGGTGGGATCGGCGATTTTCTTTTTCAATCTTTGATTGATGGTCTCAACCTCTTGCATCACTAAAAAGGGCTCCTGTGCTAATAGCTGATGAATTTTATTCGTGATGGCGGGGACATGATAATATTCCTCCCGCGTCAAAAGATTTAAAAAAAGATTTCCCATTGCACCAAGTGTCTGAAAATATGCGGGCATTACTGGTCGCAGCTGAGTATGAAACTCTTTGAATAAGGGATCAGCTGCTAAGACTGCTTGACTAGCCAGCGGATCTTCTACCGCATAATGTTGCGCCTCTCGTAATAAATGCGCGCCAATTAAATATTCTAAGCGCTGTGCTTTAAGTGGATTCAACGCTACTTGAAAAAAGTCTTGAATCCCGCGGCTGATTTTTTGGATCATCTGATAGTGTAAAGGTGCAAAGGGCCAGATTTTCCCGCGGAACAAGCGCCAATAATAAACCGATAGATACATCCGCACGACCGATTCTGGCGCCTTAAAGACGACGCGTCCTCGTTCAACGGCCAGCTGCAGCGGTTCAAGTTTTTCTGCCAATTCTTTTAGTTTTCGGCGGATCGTGGACTCGCTTCGATACAATTTTTTACTGAGGTCTTTCACCGTTTTCCCTTGCCCGGCGATGACTAATTCCAGCAAACGAAAAGCCAGTGAGCGACGAATCAAATCAATCGCAAACTGCTCCTGTTCTAGAGCTTGATCCACAATCATCAACTGATAACGAGGTCCAATTTTTTTAAACAAAGGCAATTTCGTCTCGGTAAAACGATTGTAGCTTTTACTCAGTTCTTCAAATAACCGTTGGACACTACGGACATCAACGGCTAACAAATCGGCTAAATCTGTTTGCTTATATGCCTTGCCATCAGCCATCAATTCTAATAGACAAAGACTGTAATAAATATTTTTATCATAACTTTGAATTTCCACGGCTCTAATGTGCATAAAAAAACTCCTTCACTCTTTATTTTAGCAAAAAGAGTCAAGGAGTCGTTACTAAAGACCTTCGAACAATCGAAAGAGCAGCGGCAACAAGGCAACAGTCACCAGACCATTTACACAGATACATAGGCCCGCGAGAATTCCTTCAAGCTCACCGATCTCGATAGCACGGCCCGTTCCGATAGCATGGGAGGTACTGCCTAAAGCAATTCCTTGCGCCACGGGGCTTTCGATCTTAAATAATTTAAAAATCTTGGTTCCAACTAAAGCGCCAAAAATTCCGGTGGAAACAACGATCGCTAAGGTCACTGGCGAGATCCCCCCCATTTGACTGGAAAGATCCACTGAGATGGCGGTCGTTACCGACTTTGGCAATAGCGAAACGACGATGCCCTGATTAAGAGAAAATAGTCGACCGATCAACACACTGATCAAACAATTAAAGACTACCCCCACCAAGGTCCCTAAAATTACCGGTAAAAAATAGCGCTTGAGCTTGTCAAAATTTTGATACAACGGCAAAGCTAAGGCCACCGTTGCCGGTGTGATCATCATGGTAAATAAATTACCGCCCATATTATAAGCTTTGTAGCTGATTCCGCTGAGTTTCAATAAAACAATGATAAGAATGACACTTGCGATCAAGGGATTGATAAAGGGAATATGAACTTTTTTCAATAGCTTGTCCATAGCCGTATAAATCAACAACGTCAAAGCCAAGCCAAACAGCGGGTTATTCGCCAGCGCTGAAATCATCGACTTCACCTCGAATCTTCTCAACTTTTTCAACTAAACGAGCCTTTTCTTCCTGACTCTTCAACGTAATTTTTTCGACAAATTCGGCGGTCTTGCCGACAGCGACTAAGGAAACTAGCGAACAAAGCACTACCGCTCCCAATAAAATCGGCCAAATATATTTGATCGCACCGTAATACTGCATCAAGCCGACTCCTGCAGGTACAAATAAAATCGTCAAATGATTCAACAAAAAGTTCGCGGTATCTTCAATCGCCGATGTTTTTAACAGCTTGGTTTGGAAAGAAATAAATAAGAGCAAAATCCCAATGATACTTCCCGGCACAGGCAAATGCAAAAACATTCGCAACCCTTCACCAATAATTGAATACAATAATAATAAACTTAATTCCTTAAACATTTTCATTTTGATCGCCCTAACTAAAAAACTATGATGTTTCCAGTATAGCGAAAAAAAATGTTTCCTCCGCTCAATTTTTGCATATTTTTCATACATTTTCTGAAAAATACCAACAAATTAATTTCCTACGTAGATCATTTTTCTAATTACGCTAAAGCGCAAAGGAAAACTGGCAAAAAAAAAATACGCCGGGGTTGCCGGCGCATCTACTTCACGATTTCTTTATATTCACCATAGCCGGCGTCATCCATTTCATCAAACGGCACAAAGCGTAAAGCCGCTGAGTTGATGCAATAGCGTAAGCCGCCTTGATCTTGGGGGCCGTCATTAAAAACATGACCAAGATGTGAATCGGCTTCTTTGCTGCGAATTTCCACTCGATGCATCCCATGTGAAAAATCGGCTTTTTCTTTGACGCCACGTTTTTGGATGGGGCGGCTGAAAGCTGGCCAACCGCAACCAGCGTCGTATTTATCATTGGAAGAAAATAAGGGTTCGCCACTGACGACATCGACGTAGATCCCTTTTTGATAAAAATCATCATACTTGCCAGAAAATGGTCGCTCGGTCGCGTTCTCTTGTGTCACCGCATATTCCATTGACGAAAGTTTTTTCTTTAAAGCGTCTTGATCCATTGTGTCTCCCTCTTTCTTTATTTTTTTAGGAACAGGCTAAGCATACTCCGGTTAAGAAAAGGAAACGAAGAATTTGCTCAAAAAGGCGCGCCAACTGAATGGACGCGCCGCTAACTTAAAATTTTTTCAACATTTGATTCACAGCACCGACAGGGAAACCAACGATACTATAATAATCGCCTTCGATTTTTTCCACGAAGACCCCCGCCCCATTTTGGATACCGTAAGCGCCAGCTTTGTCTTTATAATCATCGCTGTCTAAATAGCGATTGATTTCTTCTTCAGTTAAAGGATAAAACGTTACTTTCGCAAAAGTCAGCTGTTCTTCGATTTTATTTTTTTGACGGATCACCACTGCCGTATAAACCAAATGGCTGCCGCCACTCATGCTTGATAACATTTCAAAGGCTTCTTCACGACTCTTCGGTTTGACGAGAATTTTTTCTCCTAGAACGACCGCGGTATCACTAGCGATGACAAGTGCTTCGGGATGCTCTTCAGCTACCACCGCCGCTTTTTGACGCGCCATTTCCATGACATATTCCTTTGGTGTGTATTGTTCCTTTACGTCTTCATCAATATCGGCTGGTTGAATCTCAAAGTCTGGGATCAACCAACGCAGCAATTCTTGTCTTCTTGGGGATTGTGAGGCTAAAATAACTGTCATTTAGTCACAGGCCTTTCTTCGTTTTTTTCTATTAATGAGGATCTTGGATGCGTTTGAACATATGCTCCATGTCGCTATTGCTAAAATGAATCAGCACCGGTCGGCCATGGGGACAGTTAAAGGGATTCTCACATTGAGCAAGATCCGTCAGCAACACCCGCGCCTGCGCTTCATTTAAATGATGATTGGCTTTAATGGATCGTTTACAACTCATCATAATCGCTGTCGCTTCACGGAATTTTTTGACACTGACTGAACCAGTGATCAACAACATATCGATCATTTCACGAATGATACTTTCTTCTTGTCCCGCCGGATACCAAGTCGGATGCGCTCGCACGATAAAGCTATTCGGACCAAACTCTTCTAAATAAATTCCGACTTCTTGCAGCAATTCCGTCTGCTCTTTCAGCTTGATGGCATCGTTATTGGGATAATCCAACACGAAGGGCACCAATAATTCCTGCAAATCATCAGAGACATCACCGATTTTTTCTCGGAAGTATTCATACTTGATCCGTTCTTGTGCGGCATGTTGGTCGACAATGTACAGGCCGTCTTTGCTTTGAGCAAATAAATAAGTGCCATGCATCTGACCAAAGTATTCCAACATCGGAAACCGTTCCTTTGGTTGTTCCTGTTCCAACTTGTTAATGGCTTGTTCGATCACTTTCTCACCAGATTGCGTACTTAGATCAAATTCTGGATGGTCGGCACTAGCCGCTTCGTCAAATATTTCCTCTTCATCAGCAATTTCAGCAACATGCGATGCTGGTGTTTCTTCCACCAGTGAAACGTGCTCCACTGCTGAACTCAAAGGCTCTGAATAGGTTGTATCCGGAATTTCCGATGAAATCGGCACCTCTGCCTCCAACGTTTCTTCTGCTTTTGGTTCAACATAAAAAATGCCAGTCTTTGGATCGTAATTCAAATCACTTTTTTTCTTCGACTGTTCTTCTAAAGGCAAATCTAATTGCTCTGTATGGATTCTTTCGACTTTCCGTTTGAAGCTGGGATTTTCCCCAACATCAGGAATCAAGTTGATTTGCCGCAAACTTTCTGCAATGGCTCGGCTGATCAAGTCCATCAATTCTTTTTCTTTGGATAAACGGACTTCTTGCTTGGTTGGATGGACATTCACATCAACCAATAACGGGTCCATCGTGATCTCCAATACTGCGATTGGAAAACGCCCCACCATTAATTTCGACTGATAGCCGTTGATGATCGCCTTGTTCAGCGCATAATTTTTAATATAGCGGCCATTAATGATGACCGATAAATAATTGCGGCTAGCTCGCGTGACTTCCGGTAGCGAGACGTACCCATTCAATGTGAAGTCTAAGTCTTTGGCTTCGACTTTCAGCATTTTTTTTGCCGTCGCCACGCCGTAGATACCGGCGATCGTTTGCTTCAACTCGCCGCTGCCGCTAGTACTTAACATTTTATGTCCGTCATGGACTAAACGAAAAGCGACCTGAGGATGACTCGATGCCATCCGATTGACGATGTCGCCGATATTCGATAATTCAGTTTGTAGGCTCTTGACGTATTTCAAGCGAGCCGGTGTATTGAAGAAAAGATTTTCCACCGTGATCTTCGTACCTGTCCGCAAAGAAGTCGGGCGTTGTTCTTCGATCTTACCGCCTTTTAGAAAAAGAAACGAGCCTTGCGTTTCATCCGCGGTCGCCGTTTCCAATGTCATCTCGGAAACAGAGGCGATCGACGGCAACGCTTCACCACGAAACCCCAGCGTTCGAATTCGGAACAAATCATCGCGGTTGTGGATCTTACTAGTGGCATGCCGTTTAAACGCATTCTCGACATCCCCTTGCTCGATTCCTTCGCCGTTATCAACGATCTGAATTTTTTTCAAGCCGGCCTCTTCGATCAAAATATCGATCTGTGTTGCTTTGGCATCGATGGCATTTTCCACTAATTCTTTGACGACTGACGCAGGGCGTTCCACGACTTCCCCTGCGGCAATTTGATTGGCTAAACGTTCAGATAATTCTTGGATTTTTCCCATCGACTTCCACCTCGTTTTCCTTTGTCACTCTTTAGGATTAAATCCGTTTTTGCAATTCATACAGGAAGTTTAATGCTTCCATTGGGTTCATTTCAAGCAGGTTGGCTTTCTTGATGCTGTCCACCACACCTAATTCAGCAGTCGAAACTTCGTTGAACAAGGACAACTGTTCATTTTCTTCAGCAATCTCCACATTTTTTTGAACCGGCGTATCCGCTTCTAAGGCGGATAGGATCGTTGCCGCCCGCGACAATAATTCGGTCGGCATGCCGGCGATTTTCGCTACGTGAATCCCGTAGCTTTTATCAGCGGGACCGTCCATTAATTTATGTAGGAAGACGACTTCACCATTTTGTTCCACCGCACCGACATGTACATTTTTTAATTGCGGCAAGCTTTCTTCTAAAACGGTCAATTCATGATAATGGGTCGAAAATAACGTCTTAGCCTTCACGTTTTTATGGATGTACTCTATAATCGCTTGCGCTAAAGCCATCCCATCATAGGTCGCCGTTCCACGACCTAGTTCATCAAATAAAATCAAACTGTTTGGCGTCGCATGTCGCAGCGCTTGATTGGCTTCCATCATTTCCACCATGAAGGTCGATTGACCAGCGATCAAATCATCGCTGGCTCCGATCCGGGTAAAGATCTGATCAAAGATCGGTAGCTGGGCGCTTTCCGCTGGAACAAAACAACCCATTTGCGCCATGATCACCGTCAGCGCCAATTGACGCATATAGGTACTCTTACCAGACATGTTTGGCCCAGTAATCAGCAGCAACATTTCATCGGGGCTCATGTGAACACTGTTTGGGATATATTCTTGATGGCCCAACACTTTTTCTACAACTGGATGACGGCCTTCTTTGATTTGTAAATTATGGGTTCCGACTTCCATCGTTGGCTGAACATATTGATACCGTTCGCTGACTACCGCAAAACTTTGCAAAACATCCGTGGCACTCAAACTTTTCGCTAATTTTTGCAGGCGAGTGATGGCTTTTTTAACTTCGTTCCTTACACCTAAAAATAAATTGTATTCTAAGGCCACTGATTTTTCTTCTGCTTCTAAAATCAAGGTCTCTAATTTTTTTAGCTCTGGTGTGATAAAACGTTCCGCATTGGCCAACGTTTGCTTCCGCTCATACTTGCCTTCTTCTAAGTTGGCAAGGTTTGATTTGGTGATTTCGATATAATAACCAAAGACACGATTATACCCGACTTTTAGCGTTTTGATACCCGTTTCTTGACGTTCCCGCGCTTCCAATTCCGCCAGCCAGGTTTTTCCGTTGGTCATCGCTTCACGGTATTGGTCTAATTGCTCATCGTAGCCATCTTTGATCACATTACCTTCTGTGATTTGCAATGGTGCTTCATCATTGATCGCTTTTTCAATCAACTCAACTAAATCATCCATCGGCTCCATATCGATTAAAAGATCGTTCCATTCTCCTTGATTGATCCCACTTAGTAATTGACGAATTTGAGGCACTTGCATCAAAGAAGTTTTCAATTGGATCAGATCCCGGCCGTTGACATTCCCAAAAGCCACGCGACCCGCTAAGCGTTCCAAGTCATAGACTTTCGTCAACGCCTCATTCAAATCCATCCGCTCGAAATAGGCGGCTAATAAAGAAGCTACCATTGCTTGGCGGGCATTGATTTGACGTTTTTGAATCAGCGGACGATCGATCCATTGTTTCAGCAAACGACCACCCATCGCAGTTTTGGTTTCATCCAATAGCCATAAAAGCGTGCCTTGTTTTTTGCCAGTCCGAATTGAGCGTGTTAATTCTAAATTGGTTTTTGAAAAATAATCCAGCTTCAAAAAATGTTCCGGCTGGTATTCCTCCGCCTTTTGGATATGACCGAGACTACGCTTTTGCGTCACCGACAAATAGGTCAACAACTTGCCTGTCGCTTCTTTTTCCAAATCCTCAGTGATATCTGCGGTCAAAAAGCTAAACTCCGCATTGTCTTCGATCGTTTCTTGCTTAGAAAAAACCAAACCTAATCGTTCAGCTAGATTTTTTTGCAGACCTTCAGGAATCTCACTGCCTAAGACGATCTCCTTCGTTTGCAAGGCGGTGGCTTCATTCATGACCGCTTCTTCATCGTGTAATAATGCGGTCTTTAGCTCACCCGTAGAGAGATCCACGTAAGCAAAGCCAAATTGATCGTTTACTTGAGTGACCGCCGTCAAAAAGTTATTGGTTTTGGCTTCGATGCCTTTGCCGTCCATTAAGGTTCCCGGCGTAATCAGTTGAACAACTTCTCGCTTAACCATGCCTTTTGCTTGCTTGGGATCTTCCATTTGTTCACAGATCGCGACTTTATAGCCTTGCTCCACTAAAGTGTCGATATAGCCTTGAGCAGAATGATGGGGCACGCCACACATAGGAATTGGATCATCCGCATTACGATTACGACTGGTCAATGTCAATTCCAATAGCTGCGAAACCTTGATCGCATCTTCGTTAAACAACTCATAAAAGTCGCCTAAACGATAAAATAAAAATGCGTCTTTGTATTGTTCCTTGATCGCCAGATACTGTTCCATCATTGGCGTATTTTTCGTTTTTTGAGGCATGAATGCTCCTCCTACTTCGTTTTAATGAATTTATTTTTCTTAATGGAAAAATAAGTCTGATGCTCAGCACGTATACCATTCTACTATCCTTGCTAAAGCAATAAGAAGAACTGGCATCCTACTTCGTTTTAATGAATTTATTTTTCTTATGGAAAAATAAAGTTGCTACTTACTCCGACTTGTCTGTTTCAAAATCATCTGCTTCAAGAGTATCATTGACTTCTTTTTGGATCATGTGCGTCAAATGTTGCAACAGGTCATTGGCTTCCACTAATTGATCTCGGTAAGCCGTAACTAGCGGGTGCTGGTCGAATTCCTTCGTCAGCCGATCTGCTTCCTTTAAGGCAGCCTTCTCTGCTTCCGGTTTGCCATAATGGGCATACTGGACCGCAGCTTTTTGCGCTTCCTTGATTTCGTCTTCCAATTGTTTGAGGGTGTCGCTTTCTGCTACTCGCTTTTGCACCCGCTGATAGTCAATGATGACCTCATTTTCTTTCAATAATGCGGTTAAATCATTTAAAGCCGCTTCAACGGCGGCTTCTTTTTCCAAATTCATTTCATACCTCTTTATTTTTTATTCTCTAAAAGGGCGATCCTCATTGATTAGGATCGTTTCGATTTTTTTCCCGTGACCATTTTTATCAAGGTCGATCACACAAGCAGATAAGATACCGCGACCATCTTCAACTACTTCAAAGCGACGAGGCATTGCGGTCATGAATTTTTCGATGATCGGCTCTCTTTTCATTCCTAAAATACCATCATAAGGGCCCGTCATGCCGACATCCGTTAAATAAGCCGTCCCTTTCGGTAAGATCCGTGCGTCATTCGTTTGAACATGGGTATGGGTCCCGACGACTGCGGATGCACGACCGTCCAAAAACCAGCCCATCGCTTGCTTTTCACTAGTGGTTTCGCCATGAAAATCAACGAAGATATAAGGCGTGCGTTTTTCTGCTTCAGCAATCAATTGCTCACCAATTCGGAAAGGATCGTCTAGGTCAGCCATAAAGGAGCGGCCTTGTAGATTAATGATCGCCAGCTCTAGATCATTCACCTTTACGTATAAATGGCCCATTCCCGGTGTTCCCACTGGAAAATTCGCCGGCCGAATCATTTTCTTCGCATCGCCGATAAAATCAAAAATCGCTTGATTGTCCCACGTATGGTTGCCCATGGTAACGACATCAACACCATCTTGTAAGAATTTCTTATAAATTTTTTCTGTGATTCCGCGACCCGCTGCTGCATTTTCGCCGTTAACGATTGTTAGCTGCGGATGGTATTTCTTTTTCAATCGTGGCAAATAATCACTCAACATCTGCCGACCTAACGACCCAACAACATCCCCGATAAATAGTAAGCGCACTTTTTTTCCCCTTCTCTAGTTAAGCATCTTGTCTCATTATAGTTGTTTTTGCTTGAAAATAAAAGATTCCTTCGTTGCTCCATAAAAAGTTTTGCTGATCGCGCCTTTTCCTTTGAAAAAAATTAAAATGAGGACCGTGATTCTCGCTTGATGCACAAAAAAACTGCGGTCTCCCACAGTTTTTATACGACATTGCCGCCGCTAGTTTTACTCCATTGCGCCGTTTTCTCAGCTTGACCACGATAACTTTTCGATTGTTCCCATTTTTCCGGATCTTGCTGAAACGTATCAAAGATTAGTTCATCGATCAGCCATTTTTTCTGCTCCTCATCATAAAGAAAGTGAGCGATTGCGTTTTGTTTGTCGGAAACCAATGCTTCATCAATTCCGGTTTCTTCGATCAATTTCATTGAACGTTTAAGATCCACATACAAATCCAACTGTACTTTTGTTTGAGCTCGGTTGACAGCGATCGAATCACAATCAATTTGGATGGTTTGGAAGCTCTGTTGGAAATTCTCCATATAGGGCTTCAGCTTTTCAAAGCTTTGCTGCAGCTTTTCTTTATGCTCCTTTGAGGCGGCCATTCGGGAAACGTTTAAATCATTGCGGATTGCTTCATTCATGGAATCAAAATAATTTACCGCAGAAGCCAGTAGATGCTGTTGAAACGCCGCGTTGCCATCATAGAGATTATTTTCCTTGATAATCACACGCTGATCCGTCTTTTTCAAATCAATCCTTTCCTTGGTTTTGTGCCGCCCAAATTTAGGATGCGTCAATTCGTAAGTTAATTCATATTCACCAGATAAAAAAGGACCAAAAGTAACCTTACGCCAATCCTCGTCATAGTTGCCAACGATCGGACGTCCTTGCAGTCGCGCTTTTAAGCTCGCTTCTTGCGGTAGCTCTAACTCGATCGTGCGGGGAATTGGGTAGATTTTTGCCGGTTCAAACAACGATGCTCCTTTTTTAATTGAAAAATGATCTTCATCCTTTAAGAAGGCGACGACTTGTTCTTTGCTTTTCAGTTTGCGAATCTGGTGTTGGAACATTTTGCGGGTCCCAGTCGAAATTTTTTGCTTCGTTGAAAAAGTCGGCATGGATTTTTTGATCATCGTCTGATCATTCTTTAGTAACGCCTGCGCTAGGCGCTCAACAGTGGCTTCCTCACCATTTTTGTAACTGGAATAGCCGGTCACAGCAGCTGCGATACCTAGTACAATCACAAATGCGATGACCAGCGATCCCCTGATTTTAGTCATTTAACCCGCCTCTAAAGGTCTCCTTCATTGATTGGAAATAATAATTTCGGCTCTCATTAGATGAATTGAGTTCCCATTTATCATCCTTTTTCTCTAGCTTGACTTGATAGCCTTCACCACTCATATTGTCGTCGGTATTGATCGGGGTCTCGTTGATTTTTGCCGGCAACTCCTGCAGCAAATATTTTTCCGCATCTCGCCGAACACTGGTGTAGTCGGTGTACTTGCCTTTATTTTCTTCAACAAATTTCTCCGTGATCGCCTTCGTATCCACATCATCTAAGAGCACCACTTCTGGCCGTACATAAACAACCGCCGAGGTCGGGAAAAATTCTTTGAAGCTGTATGTGACTTGGCCTTTTTCTTTATTGGTGTTTTGCAGCTGGGTGATCACCTTTTCTAATTCTGCGGTTGACGGCTCGTAATTTGAAAAGGACTCCTTCAACGCCTTCACGCCCTCTTCTTTGAAGGTTTTTTGCTCTTGTTCCAAATCATTGGCTAATGTCAATTTGCCGGCGGCTTTTTTGTCCGCCTCTTTGACTTCATCAGAGCCATAAAAAACAGCTGTGACATATTGATTGGTCAACGCTTCTACCGCTTTCGTATCATCGGTATATTCTTTCGTGTTTAATTTTAATTCGATACCGTCATCCTGCTCTTCATCGGAATAATAGGTCGGCTTGTAATGAAGCTCGTACTCGCCCGCCTTTTCCACCTCAAAAACTAACGGCGACGTAAAGCTCTTATCCTCTGATAAACTCTCACTGCTCATCACCTTGAAATGATCGTTAGAATCATAGACATGTTCGGAAGAAACCTTCTTGCCCTCTTTATCGTACAATGCAAAATCATTCGAGGAGACCTCTAACTTGTCCTTCGATTTGTTCTTGACCTTCACCTCTAACGCTAAAAAGCCTGTCTCATCATCGACCTTCTCACCATCAGGAATGATGTAGTTTCCACCTTCCACGCTTAATTCAACTTTTGATGTCTGCGCCGTGCTTGCTTTTTTCTCCGCTTTTTTTGTTTCGCCCCCGGAACATGCGGTGAAAGTGAACAACAAACTGCTTAATAAAATCAATCCCGCTAACACTCGTTGCTTCTTCATTTTTTCTCCTCCTTTATGCCTAAAATCCCACCTTAAAAAAACACTCCTTATTTATATGATAAACGTTGGATATCGGTTCAGTCAATATGAATAAAGAAATTAACAGTGTGAGGTGATTTCTTAAAAAAACAAGGAAAAGAAATAATTTTATAAGCTGGATATCTGCTTAATTTGTCATATCTCTCAGCTCGCTGCTGGGTATTTTGGGGAAAACTAATGCAAATCGTCTAATAAAACTTTATTTTCGACTTAATCAATGGATTCAATTTTGAAAAAACCGCAACGACTCCAAACAAAAAAAGAACCGAGACTTCTCTCGATTCTTTTTAATGCGGATTAGTGGACCAATTCTAATTGGCGTAAAGCTTTATAGATGCCATCGCGGTCATTGGTATCCGTCACGATATTCGCTGCTTCCTTTACGTGAGCAGAGGCATTTCCCATCGCTACGCCGGTTCCGGCTAAATTCAACATTTCAATATCATTGTTGCCATCCCCAAAGGTTACAATGTTTTCCGGCTTGATCCCTACTTTTTTCGCTAAAGCCATGATTGTTTGCGCCTTAGAGCCTGGATTTGGAATGATATCCACACTATGCTCATGCCAACGAACCAAACGAAATTCTGGAAAGGCTTGCGAAAATTCTTCATCCATCGACTGATCATAAAAAGCACAGCCTTGATACACTTCATGTTCGGAAAAATAATTGGCGTCATAACCTGGGGCTTTTTGACCAAAAGATTCCATCGCGTCTAATACTGTCGGTACGTCGAATTTTGTCACACGCGCAAATGAATCCAAGCCGAATAAGGCGACATCCACTTGACGTTCACTAGCAAACTCAATCATTCGCGTCAACGCTTCACGATCAAGTGTGTGCTTGTAGACTTGTTCGTGATCGAGAAATGCTGCCGAGCCGTTGCAAATAATATAATTCGAACAACCTAACTGATGGATCACGTCGCCTGCCAACAAGCGTGAGCGGCCTGTCGCAATAATCACTAGATGCCCAGCTTGACGCAAAGACTTCAAAGCTTTTACGGTGCTGTCCAAAGGTTTTCTTTGACTACTCAACAAGGTACCATCAATGTCTAGTGCGATTAATTTTCTTTCCAAAATTTATCTCTCCATTTATATATGTATTTGTTGTCCGCTTACGGACGAACTACTGGTGAAACTTGCAAATTAAACAACTCTCACTCTATTGATACTAGATTCCTATTGCCAACAGATCGTTTTACGAAATAATCTCTGTTAACCACTTCATTGTAGAGAAATTTCAGAGAATTTGCAAAAAAAGATTGTCTTTCTTATATTCAATAATTTCGCCTTCATCGAAAAAAAGTAATCGTTTTTAGTCAGCCCCCAACAATTAACACATTTTTCCCGAAAAGGCAATAGCCAAGCTTGACGCAGCGACCCTTTATCGGTTATACTGACGATTGTGTAAAATAATGCAGCAGAAGAATAATAGCCCGTCCCCAGTTCGTTGCCAGTAATTGGTTCAATTGCGTAACCGCGGCTGCGAAGGCGAAGATTGAAGAACGAACTACACGGATATGAATTTTTCAACGGATTATTTTACTCCAAAACAATTTATTGGAGGAATTTTTAATGTCTCGTTATACAGGACCATCATGGAAACAATCTCGTCGTCTTGGTATTTCATTATCAGGAACAGGGAAAGAATTAGCACGTCGTCCATACGCACCAGGTCAACATGGACCAAACAGCCGTGGCAAGAAATCTGAATACGGCTTGCAAATGTCAGAAAAACAAAAATTACGTTTCATCTACGGATTAAACGAACGTCAATTCCGTAACTTATTCGTACGCGCTAGCAAAATCAAAGAAGGTAAACACGGTGTTAACTTCATGATCTTACTAGAACGTCGTCTAGATAACGTTGTTTACCGTCTAGGTTTGGCTTCAACTCGTCGCCAAGCTCGTCAATTAGTAAACCACGGTCACGTAACTGTCGATGGCAAACGTGTTGACATCGCTTCATACGAAGTTGAAGTCGGCCAAGTTGTCGGTGTTCGTGAAAAATCTAAAAACATGGTTACTGTTAAAGAAGCAGTTGAATCAGCAGTTGGCCGTCCAGCTTTCGTAAGCTTCGACGCTGAAAAACTTGAAGGTTCATTATCTCGTTTACCAGAACGTGATGAAATCAACCCAGAAATCGACGAATCATTAGTCGTTGAATTCTACAACAAATTAATGTAAGACTTCTTACAGACACTCAAGTTCTTAATTGGACTTGAGTGTTTTTTTGTATAACAACACAAAGAGGTTGGGACAGAAGTGTTCAGCTTCAAGAAATAAGAAGGAATTTCCGAAAATTGCTCCTCAAATTTTTGTGAAATTTCGGCTTATTTCCGAAGAAGCTACTTCTGTCACACCGTTTATACGGGAAAAGGAGCTGAGACAAATTAATGTCCCAGCTCCTTTCTATTTCTCTGTCTTTACTTGCCGGTTTTGATAAATTTGTTTACAGACATAGATGGCGATAAATAAAGCGAACATACTCAACAGGCCAAACATAATCGTCTTAGTATTGCCAGTCAGATTACTACCGACATAAGAATAGACGATCGTCGCCGGTAATTGCCCCAAGCCGGTAGCGATTAAAAATGGAAGTGGTTTGATTGCCGTTAGCCCTGCGGCATAACTAATAAAATCAAAAGAAATGAAGGGCAGCAAACGACAAATCAAAATCGTATGGCGACCATATCGATCAAAGTATTCATCAATTGTTTCCATTGAAAAATTTTTGTTCATTTTTTCAATGATATCTCGCCCGGCGATCCGAGCGATGTAAAAGCACACCAAAGCACCAGCCATCGCGCTGGTCCATGACAACAACGCTCCTTGCCACCAACCAAAAACCGTGGCATTTGCGAAGGTGATCAAAAAAGCCGGCAATGGTGCGATGATTGATTGGAACATCATCAATAAGAACGAGATGACGACTGCCCAAATTCCAAAGGAGCGCAGATAGCCGATAATACTATCGACGTTCATGGAACGAAACAGCATTAAAATTTGAGTTACCTTCGTACGAAAGGCTGGTATGAAATAAAAACTCAGCACCACTAAAAGAATAACTACTATCAAAAAAATCCGCGCGCTTTTCCTTTTGTTCATTTTCCTCATTATTTTTCAACGTCCTCAACTTTGGCCCAACGATAATAGGAGCCGTCATAATTTTTTACTTGTTTGAAACCGCACATTTCCATCACTAGCTCCATATAAGCGGAACGAATTCCGGCTGTACAATAAGTTACGATCTTATCTTCTTTTGCTAAGCCCGCGTCTTCAAAAAGTTGGGTTAATTTTTCTTTACTCTTTAATTTACCATTTTTAGCAAATAGGTCTGTATAGCGCAAATGGATCGCGTCGGGCAAGTGCCCGCCTTTAGCTTCGCCATAAAGTACTTCGCCTTTGTATTCTTTATCTGCTCGAACATCAACTACTTTGTATTCATCATAATCCTTTTTCAATTCCTCTGTCCGAATAAGATGTTCTTGATTAATCGAATCGATCTTCACTTCCACAGGTTTTAGGATTGTACTTTCAAAATCCTTTTTAAGACCAGCTTTTGCCAAAGCGGCAAAGCCACCATCGACTAGCTTGACATCCTGATACCCAGCCGCCAATAATTCCCAAGCAATCCGTCCGTCATCACCCCAGCCTTTAGCCGCATTTGCAAATAGAATGATCTCTTTATCCTTCGCTATCCCTTTTTCCCCCAAGCGTTTGCTAAGCTCGGCGGGTTCCAAGATTAACCCCCAATTTTCATCGCCAGAAGCCCCCTCCTCAACAGAGGCGAGGTTTTGCCAGCCAATCGCTGTTGCTCCTTTAATGGTTCCCTTACCGGCTTCTTCTTCGCCGCGAGCATCGATTAAAATAAGATCATCTACATTTTTCTTCACATAATCGGCATCTACAATGTATTTTCCCGTAAATGCTGCACTCTCTTTTTTGGCTGCTTTGCTGGCATCAGTTGACCCTCCGCTGCCGCTGCACCCAGTTAATCCTAATGTTACTAGTACCAACAATCCTGTCAAAAAATTTTTCATTTTTTTCTCCATTCATTTGTCATTTTTTACTAGAGGCCCCCTTGAAGCAAAAAAATCCACAAAAAAGAAACATACCCCCGTATGCTTCCAAATGGCTTCTAAAAGTGAAAAAGATCACACATATACCTAAAGAAGACCGTTTGGAGGGAAGAATTCTGCATCTACTTTCTTAGAGACTCTAAGATTGCCTACTACGCATAGTCACCTATGACCTATCATTCTTCTCTCCTCCTCTCGACCATGCTCTTCATTCAAGTATATAAAACGCTTTCGCCATTTACAATATGATTTGCCTAATCTAATCAATGATTCATTATCCAAATTTTTTATTGTAAATATGCATTGATAAAACTAGAAAAGCCGTCCGCAAATTTTTCGTTTGTGGACGGCTTTTTAATTGAATCAACGTAACAAGGAAACGATATCTTTTTTCGCAGCACTTTTGGCTGGCAGCCAACTAAAGACGATCCCAATCACGACCGATAGACCAAAGGCCAGCGTAACTGTAAACAAATCTGGCCGAACAGCTAGTGGGGTGAACAGACTGATTGCAAAGCCAAGTAGCATCGCGATCAAATAGCCGATCGTTCCACCGATTAAAGTCAGTGAAATACCCTCCAGTAGAAATTGCATCATAATATTTCCCTTTGTACCACCCATTGCTCGCCGAACACCGATTTCTTTCGTCCGTTCAGAGACGGAGATATAAATCATGTTCATGACTCCGATCCCTGAGATAAATAATGAGATTCCGCCAATCACCGAGATTAATAAAGTAATACTCGTTAGCAGCATGCGCAACTGATCGACTTGTCCGGCCAAATCCTCTGTCTTATAGCTACCTAGTTCCTTCCAAGTACCATATTTTTTCAGCGTGTCCTCAGCTTCTTTGGAAATGCTCTTGACGTTGGCGCTCTGATTTAATTTCACTTGGATCATGCTGCGATCTTCTGAATTGAAATAACTTTCAAAAATATTTTCCGGTACTTCAGCCACCACATAATCTTCTTGCGTCGAAACGATTGAGCCGCCATTACGATCTTCCATGATGCCCACGACTTCGAATAAATGACCGCCGATCGTGACGCTTTGACCGATTAAGGATTGTGGCTCGTCCTTCTGAATCGTTTTTGCGGCAGTTTGATCGATCACGACAACTGGATTTTCATTATAATAATCACTCGGCTGGATTGATCGGCCATAAACCACTTTGCTGCCATGGTCTTTTAATAATTTAAAACAATTCCAACGGCCATCGTTCCCAACTTCGTCAAAGTTCTGATCCGCGTATTTAACGCCGTTACGAGAATTATCATAGTAACTGACGGACTGCACGCCAGGAATACTTTCTACCCGACTGATATCTTCTTCCGTAAATCCATCCAGGCCATTTTCGCTGAACTCATCCGTTTTAGGGGAAAAAGTATAGCCGACACTGCCATCAAATTGATCCAAGCCGATAAATTCAGAAGCGTAATTTTCAAAGGCCCGACCGATAGAAAAGACGGTAATCACCGCCGAAACACCAATGATCAAACCGATCATCGTTAAAAAGCTACGCCGTTTATTTTTACCAATAGCTTTGAAGGCGGTTTTCCAAACTTCGCTAAATCGCATGTGCAACACCTTCTTCCAAGATCTCGCCATCCTTCACCGTAATGACTCGTCGACAATAAGCCGCCGCATCTGGATCATGGGTCACCATCAAGATCGTGACTTTTTCTTCTTCATTCAACTGTTTAAATAATTGCATGATTTCTTCGGACGTATGACTGTCTAAGGCCCCCGTCGGTTCATCCGCTACAATAAATTTTGGATTGCCAACGATCGCCCGAGCAATCGCCACCCGCTGCTGCTGGCCACCGGAAAGCTGCTTCGGCAGTTTATTGTATTTATCGGCGATTCCGACTTTTCGTAACGCCTCCATCACCAACGATTTCGTTTGCTTCTGCTTCATACCGCCGTACAGCAGCGGCAGCGCTACATTTTCCATCACCGTATTGTTTTCGATCAACTGGAAGGCTTGAAACACGAATCCCACCGCTTTATTTCGCAATGCTGACAGCTTCTCATCATTAAAGCGATAGGCATCCTCTCCTTCAAAGCGGTAAGTTCCTTCGAAATCACCGTCTAAAAAACTGATCGTATTAATCAAAGTCGATTTGCCTGAGCCAGACGGTCCCATGACCGCCACGAATTCATGCTCATCGATTGTCAGACTGATATCCTTTAGAACATGAATCTGTTCCTGATCGGCTGTGTAAAATTTGTTGATTTTCTCCATCACGATCATTCAACGGTCACATCCATCCCGTCTTTGACGTCTTCCGCCGCTTTGATAATTTTGTCATTTTCGTTTAATCCTGCTCGTAAAACGTAATAACCGTTACCCTTTTCAACAGTTACTGTCTGTTTTTTGGCTTTATTATTTACCACCGTATAAACAAAGTATGCCCCGTCCTTTTCTATCACACTTTTCAATGGCAGATGGATCTCATTTCGGGAGATCAATAATTCCACCGAATAGCCGACCGGGATCGTCTCATCTGGAACAGCGGTAAAATTATACGTTACTAAACTGGTTTTTTCTTCTTTCGACGGCTCGTTGTTCATTTCCGCTAAAGAGGTAATCTTGCCTTTGACCGTCTTCTCGTTGTTGGCATATTTAATCTCGATTGGTTCATTCAACGCTACTTTGGAACGATCATACTCAGTCACTGTTCCTTTAATCGCCGATTCTTCGCTTTTTAAAACCATCAAGGCTTGCTGCGGATCATTTTTCGCGTCTTCGTTCAAGGAAGTCACGACCGAATCATTGGCGGCACGGATTACTTCACCCCAACGATAAGTTACTAAAATTGTGCCTTTTGTCACATGATCGCCTTCAGCTACGTGAATGGTTTGAATCGGTCCCTTTTCAGAGTTCACTAGAACGGTTTGTTTTTTGGTTGATTGCACCTGTCCCTTTAAATGTAACGGTGTTTGTTTGCTGACTTGATACATTTCTACTGCGGTGTCTTCCTTCGCTTTCGCTTGGGTATTCTGATAGAGCAAAAAGCCCGCCCCCGCAACAACCAACACACCTATACCGATAACTATTTTTTTCATTTTTCGACTCCATTCCTTTCGTTAAAAAAATTTCGTAATCGCTTTTACTCTTTAAATTTTAGAGGAAAGCATCGTGCGCTACTTCCAACGAAAGTATAAAGTCTGACTACTACTTTAGACCGAAGAACATTTGTTTTTTTATATACGTTTATTTTTTTGTTTACATGTGATTGACCTTGTACTATACTTTCGTTAACCAATTAAAAATAATATGTTAACGAAAGAGTGAGTTTATGAAATTAAGTAGTCGAGAAATTGTTTTGGCCGGATTATTTGCGGCAGTAATTAGTGTTTTAGCTCAGTTTACCATCCCATTGGGTCCAATTCCTTTGACCCTCCAGACCTTCGCGGTTGGCTTTGTGGTCACCATCTTAGGCAAAAAAACCGGAACGATAGCTGTTGCGATCTATCTATTGATGGGAATGATCGGGTTACCTGTCCTAGCAGGTGGTGCTGCAGGGATCGCTAGCTTTTTTGGACCAACTGGTGGCTTTTTGGTTGGCTTCATTTTTCAGGCCTATTTTACCGGATGGATTTTAGAGAAGGCACAATTTAATTATTTCTGGTCAATCTTAGCCAACGTGATTGGTGCTTTCATTACACTGATCTTCGGTTCCCTCTGGTTGAAATTTAGTGGAAACTTACCGTGGGATGCTGCCTTTTCCGCAGGAATGATTCCTTTTATCTTGCCAGGAGTGATCAAAGCCTTGGCCGCAGGCTATCTCGGAGTGCTGCTTGGACGCAGATTGTCATTTACAAATTTTGTGTATCGTTAAATTCTCAGCAATGGGAATTTTTTTCTTGACTTTTTAATCAGGTAACCTTATTATATTTTTCCGTAAGGTAACCTGATTAATCATGAAAGAAGCGAGACTTATGACAAAAGTTTTATTTTTAAATGTAACTACTCATGGACATGTAAACCCATCTTTAGGTTTAGTAAAAGAATTAAGCACTCGAGGTGTAGAAGTCGTTTATTTTTCTAGCGAAGAATTTCGTGAGAAAATCGAAGAAGCAGGGGCCTCTTACCGTCCCTATCATTATGATCTGAATATTTTCAAGAATGGTTTTAACGTTTTATTGGATCACGGTTTGGATCTGATTCAAGATATTCTGCAACAGATTGAGGATGAGACCTTTGATTATGTGATCCATTCCATCGCGATGCCCTTTAGCAAACAAATCGCAGAGTACTTGATGCTCCCTGCTGTCTCCATGCTGGCGGTCTTTATGGGTATGAAGAATTTTATGGAGCCAGATAAAACACCTTTAGCTGGAAAATTTAAAGCAATGAATGATGCCTATTTGTTGGAAGCAAAAAAGATCGCAGAAACACTGAATGTAAAGATGCCTCCTCGCTTTTTTGATTTGATTTTTAATGTCGAGCCCTTAAATCTAGTCTTTACTTCAGATTATTTTCTACCTGAAGAAGATCGAGCCTTCTTTGATGAGAAATATGTTTTGGTTGGTGCAGACAGCTACCAACGCTTAGAAGATCTCACAGACTTTCCAATTGAGCGCTTGAAGTCTGCTAAAAATGTTCTGTATGTTTCTTTCGGAACAATCTTTGGGGATTTTGCAACAGAAATCTATCAAGAAGTATTTGAAGCGTTTGGGGATTCTGATTATTTAGTAGTGATGGCGGCCCATCAAGTTGGTTTGGCAAACTTGGAGATTCCTGAAAATTTTATCGTGCAAGATTATATTCCACAAAATGAGGTCTTGAAATACGCCGATGTCGCGATTACTCATAATGGCCTGAACAGTATGAATGATTTGATTTTAAATGAAGTGCCTTTTGTTTCCTTACCAATGGGGGCGGATCAGCCGGCACTAGCAAAGCGGTTGGTAGAACTCGGCGCGGGGATTTCTCTAGATTATCAACAGGTGGATAGTTTGGAATTGAAAACGGCGGTGGAAAATATTCAGGTAGAACCTGAATATTTATCCAATTTAAAACAGATCAAGCAATCCTTCTTGGCTGCTGGCGGCTATCAAAAAGCGGTGGATGCCATTCAGAAATATGCGGAATAAAACGAAGCCGCGCTCTTAGCGATTAAGAGCGCGGCTTTGCTTTTAGTTTTGTTCGTGTCTCCAAGGCTGTATACTTTCTTTACGATAAACAGCGGCTTGACCGATGGAATTAAAAAGTTCCATCTTCTGTTTAACGACAGCTTTCGCCGCATCGATACATTCGGGATAGATTGCATTCGGGTCCCATAATTCAGTCGTCGAAAGAATCTCCCGACATTTTTTATAGAAAGCATATTTGTAATCCGAAGAAATATTGACTTTTTGGATGCCGATTTGAACGGCTTTCGCGATTTCTTCATCTGGATTTGCTGACCCACCATGTAAGACTAGCGGGATATCGACTTTATCTTTAATTTCTTGCAAGACATCCATTTTTAATTCTGGTTTGATATTTTTTGGATAAATGCCGTGGGCTGTTCCGATGGCTACGGCTAATGTATCAATCCCAGTTTTTTCAATAAATTCTTCGGCATCTTCTGGTTTTGTGTAAATCACTTCTGACACTCCGCCTTCAACAGAAGTTCCGGTATTACCGATCGTTCCCAATTCCCCTTCCACCGAAACCCCGATCTTATGACAAACGTCCACAACTTCTTTTGTAACTGCGATATTTTCTTCAAAGGGCAGTAACGATCCGTCGATCATCACCGAGCTGAATCCACAGTGGATAGCACGCATGATGCTGGCTAAGTTATCCCCATGATCCATGTGGATAACAAATGGAACAGAACTATTTTTAGCACGAGATACGGCATATTGGAAAAATTCATCTTTTGTAAAATCTAATTCGGTAGGATGTACGGCGATGATCGCTGGCGCGTCATTTTCTTCCGCCGCTTCGATGACTACTCGTAAAAAATTACTATCTGCGACGTTGAAGGCTCCTACCGCGAATTTGTTTTCCTTGGCGATTGCTAACATTTGCTTCATATTAATTAACATTTGACTTGATCTCCATTCTTTTATGCTTTATTTTTAGAACCCGAAAGTTCGATGTACCGTTTGACAACTTCTTTTCCTGCAGCCATTGATTGATGAACCAGCGTTGGATAATCCACTTCTGGCTGTTCAGTTAATTGTTTTTGAAGGAAATCCTTTTGCGCCTTCATAAAATCCGAACCGACATTGATCTTGTTGATGCCTAATTCGATCGAGCGCAAAATATTTTTTTCTCCAGCTCCTGATCCGCCGTGTAAAACTAACGGCAACTTAGTAGCGGCTTTGATTTTTTCCACAATATCGAACCGGAAATCCGGTACATACCCCTCTGGATAGTCCCCGTGACTGGAACCATAGGACAGCGCCAAACAATCAACACCGGTCTCTTTAATGAAGCGGATCGCATCATCTGGATCGGTATACATCTCGTCATTGGTAAAATGATCCCCGGCTACCGCCCCCATATCACCAACCTCGGCCTCTACACTGGCATTATAGATTTGCGCCAGCTCCACCAGCTCTTTCGTGATCCGAATATTTTCTTCCAGCGGATACATCGAGGCATCCATCATGACACTGGAAAATCCCTCATGGAGACATTGCTTCACAAACGCGACATCCTGTCCGTGATCTAAATTGATCGCGACCTCGACTTTGGTGTTGTTTGCCATCCGAATGATTGGTTTAGTCAAATAGCGAATATCTAAGTGCTCCTTCAAATGGTCTTGCAGCAGATCGATGATGATAGGGGAGCGCATTTCTTCCGCCGCTTCGATCACAGCCTTCGCTGTTTCCAAATTGAAGCAGTTGATCGCCATTACCGCATAGTTTTCACGATTGGCTTTTTGCAGCATCTCTTTCATTGAAACGTACATTCAACAAGTCTCCTTTTTTCTATTTAAGAAATCTTGATCGAAGAAAAATCTACCTCTTCCTCTTCTTCGTCATCCTTAACTTCGTTTTCAACCGGTGCTTTCTTCAACGCGAATAGTAGAACGCCGGTAATCGCCGAACCGATCAATAACGCTAAAGTAAATCTCATTGGATCAGTCATGGCTGGGATAATGAAGACACCGCCAGAAGGAACTGGCGAGCCGACACCCCATGACATACTTAATCCACCACCGATTGCGGCACCAACGGTACAAGAAAGAATCACACGCAACGGATCCACTGCCGCGATTGGAATAACGCCTTCTGTAATCATGCAAAGGCCCATTGGAAAGGCGATCTTGATATTGTCTTGCTCTTCTTTTGAATATTTCGGTTTGCGGAAAATTTTAGATAAGACCCAAGAGATCGTGACACCAAAGGGTGGGACCATTGAAGCCAGTACCTTCACCGCTTCTGGTTCTTGCACTCCTTCTAGTAGCATCCCATCGGCAAAAAGTGATGCGACTTTGTTGACAGGACCACCGAAATCGAAGGCCGCCATCCCGCCAACGATCGAACCAAAGAGGAATTTCCCAGAGCCTTGCAAACCAACTAAGAAATCTGTCAGTGCTTCGGTTGCCCAAACGATTGGCACACCAATGACGAAGAACATCAATAGCCCAATAACTAATGTAGATAAGAGCGGAACAATCATCATCGGCATCAATCCTTGTGCCCAAGTAGGAACTTTCAAATTTTTCACTAGGAACAATACAAAGAACCCAACCAAGTAACCACCTAACATCCCACCTAGGAATCCAGCGCCGATAGAATTAGCGATTAATCCCATGAACAAACCTGGTCCAATTCCGGGACGATCTGCAATTGAATACGCAATCGCGCCTGAGATTACGGGAGCCAATAGCCCCATCCCCAAGACACCCAAGGAAACTAACGCATCTGGAACAGAGTAAGCCGCTTTGTAATCCTCAATGACCCCACCGCCAGTTAAGTTTCCGATCGCGATCAACAACCCAGCTGTCACAACAACCGGCAGCATGTACGAGATTGCCGTCAGAGCATGCTTTTTCAATTGAAGCTTCTTAAACATTTCATTCATCTCCTTATTCATATTAAAAATTGATACTTACGCTTTCACGATTTCCTCTTCGATCTTATTGATTAAACCTTTGGGTGCTTTAATCACCATGCTGGTTGGGATATCAACTACTTTTTTCCCTTCAAAACGATCTCTCCCACCGATCTTGATATCGGCTGCAATAATGACAACATCAGCTGCTTTAATTTCCTCCATAGACAATTCATCTTCCGTCCCAATCGTCCCCTGGGTCTCAATGTGTACTGTGTGACCTAACGCTTTAGCTGCTTTTTCCAATTTCTGTTTGGCAATGTACGTATGAGCGATTCCAGACGTACAAGCTGCGACTCCAACAATTTTCATCATTTATTCCTCCATATTCTATTTATTCTTCTTCCATTGGGTCTTTTGATAATAATTCCAGCATTTCGGCCTTCGTCTGAGCATTGATCATGTTTTCAATAAAGTCTTCGTCTGCAAGTAGCATCGCGACTTTTTGCAGCAACTTGATATGCATCGTATTGGCGTCTGTATCTTTTACCGCGAATAGAATGACTACTTGAACGGGCTTTTCATCGATTGATTCCCATTCGATCGGCGCGATCGCTTTACCGACTACTAACGAGGTTTTGATCACACTATCTGATTTTCCGTGAGGGATCGCGATCCCATTCCCGATTCCGGTCATGCCCTCTGCTTCCCGTTGAAAAACATCGGCCGCAAAGACATCTTCGTCCTCAATATCGCCATTTGCCATCAATAAACGTGTCAATTCGTGGATTGCTTCTTCCTTTGTTTTCGCTTTCATTTCTAATTGGATCAGTTCCTCTGTAATCACATCACCAATACTAAAATCATCCATCATCTTCTCTGCTGTCATCTCATATCTCTCCTAACATCTCTTTGACTCTTTTTTCGTCTTGTTTGGTAAATACGGAGTTCACTAAAATCGTTGGTATCATCAATTCGATTGTTAAATTAACGGTCGTGAGAATTAAATCAATATTCTGATATTTTTCTGGTGCCTTTGAGAATTTCCGAGCCGATAGCACGTCTACGATCTCCAACTCTGGAAAAGCTTTGCGAACCTTTACTTTTAACAACTCCGATGTGCCCACACCGCTGCTACACATGATTAACACGCGTTTTTTTGAATGTAGCATCTCTTTGTATTTCACAAAATACAAGGTCAAAAAGCCGATCTCATCTTCCGAAATTTTATTCAGTTGATACGTGTGTTCTGCGGCTTGACTGACTTGTTGGACCTGTTGAAAAATTTCTGGATACTCTAGCTTGATGTCTCCCAATAAGTCATTTTTTACGATGATCTCATTTTTTAAACGATACAATAAAGGATCAATATGCTCATATAGATCTTGCCGATTGGGCTGATGATCCACTTTCATACCCATTAAGCAACTCATCTCGCTGGCAAAAAAATCAGTGATCGTCAATGCTTCTTTGGATTTCCGACTCAAATTGATTGGCTCCTTTTCCATTCGAGAAGAAATCAGATATTGAAATAAGTAGAACGTCTCGCTTTCTGGTAACACGATATTTAAGTAATGGTTCAACTTCACGATCACCATCCGCGAAAGTTGGTATAGCTGATCATATTGCGTAATCAATTCTTCTTCATCTGGGTCCAATAATTCGGCACACGTGTCTTCATGGATTTCTCCTTCGCGGACTCGCTTGATTAGAATATAGATGTGAGAAAAAATATTACTGTTATAAGGATAAGCAATCCCGTTTTGCAATTTTCGTTCGATGTATTCCAATAATGAGGTAATAAAATTGATATCGTAGGAACTAATTTTTTCTTGTTGTGTGGAAAAGTCTTCCTCCCAAACACGAGTCGCGCTGATCAAATGATTGACCGCCTTACGAATATTTTTTTCCGTTCCTTCAATCGAGATTCTTTGGTCTTTTCGAATCAACGATAATTGATGCTCCAGCAAAAATGCATTCATCCGTACCAAATCATTATTGATTACCGTATC
This sequence comes from Enterococcus devriesei, assembly GCF_001885905.1. Classification (GTDB taxonomy): domain Bacteria; phylum Bacillota; class Bacilli; order Lactobacillales; family Enterococcaceae; genus Enterococcus_A; species Enterococcus_A devriesei. The sequence goes on along the minus strand of NZ_JXKM01000011.1, from coordinate 11,822 downwards.
GCTGATATAATATTTTTCAAATAAGTCCTTAACCAAAACCTTCTTCGGCGATTTAAATAACAGCTCTAACAAAATTGTATTTCGTCTTTCTAAAGGACCTTGGACGATCTCTTCGCCTCGTTTACGAATGCTTTCTTTTAAATAATTATCATAATCTAAACAAAAACCCTTCCCGACCTCAGCTGAGACAAGCTCACCTATATCGGAAGCTTCATTAATTCTTTTGATTGTTCGATAAATCGTTTTCGTAGAAACATTGGCAAATTCAGCTAATTCTTGAGCGGTGAGTGTCATCCCATGTTTGATAAACAGTTCGATCAATTGTGTTTCGCGTTTGCTTAGCTGCATTTTGTCAACCTCCTTGTCCTTAATATAGCCTTTTTTCGTGGAAATAAATTTTTTCTTATGTCCATTGAAATGGACATTTTTATAAACCGCTTTCAATAACCTCTGTGAATATTTTTGAAAATAACTTCTCCTCGGTATAACCGGTCTCTTTTTAAAGAGTTTACAAAACGCTTTAGCTTAACCAATTCTATTGAAAAGCTGTTCCCGGCCTTAATCGATAAAAAAAACAGCGAAAAAATCGCTGTCCACTGCAACTGCTCACTACATCCACAAAAATACTTTTCCTCAATCCTATTAAAACAATCGTCCTTATTGGCCAGATTAGTTTTCCACTTGTGCAAAACTCGCTTGCTTGGTCATTTGGTAGATCGGCACTAATTGTTTATAAGTATCCACCATATAGGCTTGGGCTGCTTCAGGATCTTGCCATAATGGATCGTCTTTTTTGATGATTCGCCCAACTTGAAATTCACCCTTTTTCACATCTCGGAACCGTTTCAACAGCTTTTCTGTATTTTCTGGTGACAGCTCCATGATGTTCGGCTTCGTATGATCGCCAGACAAAACAAAATCTGGTGATAACGCAGTAAAGAGTTTTTGGTTATCTAATAGGCTCTGGGCGATTGCTTGTTCATTTTTTGGCTGATCGATGCAGGACAGCCACATGAAAACATAGTCTGGCCAGATCCCTAATTGAAAATGCGGCTCCATCTTATAGCCGCGTTTTTGTCGGCTTAACGCCGACCACGTATTTTCAGGTGGGTTGGTCGTACGGCGACGATGTTGCGCGATGTGGATAAATAATTTTTCAGCTAACAACGGCTCCAAGACCTGTTGAAAAACTTCATTTAATTGTTGAAAAGTCGGTTGGATCTCTTTTCGGATTTCCGCCATTCGCTGATCTAATCCAGCTACTTCAAAAACTTTAAAACTTTCTTCGGTAAACAATAATACAGCCTCCTCGTTTTCAGTAATCGCTCATCGTTAGTATATCAGCTAACGAAGCAAACAACTATTCGAAAAATTCACAAAAAAAGTTGCAAACTTTTTTATTTTTAAAGAAATTATTTCCCTCTCCTTGTTAAATCAAGTATATTATAGGTAGTAATTTGGTTAGTAATGAATCAGAAATTTATTTCTGAGGAGGGTGAAACGAATGATTTCAGACGCCATTGGGTTCGAAAAAAAATTTCGTTTAAAAGAAGACAAAAAATTTGAACACTACAAAATCATGCTCCCAAAGCTGCGGGAAAATGATTTAATGATAAAAATCGCCGCTATTTCTATCAGTACGCTAGACACGCAGATCAGACAGCACATCAAAGGACCAAAAAAACCTTATATCCTTGGCTTCGGTGGTGTTGGCATCATCACCCGCATGGGCAGTACCCATCCCCATTTGAATGTCGGTGATCGGGTGCTGTATGTGAACAAGGTAGGAAAATACGGAAGCTACAGTAATTTTCAGATCGTCGATGGGCGTTCCGTTGTGAAATTACCTGACTCTTTTCCCACAGATGAAGCCGCCGCTTTTTCTTATAGTTTTTTCCTAGCCTTTGAGGTACTGTTCAAGCAATTAAAATTAACTCCTAAGCCCGGAAAAAATCAGGGAAATTTATTAATTTTGAACACTTCTGACGGACTAGGGGCAACGATCATTCAGCTAGCAAAGTGGGCGGGGTTGAATGTCGCCGCTACTATCGACAAAAATAATTCTGAGATCTGGATCAAGAATATGGGGGCCGACACGGTCTTTTCTCAATCCACCAATCTTTCGCAGGAATTGACTGCAGCAGAGCTGACACCGATCGATTATGTCATCAACCTAGATACGGAAAAAGAAAAAAGCTTTGATCAATTAGGAGAATTTAAAGACTCCGCCAAGATCTTGTTGCTGCATTTCGTGAAAAGAAAATACAAAGACCTCGACCCTGATTTTCTAAATTTTTATTGCGAGGAATTTTTAGATACGACCTTCGCCAGTGATGAAGGCATCAATTATTCCCGTGAAATTATGGAGCTCTTAGTTTATATGTGGGAAAAGAAACTGCTGCGATCGATTCTGACCGCACAATTAAATGGGTTCTCCGATAAGAATTTTTACGGTGCCCACAAATTGATTGAAAACAATCCCAACTTCCGCCACCTTGTCTTAGTGAATGAATAAAATCTCGTTTTCCAAAACGAGATTTTTTTATGTTGTCTTTTAGAGTGTCAAGCCGAACTAATCCTCCTTTCATACCTGTTAATCTCCTCAATTTTCAAGATTTTTTTGACCTAACGACTAAAACGTTTTTTTATTCACATTATAATTCGGAAATTTCCTATTTTTTGGAGTTAACATTTGCTAATTCAACGAAATGGTATTAAGATATAAACTGAAATTTTCATTTACATTTTCATTTTAAAAAAAATTAGGAGGTTTTTATGGATTATTCACTGACTACTCGCTTAGCGGCTGAGTTTTTAGGGACTGCTCTGTTGGTTATGTTAGGAAACGGTGCAGTTGCCAATGTTGATTTGAAAGGAACAAAAGGTTACGGTAGTGACTGGATGTTGATTGCTGTGGGTTATGGATGTGGGGTTATGATTCCTGCAATGATGTTCGGTGGTATTAGCGGTAACCACATCAACCCAGCGTTTACGATTGGTTTAGCAGTTAGTGGCATGTTCCCTTGGTCTGAAGTTCTTCCTTACATCGCCGTTCAAATTATTGGTGCGATGGTAGGTCAATTGATTGTTGTTGCGTGTTACAAACCTTATTACGATCAAACAGAAGATAACTTACATGTTTTAGGAACATTTTCTACGATCAACAGTGTGGGTTCTAAATTTAACGGATTCGTGAATGAGTTCTTTGGTTCATTCATTTTATTCTTAGGAGCTTTAGGAATCACCAAAGCGCCTTTCTTCCAAAATAATTTAGGAACGGCTCACTTAGCTCTAGGTTTCTTAGTATGGACATTGGTTGCTTCCTTTGGTGGACCAACTGGACCGGGATTAAATCCAGCTCGTGACTTAGGTCCGCGTATTATGCACGCGTTATTACCATTGAAACACAAAGGCGATTCACAATGGAGTTATTCTTGGGTGCCCGTATGTGCGCCGATCTTAGCTTCCATCGTTGCCGTTGCTTTATATAAATTCTTATTTATCTAAGAGAGGTATCGTTTACTCGTAAAACCAGGCCACTGACATCTTATTGTCAGCTGCCTGGTTTTTTGTTTTTCTATTTTCATTAATGTTCTGCTTTAGCATCCTGCTTGCTCTTTTTGATCGCTGACTTTTTTTCCAGATCAATCGTCCACGGATCGGTAAAGACTATTAGCCGCTCCTCCGCTTCTTTATGCTTGATTGGCTTAATTTCGAGGCGGCGGGGTTCTTCAGCTGAATTGTGTTGAGCGGCTTGCTGAGTGGCCGTTAGCGGGTCGATAAAATCAGTTGGCGGAATCGGCGGGACAACATCGTGTTTACTCATCGTAGGGCCTCCAAACAAAAGTTGTTAGAATCAGTATACTCACATTTTAGTACTCCAGCAAATTCTTCTCTCAGTAGTCTCAATAAGAAAGCCTTTCGCGAACTCCCTCAGCTTTTTGCCAGTTTTTCTGCTCGCTTGATTGAGATTAGAGAAATGGTAGGCGTAACGACAATCAGAATCATTTTTCGTGTTTTTGGAAAAATGATTTCCTAATTAGGAGTCAGCTGAGCAATCAGACCAAAGTTTTGATAAATGACTGAGAAACACAAAGTTCTAACTTTGATGTTGAACAGTTCCTACTTGGTGCTGCTCAAATTTCGCAATCGTTTGGCTTATTGCCGATAAAGCTAGTTCGCGAAGCCAGACATGAACATGCCTGCTGTAAAGTGATTTATTCATGTTGAAAATTTTATCCTTTCTTTATAGTTAAAAAACAAAAAACCGTGTTTGGAATACATTCCAAACACGGTTCTCCCAGTATCAAATAAAATTTGATAGAAAGGTTCTTCGTCCACTAAGCTTCTTTCCGACACGCCTGAAATCCGACAGGTGACATACGTCTTGTGCCTCTGGATCGAAGGATCATAAATTGCAGATCCGCTCGACTCGTCGCATGAGACACACTATAGCACATCGACAAGGCTTTTACCATTTATTTTTGATTTTGTTGATAGATCGCTTCAGTGATTGCCACCGTCTGTAGTGTTAACTCTTTTGTTACCACTGGACTTTGCAGCAATCCTTGCTCTAAGCACTGATTGACATGTTCCACTTCAAAAACAAACTCACTCGCTTGCTGACTGTGTAGTTTTTCCGTTTCTCCATTTTCATACTGAACTTCTGCATGGTCCGTCTTCCAAAAATCCGGTATCACGATCTTACCTTTTTCACCATAAACAATCATTTGTTTCGTTAAGTCCAATTCCACCGTTAGAAAAATCGTACCGATTACACCATCAGGAAATCCCAATGTTACTTGTGCTTGCGCGTCAGATTGTCCTGCTGGAAAATACAAGGTTCCCTGCGCGTTTGGCACAGTATCTAGCAAGTGCTGCATATACTCTAATGGATAGGTCCCCGCTCCTCTTAAAACACCGCCACCGGCACTCAAATCACGAAACCAAGAGATATGATCGATATTCGGATAGGCAGTGACTGAATCCAGCCAACGGACTGTTCCGATTTTTCCTTGTTGGATCACTTCTTTTACTTGTTGGGTGATTGGCAAAAACAACGCCTTTTGCGCTTCCATCAGAAATAACTGACGCTCCTCGGCTAAGGCAAATAGTACTTCCGCTTGCGCCAAGGTCATCGTAAAGGGTTTTTCTAACAACACATGCTTATTATTCATTAACGCCAGCTTAGCTGCTTCATAGTGGCCTTTATTGTAGACCGCAATATATACGATATCTACTTCAGCACTTTGGCACAAGGCTTCATAACTGCCAAACGCATTAGGGATATTCAATTCTTTCGCCATTTTCTGAGCTTTCTCCAAGCCGCGAGAGGCGATTGCCGTTACGATCCCATCTTTACTTTCTTTCACCCCTGCGACAAAACGGGGAACAACTTGAGCCGTACTTAAAACACCATAACGAATCATTTCATTTCCTCCTAAATAAAAAGCCCCTCATCACTTTCTCGATTAGTGAATCAATCAGAAACAGTCTGAGGCGCTTTTTTTAATTAAAATCGGGCCAAGGTCTTGTCTAACACGAAAAGACAAACATAGCCGTATGAAGCGACCGACCATAGTTTGAAGATCATAATGATCTGAACATATTCTCTGAAAGACAAATCCGTCATCCCAGCTACCAGACAAGTCAGATCATCTGGTAAAAATGGGAAAATGAAGCAGACGATCAATAATCGCTTAATATCTTGGGTATGGGTTTGTAAGGTGGTCTCGAATTTATCAAAATTTTTCTCCGATAACACCAGCCGGGCAAAGCGCGGCCCGAAGCGGCGAACCAATAAAAATAAACCAATCTCACCAATTACTAAACCGATGTAGCTATATAGGATGCCAGGAATATTCCCGAACATCAGCATCCCCACGATCGTCGCAAATCCGCCGGGCAAAAAAGGAATGATCGGCTGGATCGCCTGAACGATCACAAAGGCAAAAATAGCAAAGCTGCCAAAGCTCTTAATAAAATGCTGCAAATCAGACACCGAACTGAACATGCCCGAATGACGGATATAAATCAATATAAAAACAAACGTCGCTAAGCCGATAACCGGCAAGACTTGAATCATCTTTTGATGCCACGACGGTCCGTGTTTCGTTTTTTGCTCCATCCTTTCCCTCCTAACCGGTTAGCTGAGTCGCTATTGATAAAATTCGCCGATTTGATCCACATACGGCAATGATTCTCTCAGAGGATAGACGACAAAATCATGCATCATGCCTTCGACGATTTCTAAACGCATCGTGGTCCCCTGACTGCGCTTGATTCGCTCTTGCAGCCGTAGAACATCGGGATACAAAATTTCATCCGTTCCCGCTACAACTAATAATTCTCCAAGGTCATCAAAGCTGCCGTAGATCGGCGAAACCAGCGGATCTGTCAAAGACAATTCGCCCGCATAATTTTCGCCGGCCTCAGCCAAGAGATCTTTTTCTAATAGTACATCTTTTTCTTGAAGTTCCTGTGAACGTGGGTCACTTAATGACGCATCCAGCCACGGAGAGGCTAGCGCGATTTTTTTCGGTCGCTTCGGCAAATCGATATTCCGCAAATGCTGCGCTAAGCTCATCGCCAAGCCGCCACCAGCGGAGTCCCCGAATAAACAAAACTCGTCGTCAGGATAGAGATACGCCAATTGCTGAAAGGCTTTCTCCGTCAAAGGGACCGTTTTTTCCGCCGTATTTTCCGGCGCCAAAGGATAATCAAAATAACTTACTTTTAAATTATAACGCTTCACAAAGCGTTCTTGTATTTCTTTATGAAAAGGAGAGGCTTCTAAGGCATAACCGCCGCCATGAAGATAAAAAACATGACGTTTGGTGGGATGCGCAGGAAATAACGTAATCAGCTGATGCCCAGCGATTTCAGCTATTTTTTGCGGAATATCGGTTTGAGAAAGCTGCCGACTGATCAAGCGGCGTCGCTTAGGGGGATCGACCATCGTCGCCCCTACCAGTTTTTTCATATTGATTACTTTAAAGACATTTTTTACAAATTTCGCTGAATAACGCATCGCCATCTCCTTATTCAAATTCATCTCAGATTGGGTGTTGAAAAATAAGTTTTAGTTATTTGTTCCCGTTTCTTTCATTTAACTAGAGTGTACAGGAATTTGTTCCTTTTTTCATTTTTTATGCAACGACTCGTCTGAATTCGACTTGCCCAAAAATCAAAAAAGCAGGACCAATGATTGTGGCATGGGGGGCCGATTTTATGATGATCTTAACTAAACGAACACGCCTTTTCATGCTACAATAGACAGGTGGATCATCGTAGTCTGCTTCTTAAGCATAACGGAATCTGAAGGAGGTGTCCACAATCACAAAACCAAATCGCGAATACCTGTATGATAATATTCGCGGCATTTTGATTCTACTTGTCGTCTTAGGACACGCCTTGGAATACTTTCGTTTAGATAACAAGGTGGGTGAATTTATGTATGTCTTCATCTATCTGTTTCACATGCCAGTATTTATTTTTATTTCCGGCTACTTCTCGAAAAATTTAGCCAAAGGCCGAGCCACCGCGGTCGAGACTTTTCTCGTCCCGTACCTGCTCTTGAACCTGATCCTGTCCTTCATCATGTTGGCGATTGGAAAAATTGATGAATTTATGATCTTGAGCCCAGGTTGGACGCTTTGGTATTTATATTGTATGTTTATCTGGCGTTTATTGCTACCAGACCTAGTGAAAGTTCGGCGAATCTTAATTATAAGTTTCATTATTGGTATTTTTTCCGGTTTTCTAAGCGAATTTGGAACGTACATGGCGATGGCACGAACTTTAGGATTCTTGCCTTATTTTTTAGCCGGTTATTTTATGGATCGGACTTTGCTGGAAAAAATCCATCGTTTACGCTGGCGCAAATTTTTCAGTATCGGAATTATTTTAGCTGGACTAGGAATCGCTTACTTTTGGGTCCAGACGGATCTGCCAGCCGAGATCTTATGGCGGGATCGTTCCTTCTTACTATTCAAATTGCCGTTGTATCAAAATATTTTAAATAGTGTTCTTTTGTACTTGGTGGGCTTCGCCTTTGTTTTTGTTTTTATCAGCTTGGCGGCGCCTAAGCCGCACTTCTTTACTTCCTGGGGCCAAAAAACGCTGGCGATCTACTTACTGCATGTGTATTTAGTCGCTCCTTTAGTGCAACTGACCCAAGCAGTAAACAATCCCCTGCTGCATTTGATTTTATTAGTCGCTGGGACTTTCTTGATCCTGTATTTATTGTCTCGACCAAAAGTCACCACGACCTTGCAAAAAACGCTCTCCCGAATTTTACATTTTATTATGCCAAATGGCTGAGACTACTTGTCCCAGCCATTTTTCTTTTTATTCAAATTGTTTTAGTCAAAGCTACTTTCAGTTAAACAAGCTGTATAGATTGCTTTGACCGCCGCTTCATCCAATGGGACAAAAGCATCGGTTTTGATCGTGCTGTGAGCCACCGCTTGCTTGGCCATCTCATCAAATTTTTCTTCTTCGATCCCAACTTCTGGCAAGGTCATAGGAATTCCGCAAGCCTTGAAGTAGTCGTATAATTTTTGAATCCCCATGCGCGCCGCCATCATTGGAACACGTTCCTCTACGCCCCAGACGTTCCAAGCAAAGCTAGCAAACTTATCAACTGTTTCATCATTCAAGGCATATTCCATCCAGCGAGGGGTCAAGATCGCTAAGCCGACACCATGAGTGATATCGTAAAAGGCACTCAATTCATGTTCCATCGGATGACACGACCAAGCGCCAGGTTTGCCGTTCCCCGTCAAGCCGTTCAACGCTAACGTGCTGGCCCACATCAAGTTCGCCCGGGCATCGTAATCTTCAGGATATTTCAAAGCGATTGGACAATTTTTGATAACCGAACGCATTAAACCTTCAGAAACAGAATCTTGAACGTCGGTTCCTTCTGTCTGTTTGAAATAATTTTCGATCAAATGACTCATGATATCCGCTGAACCCGCCGCTGTTTGATACTTATTGACGCTGAATGTATTTTGCGGATCTAAGAAAGAAACTTTTGGCAACATCGCTTTACTACCGGTACCTAGCTTTTGATGAGTGTCAAGGTTTGAGATCACGGCTCCACTGTTCATTTCACTCCCAGTCGCAGCTAAAGTCAAAATCGTCACTAACGGTAGCGCGCCACCTGTATATTTCCGACGTTGCAACACAAGATCCCACGCATCGCCGTCAAATTTTGTCGCCGCCGCAACTACTTTGGCACAATCAATCGTTGACCCACCACCGACAGCAAGAACCACATCGACCTTTTCTTTACGACAAATGTCTGCCCCGCGGCGGACCGTTTCCACTCGCGGATTGGGCTCGACACCGGCTAATTCAAAGACTTCGTTGCCATTGGCTTTCAGCTGCTCCATTACTTTATCGTACAAACCGATTTTTTTGATACTGCCGCCACCATAAACGATTAGAACCTTTTTCCCAAATTGGTTCAAGACCTCTGGTAATTCCGCTAAACGGTCTTTCCCAAAACGAATATCCGTCGTTACATGAAAATCAAAATTCTCCATTGCTATTTTCCTCCTCAATTCACTCTATCTATTTATCATAAGCCAAAGTTTTTCAGAATGAAACTAACTTCCCTTTTATTCACTGAAATTGTCCGCAAAGAAATCCGTAATCTGATCCATTGTCGCAATCTCTACAAAGTGCCGCTCCTGTGCACTGACAAAGGTAATATTGTTCTGCTGATTGGCTTGAATAAAATCCGCCGTATGGGCATAAGGGATTTTTTCATCCTCTGTTCCATGCCAGAAAAATAATGGGCGACCTGCCACTTTTTCCGGTGCTAACGATAAATCATACTCATTAAGCCACGAAGTCAACTGGCGATAATCCGGCGGTAAATAGAAACCTAACTCACTGGCATGCTGATTGATACGTTCCCGATATTTGATTGGCGCCGGCGAACCCATCACACAAGCCGCGACATCAATCTCCGGATGCTGTGTCAACAGCATGCAAGTCGTGATCCCACCCATCGAGATGCCGCCAACACCAATTTTCCCCATGACCAAGCCAAGATTTTCAAAATAATCTACCAAGAAACCAAACTCATAGAGATTCGTTTGGATACTGTCCCAAAAAGTCAACGAAGGAATCTCCGAAGTTTTTGTTTTACGCTCCCCATGATTCGCCGCATCCGGCAATAATACGCGAAAATTCTGCGCGGCTAATTTCCGACCTTGAGTCAGCACCAGTTCTTTGGCCGTTTGCCAGCCATGATAATAAATAATCAGTGGCAGCGGCTCATAGACTTTGTCCTCTGCAACAACCTCTAGTAAGGGAATATTACCTATCAAGCGCTTCCGAATTTTTATTTTCATCATCAACCTCCCAATAGAACACAGCGTAATCAATCATTCCTATTCTAGCATGAAAGCACAAATTAAAGCTTTGATGAGCATGTTCTAGACAAAGATCATAAAAAAAGCATTAAGAACCTGAAAAGGTCTTAATGCTTCTTAAGAGTAACTAACTAAATCAGACTATTTATTTTTATAGCGACGATAGCCGACGATTACTATGGTAGCTAAAATTAAAATTCCTAAAATAATCATGCTATAGTTTTTAACATCATTTGTTTGCGGAAGCTTTCTCGTTTCCTTAGCATCGTTTATTACAGAGTTTACTGATTTTATTGAATGGTTCGAATGTTTAGATTGCGGTTTATTCGTTGGTTTTTTTGGCTTTTCAGGTACTAGTTGATTGATGAATTTACCTGATTCAACAATTTCCGGCGCATCTTCTGCCTGAGATTGGATAACAAATTTTTTCACTTCGTTGCTTAATTGATATCCCTTTGGCGCTTCCGTTTCAACAAATTGGTAGTTGCCAGGTGCTAAATCGGTAGCTAGAACGACTCCGATCTTGCTACTAATTAAATTCTTTTGGACACCTGCTTTTAATACTTTGCCCTGAGCATCTAATTGATCTACCCGGAAAAGCGCTCCAGCTAAATGATTACCTTGTTCATCTTGCTTAATTAGTTGCGCACTCCCTTGGTAATTAACAAAGTTATCACTTGCTACTATTGTTTTAGGTTTATCAGTAGTTTCAGCTTCGATTGTAAATGAAACTTTTTTAGTATTCAGAATATAGCCACTTGGTGCTTTNAATTAACAAAGTTATCACTTGCTACTATTGTTTTAGGTTTATCAGTAGTTTCAGCTTCGATTGTAAATGAAACTTTTTTAGTATTCAGAATATAGCCACTTGGTGCTTTCGTTTCGACAAATCGATACTTGCCGGGCGCTAAATTATGAACTTTTACTACACCTTTTTTATTTGAAATTAAATCTTTTTGAATCGTATCCCCTTGTTTATCAATCACTTTAAACTCAGCTCCAGCTAAGGCATTGCCTTTTTCATCTTTTTTGATTAATTGGGCACTTCCTTGGTAATTAACAAAGTTATCACTTGCCACTACAACTGCTGGTTTATCCTTAGATTCGGTTTTTATTGTAAATAAAACCTTTTTAGTATTCAGAATATAGCCTTTTGGTGCTTTTGTTTCGACAAATCGATACTTACCGGGCGCTAAATTATGAACTTTTACTACACCTTTTTTATTTGAAATTAAATCTTTTTGAATCGTATCCCCTTGTTTATCAATCACTTTAAACTCAGCTCCAGCTAAGGCATTGCCTTTTTCATCTTTTTTGATTAATTGGGCACTTCCTTGGTAATTAACAAAGTTATCACTTGCCACTACAACTGCTGGTTTATCCTTAGATTCGGTTTTTATTGTAAATAAAACCTTTTTAGTATTCAGAATATAG
>NZ_JXKM01000010.1 GCF_001885905.1 Enterococcus devriesei | reverse complement strand
AGTTTAATTTATTTCTGTCTCTACGAAAAGTTGAATCGGCTAGACTAGACAGAAAAAATAAGGTGTGTAGAATAATAAAAAACACACTGGAGGATTTTTCATGTCAAGACGTCAACGAAGAACCTATTCAAAAGAATTCAAACAACAAATCGTCGATCTCTATCTCGCTGGTAAGCCTCGCGCAAAAATTATTCGAGAGTATGAGCTTACGCCTTCTTCTTTCGATAAATGGATGAAGCAAGCACAATCAACGGGCTCATTCAAAGAAAGAGACAACTTAACACCAGAACAAGCAGAATTGATCGCACTAAGAAAGAAAAATAAGCAACTCGAAATGGAGAATGATATTTTAAAGCAAGCGGCGCTGATATTCGGACGAAAAGACAAGTAATTGATGCCAACAAGCATAAATATTCCATATCAGCGATGTGCAAAATTCTAAATATTTCTCGTCAAACCTACTATTATCAAGCGAAACCGATCGAAAATGAGTCCGACTTAGAAGAGATCGTTCAGGAAGAGTTTATTCGAAACCGAAAGGCTTACGGTACCCGAAAATTGAAGAAGTGTTTAGCAAAGCGTGGGCTTCAACTCAGTCGGCGCCGAATCGGTCGAATCATGAAACGCCGCGGATTGACATCTACCTATACGATCGCTCATTTTAAAGGGCAACGAACAGCTTGTAATGAAGCGAAAACAGCGAATGTATTAGATCGGACCTTTACACAAGAACAGCCATTGGAAGCCATCGTTACGGATCTTACTTATGTTCGCGTGGGGAAAAAGTGGCATTATATCTGCTTAATACTTGATTTGTTTAATCGAGAAATTATTGGTTATTCCTGTGGTGAGAAGAAAGATGCCTCATTGGTAAAAGAAGCCTTTGGACGGATACCGTATTCTTTAACAGACGTCAAGCTTTTTCATACAGACCGGGGAAAGGAATTTGATAACCAAACCATTCATGAGATTCTGAATGGTTTTGGAATTACTCGTTCATTGAGTAGGAAGGGTTGTCCGTATGATAATGCCGTTGCGGAATCAACCTATAAATCTGTCAAAGTAGAATTCGTGCATCAATACCAATTTGAGACACTGGCACAGCTACGTCTAGAATTGTTTGATTATGTGCATTGGTGGAACTATCTACGCTTACATGGCACGTTGGCGTATGAAACACCGATCCAAATTCGACAACAGAGATTGGCGAAGCGAATCCTTGATAATGAGCGCGGATCTGATACCTCTGGAGAGGCAGCGTAATTGAATGATTCTGCTTCTGCCGGAGAAAATCAGATCCGAGGATGCTCATTGTCAAGGGCAATCGGAGCCATAACACCGCAGCATTCACAACACCTTATAATTTTTGTCAAAAAAAGTGTTGCCATTCCAGTAAGGCAAATGCTTTCTTAGTGTTTTTAAACTCGTATTCATAAAAGAAGACACCTCTTTTGATTTTTTTTTAGTCAAAATCTCTTTTAATTGGTCATAATCATTGTCATTAACGGTTTTTAAAATAGATTGATAAAGATCATAATTAACCTTTATAGCTGAGTCATAACTTAAGAGTATTAATTCCAGTGGAATTAATATATGTAACTGGTCATGACTAATGGTCAAAAATTTGGCGGAAACGAATATATAGATATTTATGGAGAAAGTAGATTTTTATATTTTCTCATAAAAAGTGAAAAATATATATTGGAAATATTTTGAAAAAATTAAATTTATGCATCTTTTAAAAAAAGCGGAATAACTAATGAAAGAAAATACTGTAATCAAAGTGATATATTATATAGGTACTTTGTAAGAAATGAAAAAACTACAGTTGACCATAGCTGAAAAGATTAATCTTTCATTTCTTACTTTTTAGTTTTTAAAGACCAATACATATGAAGATTTATTTTGTTATGTACTTGATCTCTATTAAAAATTATTTAAATAAGGTACAATTGGATGTGATGACATGATGACCCGATAACGAAAGGAGTAATTATATGAATCATTTTTTTATTGATAAGGATAATCCCACACCTTTATATTACCAATTACAAAAAACAATAATAGAAAAAATTGATAACGGAACTTATCAAGAGGACGAAAGTTTACCTCCCGAAACAATAATTATTAAAGAATCTGGTTTAAGTAGAACTACTGTAAGACAGGCAATTGAAAACCTAGTTAACGAAGGATATTTAGAAAAAAGAAGAGGGATTGGAACCTTTGTGATACCTCGTAAGAAGCATTTATGGAATTTACAAGAATTAAGAAGTTTCCAAGAAGAGTTTGAAACCAATGGAAATAAGAGTTCTACTAAGTTACTTTCAATTGAAAAGATAAAAAAAAATGATGAGCTTGTAAAGATTTTTGGAAATGAAGTAACTGATTTCTATAAAATAGAGCGATTAAGATTTCTTAATGAAACTCCTGTAATAGTCGTTACTACTTATGTCCCTGTTGCTTATGCAAATGGATTAGAAGAAGATGATTTATCAAATAATTCTTTATTTGCAATTATGAAAGAAAAGTATGACGTAAAAATTGGTTTCGCTGAAAAAGAATTTCGTGCTAAAAAAGTTGAAGAGGAAGACTCAATTTTACTAAACATAAAAAATAGTGAACCCATCCAGCATGTTGAAACAAGAACGTATGATATAGGTGGAACTCCTGTTGAGTATTCAATCTCTCGAGACAGAGGAGATATTAGCGTTTATAAGATCATATTAAAAAAAAGTGAATAGTATTCACTTTTTTTATTGCCTTTTTTTTACTACGTGATATAATGAGGTCATGACGTCGTTACTACGACTTTAATAAAACTGGAGGATGATGCTTTATCGAGAATATGAATGGAAAGATAGCTGTTGTAACAGGTGGAGGAAGCGGTATTGGTGCGGGTATCTGTCTAGAACTTGCTAGAATAGGTGCACAAGTCATTGTAAGCGATATCAATGGAGAGGCAGCTCTCGAAGTAGCTAAAGAAATTGAGAATAATGGATTTAAGGCAGAAGCAAGAACTTTAGATGTGACCAATGCTAGTGATATAAAAGAATTAGGAGATTATATTAAAGAGAAATATGGATTAATTGATTATTGGGTAAACAGTGCCGGTATTTCTAAAATTATTCCGTTTTTCGAACACACAGAAGAGCTATGGGATAATACATTAAATATTAATTTAAAAGGTCAGTTTTTATGTTGTAAAGTTGCAATAGAGCAAATGTTAGAAAAAGGAAAAGGAAGTATCATAAATCTTTCTTCTCAGTCTGGAAAGGTAGGGACAAGTAGCTATCAAGCTTATTGTTCAAGTAAATTTGGTGTTATTGGATTGACTCAATCATTAGCAGCTGAGTTCGGTCCTAAGGGGATTCGAGTTAATAGTATTGCACCAGGAGTAATATACACGCCAATGTGGGATGAACAGAAAAAAGATTATGCAAAAAAACGGAACTTAAATCCAGATGAAGTAATGGATTATTTTAAAGCTAAAATTCCGTTAAGAAAATTAGGAACAGTGGAAGATGTAGCAAAATTAGTTAAATTTTTATTAAGTGATGATGCAACTTATATAACAGGACAAACCATTAATTTAAATGGTGGAGACATAATGTTTTAATAGAGAGGGAGAGATCATATGAATGTAAAGATAAAGATACAAAAATTTGGTGGTTTTCTAGCGGGTATGGTTATTCCTAATATTGGAGCCTTTATAGCATGGGGGCTAATAACAGCTTTATTTTTAGACACTGGTTGGTTACCTAATGCTGATTTAGCGACAATGATTTCACCAATGCTACAATACTTACTACCTATTTTAATTGCATATACTGGTGGGCGAATGATCTATGGTCAACGTGGTGCGGTAGCTGGTGCAGTAGCAGCTTCTGGAGCAATTTTCGGATCAGAGATTCCGATGTTCCTAGCTGCAATGATTCTTGGACCACTTGGAGGTTGGACGATAAAAAAAGTAGATCAAGCAATAGACGGTAAAATAAAATCTGGGTTTGAAATGTTAATTAATAACTTTTCAATTGGTATAATTGGACTCATATTAGCTGTCTTTTCATTCTATGTCATTGGACCTGTTATTGCCGGTTTAACTGCTCTAGCTACTACTGGTATTAATTTCTTAATTGCTGCAGGATTATATCCTCTATTAGCAGTTATTATTGAACCTGCAAAAGTATTATTTTTGAATAACGCTATTGATCAAGGAATTTTTGTTCCACTTGGAGCATCGGAGATACTAGAACATGGAGGAAAAACATTATTCTACATGCTTGTATCGAGTCCTGCACCAGGGGCCGGTATTCTGATTGCTTACTCTATGTTTGGTAAAGGAAATAGTAAAAAATCTGCTCCGTCAGCATTACTAATTCAATTTATTGGCGGGATCCATGAAGTTTATTTCCCTTACGTGTTGATGAGACCGCTTATGTTTTTAGCTGTTATTGCAGGAGGTATTGCACAAATTGTTGTATGGGTATTATTAAACGCAGGATTAGCAGGATACCCTCACCCTGGGAGTATCATATCCTTTTTAATTATGCTTCCAAAAGGAGGAGCTATTCCAGTATTGTTAGGTATTTTAGCTGGGATTTTAGGCAGCCTGCTTACGGCAGCAGCTATTCTAAAATTAGATAAATCAGTAATAGAAGATGAAGACGTATCTTTAGGCGATGATATTAGTAATATGCTTGGTGTTGAAAAAACAGCGCCAGTATCATCAGAAAATGAAAATACTAATAAAAATGAGAAAAAAAGATTGTCATGGAAAACTTCAGAAATAGATGTGATTGTCTTTGCATGTGATGCGGGTATCGGTTCTAGTGCTATGGGAAGTGGCATTTTAAAAAACAAAGTAAATAAAGCAGGATTAAATATTAAAGTAATAAATGAAGCAGTAGATAGCGTTAGTAAAGATACAAAAGTCATCGTTACTCACGAAAAATTATACGAGCGTGCGAAAATGGTGGCTCCTCATGCAGTAGTCAGAACGGTAAAATCATTTTTAAATGATCCTCAGTATGATATCTTAATAGAAGATTTAAAAGAAGGGACGGTCCAAGATGAAAATAACTAAGAACCAAGTTGAATTTAAGCAAGAAAGTGTTTCTAAAGAACAAGCAATTAAAGAAGCAGGTAGGGTATTACTAAAAAATAATTTAATTGAAGAACAATATATAGAATCAATGTTAGAAAAAGAAAAATCAGATATAACATATATTGGTAACGGAATTGCTATCCCTCATGGGATGAATGAAGCTAAAAAATATGTAAAAAAATCAGGTATATCAGTTATTCATTATCCAAACGGAATTCAATATGACGAAAATAAAGCGTATTTAATCATCGGTATTGCAGGTGGCGATAATGATCATTTAGAAATTTTACAAGATTTAGCGGTGAAACTTTCTGATGAGGATTATGTTGATACATTAGTTAAAGCTTCTAATATGGATAAGTTTTTAGAAATCTTTAATCAATAGGCAATAGAAATATTGAGAATGTATTTATCGTCAAAAATAAAACTAAAAGGATGATTTAATTGTTTGATAATATTGACCAGTTAGCGGTTAACACGATTAGAACGCTTAGTATGGAGGGGGTCCAAAAAGCCAACTCTGGACATCCAGGATTACCAATGGGAGCAGCTCCAATGGCTTACACTCTTTGGACACAACATTTAAAAGTGAACCCTAAAAATTCAAAATGGGTAGATCGTGATCGCTTCGTCCTCTCTGCAGGACATGGCTCTATTATGCTTTATAGTTTATTGCATCTTGCAGGCTATAACGTTTCAATGGATGATTTAAAAAACTTTCGTCAATGGGATAGTAAAACACCTGGACATCCAGAAGTACATTTTACAGATGGTGTAGAGGCGACAACAGGACCGTTAGGCCAAGGGATAGCAAATGCTGTAGGTATGGCAATGGCAGAGGTACATTTAGCAGCGACCTATAACAAAGAAGAATTTGAAATTGTAGATCATTACACGTATGCATTGTGTGGAGATGGTGATTTAATGGAAGGGGTTTCTGCGGAGGCAGCTAGTTTGGCAGGTCACTTGAAACTTGGAAAGCTAGTTGTTTTGTATGACTCAAATGATATTTCGTTAGATGGACCAACATCAAAAGCGTTTACTGAAAATGTTGGACAACGATTTGAAGCATATGATTGGCAACACATTTTAGTTGAAGATGGCAATAATTTAGAAGAAATTAACCAAGCTATTGAAAAAGCAAAGAAAAACACGATCCAACCAACTTTAATTGAAGTGAAAACAGTCATTGGCTATGGCGCTCCAAATGAAGGAACACATAAGGTACATGGTGCTCCTCTAGGTCCTGAAGGTATTGAAGCAGCTAAAAAAGCTTATGGATGGGAAGGGAAAGACTTCTTTGTACCAAATGGAGTAAGCCAACGTTTTGAAGAAAAAATGGTTGATAAAGGAGTAAATTCTGAAAAAGAATGGACGGCATTATTTAACGACTATCGTTCTGCTTACCCTGAATTAGCTGAACAATTTGAACAAGCTATGAATAATGAACTTCCAAAAGACTGGGATAGCGAATTGCCTAGTTTTGCAGAGGGAGATTCTGCTTTAGCTTCACGTGTTTCAAGTAGCCAAGTATTAACGGCTATTTCTAAAACGGTTCCTGCTTTCTGGGGCGGTTCTGCAGACTTATCTTCTTCAAATAATACAATGGTTGCTGGTGAAAAAGACTTTCAACCAGGACAATACGAAGGAAGAAATATTTGGTACGGTGTACGTGAATTTGCTATGACAGCTGCAGCAAATGGGATTGCCTTGCATGGTGGTTCAAAGACTTACGTGGGAACATTCTTTGTTTTTACAGATTATTTAAGAGCGGCCGTTCGTCTAGCAGCTATTTCTAAATTGCCTGTAACGTATGTATTTACACACGATTCAGTTGCGGTTGGAGAAGATGGCCCAACGCATGAACCTGTAGAACATCTTTCAAGCTTACGTAGTATGTCTAATTTAACTGTCCTACGTCCTGCTGATGGAAATGAAGTCGTTGCTGCATGGAAAATCGCCATGATGTCAACAGATCACCCAACAATGTTAGTATTGTCTCGTCAAAATTTGCCTGTTTTACCAAAAACAAACGAATTAGCAAAAGAAAATGTTGTTAAAGGTGCTTATGTCCTTTCGCCGCAAGACGGCGAAACTCCAGAAGGTATCTTGATCGCTACTGGATCTGAAGTTGCCTTAGCAATGGAAGCACAAAAAACTCTTAAAGCGGCTGGAAAAGATGTTTCTGTCGTTTCTATGCCAAGTTTTGATTTATTTGAAAAACAAGATGATGCATATAAAGAATCTGTTTTACCAAATGCTGTTCGCAAACGTGTTTCTATTGAAATGGCCTCAAGCTTTGGTTGGGAACGTTACGTAGGACTAGATGGTGCAATGATAGCTATCGATAAATACGGAGCAAGCGCACCTGGAGATAGAGTAATTAAAGAGTATGGATTTACAGTAGAAAATATTGTGTCAATTTATCAAAGTATGTAAGAGTCTGATAAAAACATTTAGTATTTAAAAGAACTCTGAAGAACCATTAATTAGTGGTTTTTCAGAGTTCTTTTATTATATTTTATTCATGTGTAGCATTAAGGTGTACCCTAAATAGACATCATAATAACATTGAAAAACATGGTTTTCCAATGTATGATTAGGGTGTGTTTTAAATAGTGTGAGAAAGCAGGTAAAAATTTTGAAAATTGCATATATCCGAGTCTCGTCGATAGATCAGAATGAACAACGGCAAATTGAAGAAATGAAAAAGTTTGGCGCTGAAAAAATTTTTATAGAAAAGCAATCTGGAGCGACGATTAGTCATCGGCCGATTTTTCAGGAAGCTTTAGATTTTGTCAGAGAGCAAGATATTTTTATTGTAGAAGCCATTGATCGACTTGGCCGCAATTATGACGAGATTATCGATTCAGTGAATTATTTAAAGAAGAAAAATGTACGACTCATTATCACCAGTTTACCGATCATGGCTGAAGCAATCGGAAATCCTCTCCTGGATAAATTTATCAAAGACCTAATCATTCAAATTTTGGCCATGATTGCTGAACAAGAGCGTACTGAATCGAAACGACGCCAGGCACAAGGAATTAAAATCGCTAAAGCAAACGGCGTCTATAAAGGTCGTCCTAAGTTATACAGTGCAGACACAAAAGATCCTCAACGTCGCCTTGTTTATAAGAGCATCGTCCAGGATCTTGAGAATGGGGTTGCTATCTCAAAGATTGCAAAAGACTACAATGTGACTAGGCAAACAATTTACCGAATAAAAAAAGAAATCGACCAACTAATTGTATGATTTCTTTTTCGAATCAGGTAATTATTAATTAGTTTTGTCACCAATACAGACAATCATTTTAGATTCATCTAGCTAAGTTGACAATATTTATGTTAAAGAAAATATTAGTTAACATAAATATTGTCAATTAAGAAATTGTCCTGATTTAAAGCCATTTACCATCTATAACTTAGTATAATATATCTTATGTAAACTAAATTATTATAATTAAGCTATCTCATATTTTATAATAGAATCTTTAAAAATATTAGCACTCAAATCATTTATTGTTTGAATAAATGACATCCCACTAATGTTTCTGCTTTTTAAAGGTATTTAAATCTTCTTAGGTTAGTACTATTAATCATTAAAATGAAAAAAGACTACGTGATTAACCGTAGTCATGAAAATTAATCTCTAGGCAATTTTAGCAAATTATCATTTGGTGTATCATTCGGTTCAGATCGAACATATCGCTGTCCATTTCTCATTGCAAGGATTAATTTAGGATATGGAGGAATGTTAACATCAACAGTATTTCCGCCTTTTATAAAATCATAAATTGATTCTTTTGAGTAATATGCGGGTTTTTTGACACCAGTCAAATAAATATCTTTAATTTCTGTAACATCATTTGAAAAACCTTTTGAATCATTCATCCTAATTCTTGTAGCTCTGGCCATTATACAACATTCCCTCCTGTTTTATATATCAATAATACACTACATAATTGAAATAACAAAGTTTAAAAATGTGGATATTTTAAAATAAAGTCACATTACTTAATTGTAACTAATTTATTTAAAATAAAAATTATAATAAAAAACTCAATCATCATGAATTTTTTTATTAATTGCTTTAATCGTTGGAAATATATTTGGTTCTATTTGACTAGCATAAGATAATCTACCTGACAATTTAGAGCGCTCACCAACGTTGTCAATTTTGTTTATTCCATCAACGATTTTTTTCCTATGATCATTAGGAACTTTAAGCTCGTTTTTAGGCGATACAACTACTCCTGTAATTTTCTTGAACTCTGATTTCCCGTAATATTTAGACTTTTCTAAGTTTAAAGAATGTCCATATTTTTTTAAAACTGAGTTTATTTCATGTTTCAGGCAGTGCGGGTCAACAATAGGAAGCGTACTTGAGATGGTTATATCGTCTACATATACTGAAAGCACCTGGTTAGTATCTAGTAATGAAAAAATATTGATAAACATATCTTCATAAGAAAAAAAACTTATTAAAACGCTAGAGGGACTTCCTGTAACAAGTTTTCCATTATAAGTACAGATATCAGCTAATATATTCGAACAATCAGAAGACATCTTCATTTTGTTTTTAAAGAACAGATATACATAGTATCTCTGACAATTTTCAAAAAATTTTTTTATATCCAAAATTAAAAAATAATACGATTTTTTATGAAGCATTGAATTAGTTATATTACTTCTTTT
This sequence comes from Enterococcus devriesei, assembly GCF_001885905.1. Taxonomy (GTDB): domain Bacteria; phylum Bacillota; class Bacilli; order Lactobacillales; family Enterococcaceae; genus Enterococcus_A; species Enterococcus_A devriesei. Next base: position 75,782 of record NZ_JXKM01000010.1, on the reverse strand, counting down.
TTTTATACCACCTTGTAACCAATATGGCTTTTCTATTCGCCCTATTAAATCATTTATTTTACTTTGTATCTTTTTAATATATGAATTAGGTTCGTAAACTACCCTTCCTTTTTTGTTAATAAATTCTCTGTAATATATTTTTTTCCCTATATTTCTTAATTCAGATATCGATACACCTAATATCTTAGCCAGTTTTTTTTTATTATGGCATTTATAAAAAGGAGATTGATTTATACTATATTCTTTCATAGTTAATCATTCTCCTTCATAAAATTATTTATTAATTTTGCCATCTTACTTCTTATCCATTTGTCACCATTACTTTTCGAATACTCTTCTGAAAATAATAGCAAACTAGATAATTTGATATCCAAAGTAGCGGAATATTTTTTTAAAATGTCGAAAGACGGCTCTTTTTTATTATTTTCAATTTCAGACAAATAACTTGGAGATATTCCAAGTAGTACACTCAAATCTTTCGCACTATATCCATAAATCATTCGTAATTTTTTAAGTGTATCCCCCATACCCATAAATATTCATTCCTTTTTATTAAATAAATTAATCAGGCGTCTCTAGCTAAGCTGATAATAATGTTTGAATAATCTTTATTATCATATGGACAAGTTCTAATAGTTTAAAAAGAAACTTAAACCAAAATAAGTTTTTCGCTTGTCTCTTATCTTTGAGACTTTCTCTCTTTTGCATCCGTGAATTTTCAATTTTTTGATTATCCATTTTGAAAATCTCCTTTCTGATAGCTGAGTTGCAGAAGCTACCTTTCGTCAGAAGGAGTTGGTTAAAGATAGAATTTACCTGATTAATTATTTCGGGCTCTGAGAGCCTTTCCTCGGAGCCCGGCAAGCGGTATGCCGCTTAGCCTAATTTTCTTCGGGAATCATCCGAGCAGTTTCAATTATTAGAGTATTGTAAATCATACTCCTCGAGCATATAAGCCCTAAATTTTTGAAAGATAGTGACCAAAAGAATAATATTCTTCTTCGGATGCTAAATACATTATAAATAATAATCAACTAAAAGTCAAATTAAAATATACGATTAGCGAATTAAATTCGCTAATCGTATATGGTATCTATTATTCTACAATTTATTCATATAAATAAAAAAATTGTATCATTTCTATTAACAATAATCAAAATCTAATATAAATATGTCTAGGAAGAACTCAATTCATCATATTTGACATATAAAATTATTATCAGAATGTAATATCTCTTATCTCATCATTAATATGTTTTTTTAGTTTATTTCTCTTATCTATATCTCGTATACGATTCTCTTCATTTTCTACTATCTCCTTATTGTAAGCATTATTTGCTTCATTTACAGCAAGAATCAACGTGTCACGATGATAGTTCTTCACTTCTTCGATCGTAGTTCCATTAAGCCATATTACGTCACGTTCAATAGAAGCAATTTTGGATCGATGCATTGACGAGTACTTTGATGGATTATTCCAGAAATGAATGAAATATTGATTCCACCTATCTGTTGGGATCTCACTCATTTTAAAAGGTATATTGTATAGCGCTGACCCACGGGAGCCATCCATCTTAGGTAATGTGACATCCTCAGAAATAATATTCAAAATTTTGATATCAGACAAAGCTAATTCTTCATCTGTCTTTACATCATCTATATCTACATCAAGGGCCTCTGCTATAGTTTTCCTAGGATCTAATTTTTCCTTACTTTTAACTACTTTATACCCTAAAATTACTTGGAGTAAATTAGCAAATCCTTGTTTATCTAGATCTTCCTCTAAATTAAGACTATATATTCCTTGTAAAGCTCTTGGAATTTTATCATCACTATAACCGTCTTTAGTTATGGAAATTATTTTGGCGGAATGATTTCTCATAATTTGTGCTATCATTCTACCTTCATAGCCACTTCCACCTTCACGGTTATCTATTTTCATCTTATATTTTTCTGTACAGATGGCTAAAATAATACTAGCAGTATCTACCGCTAGCTCCATAAATTGGTTAACATCATCGCCAAGTTCAAGACTATTTTGATCATAAGTCACTTGTATATTATGTTTCTCTAATTCCATGGCAAGCTTTTTTACCCACTTAACGTGATCTTCATTGTCCCAAGAGTATACTATCGTTACTGCTTTATTATCCATATTTCCTCCTAAGAATAGATTAGATTTTACAATTTACTAACCTTTTCATTGTTTACTATAAATAACGAATACCATAAATACATTCTTCATACATAAATGATAAAATTTTTGATTCATCACTAGATTGGTTGCTATTATAATACATAGATAGCAGTTCATTAAATTTTGCAAATTTTGTTTCGGGAATGGATAACAATCCTAGCCCTTGGCTAAACATGATCTTATTAGCAGTTAACAATGCAGTTCTTTTATTACCGTCCCAAAATATTTGATTTTTCGAAATAAATAGAAACAGCCGCAGGGCTTTTTCAGTTTCTGATATATCCTGATTCATTATCTCATCATATTGATTATTTACCTCGTCTTCAGTTAACATTGGTGGCACATATCTACCTTGAATGGTCGATACTTCTACTCCGCCGGTTCGTATTTCACCAGGAAAAAGGGCATCTTCCGCTGCAACTATTCGATTAATCCGCTTACTTGTCTCTAACAGAGGCTCCTGTACGTCGTTTAAAAGCATTTCAAAGCCTCTTTTTAAGTTAACGACGGTCAGGACATCGTCTACCGCCACGTTATTGGCCCGATTATACTTAATAATCTCTTCTGTTTGTAATAGTGTTGTATTCAATCCTTCAAATTTCCCCGCATTATACACCAGTTCTACAATGTTTTTCTTCAATAAATACACAGACTCTTTGCGAGATAAGTGGTATCTATCAGTAAATTTGGGACGCTTTTCTTCGTTCATTTTCTCACCTCTTGAATTTTTCCTTCTATTATATAGAGCATTATTCTGTCATAGATCCAAACTCTTTACGGCGGTATCCTTATCTTCCTGGGTGATCCCAATATAGCGTAAGGTCTCCCGTTGCGAAGAATGGTTGAGCAGCGACTGAATGATCTCTGTTTTGGTCCCTTGCTTGTACAAAAAATAGCCGAAGGTCTTGCGCATCGAATGGGGACCAATTTCTTTCAAACCAACCGCCGTTCCTGCTTCATGGATGATCCGCCAAAGGCTTTGTCGGGTCAAAGGCGTATCTGCTCCTTTGCGACTTGGAAACAAATAATTACTGAAGTCTTGTACTTGCAGCTGGTCAGGAAATTCCGATTGAACATAATCAAGAATCACTTTTCGTAATTTGTTCGAAATGAAAACCGAATTGTGTTTAGCTGTTTTTTGTTCCTTCATGGCCAGACGTTCTTTGACAATCACCCGTCCACGGGAAATTTCTAACACATCACTTAATTTCAACTGTCTTAAATCGGAAATTCGATACGCTGTATTGATCCCGATCGAAAAAAGCACCAAATTTCGTTGCCCATATTTGCCGGAAGCCAAAATTGCTTTCATGGCATCGATCTTTTTTTTGTCGCGAATCGGTTCTACGCTCTTCATTTTTAGCCGCCTTTCAAATGTTACTTAATATGATTATAGCAGATAATAAGTCACATTTAAACAAGCTATAGAAAAAAGGCCCTAAAAGAAAAGTGATTTCCTCTTAGAGCCTCTAAGGATGGAGCGATTTTAACGAATGTGACAGAATCAGTTTGTGTTACATTCGATAGAGTATCAAAAAGAGATAAAGAAGTTGGATATTCTTTCTCTCTAATATTTTCAAAACTTATTTAGCAGATTCTTTTTTTATTCTTTCACCATAGATTTGTTTAATTACATAAATTGCTATAAACAAAGCAAACATACTCAGTAAGCCAAACATAATTTTTTGACTGTTACCTGTTAAATTACTTCCAACATACGAGTAGACAATAGTTGCTGGCAACTGCCCCAATCCTGTAGCAATTAGAAAGGGGATAGGTTTGATCGCTGTTAGTCCAGCAGCATAACTGATGAAATCAAATGAGATAAAGGGCAACAATCGGCAAACAAGTATCGTGTGTTCTCCATAACGATCAAAATATTCATCTAATTTCTGCAATGAAAAATTTTTATTTAGTTTCTCGACAAAATCTCTTCCAGCAATTCGAGCAATGTAGAAGCACAGTAACGCCCCAGCCATTGCGCTGCTCCAGGAAAGGATTGCACCTTGCCACCAGCCAAATATCGCTGCGTTTGCGAACGTAATCAGAAATGCTGGCAGAGGAGCTATGACGGATTGAAACATCATTAGTAGAAATGAAATCAGAATTGCCCATGCACCAAATGATTTAATATAACCAATGATACTCTCCACACTCATAGATCGGAACAGCATTAATACCTGAGTAAGCTTTGATTTAATAGCTGGAACATATAGGAAACACACGATACCTATCACTATCAATAAGACTAGAATAATTCTAGCTACTTGTTTTTTACTCAGTTTTTTCATTGTTTTTCTACATCTTCTACTTTAGCCCAACGATAAAATGAGCCATCATAATTCTTAACATTTTTAAATCCGCACATATCCATGACCAATTGTGTATAAGCAGAACGGATACCCGCAGTACAGTAAGTGACAATTTTATCATCTTTCGATAATCCAGCATCTTCAAAAAGTTTAGTTAATTGGTCATTGCTTTTAAGTGTGCCATTTTTATTGAATAGATCAGTATATTTCACGTGAATCGCGCCAGGAAGGTGCCCACCTTTTGCTTCACCATATAATACTTCACCATCGTATTCTTTATCCTCACGAACATCTACGACTTTGTAATCATCGTAATCCGCCTTAAGTTCATCTGTTTTGATCATATGATCTTGATTAATTGAGTCGATCTCAACATCGACAGGTTTTAGTTCTGTACCGCCTTTATTCGTTTTAACTCCGGCATCTTTAAGTGCAGAGAAGCCTCCATCAACCATTTTTACATCTTTATATCCAGCAGCAAGAAGCTCCCATGCAATCCGACCATCATCTCCCCAGCCTTCTTGAGCAGAAGCAAATAATACAACCTCTTTCTCCTTTGCAATTCCTTTCTCACCTAGACGTTCAGCCAGCTTTTTAGGCTCTAATACTAATCCCCAATTCTCATCACCAGAAACACCATTCTCCACATCCGATAGATATTGCCATGTCATTGGAACAGCTTCTTTCACAGTCCCTTTTTTAGCCGCATCTTCACCGCGTGCATCGATTAGGATAATATCATCTAAATGATCCTTCACATAATCTGCATCGACAATGTAGTCTCCTTTGAAGCGAACTTCTTCCTTCTTAGATGATTCTTGTCCTGAGTCATCTGTCGCATTATTTGAGTTCCCACAACCAGCGATTCCTAGACTTAACGCGATTAAACAAACTGCTAACAATTTTTTCATTATAATCCCCCTGATATGGTGATTTGAGTATTCAAATCAGCCAAGAATTTTTTCTAATCCAATATGACAAAGAAGCAAATGAAAAACAGTTCCATCCCAAATAGAAGACACCCCATATAATCTTGCACGCAAAAAAGAAACATACCAAGTAGTATGCTTCTCCAAACTTATCTTCTGAAAGTGATTTTTTTCACATTAATAAAGAAGATAAAAGTGAAGGAATGCATTCATTTACTCTCTTAGAGCCTCTAAGTTTGTTAGACACTCATAGTCATAGATGCAATACAGACATTCCTCTCACCTCCAACTAAATATCACAATGGTAGTCTTCAGTTAAAAGTATATTAAAACGTTTACCACTTTACAATACTATCTAGGTAGTTATCTATTTATACATAATCAATCGAATCTATGCAATGTCTTCTCATAATCTTGTATTGAACAGAGATATGGCGTAACAATAATTTGTAAGTGATATTCTTCAGTAATTTTTTCCTTATATAATTTGAATCATGATATCTAGATTTAATCATGCTGACTATTGATTTCAAGAATCTTTTTCTTAATTATATCTCTGGTTTTCCTAAATTCAGAAAGAATATCCTGATCACTTCCTATTGCTTGTGCAGGATCTTGTAAATTCCAATGATCATGAACAACTCCTTTAGGAATGGTAGGGCACTTATCTTTTGAGTCTCCACAAAGAGTAATGATCAAATCTGCATTCTTAAAATAATCCATGTCTATTAGATCAGACGTTTGATTAGAAATATCCACGCCATCTTCCGCCATTACTTTTACAGCTCTAGGATTCAATCCATGGGTTTCAATACCTGCACTTCTGACTTCGAAAGCTGATTTGGGTAGAATACTATGAGCATAACCTTCAGCCATCTGGCTGCGGCAGGAGTTCCCTGTACACAAAAAGTATAGTTTTTTCATTGCTATTCCCCTCCAATATGTGTTAAATTTGCTGGGCTTTGCATAAACCATTTTTTGGTATTGTTAGACACTTTAACTAAGAGTAACATCACAGGAACTTCAACTAAAACGCCAACGACAGTAGCTAAGGTAGCACCTGATTGTAATCCAAATAAGGAAATGGAGACTGCAACAGCCAGTTCAAAAAAATTACTTGCACCTATCATACCCGCTGGTGACGCTAAATCATGAGGTAATTTCCAAAGTTTTGACCAAGTATAAGCAATCGTAAAAATTAGTAATGTTTGAATTGTTAAAGGTACAGCAATCAACAGAATATGAAGAGGGTTAGCAAGGATTTTTTCCCCTTGGAAAGAAAAAATGATCACCAGTGTAAGGAGTAATCCTATGATCGTTACAGAATCAAATTTCTTTAAAAAGACATTCTCAAAGTAGTCCAAACCTTTATTTTTAATAATTAAGATCCGCGTAATAACGCCCAAAAGTAAGGGTACTACAACAAAAAGTATAGTTGATAATACTAATGTAGCCATCGGTACCACAACGTTATCTACACCTAATAAAAGGGCAACGATTGGTGCGAATAACACGAGAATGATTAGATCATTTACTGCAACTTGAACAAGCGTATACGCTGCATCTCCTTTAGTTAAATGGCTCCAAACAAAAACCATTGCCGTACATGGAGCTGCGCCAAGTATAACAGCGCCGGCTACATATTCTTTGGCCAAGTCTAATGGAATCCAACTCTTAAATACAACATAAAAGAAAAAGGCTGCAATACCATACATAGGAAAAGGTTTAATCAGCCAGTTAGTAACACAAGTAACGATCAGACCTTTCGGTTTTTTTGACACGTTTACGATACTTCCAAAATCAATTTTTAACATCATAGGAAAGATCATTAACCAAATTAAAATGGCTGTTGGAATAGAAACATTATAATACTCAAATTGACTTAGTGTGTCCGGTACTATCGGTAGAAACTTTCCAATTAAAATGCCAAGTGCCATACAAATTATTACCCAAAGAGTTAGATATTTTTCAAAGATTCCCAATCCTTGTTGATTTTCATTTTTTTTCATTTGAATCCTCCATCATTAAGAAATCAATACATAGATGCACATCTATGTGTTGGCAAAAAATTATACCCCTAAAGGGCTAAAGTTCGGTTGCCATTCTTCAACAGCAAATTTTCCTTTTGATAGTTCAGATACTTTTTCTATCCATTCTAATTCATTGAACGAACGTGCTTTTAATACTTTATTTTGTGTATCAGCCGCAAACATACTTTGATTTACTAACCACCAGGTATGAGCGATTTTTGCACGATCCAAATCTTCATCTAAACGCATCGTTTCATAGACTGGTGTCGTTTCTGGTAATGTGACCATAAGCACTTCAGTTTCTTCTTCATTTTGAAGCCGAGGTAACAATTTTTGAATGGAAACAGGAACTTCTCCGGAACTTCTTTCTACTTCTTTTGCATAGCTTTGAGTAGAATCCAGTAAAAGTAATGTATGACCTGTTGGGGCTGTATCGATCACAACAATTTCATTTTCTGATTTGTCTACAATATCCGCAAATGCCCGGAAAACAGCAATTTCTTGCGTACAAGGAGATCGAAGATCTTCTTCAACATAAGCGACATCATCTGCATTCATTGTTTCACGAGCTTTTGAAAGAACTTCCTCTTTGTATGTTTCTAATTCCTTTTCCTCATCGATATGACTGATTGAGATGGGTAAATCACTAGAAATAAATAAGTTTAAATGATCAGCAGGATCAGTTGTAGCTAAATGAACTTTTTTTCCAGATTGCGCTAATTTTTCAGCAATTTTTATTGCAACGGTTGTTTTTCCTACACCGCCTTTCCCCATCGTAAAAATAATTTTCTTATTTGTTCGGATGAACTCATTAACTATTGAATCTAAATTAGGAAAATCAACGCTTTCTTGTTCCTGTTCTACGATAGTAGGCTGTTGATTGTTCAATAAAATTTGAAGCTTATCTACCCCAGTGACATTGTAAGGTCGGAGAGGAATGTAGTATGCTTCAAATTTAGTTAATGGTTTAGGCATGTTGTTCAAGTCACTTTGTTGTTCAGAGTGTATTTCCTCTGAAATAGCATCATCATATACTTCTAGCAAACCATTGACGACTAATTTTTGGTTCTCAATTCCTAATTTTAATAATTCTTCAGACGCTCGCTCTGCTTCAACTAAAGGTGCTTTTTGTGGTCGAGTAACTAAGATTAACGTTGTCTGTTTTTCATCAGCCAAAGTTCCTACTGCTTTTTCATACATATTTTTCTTGTCACCTAAACCTGATAATTGACCTAAACAAGAAACGCCAGTAGTATTTTCGTCAAGAAAATTATTCCAGGCAGAGGGTAGCTGTAACATTCTTAGTGTATGGCCTGTTGGAGCCGTATCAAAAATGACATAGTCAAATTTTTCTGCAACTTCTTTATCAGTTAGAAAGTTTGCGAACTCATTGAATGCTGCAATCTCTACTGTACATGACCCTGACAATTGCTCTTCCATATTTACAAGGGCACTATCAGGAAGTATGCCACGGTATGGCCCAACAACACTCTCCTTGTAATCGTCAGCAGCCGTGATCGGATCAAAATTAGCTACCATTAAGTTATTGATTCCATTTATTGGAGTAGGTTTATTAGTCAACGTTGTCTGAAAGACGTCTTGTAGATTTGAGGCCGGATCTGTACTAACCAGCATTACTTTATTTCCATCTTGTGCTAAAGAAGTGGCTGTCGCACAAGCGGTAGTTGTTTTCCCTACGCCACCTTTACCAGTGAAAAATAGATATTTAGTTAAGCCCATCTTTTGGGGCATATATTGTAACATTTATTCTCCTCCTTACTTAAACTAGGAAAGAGGCTGTTAACAACAGCCTTCGCTTCCATCATTTCCTCCACAGCATCCACCAGAGTTATTAACCGGCTGAGCAACAAAGTGAATCGCACCATATTTTCCAAATTCTTCTAACGTAGGATAAGATCCTTCTTTGACAATTTCTCCGTCTAGCAATGTAACTGGTAAAATATCATTTCCTTTTTCTTGTAACAACTTTAAAATCGTGGAGTTATTAACAAAAGCATCTGGATCACTTGTAAGATTATGACGTGAAGCTTCTACTGAATCTATTCCCTCAAATGTCTCAAAAACTGAAGTCACCATGAGTAATTCTTCGTCTACAGAAGGTCCACACACTCCTGTTGAGCAACACATTGCTGGTTCAAATAGTTCCAATTTTTTCATCTTCTTTTTCTCCTTTACAATTACAGTTTGATGTATCACAAATGCAATTCTCTTCATTAGAAAACAATTGCATCATTGAACCCATAAATTGATCTACAAAGCTATCTGTCAATTGATATCTGTGCCATGTTCCATCTTTGGTAACAAGCACAATACCAACTTTTTCTAATACTTTCATATGGTGTGAAAGGGTCGGTTGAGTAAAATCAAAATGGTCTAAAATATCGCATGCGCATAAGCTGCCACAAGACAATATATCAATGATTTTTAACCGTTTTGGATCAGCAAGTGCTTTAAGCATTACTGACATTTCATCATAGTTCATACTTAATCCTCCTAAACATAGACGCTTATCTATGCATTAATATAGATGAATATCTATATATTGTCAATCGTTTCTGTATTTTTTATGCTTGATGAATAATCAATAGAACCAAAAAAGCATTAACATCGATAATTTTCTTTATCGATGTTAATGCTTCATATTGGTATATCGATCGAATAGATTTAATTCATCAAATGTAACACAATCAGATTATGTTACATTCGTTGATGTCTATCTTTAGGATATTTTCTGCATACATTTTTAATCATTGTTTTACCTCTATTCAATATTAAATAGGGGAGCTCATCAACCCAACATGATTATTTCCTCGGGATATTTTATTTTTGCCTCTTGTTCATTGCTCTTATTGTTTAAAGAGGCTATAACAGTCAAGCTTCCTACTCTTCCGATAAACATTAAGAAAATAATAACGAGTTTACCTACTATAGTTAGCGTAGGCGTTATACCTGCGGAAAGACCTACGGTGCCTAATGCGGATATTACCTCAAAAGTTATCGTAATTAAATTCGACTGCTCGGATACTTCAGTAATAGATAATATGAAAATACTAGCAGTACATATGATTAAAGATAGCGCAAATAAGGTCATAGCTTTTGAAATGGTTGCTTCATTTATTGATCGATAAAATATATCCGTTCTTTCTTTCCCTTTAAAAACACTAAAAACTTTTAGCATTAAGATAGAAAACGTCGTTGTTTTTAATCCACCTGCTGTTGATCCAGATGTTCCCCCAATAAACATTAAAACCATCGTAATCATTAATTCGTACTGTTTAATTGCTCCGTAATTTAAAGTGAAGAAACCCGCTGTTCTTGGGGTTATCGCTAGGAAAAAAATATTTGAAATATTATTGATAATGGAGCCTTGATATTCAATAGTCCTAGAAAAGAATGTACATCCTATTAGGATTAGCATGATTGTTGTTGCTAAAGCTAATTTACTTTGTAAACTCAGTCTCTTTCTTCTTATTTGAAGAAGATCAATCCAAACGATAAAACCTAACCCACCAAAAACTATAAGGAGACTAATTGTCAATAAAACAATTGGCATTTCAGTAAATGAAATCAGACTATTCCCAAACAAATCAAAACCAGCATTACAAAAAGCGGATATAGCATGGAAAATGCCAAATCAAATTCCTTGGGGGTATTCCATATTTAGGAATAAATTGAGAAGATAAAATTGTAGCTCCTATAAATTGGATGAGAAAAGAAATTTTGAGGATTGATAAGGCTAACTTAAATTCACCAGACTTGGTTTCTAAATTCATTGAGTCCCTTAATAAAATTCGGGTACTAAAATTGATTCTTTTGCGTCGAATAGAAAAAAACAGTACAGGGATAGACATGAAACCTATTCCCCCAATTTCAATCAAAAATAAAATAACTATTTGACCGAACGCATTGAATTGGTTGTGAATAGCAAGAGGAGATAACCCAGTAACGCAAGTAGCGGATGTTGCAATAAAAAATGAATCTATCCAACTAATGTTTTGTCCGTATTTAGAACTTAGAGGAAGTTTTAATAAAACAGTTCCTATAACAATGATACAGGTAAAAATCATCGTAATTGTTCTAGCTGTAGAATTTTTTTTTCTGATTCTCTTTTTTTTATTAGTTCTCATTATTATCCTTCATGTTTAAGAAACTAGGTACATCTAAATATTAATACAAGTATTTTTCACTTATCTACTTTCTATGAAGTATGATTAATACTTATGAAAAGCGTACCATATTTCTGATCAGTTTTGGAGTTAAAAAACACAAAATATCTAGGTAAAAAAGCAATATACTCCTATAATAAGATTAAGAATAAAGTTTCTGCAATCATATTATAGGAGTATATTATCACTACACATAGTTAACTTTAGTAGAGTTTTTTTGTGAAATGCTTTAATAAAAATGGGGAGCATAGTGTTGTAAACAGGATTACCAATATAAAAGCAGAATAATACTCTTTGCTAACTAAATGAGCTTGAACACCCAATTGAACAATGATTAAAGCCATTTCTCCTCGGGAAATCATCCCAGAGCCAACCATCAAACTACTATGATTATTGAATCCTGCTAGTTTCCCTCCGAAGTATCCTCCGAACAATTTTGAAATAATCGCTAAAAGGGTCAAAAACAGGATTAATATCAGTTGCTTTCCAATTCCTGTAAAAGTAACTTCTAAGCCAATACTCACAAAGAAGACAGGAATAAAAACAGCATAACCTATCGCTTCAATATTATATTGAACTTCTTTCCACACCTTTGTTTGCCCAATAGCAACACCTGTAAAAAAAGACCCTATAACAGAACTTAATCCAATAAGATTGGCTAAATAGGACATGCTCAAACACAAAATAAGAGAAACAATAATTACTGAAGATTCAGCTAACAATTTGTTACTTAATCGCATTAGATAAGGCGCGCCCCAACGAATGAATAAATAGATTCCTATAAAGAAGAATACTTGTTCAACTAGCATAATCCCTAGTGTTTGATTGTTATCTCCTGATGCTCCTAAAAAAGACATGCTTAGACTGACAATTAAAACTACTAATATATCATCAACCACAGAAGCTCCTAAGATTGTAGATCCCTCTTTTGTATTAACAACATTTAATTCTTTCAATACTTCTACTGAAATACTAACAGACGTAGCTGCTAAAATCAGACCTAAGTAAAAAGATTCGTTTAACGCAATATGGGAAAAACTACCACCTAATGTTCCTAATATGACCGGAAACAAGATACCTAAAACAGCTACATACATTCCTGGACGAAAATATTTTCGCAGTAAAGAAAGATCACTTTCTAACCCCGCTAGAAACATTAAAAGTATAACTCCGATTTCGGAAAAATCTTCTACTAAAATATCTGGATGAACTATTTTTAATCCGGCGTTACCTAACAAAATGCCCACTAATAACTGTCCGATAACAGCAGGAATGCCCAACCGCCTTGAAAAGTGCCCCGCTATAGTAGTGCTGACTAAGATCAGACATAAAACCCCTATGAACTCCATTATTTTTCATCCTCTTTCTTCTTAAAGTACTCATACTTATTTAGGATATATGATTTAGAATAGGAAATAAAATGTTGTGATTGATCGACTTTTAACCTCAAAAAGGAATGCTTTGTAGTTGCCACTTTTATTTATATTGTAATTTTAATAAAATCTTTATTCACCATATCTTAATATTAAATAGTTCCTTAATTCCGGACAATATTAGTGTTGGTAATGCAGGAATAAATAAGACTAGTAGATATATAGGAGTGCTTAAAGGCGCGGTCCCCATAACAATATTAAAAAATGGAATTATCGTAACTAAAAATGATGAAATCGCTGCAAAAGATACGGCCAAAATCAAACGTTTATTGCTGAAAGGGTTCCTTCTAAATAAAGTTTTTGAACTTCTTGCATCAAAGACATGCCAAAGTTGACCATAAACAAGAGTTAAGAAGGCCACTGTTTGCGCTTCATTACTAGACAAACCAGATTTGGCAGCAAGCCAAAATCCTAAAAACACCATCAGTCCCATTACTGTTCCTCGTATTAGTACTCTAGACCATGTATAATTAGCCAAAATTGATTCGTTCAAATTACGTGGATGATCTTTCATGATATCAGATTCAGCAATATCATATCCTAAGGAAAACGAAGGGACTGCATCACTAACCATGTTAACCCATAGTACCATTAGAGCTGTTAATGTCGGAGTTGCTCCTGAAACATTACCGATTGTATTAGTAAAGAAGAATAACCCGATAAGCAGGGATAAAACTTCAGCAACATTTGTTGTTAGCTCATGGCACATAAAGTTTTTTATATTCCCATAAATAGCACGCCCGCTATGGACTGACTTTTCAATTGTAGTAAATTTATCATCTAATAGAATCAAGTCAGCAGAATCTTTCGTAACTTCTGTCCCAGCAATCCCCATAGCAATCCCAATATCAGCTGCACGAAGCGCTGGTGCATCGTTCACGCCATCTCCTGTCATTGCAACAACTTGGTTGTGAGCTTGTAATTGTTTAACAATTCTTTGCTTGTGCTCTGGGGAAACCCGAGCATAGACATTGGTTAATCTAACTATTTTAAATAGATCTTCATCAGTCATGTTTTCTAATTCTATTCCTTTAATTACTGGAGCATTTTTATCAATAACGATCCCTAACTCGTAGGCAATCGCACGGGCAGTTTTTTCGTGATCACCTGTAATCATTACAACTTCAATATTCGCTTCATGAAGCGTTTTTATTGATTCTTTCACTTCTTCTCTAGCTGGATCTATAATCCCCGCCACACCACTAAGGATTAAATTCTGCTCTAATTCTGTAACGTCGGCATTCATAGCTTCTTCTTTAGTTAAAGTTCGATGTGCTACCGCTAAAGTACGTAATGCTTGATCAGCATACTTTTCAATATTATTATTAAATGCTTGTTTAGCTTCTTCCGAATAATCAATAATAGTATCTACTAATACTCCCTTACTGTTTGTTAACAAAATATCTGGGGCACCTTTTGTATATAATTTGTATCCTTCTTCGTTTTTGACAATAATACTCATCATTTTACGACTACTTGTGAATGGCAATGTACGAATGACCGAATACTCTTCAATTAGATCTGATTTTTTGATTCCTGCCTTTTGCCCTAATACCGTTAAAGCAACTTCTGTTGGATTTCCCAAAGGTTTAAACTCTCCCTCGATTTCTCTAACAATTGAATCGTTGCACAAAATAGCACCATATAAGAATTCCTCTGTCTTAGTTATTGGCTGATCTATTTTACTTCTAATTGTTCCAATAGGTGAATACCCTGTTCCGCTAACCTCATAGTCGTTGCCATTCGCTGTAAATTTTATTACAGTCATTTCATTTTTAGTCAGCGTCCCTGTTTTATCAGAACAAACATAGGACATGCTACCTAATGTTTCAACACTATTTAAAGATTTAACCAGACCTTTATTTTTAGCCATTTTAGCAGCCCCTATTGTTAATACAATAGATAAAACCGCTGGTAAAGCATCAGGTATAGAGGCAACTGCAAGTGCAATCGATGTCGATAATACAGAAGAAATCGCTGTAATGTTAAATTCTCCAGCACGAATTATCCCTACAATAAAGGTTAATACGACTATACCGCCTGAAATCATCATAAGAATTCGTGTCAACTGATTTACAGTACTTTGCAACGGAGATTTTTTTGATTCGACAGATTGAATCATGTGTACAATATTTCCTAATTCTGTGTTTTCTCCAACTCCAACTACAATACCTAACCCTTGACCATTTGTAACTGTTGAACCCGAAAATCCCATATTTGTCTGATCTGCGGGTTCAACTGTCTCTTCAATAACGTCCGTCATTTTCAATATCGCATCCGTCTCACCAGTCAAATGTGATTCGACTACTTGTAATTCTTCAGAAACTATCCAGCGTACGTCAGCCTCTACAAAATCCCCTACTTGAACCCTAACAATATCGCCTACGACTAAGTCGTTTGCCAATATTTTCCCCCACTTTGAATCTCGTAGAACAGTAGTTTGTCGATTATTCATTTCTTTTAAAGCATCTAAACTTTTTCTAGCACTAATTTCCTGCCAAAACCCTAGACATGCATTAATTAAAATCAAAAACAAAATCGCAATTGCCTCGTAAAGTGCCTCAACTCCATGATGCTTATCGCCTTGTATTTGAAAAGCATAATACGAGCTTAGAAAAGAGAGGGCGACCGCGCCCAATAAAACAATAACGATGGGTTCTTTAAAACTTTTTAGAAAAACTTTCAAATATGAATCTTCAGTTTCCTCAGGGAGCTTATTTTCTCCATACAGTTCTCGGTGATTTAACACTTGCTCTTTAGTTAATCCACGATTTGATTGAACAGAAAACTCATTTAAAATTGACTCTTTCTTTTTTTTATAATAGTTCAAAAAATTGTCTTCCTATTTTTACAAAAAAAAAAGCGCAAACTTAAAGACCCTTCCTCACCCTTGGAAGACTTGTCTTGAAGCATACGCTCAACCTTTTAGTTATTCTATTAATCTAATTAATATACCATTTTCTAGAAAAACTTTCAACTAATATGGTATTCAGTGTTTTTATTGTTCAATAAATCATTTGCCTTTATTCTCTTTAAAACCATAAGGATAGACGTCTTTTTTCTAAAAAAACACAATCCGTTTGTGTTACATTCACTTTTATAAATTTATGAAAAAAAGGGACTAATTGAATCAGTAATGTTTCTTAACCTCATAGGATAAACGGGCGGCTCGCCCTGGCTGAACGAAAAAGAAAAAGCTGCTGAAAGAGGCCGGGTCATTTGTTACTTCTTATTCACACCATGCTCAGGACGATTCTTCTCTTCTGGTTTTTCTGCCACATATCGGATTTCACGATACGCTTCAATCTCTCCAACGATTTCTTCAAAGCGATCATTTAGAATTGACCGACTCAATTTTACTGAAGCAAGCTCCTTCTGAATCGTTTGATAGTCTCCTGATGTTTCAATCTCTTCAGAGTCAGGATCTTTACCCAACAACTGATCCTTCGCTGCTTGATTCAGCTCAATGATTTTCCCATCAAGTTCAATCAGTTTATTCTTTGCTTCATGCAGCGCACGATCCAATTTGACTTCCAGCTGCTGAAGCTGCTTTCCGTTACTAACATCATGATCCGCAAGAAAGTTGATTGCCGAAATAATTTCATTTAATTCTGACATGACCGGCTCTTTCTTCAAAGGTACGGTTCCATTGTAGAGACTCAATTGTTTGACCAACGTCTCTCCTGTCATGTATTTATTCCGATTGGCATTCTTCTCGTTCATGAAGTAAAATATATCTTCCTTTTTTACATAGAGATTAAAATCTCCGTTTTCTAATTGATCAATTTTAAATCCCCCAATGAACAGCTGACCATGATCAGCGACACCAAAATCGACATTCAAATAAATTCCTTTTGTGGTCACATGATCGACTTGCCAGCTTTCTATTTTTACCTGGTAATCAAAATCATTCTTGATCTCATTTTCTTTTTCCTCGTAACGATCGACAACTTCCTCAACTGTAAATGTTGCAGTGTTTTCCTTTAATCGAGTTTCAATTCGATCAAGATTATATTTTTCTGGATCTCTCTTCGTGAGACTCCGACCCCGAGTGTTTTTGATTTGTGGATGATCTAGCAAACGATACGTTGCCCATTTTTTTGAAAAATCTACATGCAAGTACAACGCATCTGCTTTCTCTTTGAAGTCCTCAATGCTGGAAGAATGATCCAAAAGAAAGTCCAACCTCGACTTAATTTTACTTTTATAAATCGATTCCGTTTGCCACATCGTATATTTCTTGTGAGAATTCTTTGGCGACTTCTCTATAATTTTAGCGCCTGCTTTTGCTGCGTGTTTGTCTGATATTTTCTCCAAAGTTCTTTTTGTACTCTTCAGCCAACGGTACGAATTTCCATCCATCATGTTTGTTGAATTAAACAAAATGTGATTATGAATATGTTCGCGATCAACATGAGTCGAGATAACAAACTCATGTTCATTACCAGTCAATTCTAAAATCGTTCTTCGTCCTAGCTCATGAATTTCTTCGGGCGACAAATTGTCTTCTGGTGAGAACGACTGGATAACATGATGTGCCAAAATTCTATTTCCCGATTCAAGCTGCTTCAGTTCTAGCGACTTAGGTTTTCCCGTTTTTAAATCGATCTCGACATCAGTTCCTCTTTCGATTGCTGCATTCAACTTTGTTGCGGAGAATTCATCCGCCGCATTTTCGACTGAAGCAATGCCAAAAGTAGACACCAGTTTTTTACTCATTGTTTTATCTTCGTTGATCAGATACGGAAATAAATTTCCTAAATGATCGTTGTCTTCACTTTTTTGAATGGTCGTCTTGCCGGCATTCTTTATATAGTCCTCCGCTTGCTTCAAATGATCAAACGACCGGATAAAGAAATGTTTCGTATAAACCATCTTATCTCCCTCTCTGCATTTCCTTTTTCAATGCTGAAGAAACCATGATTTGTAAATTTTGCACATCAGTAAGCAGCTGTTCAACATCATCGATGGATATTTCTTCGAACTGATTTGCAAGTCTAGCCATTTGATTGACGTTGTTTCCAATCCGGCCAACTTCCTGGTTCAACGTTCGCAGCTCCGAGTAATCGACATGGACGATCTCGCCGGTAATCAACATGATTCGAGCAAAATTTTGAAAATTATTGTACGGACTTTGGTCTATTTTATTTTTCAGATAGCCCCATTCTTCTTGACTAAAGCGGACTTTTTTTTGAATTGGTCTTTTGCGTTTAGGTTCTTTTTCCATCTTCAGTTCTCCTTTTCCTATTGACTCCGCAAATCTAGGAACGGTAGACTAACCCTTTTGCGAGCAGAGCAAGTGGGTACCCACTCGCTATATTTTACAAAAGAGCCGTCAATTTTGACGACTCCTTTCTAAATGTTTGGGGGTTCCCCCAATCCCCCTTTTGCTGAACGACTGACTTTCACTGACGTTCATTTGACCATTTTTGACGTATTTTTCCGCTTCACTGAAGCGAGTGTCCATTCTAAACAGACGACCGTTTACTTTTTTGTTTTTCTTGTGACTCGATTTCTTCCTTTTTCGTCATCTCTTTGACGATTTTCAGTTCGTTTTTCCGTTCGATCGTTACACCAAAGTCCGGATCATAACTATCGACGACTTCTTGAATCAACTCATTGTATTCATGAGTCGCTTTAATTTTTTTCAAGTGTGCGATTGTCTCTTTATATTCAGTAAGATCGATTTCGATTTCTAATTCTTCCATTTCTTGAACCAGCAACTCTAATCTTAGAATCAATTGTCGCTTAGAAATAGATTTCCTTTTATTATGGATTCTCGGTGTTTCACTTGCAGGATCAACTAATAAAATTTGCGAAAGCGTGTGTACGATCGTTTCGTTTTTCATTGGCATTTTTTCTTAATTCTCCTTCTCAGGTTTCTTTATTTTGTCTAAAAGCGATTGGTTTGTCGTCCTCAGCCGTCCATTTAGCGAGTCAGTCGAAGACTCTTTTCTTTTGGGTTCGGCGGCTCGACCTCCTTGGTTTCTTTCTTAGCCGGCACTTTTTCAACTTGCTTCTCTTCTGCTTTTTTAGGTTCCACAAATCGTCCTTGTGCCCTGGCAATTCGTTCTTCAAACTTGTTGGCTGGTTCTGCCATTGCGAAAGATAGAGCTAACGACTTGTCCAATGACTCGATGATTTGTTGCGCTTCTTTTGTAATTCTATCCAACGACTCAGTAAAAGAATCAATCGTTTTTCCTTGTTCCGTCCATGAAGCTAGATAGCCAAAGGAGTAGCTGCTTGTGTCGATTCCCAAATGGTTGCTGACGATATAGGCGACCGATTCCGCTTCGAATTCTTGTTGGCTATACGTTGGATCTCCAAACGAACTTGTTGAATCTGCATGAAGTTTTGCGTGAGTGATCTCATGAATCATTGTCTTCAATGTCATATATTCGCCTAGTCCAGTATTGATAACAATTTCCTTTTCGACCTTATGATAATAGCCATTCGCACTGCTAGGGAATTCCTCAATTTTTAGCGGCACCGGTGAAATAGCCTCAACCGCTTTGAACACCTTGACGAATTGCTCCGGCGTTTCAAAGTTGCCTTCCAATTCATGAATCGGTTTTGGTATCGGTTCGCCGCTGGTCTGGCTAACATCAAAAACCGGAGTAAGAAAGAAGTAGGTTTCCTTCACAACTTTTCCATTTTCATCTTTGATCGGCTTTCCATCTTTATCTTTCTTGATTGCTGAAGCCGGAGCATAAACGTACAACGCCTTTGATCCTTTCTTAACTGTTCGCCCTACTTCTTTCCACTTATTGAAACCAGCAACACGAGAAACAGCGGGATTCTGACTAAGCAATAAACGGACATTCTTTTGAGAATATTTATGGAATTTCGAAACGAAATTCAAATAGTTTTTGAAGAGATCGGTTTCTAAATAGGAAGAAACCCTCTCCTTCAAATGAGCGGACAGGGCTTTGTAATCTTTTGCTTTGATAATCTCTTGAATTGATTTTTCGTTTTGAACATCGGGGATCTCAACAACAGTAGAACCATTTTCTTCTTTCTTCGCTGCCACATCATTCAAATGATTGAAGAGTGTCTCTTGTTTCATTGTTCCTTTTTCTGATGTATTGTTCATTGATTTCTTCACCTCGTCTTGCATCTTTTTGATTTGTTGTATCCCCTCCGGAAAAAGCGGCACGGTTGAAAATTGATAGTTCGTAGATTTTTTATCGAGCCGATCCAAGCTTAAAACATATGATTCGAACGACTCTCTAATTTCGTCTTGCTTCGAAAAAATGAGAGCAGATTGTTCTTCTGGCAGCGTGTTTCTGATCTCTATCGTGTACTCAGCTGGAACAAAAATCGACTTTTGATAGTCTAATCCCGGTCGCTTGAAGTGAGGATTGTTAGTGGGGAAATGTGTTTCAAAGTATGCCCCTTCAGGTTTTTTGTTTCCCAAATTTGCCCGTAAAGGAATGTACCAGTTTTCATCCTGGCTATACAATCCAACAAAACTTCGAGCGACTTTATCTAGTAATTGCTCGCTTCCAGTCCGAGCGATCGTCTCAGCGATAAACCGCTGATTAATGGTAACTAGCTGGTAAATTGACATTGTTTTCTCCTTTTGCTATAGTTAGGTTGCTGAAGATGTACAGGCAGAACAGGCCTTGACTGTTCCATTAGGTAAGGCATCTTCAGGAGCGAACCTTTTAGGTTCGCTTCTTTTTTTTCTTTAAATCCAACAAAAAAAGTACGCGTGAGAGACACACGTACTCATGAATAGTTTTAGCTCATTGTCCTTATTTTATGTGATAAAATGAAGCGTCGCCTTCCTACAAGTCTTAGCGACTGAAGGAGGTGTTTTGAATGTTCGACGTGTTCGTTTGCCCCCTTCTTGTCGGAATAATCGTTTCCTTATTCAGTTATTGGCTGAATAACCGAAGCAAGAAGTAAAACTAAAAAAGGCGACATCAGCCCACGAAAAAAGCCCTGGAGAATCCTACCTCTCCAGGGCTTACGTGTTTCAAATGTTCGATCGTTTGCCCCTTCAGTATAGCACGAATGTAGTTAATTCTCAATTATAGGATTTCTATTTCATCCTTGGGCTTTCATTAACCGCTCGTTTGTCTGTTGACTTCTCAACGTTCTTTTCGATCAACTTATTCAACTCAGTTGCTTTCATGACTCTTTCTTCAAACTTATTCTTAGGCCTAGAACTTTGTTGTTCATGCGGCAAAGGTTCGTCTGAAGGAGGACGTGTAAGCTCTTCCGCTGGTGCCTGTTCATTATGAATCGGTTGTTCCTTTGCCCCAACTTCATTGGTCAAATTTTCTTGCATGGCTTTGGCCATATGATCATCATAAAGAGTCTGAAATTTCTCCACTGCTGCTTCTGTATATTGTAATGGCGTACCATCCTTTTTCATTGCATCGTATGCTTCTTTTCCGCCTTCGTAAAAGAAATCATAGTATTCTTTCTCCCAAGTTTCGGTAAGTTCTGAACTTCCAACAAGTGACAAATTATCTTTTATCCCCCAGGCATCCTTCAGAAAGACTTCCCAGGCTTTATCCAAATCTTCCGTTCCGAACCGCTTAGTATGTGCTTCCCAATTATGCTCTGGATCGGCCGCTCGTTTATTGAAAGCAACTTCAGCGACATGACCAAAATCAAATAGCCTTTCCGGGCTCTTTGAAGAATTTTGTGTTTCTTCCTCTTTAGCTTTCTCATTATTCGTGAGATTGATGTCTTTTTGACTAATGCTCTGGTTATAAATTTCTTTTACGCTCTCTACATCGATATTGAAGTGGCCCTCGTACTCATTGTCTTCAACTACTCTCTCTCCATCCATTTCATACTCTCGTTCAACAGGTTCAAAATCCTTTAATGTTTGTATGTTTCTTTCTATCACTTCGATTATTGGTGTTGTGACTTCATTCAGTTCTATATCCTGTTTATTATTTGAGTAAAATTCTTTCAAGTTAGCAAATTCAATATCGGCATAATACCCGACTGCATTTTTATCCCAATCAATATAAGCATTTACGACTTTTTCTATTTTCCCTACAAATTCATTTGTCTTGCTGGAGTTTTCATTTCGAACCTTTTCAACTTCTTGCTCTCCACTTTGTCCTCCTTGTTTAGCAACTCGTGGATCTACTCTGACAACTTTTTCTTCGATCGCAAAACGTTTGTCGATTTTAGCACCTAGATTTTGCATTTTCGCACTAACATTCAAGAATTTTTGGTTGATCCCGTTTTTGATAGATAGGCGTATATCGTCCGTTGTGTCTGCAATCAAATATTTCACAACAGCATTAAATTCACTAAATGCTTCCTTTATTCTAGTTAAGAATCCGTTGGACTTCTTTTCAAGCTCTTCTTTTGTCGTTGCTTCAGGCAGTCCATCTATCTGCTTCTCATAGTTGCCAATAAGAGCCTCGATTTTAGAAAAATGGGAAGCTAAAATTGAATCGATTTCCTCTTTCGTCACATATGTTTTCGGTTCTTCAGCTGTCAGATTGTCAATCGGGGAAGCTTGCTGCTGAACCTCTTTTTGCTCGATGACTTTGTTTAGTGCTGACACACACTCTGAAGCTGCTTCCATATACTCTTTTTGTTTGGGTTCCATAGTATCGCTCCTATTTTTACTTATTTCATTCGAACTGAACGAGTGATTCTTTCTGTTGATTCTGTCTCTCCACGAGGCACAGTCCGGTTGATTCTCGGCTTCTTTTTTTCCCTATTCGCTGTCACTGCTTGTTTGATACGAGCATTAAAGATTTTCTCTTCAGGCTTTTTTATCCGTTGCAACACCTGGTTCCAATCCGATTTCGTTTCGCCTTCCAGCAGCGCCGGCACCTGTGGCGTAACTTCAAATGACTGAACGCCAAAAGCAGAAATGAAATTCTTGCCGGCTCGATCATTATCGACAGCAAGCACAATCTGTATGAGTTTATTTGGTTTACTCTTCTTGCTTAAATCATCCAAAAAGTCCGGTTTGTCTGCTTCTTTCATTTCTATTCCTAATTGATTGACTATACATTTTGATATTGTGCCTTTTCTTAACCCGTTCATTGAAACCAAAATCGCATGATCAATCGTGTTTTTGAATAGCTCATAATAACTCATTAAATCTATCGGCCCTTCAAAAGCGATTACTTTTAATGGGCGTTCTTCAGACAATTCATTCGCTTTCGGTGGCTGGCCAACTTTCATGATGAAGCCTGAAAATCCGTCACCATGAGTTCTCTTTAAATAAGGTCGTTCTTCACCTTTTTGTTCCCAAACACCTTGAACAGTCATTCCTTTGATACGATTCTCTTGATCCATTGATTTAAAAACGATCACAGGTTGAATTTTATTCGTTTTGAAATCTCTGTAAGTTGCTTGAGCGAGTGCACCAGCGGACAGGAATTGATCAATCGTTTCGTTTGATAGCAAACGTTCTTCAGTAAGGTACTTCCGGCCAGTCGAAAAGGTTTTATGATCCTTTAAAAAGTAGCTGAAGGGTTTCTGTGGCGAGTTCTCAATCTTCGCCGCTGCTATATCCGTTCCAGTAAGATAATTGACTGCTTCTTTAAAGCTGCATTCTTTAATCGTCTCAACTAATTTGATAGGATCTCCACCAAAACCTTGCGAATTCCAATAGAAGAAATTTTTCTTGGTATCGATCATAAAACTATCGTGTTGATCCCAACAGTAATTTCTTCCTTGCCGCACTAGCCCCATTCCTAAACTTGTGGCCACATCGACAATATTTTTCCCTTTCGCTTCAGCAAATAGTTTTTCTCGTTCAGCATGGGATCTCATAATTTGATTTTTCTTCATTTAGTTCACCTCTGCTTCTACAAAATTAAAAAGCAGCTTGTTTAAGCTGCTTTCTAATATGTTTATGCTGCATCAGAATAAATCACTCCGTGATCGATGAGTTGGTCTGGTGTGATCTTATCCAACAATTCTTCCGCTTCGTTTCTATATCGCTTGTAGTTATACCAGTTAGGATCTCCTGGTTTATCACCTAGCAAATGTGCTTTCGGATGATTTTCCAACGGATATTTTCTATCCTTAAAAACGTATTCCTTAGATACAAACAAAAGACACTCCATACCATTCATTCGGCCTATTTCGTCCGGTGTCAACAAATCTCGGCCTTGCTTTTGTTTACTGATCGATCCGCCAGATGTTCGGCTATTTTGTTCTGTCGTATTTCTGATCGTGATCGTTTGTTTTCCGGCTCGTTGGGAAAGATACTTCATTGTTGCTTCCTCTTCTCCGCCCAGGAACAACAAGCTCGCACAAAGTGTAACCATCGAAGCCCAGCCTTTCTCATACATCTTCTTCAGCTGATCTAACGCTTGAAGAATGATCACGATTGACATATTCCGACTCCGGAACGTTCCCAGGGCTTTATCAATATTAGGAATCCTCCCAATATTGGCAAATTCATCTAAAATCCAGCGTACATGCAGCAAGGATTTACCTGGTGCCAAAGATTGCGCGCCGGATAAAATGTTATCGACTTTATGCCGCAGAGTTTCCATTGCCGTAGCAAGGAAAATAGCTGACAGGAAGTTGTAGGAATCGCTGGTTTCTGGAATCGTGATAAATACTGCTGTTTTCTCTTCGTTCCAGCTCTCAATATCCATCGTATCTTCTTTAACCATATCCACGACTTGCTCGTGATCAAATACGGAATACCGAGCCGCAGCGATCGCTAGAACGCTGGCCCTTGTTTCTGATTCGTACAAGTCATTAAATAGTGACCATTGATTGTAAGCATAGTTGTTCGGATGAAGTTCATTTTGTTCTTCAAACCATTGTTCGACCGGACTAGGTATTTTAGGGTCTTTACGCTTCGTAAACCGCAGCATATCCCCGATCATTGATAAGTTGGGTAAATATTCGTTGTCTTGGCCGTCGAACCACAGATAGGCAATGAACGCCCTTGAAAGCAGCGCTTCCGCCTTGACCCAAAAATCCTCACCTTGCTTATCTCCTTTTTTGGTTCCTTCAGTTATTGCTTCTAGTACCCTATCAACATCAAGCTCCGTTTTAATGTATTTAAACACGTTAAAATGATCACTGTTAGCAAGGTTAGCTAGATCAAATATTTTTATCTTATATCCGGCATCCTCTAACGCTTTCCCCGTCTCACGAACAAGCAGGCCTTTAGGATCAGTAGTAATGTAACTGCCTTGCATTTGAAGCAAGTTCGGCTTTACATAAAAGCGTGTTTTACCGGAACCTGGATCTCCGAAGATACAGGTATTCTTATTTCGTTGAACCGCAATTGGAAGACGTTCATTCAAGATCCCCATACGCGCGTGTTCAGTTTGGATGATATTGTATTCCTCTTCTTTATCAGCGTATTTTTCCATATCTTCAACCTTGGCAAATCTCGCTGATCCGTGTTCTTCCTCGTTTCGATAAATACCTTTATCATTCTTGTAGACGTAACCTAGCAGACCACAAAAAAATCCCGTTAAGCCAGCAGCTAACGAGATTGGTTTAAACATCAATAGGTAAATATGGAAATTACTAGCGAGATCATTCAAGCCATCTAAAGAAAAAGCAAAATTGATCACTTCAATTATATCAGCATTCGTAAAGGAAAACAGCCAATTACTGATTGTATAAAAAAGAACGAACAAAACTGCGGATAGGATCAAATAGGGGGTTAACGACTTTTTATATGTTTGCATATTCCACCGCCTTTATTTTGTGAACTTTTTCAACATTCATTCAACGCTATGGCTTTTGTTATTTCCTTGCATGGGAAACAATTTGTTCCATTCTCGTCAAAATCGTTCGTAATATATATCGGAGTAAGATTCCCATTTTCTTCATGAATCGTAAAATAATCCTCTTGGTTTTCTCTACACACAATGTAGACACCCAGCGCTGGATTTTCCCTAATGAAGAATTCATCTGATTCAAAACCCTCTTCAGACAACATTTCTCTGATTCTAAATAAATGATCTTTTTCCAAACAATAAGGGATACTATTAATTCTTTCTTCAGTCAGTGATCCCTCAATCTTTCTCCAATCATCTAAGTAATTCTTCATTTAATTCCCTCTATTCTTTTTTTAGTAGTTACAATATTAGATCCTTTTATTCCAATTTTTTGAAAGTCGATGAATCAAACCCTAGATTTTTGATTCTTTCTCGGTAAAATCTATGCACTTCCGCATTTTGGTGTTAGTATCAAATCTTAGACAACTTTTCGTGGAGACAGAAATAAATTAAACTTATCTACGAGAGGATGAATTTTATGAACCGATACGAAGAAAATTTCAAACAGATGATTGTTGATCTGAATCAAACTGGACGTTCTGTTCGAGGGCTAGCGAAAGAATATGGCTTATCTGAAGCAACGATTTACAAATGGAAGAATTTATATTTACCTAATCAGTCCACAGGACTGACTGGAAAAGAAGTGGCTGAATTGAGAAAAGAAAATGCTCGTTTAAAAGAGGAACTTGAAATCTTAAAAAAAGCCGCAGCCATATTCTCTCGAAAGACCTAAATTCGCTTGTTCAATTTATAGAAAAATGGTGTAAGGATTACACTGTTTCTTTGTTGTGTCGGTTATTAGAAATTCCCAGAAGTGTCTATTATTTCTATAAAAATAAACCTTTAACTGCTACGCAAATAAAAAATAATTTCTTGAAACGGAAAATTACTGATATCTTTTTTGAAAACAAACAGCGATATGGTGCGACAAAAATCTATCATGTATTGCTCAAAGAAAACATTTCAGTTTCACTTAGACACGTACAAAAACTAATGCGACAACTGAGTTTACGTTCTATTACTATTAGAAAATACAAACCACAAAGTAATAAACAAGCAGTGGTATCCAGAGTAAATATCTTAAACCAAGATTTTTCTACTAAAACGATTTGTGAAAAATGGGTGGCTGATATCACTTACATTCCTACCAAGAAAAATAGTTGGTGCTACTTGTCTTCAATCATGGATTTACATACTAAAAAAATTATTAGCTATACATTTTCAAAACGAATGACTGTAGATTGTGTGATCCAAACATTGAATAAAGCAAAAAAGCATTATCCCATTCCAGAAGGAATGATTCTACACACTGATTTAGGCAGCCAATATACAGCAATTGACGTGGAAAACTGGCTTAAATCCAACAAAATAAGACATTCCTATAGCCTAAAAGGAACGCCTTATGATAATGCGGGAATCGAATCTTTCCATGCCTCATTGAAAAAAGAAGAAGTATATACGACTACTTACTCAGATTTTGAAGAAGCAAATCGGTCGTTATTTAGCTACATTGAAGGATTCTATAATCGAAATCGAATCCATAGTTCGATTGGTTATCTAACTCCACAGGAGTTTGAAGATCTGTCAAGAGAGGAAATGGCATAGCCGTCTCTACTAAAATTTGTCCAAGATATTGACTCAAATCCATATATTCATGATTATTTCCAATCCAACCTCTTTATCTTGTCTATAATTTTTCGTTAGAATATAGTGATAACTAATATATGAGACAAATATTGCTTGCGTTAATGCTGTTGTTCCGTTATTTTGAACCACCTTAATGCCTCTATTTACTAACCAATTGTTGAAGTCCTTAAAAGTAAAACTCTTACCAAAGTGATTGCTGCAATACTGATCTATTAGCCTTGTGTACCCTCTGCTATCTGTTTTGATTGTTTTAACAGATACCTCGTCTTTGGGATTAACCATTAATACCCTTTTATCATTTAGTAATTCATTATTCGATTGGACAATACTTTCTTGTTTCATTCTTTCCCTCCTTGAAGTTTTACGCTTGCTAGCTAAGTTGATAATTCATCTAAGTTTTTCAATATTTTTTCCTCTACTAAATCAATTTTATATCCAAGTAACTGAACTATCTCTACAAACTCCCTATCTCAGCCTTCGGGCATCAAAAACTGTTTACGATTTTTGTCGATAATTCCGCTCATTTTCTCTATAATCTCTTGTCTCTTAATTTCATCTCTAGTTTGCTGATACAATCGGTAGTAACCTCGTAAATAGAGTAATGGATGACCCTACGTGGATCCAACTAGACTTTTCATTGCTAAATCTCCTTTCCTCCGTTAGCGGACGTATCCTCTCTGAACGTTAAAATTCCACCTCAAAACTGTGTTAGACTTAAGATGTACGAAAACAGCCTCATGAAACATTTCTCTGAGAACAAATCTATACAAAAACTAAAATTGAAATGGAGTTGGAATTATGAAATTAGGTTTTATAAAGTCAAATTTTCCAAATGAGCGTCGCGTCCCTTTGTTACCTGAACATATCAAGCAATTCGCCAATTCAATTTATATCGAGAATGGTTTTGGTGACTCGCTAAGTATCCCTGATGATAATTATCGAAAAGCAGGTTGCACTATTTTAACCCGTTCTGAAATTTTTGCCTCTTGTGAGGGAATCTTCTCTCTCAAACTCCTCCAACCATCTGATTACGACTTGATTCGTCAAAATCAGATGATTATTGGTTGGACTCATCCACTGGGATCAGGTAAAGAATTTATGGAGACTCAAGCAATTCCTAAAAATCTCTATATTCTTGATATCGATAATCAAAGACCCATGATGTACTATCAGGAAAATGCTTATCCTACACAGTTGATTCCTAGAAACTTCGTTTATCAAAACAGCTTCTATGCTGGTTATGCCGGAGTATTACATGCTCTCTTGAATTTTGGCTTATTACCAAATAGTAATTGTGAGATTGCTATTTTAGGGTCCGGAAATGCAGCTCAAGGTGCTTTCCATGCGATCTCAAAAATTTCTTCTTCTGTCCGACTTTTTTATCGAAAAACACTTCCGCAATTCAAACAACAACTTTCTAAATACTCGATTATCATTAACGGCATTGAAGTGGGCGATTCGGGTAAGCCCATTATGACTATTGCAGAGCAAGGGCAGTTAAAAAC
This sequence comes from Enterococcus devriesei, assembly GCF_001885905.1. GTDB lineage: Bacteria > Bacillota > Bacilli > Lactobacillales > Enterococcaceae > Enterococcus_A > Enterococcus_A devriesei. Next base: position 46,790 of record NZ_JXKM01000010.1, on the reverse strand, counting down.
GGGGGCCTTTATTATTGATATAGCAGCGGACGCTGGAAATGCAATTGAAGGAAATCAGACAACGACCGTACCTGATCCGATCTATCAAAAAAATGGTATTTATTACTATACTTTACCTAACACGCCTACCTTCGCTTACCGAAATGTCAGCCAAATCCTAAGCGAACAATTTAGTAAGTACATTTTCAAAAATGATATTTCAGTCTTCATTGATGAAATTGAAGACAAATAGTAATGTTGAACAATAGTTCAACTCCACTGGCAATATTTTTCAAATCTTATTTCAGATATTATTGCTAGGTTGAGTAGCCGACTCATCTGATGTTCGTTAGAACATTTATAAACTTCTCAAAAATATACGTGTTATACTAATGCAGAGCTAAAGAAACAGTCGAAGTACATCATTTTAGCTCTAAGCCAGTTGCGGAAACAGCTGGTTTTATTCATCCTTCATGGTCCTTATTACGTTTTACTTACGTTGTTCCTCGTATTCACATTAAAGGGCTTTTTAATGTTATGGTTATTGAATACCACGAGGATGTGAAAACAATGATTAACTTTTATCCTGTACACGTTTATGTTTCTAATTACCGAATGTACTCTTCCCTAGAAAAGGCCCACTTCAATAATTCTAAATCCAAAAATATTACAAGTATATTTGCCGTTTTAAATTTGAAGGAAATCAAATCAATGAAAATGAATCTGTTTATCTACGACATTGATATCAATAGTTTTGATACAATGAAAAGCGCTGTGAATAATTGTAAAAAAATTATGAATAAATAGGTCCTGTCTTTTACACTGAGTTAACTGCTCAGTGTTTTTTCTTCAATAAACTGAGTTAGTTGGTTTATTAAAACTATCTTTTTACCCCTTTAAAAAAATTGCTTGTGGTAAAAATAATTCGCAGAAGGTGAGTATCTGTGTCCATTGAATTAGAACGTTCTCTTGAATTAAGAAAGATGCACTTAGAAAAAGAAGATCAAGAGTGTAATCATGAGTATGAAAAAGAGGTTTTTAACGATATTCCCACTGGAGATTACGCTTGTAAAAAATGTGGTAAATCTATTTCTAAATCCTTTTACATTGGACTAATGAAGGTTAAACAAGCACTAGATTAGTTTAATGCTTCTTCTTTATTGACTTGGGTTACCGGATAGTTCCAGATAGTTCTATTCAATTATGTTACACTCAACAGAAGAGGTGATTTTTATGTTAAGAACACAAATTGATGTTATTTCTTTAATGAAATCAGTTTCATTGCGCATAGCTGATTCTTTCGACAGCGCTTCTGTTATTGCAGAATTTAAAACTCCTGAAGAATTGCTAGCATATTCAGAAAAAAATTTTGATTTCTTTTCTGAGGAATTTCTAAAGTCCTTCCGTAAAGATTTTCAAGACGCTTATGTCACTGAGATAATCAAACAATTAAAAGAACAAAGTGTGTCCTTTAATTAGACTCTAAAGCAGAGTCTTTTTTATTTATGCAACTTCTGCCTTGATTCCCGTCGTTACTAGACTTTTTATCCTAATTTGTATAACCTTATTTAAAAGGGAGTGATTCCGTGTTAAAAAGAGTACTAACATCAATTTGGGTAACATTCATCTATCTTTTTGTCTCCAACCTTGGCAATTTGTTCTTCGGAGTTAGCAAAACTTTCAGTTGGACGACAACTCTGTGGGAATCTCTATTTTTCTTTATCTTTGTATTTTTACTTTTGCAGTTTAAAAAGAAGTGATATTCTCCTATTCTCCGTTAGCATACTTTCCATTTAATTTCTGATATCATGTTAGTGAAGGTGTCAATGTGAATTTTTTTATGTTTTTTTCAGCTTCTTGACTAGTTTAGGTATTCTACTAATGATTTATGCTTTTTATCGTGACTTCAAAAATTTAACTTTACTTCAAAAGATTTCACTCATAATCATTACTATTGGCGGGACAACTTTCCAAAGCTTTGACACTAAATCGTCAAATCGTTCAATCAGATACGCTTCCGTATCGTTTTCTAAAAGCCAATCAATTTCTATTTTCCAAACTGCTCCTTTTTTCGCTGCGTTAAAGATGTGCCCTTGGAAATCTTGTGGAATAGCTATGAAACATTCTTTGAGCTCAACAACAATCGCTGTAAAAACTGTTTCATCTATACCGCAATTCTGTTCATAGAAAACAATTCTGATAATGTCTCCTGACTTAAGTTGTTCACTCTTCGTTAACGCCTGCTGCATCATTCGATTTTCTCCCTCAAATAAAAATCCGTAATTTCTATTTGTAAATGTTTCTCAAACTTCAGCTGAACATAAATCTTGTCAATTTATTTGTGATCTCATAAGAGCACTTTCGATAATCTTTGCGAAAATATAGGACAGGATCGTACAAAAAGCAGAAACTATATAACCCGTGCCGACAAAATACAAACCAATAGTTAAAACAGCGCTAAATACTGATAAAAACTTTGCGTTTCTCAAATCTTTTCTTAACTCCCTCATAGAAACACGATTGATCATTTGAACGAGTTCATGTCTTTCCGAAGGCTTTTTGTATGATGTATGCATTTTCTATCAACTCCTCTACAACTTCATATGGATAAACTTTTTTCTTTGAATTCTTATTCTGTTGATCTACTAACCAATCAAGCTTTTCGCTCGTTCCTTTTTTGAAGACAAATTTCCTTCGCGGATTCTTAGTAGGCAAGGTGGGCCCTCCTTCACTATAGGGTGGCCCCTACTTTTTCTTCTTCATACGAGGTAACACTAATTCGCCACGATTGATATTCACGTCATCAGTGACGTAGCAGCGATAGCTGCCGTCAACTGCTAAAACAACCTGCTTAATAGGGATTTCTGTTTGCTTTTTGTACTTTGTAACTAAAACAATCCTCTCTAAGTTATAAATGGATTGACCGTCTAGTACCTCATTTTCAAATAGTGACAAGCTCATGTTTGGCATGACTTTGATTGCTACCATGATATTCTTTTTATCCCAAATCGGATCGACTGTTTTTCCGATTGGAAGTGTGATCGTTTTTCTTTCTCGCATTGGTATGCTCCCTTCTTAGTATCCTGGATACATAGTGTCTAGTTAAACGTTTATTGTTTACTAAATAATTGTGTATTCGTAGAACAAAAAGCTTTCGCAGATTTTTACAACCGGAGAAATCTAACTCCTATTGAGGCCGGATATTCGCTCAGTATCGATTATACGTCTTCGCAAATCCTCAAATGTTTGGTGGCTCACCATTCCTTTTGAATGGTTACTCCAAATCCCTTAGTAGCCATGCTGATTAATTTGGAGGGGGTTCTACTTCCCGAACTTCATCTATTCAGTTTTGGTTCCGAAAGCCCTCGTCATCAGCGCTTTTCGGATAATGTGTTAGAAAGATAATTGCTAGTGGTTATCTAGCAAACAATAAACGTTTAACCTTGATTCTTTAATCTTGTTAAGCGATCAATCATTTTTTACTGTAATAATGTGCTAGCATTTGCTTTGCATACTCCGTATCTTCAATCCGCTGGATCATTTGATAAAAATACAACGCACGATTGTTTCCAGAGCCATTCCCTACTGAAAGCCACTTATTTTTTCTAGTCGTTCGTAGCCTTGTGTCTGGACAAGCTCTCTCAGCGATCACTTGATTCTTTTGATCAAAGATAAAACGAATCTTGGGAAATATTTCCTCGACGCTCACACGATCTACCTGAACAGGTACTTTCCGTCCATGTTCAAAGAAATAGCAATACTTCACCGCAAATCCTTCTTCCAAAAACCAAATTTGATTATTCAACAATTTAATTTTTGTACTGACTGTTTCTAAATCTTTTGCTCGTACCTCAATCCCAATTGCACCCATAGGACACCTCCAACTATTTTTTATTAAGAATCAGCTCTTGTCTAAAACAACAAAAAAAGGGATACGTAGTCTACACTACGTATCCCTTACTCGACTCACGGGGCATTTATCCAACATTCGCATTTAAAAAATATCAATAGAAGTCCTATTACTCGAAAATTCGTTCCCTTTTGGGGTGAAATATTCTAACAATACTATTCTAATTTTGATATAATGACGAATGTCTGGAGAAATCCATGACAGCCGAGGGTTAACGTAGTAAGGGTCTTGTCTTACTACCTCAGCTGATCGCTGACGGAGCCTGAGAAACTCCCGAGATCAGTTGAGCCTTTTGTTATTTTTTTCAAACAATATAGCATCCTGCTTGAGAGGCAAGAACTAATTCGCTTTCAGTTTAAGCCTTTCATTCCTGTTAAGTCAAGAAGTAGTTCTAAAAAAGAATCATTCTAACAAACTCTCAAGTATAAATTACTTAGCCAAGCATACTAATTCTCTGTTTTTTTATCCCCTTTCTTTCTGTTCTCTTATTCGATACTTCACATGATCAATTCCTACATAAAACGGCATATTCATCCAATCAACTAGCAAGTCAACGTTATTTATATTTAACCTCGTAACTATATTAAGCACAATAAGAATTTTGAAAAATAAATTGTCAGAATAGTTGCGAATCAGAATATTTTTACATAGACAAATAATCAAAATAGCTTTCAAATGAGATAGACGTCTTAATCTCACAGATAATTATAACAGAGTTCTAACCGAAAGCGAACACATGTTCGGTTTATTTTTTTACCTTTTAGGATTGAAAAACACCCGTTCATGATATTTTTGGAATATCCACGCAAAATGTGCTAAAATCCCGCCTCTCAAAAAAGAGTTATCAGATTCAATTTCACGCCTAATCTTTTCGTTTTCGAATCACAAAATCGTGGACTTCTCGATTGAACTCTTTATCTGCTCCGTCCCTGGCTTTTCCTTTTTTAACGGATTCAGACTGTCTGTTCTCCTTTGGCATGGTTGGCGATTTTGTTTTCTTGACTTCTTTATGCTCCTTGACTACATCTGCGTATTTCATTTTCTTATAGCCCTTTTCCGTCTTTTTATACAACCAACTCACGGGTCTTCGTCTTGTATTCATGAATCGCTGTTTCTGTGACGCATTCTCAATAATCCGTTGAACTAAAACATATAGTTTCTCTTTCCGGCCGTCCTTCGTATGCAATATGATAGGCACAATATCCCCTTTAGAGATCTTGTCATTGATCTTCTCTGAAGACTTGAACTTTAAGTTTTTGTCAGTCCGTTTGAATTTCTTATCAACCAATTCAACAATAATTCCTGTATAAACAACCTTTTCAAAAGCTGACCTTTTTTGCTGCTCGATGGCTTTTTCACCTGACTTTATGGCCGGATCTTCATCAAATATTTTCGTCAAGACCCCAGTGTATGCAGCTTCTTCTTCAGGCGTTCGATCATCGATTACTTCGAGAACGTAAACAAGCTGTCCATCTGAAGAAAAAGCGAGCGTTCCAGGCTTCAAATCCTCAGCAATCTTCTGTTGATCCACTCTAAAATAATATTCTGTATTTCTTAATTTAACGGCTCCATTGATCTTTCTGTCTTCAAGAACAACGTGTACAGTTTTTGCTAACACTAAAATCACTCCCCCATAAACTATTTTTAAACCACTCTGTCTCAACCCTACCCTAGCGATCGCCAGCAGTAAAGCTTAATCAAAAAGTCTAGATATGTTCACAACGACGAAAAAGTACACGGAACGTCCTTGGGCTAAGGCCCAGCTAAAAATTAGTAACCCCTGGTAACTTAGGACAGTCCAAATAGTTGCTAAGGCAACCAGCGCTAAGGCGCATACTCAAACGTGCAAAAATCCGAGGACACGTATCATAGATATAATGTATAGGCAGTTTGCGGGTTTAACTTTTAGCCTGATTCTAAACTGATTAGTTCGATTTCTGTGTAAGCTTTTTTAGCTGGTAACAACTGATAAAATACCTTTTGAACTAACGTACCTGGCACAAGGAAAGCCTCTCTAATCGCCTCAAAATAAGCCTCACGTACTTCTTTCTTCGTTAAGATGATCGTTCTCATAAGAGCCTTGACTGAAGCGATCATAATTCCGCCGCCGCGGCCACGAGTCACACGATAAAATACCTGGTTCTTTTCCTTCAGCGTTTTAAGCGCTGCGTCGAAAGATCGTTCTGGTACTCCGATTTCTTCGCGGATCTCTTTCTTTGTAGAATAGACAAACGGTTTATACGTATAACTTTGGCTCGACAAATAGGCAAGGATATCTTGTTGCCACTCTTTTGAATGAGATTTCACACGTTCCTTACGATCCTTTTTGAATTTATACCAGCCTTTTGGTTGTGAAAACAACTGATCATCAGTCAAACTCGAATCAATCCAGATATGGCAGATTTCCCTAATATAGTCTTTTGATGCTGCTTCGTATTTTGATGAATACGCGCTCTTAATAATCCGTTTGATCTCAGACTCTTTGAGTGGATTTTTTAAACGATCATTCAGCATGATCATGTTGTATTCGCATGTTTCAATTGGTGACTTTGAAGCGTAGTAAGCCAAAGAAAGGGTAAAAATAGCGTTGTTTCGACCTAGTACACCCTTTGAGCCGATTAATTTTTCGGAGTTCATCAATAGATCCACCCACTTTTCATCTAGCTGGCGGATCTCATTTTTTTGATGGGGAAACGGAATGACTTCCGCTTTGTTATCTTCAGCTTGAGTCATTGACCAATTCAACCACTCTTGAAACGAATAAGAGTACGACTCTTCGAAAAAGAGAACATTGTCATTTCGCGGAATTCTAGCGATTCCAAAATGATTACACCCTACATCGATGCCTGGAAGGTCTTTCGCTAATTCTTTGCGGATATTTTCAGAGATACGTTTTGCAACGTTGATCACTTTAAAATTACTCTTTTTAGTCACGTACGCAGCGTCACGTAAAACGAAATAAACCTGATATCCTTTTGGAGTATCTAAAATCATTGTTGGCAACAAGCCCAAACGATCATACGCCGCAAGAACGATTTCACCGTGATTAAATTTTTCGCCGGTAATATCAATATCAACAACAAAAGTGTTGATTTGACGCAGATTATTTTCATTGTGTCCTTTGACGAATTGACGGTCGCTGTTGGTGTACGTGCCATAACTGAAGACGTTTGGCGTCCAATGAGTGAACTGATCCTCGTTTTCACTCAAGCCCTCTTCTGAAGTAATCACAACACCTCGCCCCTGGATCATGAGATCCTTCGATCGATAACCGAAAATCGCGCCTTTATTACCTTCAGACGAACCTACAGGTTTTTGTTTGCTATTTCTAAATTTATATTTTCTTAATCCATTTTTCAGGGTATGATTAATCACTACATCCACATCACTCATGAAATCACCAACTTTCAACAAGATACAAAAAAGAGCGTAACTTCAAAAGTCACGCCCTACAATAATTTACTCGTTTTTGGGTACAACAAATAAGCCTAAAAACATTGAATTTTTAGCGAAATTTTGCTATATTTATCCCAACATAGTAATAAGACGTGAGCTATCGAAATTCGAGGTCAGAGTTGAATTTTTTGATTAGCTCTTTTTTTGTTCACTATCTAATCCATGAAACAACAATTGTGCTCCTAGACTGATTCATATTTAAAATACACTTCCCAAAAATGAAAAACAAGTTAAAAAAAAGGCAGCACACATTGTGTACTACCTTAATAACTTATTAAAAACTACCTTAAATCATGATAATCTACTACCTTAATTAAGTTTAAATATATTTACCAACTACCTTAATTGCAGATTGAAGTAGTACATAATTAATTAATCAGGATAGTTTATTACTACCTTTATTCAGCAATAGATACTACCCTAATAACAATTACAATTCGAATAGGTACTACCTTAAATCCAAATTATCTACTACCATTATTAGAACTTTATTGTCTGTTCTTTTTTTTAATATGATCGGTGTTGAAAGCGGAATTACGATTGATTACTAACAAATCAGCTTTTTTCAGTTTTGAATAGCATCAGCTATTAATCATCTGATCAAATTAACGACTACTTTAATTCGTTTTTAAGTTTATTAACAACTACCTTTATAGATAATTGTACACTACCATAACCTAGGTATTTTTATGATTTAACGACTACCTTTATTGCTGATTATCTACTACTATAATTCGAAATATAAATGAAATGTCTACTACTATAATACCTAATTATTGACTACCTTAATACTGAGACTCAGTTGATTATTGACTACCATATCGTTCAATTATGGTAGTTTATTATTGGCTTTTTAGTGAATAAAAAACTACCTTAATTATTAAGGTAGTCGTTAATTATTAGTTATCAATTCCCCATCGTTTTCGTAGATCACTCTCGGTTTCATCTTCAATCTGCTTCGCAGTCTTAATTACATTTCCCTCTTCATCTACTATTTCAATAGTAGGATTCTTCTCACGAAAAATATCTAGATCTCTTGTTACGTCTCGCAATAAATCGATTTTGTCTTCTTTAGTAAGATTTTGCTTTATATAAAAATCCAAAGCTTTTCTAAGCAATTCATCCTTATTCAAACTCGTTTCATATTTTTCGACCATTGACCGAGACGTTGAGTTGAGAATAGTCGATAATTTGATGGGTTGCTTTGAAGCATGGGTGCGGTCATAGTTCTTAATTGGCGCTCCAACGCTTCTTTTTGCTCTAGATTTTGTTTTTTCTTTAGGGATTGTTACTCTTTGAACTTCATGTTCCTTTTTCTCCTCACTTGGAGTAGGGGAAGGGGGTAAAGAACTTTTTTGACCCTTAGCATCTTTGATTGCCTTCATTCCATTGTTGGTGTTGTTGAATATACTCAAACCTTTGATATCAGCCATCAATAATTACCACCTTTCTAATCAAACCAAGTTTTATGGATCTCTAACTCATCATAAATATCTTTGAAAATTTTGTGAGTACGGCGATCCCAATATTCAGTCTTACCAGTTTTAGTTTTCTCTAAAGTAATTCCAGATCCATCATAACGCTTGAGCCGGGCATTTTTCAGCACTACAGTATTTAAAAGATGCTCTTCATATATTTCTTGTGCTTGTGCGTACATCTCTTTGTCAACAGCATCTGCAGCTTCAAGCATGAATGGGATGACTCCTACTACTTTTAGATTGGTATTGAATTCATTAACAAAGTATTCCATGTATTCCATGTACTGGAGTCCATTACGCATTGACTTGACTTGTGTCTGCAGTATGACAATTACCCAATCAGCCATATACATAGCTGCCTTAGTATAAACAGAAATTGATGGTGGAACATCGAAATAAATTCTATCGTATTTATTAAAAAGAGGACTTAATTTTTCTTCGATATATTTGAATTGGTCCGTAGATTCTGGAAATTGCTTTTTTACCCACCCATCAAACATTTCAAAAGCTATGTTTGCAGGCAACACATCTAAATTATTGATTATCGGATAAACAGCTTCTTCTACGGGAATATCGTACATTAGAACATCATTGATTGTCTTATCGAAGGTAAGCATTTCACCACCGCCGTCTTCCTCACTATAATTCATGTGAGTAAGATTCAGAACATCAGATGTATTTCCCTGCATATCTAGATCGACTACTAAAGTTTTCAAGTTACGAGCAAATGCAGATTCGAAACTAAGCATCTGTACAGTGGTTGATTTTCCAACTCCACCTTTGAAATTTCCAACAACATATTTTTCAGCACTTTTATTTACTGCCATAGTTTTACCTCCAATAAATATATTATGTACTACCACAACAAAAATAATAATATACTACCTAAAATAAAACAATGGTTTAATTACGTACTACTACAATTATTCGACTGTCAAATATCTATAAATCAATGATGATTTAAGTTGTTTACATACTACCTTATTCAATCATTTGTAAACTACCTTAATTATTATATTCTATCTATTAGCTTTTAGACAAAAAGTTTACACTTTGTCATACTGCTAAACTCTTGCTAAGAAGGGGACGCTTTGTCGCAAATGAGGTTCAGCTAAACCTATTGTGTTATACTAAAAACGCATCAAATTTAAGTACATCAGAAAAAGGCCAACTCCTGATCCTGGGGTTGGCCTTTTTTCTTGGAAGATAAAATGGCTTTCATGTCCTCAATTTTTTTTGTTACATTCGCTAATTAGAGAATCTCGATTCAAATCATCACTAACTATTATACAATTTTTTTGCATGCTTGAAAGATTGAGTCTAGTTCGAGTTTATGCTATTATTGTATTGTAGATAAGAACAATGTGTACACAAAACCCCTAGAGAGGTCGGATTCTCTAGGGGTTCTTTTTTTGGCTAATGCCGCCATAATTGTTTTACTTCTTGTTTTTCGTATTTAGCCAATACTCAAATAAAAGGCTATTATTAGCCCAAAAGAAGGGGGCAGATAAATGAATAGAACAACATGTACACCTCCTTCCAGTCGCAAGACTGTCGGATAGGCCGACTATTTATTTTAGCATTTCATCTGTCCATTATCTATAAAAGTAAGAATACAATCATTAGCTGTACGTCTATTATCACTATTTTACTTCCAATTTATTTAAGTATCTATATATGGTGGTACGAGATACATTCCATCGTTCAGCTATGGTTTTAATAGGTGTTCCGTTATCAACCAATGTCTTCAGTAACTCTAAATCCTGGGCAGTAAGTTTTTCAGGTCGACCACCGAATCTACCACGTGCTCTTGCCGCGGCTCGACCAGCCGCGGAACGTTCTAAAATTAGATTACGTTCAAATTCTGCAAACGCAGCAAACAAATGAAACATCAACTGGCCAGTAGAACTTGATTTGTCCATTGTGATATTTTCTTGCAGGCTATGAAAACCGACTCCTCGTTCATTTAATCTATTTACGATAGAAATTAAATCTTCCATATTTCTTCCCAAGCGATCTAATCGCCAAACAACTAAAATATCTCCAGCTCGAACAAAATCAATTGCAGTTTCTAAACCTGGGCGATTATTTTTTGCTCCACTCATATGATCGGTGAAAATTTTATCGCAACCAAATTTTTTAAGGCTATCTTCCTGTAAATCCAAATTTTGTAATCCGGTAGAGACCCGGGCGTATCCTATTTTCAAAAAAATCACTCCATTCTCAAAATTATTGTAACATAACTTTAGAGTAGGGGTATTAGTTGAACATAGATTTTGCTACGGGTTTATGAACACGAAATAACTATTTTTTATTTGATAATGGGTAAAAAAAGAAAGTGTACAGAAATGGACCATTTTATGTACACTTCAAACCAGAATATATATATTGCGTGACTAAATGTTGCGTGATATAATATATCGATAGAGGTGATACTATGATTATTACAAAATCTAGATTACAAGGTAGTTCTGTAGTGATAACTCTGCCCTCGGATAACGGTAAGAAACCTTCGGAAAATAAAGAATATATTGTTGTCTATTCTGATGACGGGACAATTACGTTAGTTCCAAAAATTGAAGATCCATTTAGTGGTGGAGAAGAAGCGGAGTATTACGAAAAAGATGAGTGGGAAGATTTATCTCCTGAAGGAAGAGAGATTTTATAATGAATGAAGAAAGAAATTACATTCCCAAAAAAGGAGATATTGTTTGGATTGATTTTGATCCTTCCGCAGGAAAGGAGATTCAAAAAAGACGTCCTGGATTAGTCGTTTCTAAATATGATTTTAATCGCAAAACAATGTTTGCAGTAATATGTCCGATTACTTCTACGATAAAAAATTTACCGACACGCTATCCATTACCCGATGAATTAGACACTACAGGACAAATACTTGTTTCTCAGTTGAAATCACTCGATTTCAAAGTGAGAAAACTAAAAAAAATTGAATCCTTGCCTATACAAAATATGGCAAAAATCGATCAAATTATCGAATATATATTTTAATCATAGTAACGAGCTGTTGTTCTTAATGCAACGAGTTCATTACTATGATTTTTTTGGATTTGAGTCAATATCCATTTATATTAACCCAGTGTTTTGTACTAAACTAAATCGATTTTAGCAATTACCGAATCATTCGTTCGCATTTTATTGTTCGTATTATTGACATAGGTGCCTTGTTCAGTTGATCGATTCATACCTACAAAATTATCCTATATGTAATTTTTTTAATGAATCTTTTATTAAATTTATATACTATCCGCAAGCACAACACTACTGGTATCGATAGCATATTTTAATCCGCGCATGGATTGATATTCATAATAGTGTTTGTTAATAACTATTAAGTCCTGGATGTAGGATAGAAGTTGAGACAGATTTTGAGAGAGGGTAAACTAATCTCAAAGGAAGGTGTCTCGTCATGCCAAAACGCTACACGAAAGAATTTAAGAAACGATTTTAGAGTTGCACAAACAAGGAAAATAAGCACGACAATTATCCTTAGAATACGAAGTTGGATATTCTACTATACTAAAGTGGGTTCAAGGTACAACCAGAATAAGTCCGGGCGGACTTACTCCGGACGAAGCTAAAGCTTTAAAAAAGCAATTAAAAGAAAAAGACGAGGAACTCCTCATCTTAAAAAAATCACTCGGCCTGCTGGCAAAGAAATAGAAATCATTGAATTCATCCGTCAAGAAAGAGAAGCAGGCCATCACAGTGTGTCAAAAATGTGTCGTCTGCTTGGCATATCTAGAGCTGTGTACTATCGTAAAATTAATCCGACCCCATCCAAAAGAGCTAACGAACAAGTTTTGTTGGATCGTCGAGTCCTCCGTGTCTACCACGAAAGTGGTCGTGTCTACGGTGCTGGGAAAATTCATTATATACTCGCACAAAACTATTCAGACTATCGAAAAATCAGCATGAAATGTATTCAGAGATCAATGAGGCGTCAAAAGATCCGATCTATTGTCATTAAGAAATTCAAAGCAGGCAAGCCTGCCAAGAAACTCTTGAAAAACTATCAAAATTTATTGAAGCAAGATTTTTCTACTACTAGGTTGAATCAGAAATGGGTAGCTGATATCACATACATCCATACGTTAGACGATGTATGGTGCTATCTCTCAACCATCATGGACCTTCATTCAAGAAAAATTATCGGTTATCACTTTGATCGTAATATGACGACTGTTATTGTAGAAAAAGCCCTTGAGGACGCTGTTTCAAATAGAAATGTTGAAAATGGGCTGATTTTGCATACCGATTTAGGGTCGCAGTATACAAGTAATGAATACGAAGAACGGCTGAAAGAATTAACTATCACCATTCCTACAGCCGTAAAGGCTGTCCCTACGATAACGAAGGAATCGAATCATTCCATGCATTATTGAAGAAAGAACATGTGTCCCAACGACCAATATATCAAACTTTTGAAGAAGCAAGGCGACAAATTTTCAGTTACGTTCAAGGATTTTATAACAACCACAGAATTCACAGTGCTTTAGCATATCTGTCTCCGGTTGAATTTTAGAAAAAGATACTGGCTGCTTAACATAAAAAATCTCTCGTAAAAAGTGTCTCAGCTATTGACTCTAATCCAAAAAGCATTATCACATTCCAGGAGGAATGGTTCTACAAACGGATTTATGCAGCCAGTATACAATAATCGAATCTTCCTATGCATCATTGAAAAAAGAAGAGGTCTATACGACTACTTACTCAGATTTTGAAGAAGCCAAACGAGCGCTATTTAGCTACATTAGTTCGATTGGTTATCTAACTCCACAGGAGTTTGAAGACCTGTCAAGAGAGGAAATAGCATAACCATCTCTATNCTTACTCAGATTTTGAAGAAGCCAAACGAGCGCTATTTAGCTACATTAGTTCGATTGGTTATCTAACTCCACAGGAGTTTGAAGACCTGTCAAGAGAGGAAATAGCATAACCATCTCTATTAAAATTTGTCCAAGATATTGACCCAAATACATATTATCTGCAATATTTACTTAATAACTGTAATTGAGATTGGAGAATTTTTAACCATATAAGTAGCATGCGAACCAAAATATCCTTTAATCCCATGCATTGATCGCGATCCAATGATTAAGATATCTGCAGATGTTGCTGGCAAAATCGTCTTAGTAATTTCCTCGGCCGGATCACCTTCTCCACTGTACAGCTGAATGTTTTTTACACCGCTATTTTCTGCATATTGTTTGTACTTTTCCAAATTAAGTAACAATTGACTTTGTTTCTGGCTCAAGTACTCAGGGTCTAACGCTTCATAAACATTCAACTCTTCAATTTCTAAAATTGAGGCAATCAGTAATGCGGCTCCAGTTTTACTCGCTTGCTTTACAGCATATTGAAAGGCTTTTTGAGCTCCTTCTGATTCATCTACCCCAACTAAAATATTTTTAAATTCATCAAATCCTTCCATAGTGCATCTTACCTTTCATTAATTAATTGATTATATTTTTTATTTCCTTTATACAGTTCAATAATTGTCCACGCTAACAGTAGTAATACTGCGACGATAATGACATAGGCAATAGAATCAGCTAGTACAAGTTGGCTTGATGTCACCTTTTCACCAAAAAAACCTTCAATTTGGCCGGGCAATCCAATCAAATTTAAATATGTCAATCCAATTACTGAACCCCATCCTAGTATCCGAATAACTATCGAATTTTTAAACCGGCTTCCCATTTCCACCTCACTATTGGTCATCATTAATAATGGTACCATCGAAAATGGTAACGCAAAAGCTAAGAAGACTTGTGAATTATTCATTAGTGTATTTAACGCTGTGTGCTCCCGAATCGTTCCTTGCCTGCTTGTAATAATTACACAGATTAACACTGGGATAACTGAAATCAAACGCGTAATTAAACGTCTTAGCCAAATTGGCATTCTCATATGAATGAATCCCTCCATAATTACTTGTCCAGTTAAAGTTCCGGTAATCGTTGAATTTTGTCCAGAAGCTAGTAACGCGACTGCGAATAATGTAGAAAGAAGACCTGATTTTGCAACGGTGATTAAAATTCCGTTACTCAATGTATCCGGATTTGATAAAGCCTCATACAACCCAAAGAATGATGGATCTTTCACTGCCCCTGTTTTAAAAACAGCAACTCCCATTATGAGCAATAAGGAGTTAACAAAAAAAGCGAGAGTCAATTGAATGTTAGAATCCCATGTTGAAAATCGTACAGCATTGGCGATTTCATCTTCATCCGTACGATTTATCTTTCGAGTCTGAGACACAGCCGAATGTAGATATAAATTATGAGGCATAACGGTTGCACCAATAATTCCTAATGCACCAGTTAAAGGCGTTTGACCACCAATTGAATGTGTAGAGGAGAACGTTTCACCAGTCGGAACCAATCCTTTAAGTACATCCCCCCAATTAGGATCAGACAACGCTACTTGATAAACAAACACAAAAAGAATTACAAAAATCAAACAGACAACTATTGCTTCAATTTTTCTAAAACCAACTTTCGTTAACAACAATAATAATAAAACATCAAATACCGTAATAAAGACTGCGACGACAAGCGGAATATTAAAAAGTAAATAAAGAGCAATTGATGCGCCAATTACTTCCGCAATATCTGTTGCCATAATCGCTAATTCCGTTAAAATCCATAAAATGATTCCTAGTTTTTTACTCGTTCTCGCTCGAATTGCTTGAGCTAAATCCATTTGACTAACAATTCCCAATTTAGCAGCCATATATTGTAATAGCATTGCAATTAAACTAGACATTAAAATGACCGACATTAATAAATACTGGAAGTTTTGCCCACCCGTAATCGAAGTAGACCAGTTGCCTGGATCCATATATCCCACAGCAACTAATGCTCCCGGTCCAGAATAGGCGAACAGGATTTTCCAAAAGCCTTTGCCTTTGGGTACCTCGACAGTTCCGTTAATTTCCTCTAAAGAGGGACCATTCGCATGCTGAATTAATCGAGGTTTGTGCTCTTTACCGGACTGACTTGTTGTATCTTTCAAAATATTTCCACCTTCCTTTAAAAACATCATAAGCATACACCTCTTTTTTATTAAATTAAAGCAAAATATTAGACAAACCTAAAAAAAAATAAACATTCGCCTAATTTAATATTATTTGCCTTCATTTCATTTGTATCGGAATGAATCAATTGTACACGTTAAAAATATATCTATATGATAATTACCATTGTTAATATTCACGATTTTTTGTTGAAATAGTCGAGAGAAAAAAATAAGGTTGACCAAAATATTTTTAGAGGTTAAGCTAAAATTAGAAAAATTTAGTTTTTAAAGGAGGTTTTTATTTGTTAACTGTAAAAAAATTATCTGTTGCGTACGGCGATACACCGGTATTCAATAATTTATCCGTCCATTTTAATGCAGGGAAGATTACTGGCATTATCGGACCTAATGGAGCTGGTAAATCTACTTTAATCAAGGCAATATTGGGTCTTATTCATCCAAAATCAGGTAGTAGCGCGCTTGATGGTCATTCAATGGCAACAGTAAAAAAGAAGGTTGCCTATGTAGAGCAACGAAAGGATTTAGATCTCAGTTTTCCAATCAATGTCTATGATTTGGTTTTAACTGGTAGTTATGGAAAACTGGGATTGTTTAAGACTCCAGGAAAAAGCGAACGTGTTGCTTGTGATGCAGCTCTTGAGCAAGTTAAAATGACTGACTTTGCTAATCGGCAAATAGGTAATTTGTCAGGCGGACAATTACAGCGGGTATTCGTAGCTCGAGCAATTTTACAACAGGCAGAAATTGTTGTCTTAGATGAACCTTTTGTTGGAATTGATGTGGAAAGTGAGCGTGCCATCATGGCTATTTTAAAACAATGGCGAGACGAACAAAAAACCATTATCGTTATCCATCACGATTTAAATAAAGTTTATGATTACTTTGATGAATTAGTCATTATGAATCACAGAATCATTGACTTTGGGCCAACTCAAGAAGTCTACAATTCGAAGAATATCAGTAAAGCATTCAGTGCTGACTTATCTTCAGTTCTATTTCAGGAGGTAAATTGAATGACTGCTCTCTCGGATTTTTTTCAAGCGTTAGGAAAATATGATTTCCTTCAAAGTGCATTAATCACTGCAATAATGGTGGGGATTATGTCTGGGATTATTGGGAGTTTCATCATTCTACGAGGAATGTCTTTGATGGGGGACGCTATTTCTCATTCAGTATTGCCAGGGGTTGCTGTTGCTTATATGTTAGGTATAAATATCTTGATTGGAGCATCTATTTTTGGTGTACTAGCTGCAATGTTAATCGGCTACGTGGCTTCTCATAGTAAAATCAAAGTAGATACTGCAATAGGGGTTGTCTTCAGCTTCTTTTACGCATTGGGATTCATTTTAATCTCTATGGCCGAAAGCTCAACCAATCTACACCATATTTTATTTGGAAACATTCTAGCTGTTAGTAATAGTGATATGATCACAACGGCAATTGTTTTAGGAATTGTGATTATTTTTGTACAAGTATTTTATAAAGAATTGTTAATCACTTCCTTTGATCAGACCTTCGCTAAAACATATGGATTAAATACCCAACTAATCCACTATAGCCTTATGCTCGTCTTAACGCTAGTAACCGTATCAGCATTACAAACTGTCGGAATCATCTTAGTAGTGGCCATGTTAATTACGCCAGCTGCAACAGCATACTTTTGGACCGACCGCTTGTCCGTGATGCTTGTTTTCTCCGCTATATTTGGTGTTGTCGCATCAATTTGTGGTTTGTACTTCAGCTACACATTCAACTGGGCTTCTGGTCCAGCGATTGTTATTGTCGCAGCAGGGTTATTCTTAATTTCCTTTATCTTCTCACCAAAACAAAACTTGTTACATATACACAAAAATAGAAAAGAGGCGTAAATATGAAAAGAATATTAGTAACCATCGTAGTAGTGATCGCAGCCGTCGCCGGAGTAATCTTTTTTGTCAACGGACGAAGTGGAGATTCCAAACAATCAACAGATTCCAAAAAAATCAGCGTAGTAACTACAAACTCGATTTTGGAAGACATGGTTAAAAATGTGGCTAAAGATCGCGTTGAACTATATAGTATTGTTCAACGCGGCGTGGATCCCCACGAGTATGAACCTAAACCGGAAGATATCTCAAAAGCAACAGATGCAACAGTTTTATTTCACAACGGACTGAATTTAGAAACTGGCGGTAGTGGTTGGTTCAAGAAGTTGGTAAGCACTGCTCATAAAGAATTCGATAAAGATGTTTTCGCCGCCAGTGAAGGTGTAACACCGGAGCACTTAACAACCAACGTCGAAGAAGAAGATCCTCATGCCTGGCTTGATTTAGCCAATGGTGTTCAATACGTCAAAACAATCACCAAAGTCTTAAAGGAAAAAGATTCAAAAAATGCAGATTATTACCAAACTAATTCTGATGCTTATATCAAAAAATTACAAAAGTTACATGAGGAAGCGCAATCAAAATTTCTCGATATTCCTGAATCACAGCGTTTATTGGTCACCTCAGAGGGTGCCTTCAAATACTTCTCAAAAGCCTATCATGTTGCGCCAGCTTACATTTGGGAAATCAATACCGAATCTCAAGGTACTCCCGAACAAATGAAAGCTGTGTTAGCTAAAATAGAAAACTCTGATGTCAAACATTTGTTCGTAGAAACCTCTGTTTCATCTAAGTCAATGAATAAAGTTGCCGATGAAACGGGATTAGAAATTTATTCCAAAATTTTTACTGATTCATTAGCAAAAGAAGGTTCCGAAGGCGATACCTACTATACAATGATGAAATGGAATCTAAACAAAATTCATGATGGTCTAGCTTAGCAATGTTAAAAACATATTGATATTTTAAAGTTTCCCTCTAAGTAATTATTCTTGTAGTTTATTTAGAGGGACGACTTTTGATGATTGAGCGGTCCTCAGATATCTCATTACGATAAGATATCATCAAAAGACAAATTATTACTTAGCTAATTTTTTTCTTAGGATTATTTTTAGATATGTTACATAAAGACACCCCGGTTTAATAACGTAGGATGCTACTGATTTTACTTGAAAGGAGAACTAACATTGACACCAACCCAAGAAAAGTATCTGCTAGTTATTGACAAACTTAGTAAAGATAAAAAGTTGGTAAGAAATAGACAGGTTGCTGATATCCTAGAGGTCAAGCCTTCTTCTGTTACAGAAATAATGGATAGACTGGTAAATCAAAATATGATTCAGCACATTTCTTATCAAGGTGTTTTTTTAACATCCTCGGGTGAGGAACAAGTAGCTTTACTTAAAGAAAGACGTCTCATACTCTCAACTTTCTTAACATCATATCTCGGCATTTCTAGAACTGAGGCACCAGAAATTATAAATGAACTCCTACAAATTCATAGCTCTCTATTTTTTGAAAGACTTAAATGTTATATAGAACAGGAGACTATTGAAAGTCGTATCCAATATGATAAATACTTTTCATAAAATAAGTTGGAATGGCAACAGTTTTTTTGACAAATTTTATAAGGTGCAGAACTTCTTTCCGTATGCTATTCCGATTGTCCTTGACAATGAGCCCCTCCTCGGATGTGACGATCTTCGGCAGGAGCTAACAGTTAAAGTTAGACTGCCTCGCTAGCGTTAGCACATCCGAGCTCATTATCAAGGATTCGCTGCGCCAATCTCTGGTTACGGTAACCAACCGGTGTCTCGTAGCCAAGTGTACCGTGCAACCGAAGGTGGTTCCACCAATTGACATAGTCAAATAACTCCAAATCCAATTGTTGTAAGGTTTCAAATGTGTATTGATAGACAAATTCTACTTTCAGCGACTTATAAGTTGATTCAGCTACGGCATTATCAAAAGGACAGCCTTTATGACTCAATGATCGATTGATGTCAAAAGTTGTTAATAATTCATCAATAGCTTGGTTATCAAACTCTTTTCCACGATCAGTATGAAAAATCTCAACCTCTGTCAGAGGTTGTTTGATACGGCTAAATGCTTTTTTTACTAGAACGGCATCTTTATGTTCTCCACAAGAATAGCCGAGAATTTCTCGATTGAACAGATCCAAAATGAAACAGACATAATTCCATTTTTTCCAGACTCGTACATAAGTCAAGTCTGTAACGATCGCTTCTAATGGGTTGTCTCTTAAGAATTTACGATTCAATACGTTTGTCGTTTTGGCTTCATTGCAAGTAGAATGATGTACTTTAAAATAAGCAACAGTATAGCTCGATTTTAATCCTCTATTTTTCATGATTCTACTAATTTTTCGTCGGCTGATCTGAATGCCTCATTTTGATAAGGCTTTTTTTATTTTTCTTGAGCCGTAGGCCTTTCGGCTGCGGATAAATTCTTCAGCGACTGCTTCTTCAAGTTCTGATTCGTCTTTCTTTGGTTTTGATTGATAATAATAGGACTGACGTGATAGACCTAATATTCTGCACATCGCTGATATAGGGTAAAGATGCTTATTCGCATCGATTACTTGTCTCTTCGTCCGAATATCAGCGCTGCTTGCTTTAAAATATCATTTTCCATTTCTAATTGCTGGTTTCTTTTATGTAGTTCTAACAATTCTTTTTGTTCAGGCGTAAGATTATCTTTTTCTTTGAATGAACCACTCGTTTTAGATTGCTTTACCCATTTGTCAAATGCTGAAGCCGTTAGTTCATATTCTCGAATGATTTCTACACGTGGCTTTCCAGCTAAGTAAAGATTGACGATTTGTTGCTTGAATTCTTGTGAAAAAGTTCTTCGTGTTCACTTAGACATAAAAATTCCTCCTGGTATATTTTCTTCTAGTCTACACACCTTAATTTTTCTGTCTAGTTAATTGTAGCCTATCCACTTTTCCTTTTTTAAGGTTTAAATACCTGGAAGTTTAGGTGTTTTGGGTATTGGTGGTGTAGGTGGCTGCAAGCTTTCCATTTTTTGTTGAATTACTTTAAATTCAGAGGTTTCTTGGTGTTGATTTTGAACCATTTTTTGCTCTATTCTCTCCAAAGTCGGTTGAATTTCTTTCCCTGATACTTTACGATTTAATTCTCTTTCTAAGGTCTCTTTCGGACTAATGGAAGGCGTTTCTAAGCTTGAATAGAGTTTCACTCCTTCTCTATTGTAAAGCCTTATATCGCTAAATAAGCCCGTTTTATGAAGGGTTTCTAAATTGGTCGGCAAGTTTTTGACAACAATATCATGCGCTTGTTTTGGTGTTGCCCTAGCTGTCATTGGATCATCTGCATACATGGTTTCATATCGTTCAATCGTTCCTAAGTATGATTCAATTTTCGGTACTGCCGTGACGTACATTTTTGTTTCATAACCTTTAGATTGAAGCATTGTGGCTGTTTGGATAGGAACGTCTGTTGTTCGTCCTGTTCCTTCAATCACTAAATTATAGCCTTGATCGCTTAAACGGCTAATAAGTGCTTCTGTCATACGAACATAGTTGATTTATTCACCATACTTCCCATTACATCGTAAAACGCTATATTTAAGATTTCAAACAACTATATTAATAGGAAGAAAACTTCATTTTTCCTCTTAGTTCTATAAAAAGTGTGGCTAATTTGAGGCAAAATATTAAATTAAATTTGCCACAAATTAATGGCTCCACTATTATTTTAAATCAAGAAGTAGTAAATAATCTTATTTTTTTACTACCAGACTGTCTTTAGATATTAGCTTTTCGTCACCCACTACAGTTGACATAGACCCACAAAAAACTTAAAAACCTTGCAATGTAAGACTGGCACGGAGAAGACCAATCTATCATCACAAGGTAAGAGTATTCAAATCTTATTGAAGACTCAAATAATAACAAATTTTAATTAAGGATAGTAATATCATAGATTTTTCTAGAAGTTTCTTGAGGTGAAATTTTCGTTACCTGTCTTTTATCTTCTAAGAAATTACCTTCTTCAAGTGAAGTGGAGAGACCACTCCAAGGTTCCAAAGCAATGAATGGACTTTTATTAGTTGTAGACCACAGAATCAAGTTCGGAAAATCATCAAAATCTACTCGAAGACCTTTACCAGACTTCCTTGACCGAAGCGTTACGCTACGAGACTTGAGCTGGTCAAGTGTAATGGCATCATGGGAAAAAAGTGAGTAGTCCAAATCGAGAATCTTTTGATTTTCCAAAAAAGGTGTCCGATCTTGCAAATCTAATAATCCTGTCTCAGGAAAACTCTTTGGTATCGAGCAAGACTCAACCTCACTAAATTCAATATAATAATCCTCATAGTTTTCACCTTCTACTAAAGGACAATTGAATGCTGGATGGGCTCCAATAAAGTAAGGCATTGTTTTTTCCATTTCCAAGTTCGTTACCTGAAATTCGGTTCTAATTGATTTACCATTCAAGGTATAAACAACTCTCAGTTCAAACTGATATAGGTAATTATCAAGCATCTCAGCATTTGGTTTAATACTAAAGGTCACGCTATTATCATTGACTTCTTCCAGAATAAATTCTTCTTTTCGAACAAAACCATGTCTACGAATAAGACCTGTAAAAAAGGGTCTTTCTTGAGGTCTATAAATAGCCCAATCATTTCGTAAACTACCACAGATAGGAAATAGAATAGGCGCCTGTCCATTCCAATAATTTGGATCAGCTTGCCAGAGATACTCTATCCCATCCTTGTCTTTAATCGAAGTCAGTTGACCACCAAGTGTTTTAAACTGAACAGTAAGATACTCGTTTTTTAATTCGATAGTCACAACTAATTCCTTTCTTTTTATTATTGGAAAGGCAAATAATTTACCTCGAAGTGAATAGTCTCACGTATTTCTACATCGAGTGATTGTAAAAATTCCCATTCAAATGCTGATAACTCTAAATCAGAATGGCAAATCCACTCTTTTCCAGTTGAAACATACCATTTACCACATTTTAGCAACGGGGTAGCTTCAAGCTCAGGAATCATAGGACAATCTTCGAAACTAACAATATATACCTTTTCAAAGCCTGGTCTAAATAAGTGTTGTACTTTTTCTAAAGTATCGGATAACAATTTTTTACATTTTCAAGTAATATTACTCTATCACTTGAGTTTCTGCTACTTTCTTATACCAATGAGCTGATTTCTTAGGATAGCGTTCTTGCGTGTCAAAGTCTACATAGAATAGTCCATAACGTTTTTCGTATCCGTTTGACCATGAGAAGACATCCATAAGTGACCAGATGAAGTAACCTTTAACATTTGCACCATCCGCAATTGCGTCTGATAAAACTTCCAAGTGTTTCTTCACGTAATCAATACGACCATCATCATAAACGGTATTATCTACAAACTCATCTTTGTATCCAAGACCGTTTTCAGTGATGTAAATCTTCTTATAGTTTGGATAATCATTTTTCACTCGCATGATTTGGTCATACAAGCCTTCAGGATAAATTATCCAGTCCCAATCCGTTCTAGGCACATAATCTGGTGCGATTCGGCGACCAACACCTTTAATCTGGTACTTAGAACTTCCTTTTTCACCCTTACCATTGTGAATGATTTCAGTCTCACCATCAAAGGCTTGCATCCAATCACTCATGTAGTAGTTGATACCAAGGAAATCGTTCAAATCTTTAGCTGCTTCAAGTGCTTGGAAGTCTTCATCACGAAGATCAAGTTCTCCACCATTTTCAGCTAGGATGTGGTTGACCCCTTCCATCGTTTTATCTGAATAGTGTCCAAGGTAGGTTGCATCCAAGATAAATTTGTTATGGATGATATCTTCTAACTCAGCGGCACGAACATCTGCTGGATTTTCTGGATCATAAGGGTATTTGGTTGGCAACGCATGTACTACACCAATCTCGCCTTTATAACCTTTATCTTTATACAATTTCACAGCACGTGCATGAGAAACCATCATATTGTGGTGTGATTGGAAGACTTTGGCAAGATCATATTGAATGCCTGGAGGGAATTTACCAACCAAGTATTGACCATCTCCAATTGGGCCAATTTCATTGAAAGTTGTCCAGTAGTTTACTTCTGGGAACTCTTCAAAACAGAAAGCGGCATAATCTACAAAGTGTTCTATATTTTCGCGGTTTAAGAAATCTCCATCTGAGTGAAGAACTTCTGGTGTGTCAAAGTGGTGCAAAGTCACGAATGGCTCAACATGACGTTTGTGGCACTCGGCAAAAAGATTATGGTAGAATTCAACACCTTTTTCATTTACTTCGCCATAGCCAGTTGGGAAAATACGAGACCAGGCAATTGAAATACGAATACCATTAACGCCATATTTTTCAGCTAATTCTAAATCAACAGGATATTTATGGTAAAAATCACTTGCAGGCTCTGCTGTGTACCAATAATTGTCTTCAAGATACTTATCCCATGCAACTGGGCCTTTACCATCCGTGTGAGTCGCACCTTCTGCTTGATAAGCAGCTGTAGCACCACCAAAAATAAAATCTTTAGGAAGTTTTTTAGTCATAACTATAAATCCTTTCAAAAAAAGCATTTGAGACGATATTCTGAGTTCCGGAAACCAAGGAAATGAAATGAAATGCAATGATATGGTTAACAATATTATAAGGAACTGAAAGAATAATCTCGTCTCAAATAACTTTTACAAATTTATTAATCAAACTGTTGTTGAACAAATGCAAGAGCACCTTGTCCATCACGTGTCAATTTGATATATTGAGCTCCTTCAGTTTTTGCAAGTTTAATGCCCAATTTATCTGTTTCAGCCTTCATATCATCGAAGTTTGAAGCGACCTGTGGAGCCAAGATAACCAAGTCAAACTCTGGCAACATTTCACGGTGAGCACCATAACCACCCGCTGCCGCTTTGACTGGAACATTGTATTCTGCTGCTGCTTTGTTCAAGGCATTGGCAAGCAAGCCACTTGTACCTCCACCTGCACAAAGAACAAGGACATTAGTTTCTTTTGTGATATTATTGTTTGCTGCTACATCTTCTTTAGCAACGCCTGCTTTTCCAAGAACGGCATCTGCTTTAGCAGTATTGAAGTTTGCAGCTACTTTTTCTTTAAGAGCATCGTTTGTTTTACCAGAACGTTCTTCTTCAAGAATTTGTTCATCGTATACCTTAACAAATGGGTAATAAATGATAGTATCAACAACTACCAAGAGTCCGGCTAAGATAAATGATAGAACTTGGAAGTTAGTACCGAGTACAATTCCCAACGGACCAGGAGTAACCCATGGAAGGTTGGCAGAGAATGAGTTCATGTTCAATGTGTCAACAAAGAATTTAAAGATCCAAACGTTGACAATCGGAGCGAAAATGAACGGTACAAAGAAAATCGGATTCAATACGATTGGTGCACCAAATAAGATTGGCTCATTAACCCCAAAGAATGTTGGAACAACTGAGGCACGTCCGATGGCACGGTTACGTTCTGATTTACAAATCCACATGAACAAGAATGGAACAATCAATGTAGCTCCTGTTCCACCCATGGTAACAATAAACATTTGAGTACCAGAAGTGATAACTTTGTCTGCATGTTGTCCAGCTTGGATAAGATGCAAGTTGACATCGATATTGGCATAAGTGATAGCAGCGATTGCTGGTTCGACAATTGAAGGACCGTGGATACCAACAAACCAGAAGAAGGCATAAGCACCAAAGATAAGTGTAATTCCAAGGTAACCATCTGCAGCTGAGAAGAGAGGAGCAAGAAGGGTACCGATTGATTCTGCAACGGTTACACCAAGAGTTCCCTTAACAATGAGTTCAAGTCCATAAAGGAGAACAACCGATACAGTGAATGGAATCAAGTCTTTAAATACTTGAGAGATATTTGGTGGAACCTCTTCAGGCATACGAATAGTAACATTATTTTTCACACAGACCTTGTAAACATTAACTGTCACAAAGGCTGCAATAAATGCTGTCAAAAGACCTTTTGTTCCCATGAAGGCTGTCAAGAAGCCTCCTTCTTTTGCAGGCTCAGCTGCCATCAAAAGGAACCCTACCATAGACGCTAGCATCGTAGATAAGAAGTTAATCTGATTGGTCGCAGGTAGGTCACGGTTCATTGAGTCCGTCAAAGCTTTAGCGGTAGTACCACCAACAAAGAATGCTAGGATACCCATCGAATAGCTATAAGGAGTCATCAAGAAGGTCTCAATGTCTTTTGACCAGTGGAATCCCCAAGCATTTGGGACATAGGCAATAAGGATAAAGATAGATGAGAAAAGGATGACTGGCATACCAGCGATAAATCCATCACGAATAGCACGAAGATAGATGTTTCGAGAGATTTTCTCAAAGAACGGTTTCCCTTTCTCAATAAGTTCAATGAGTTTATGCATTATTTTGCTCCTCTTTTATAAAGTTCGATGAGGTGATGAATCACATCTTTTAATAAGACAGTAGTCATTAAGTGGTCCTGACCATGCATCATGGTAACGCTGTATGGAAGTTCCTCCCCAGAAGCTTCTCGAGCCAACATAGCTGTCTGAGAATTGTGAGCCTCTGCAATACAGCTTCCTGCTTCTACTACAAGACTATCTGCCTTAGCGAAATCACCATTTTCAGCCGCTTTAAGCGCTTCTAAAAGTTTAGAGCGAGCATCTCCAGCATAAGCAACAATTTCAAACCCTAAGAGAGTCATCTCTTCTCTGTTCATAACAATATCCTCCGTTTTATGTTTTTACTATACTTTATCAGTCCATGGACTAGCTGTTTTAACAAGAACTTTGTTAAGTTCATCAATATTTTCGAATCCAGTAGTACGCAACCATTCACGTGCTGCTTTTTCACCTTCTTTGATGTAAGGTTCTACAGATCCTGCCCAAGTAGCACGTCCACAAAGCACACCATTAAACTTGGCACCTGAGTCGTGAGCAAATTGCAATGTTTCTTGGAACAATTTAGCAGATACACCTGCACTTAGGTAGATGTATGGAAGGTTAGTCGCTTCTTCTTGTGCTTTAAAGAAGTCAGCAGCTTCAGCTTTACTGTAAACCACTTCACCATCAGCAAAACCTTCGACATATTTAACGTTAACTGGTACTTCTACTTTAAGAACATCAATGTTAAAGCGTGGATCAGAGAAAACTTTCATCGCTTCAATGACTTTGCGAGGTTTCACTTTTGCATATTCAACAGAACCTGCATCTGAGATTTCTTCATCATAAGCAAGGATTTCCAAGAAGAAAGGAATATCTTCAGCGACACATTCAGAACCAACACGTTCAATATAAGCTTGTTTTTGTTGGTTAAGTTCATCTGAGCTGTCTACATCATAGTAAAGTAAGAACTTAACGGCATCAGCGCCTTGCTCTTTGATACGTTTTGCAGACCAAACATCCAAGCAGTCAGGCAAACGTTTTGTACTTGATGTATCATAACCTGTTTTTTCATAGGCAAGAAGAAGACCTGCTTCTTTATCCAATGCTTTTGTTGCTGGAAGTCCATATTCAGGGTCAAGCAACATTGAAGAAGCGTATTTTGTAAGTTCATCAGCAACCAAAACCTTTAGTTCTTCCATTTGAGCTACAGTTGGTTCTGTATCTTGATACTGTGCCATCAAACGTTTCAAAGCACCACGTTGGTCAAATGCCAAAGCTGAGATAACACCGTTTTTATCTGAAATTTTTTCCAAAGATTTGCGTTTCTGTTCTGTAAGTACCATTTTTATACCTCTTTTACTCCAATTTGTGAGTTTAGTGTTTCGTAATTAGTCATATTCACATGCCCTGTCATTGTTTCTTGAGCATTTAACATACCCAATGTCATCGCATGTTTTAATAAGTCAGCGTCACTTTTTTTACTATTTAAAGCTGATGCAATACCAGCTACCGTTGAGTCCCCTGATCCGACTGGATTAACAACTGGGATATCAGGAATATCTACCTTATAGAAAACATCACCATGTTTTGCAAAGGCACCGTTTCGACCTAATGAGACCACTATCCATTCGATACCACTAAAAAGTGACTCTTTAAGAACGTCTTTGAGTTCTTCAATATCTTTTGTTACTTCTTTTCCAAGCAACTGTGAAAGTTCCTCATTATTAGGTTTGATGGCAGTAGGTTTAGCCGACGATTTTAGAACTGTTTCAAGAGGTGCACCTGAACAATCCAAAACGACTGCTACTCCTTCATCCGAAGCAAGTTGGATAAGTTTTTCATAATAATCGTTGGGAAGTCCTGAAGGTAAACTTCCTGAAATTGTCACAACTTCTGATTGTTTAATAAGATTGCTATAGTGGTCAAGAAAGCCTTCTGCTTCTTCATGAGAAATTGTTGGTCCTTGTTCCAAAATTTCTGTTTGGTTACCCTCGTGTAAGATAGCAATACAGTTTCTAGTGTTTACTGAGATTTTATAAAAAGCTGGACTAACAGGAGATTGTTCTAATTCGCTTTCAATAAATTCACCAATTTTACCACCTAAGAAACCTGTAGCAGTAACTTTATCACCAGATTCATACAAGACTCTAGTAACATTTAAGCCTTTTCCACCAGCTGTCTTACTAACATCTTTCACCCTATTCACTGTATCAATTTTCAATGTTTCTAGAGGATAAGAGATGTCTACTGAAGGATTTAGTGTGACTGTCAGAATCATTTGTTATACCTTAATCGTGGTAGTCACCACGGTCCCATTTTTCAAGGAATTCTGTAAAGAAATCTTCATCTGCTTGATGTGCATTATGTGTTTCAACGTGTTCGATTTTTGCAATCAATTTTTTATTTACTTCTGTTGGTTTGTACTCAGCTTCAATGAAAGCTTCAATGATGTCATTCATAAGAAGACCACCAGTAATCATTCCACCGAAACCGATAACATTCGCATTTAACTCTTCTTTTGCATACATAGCTGATGTCATATCACGAACCAACGCTGAGCGAACACCTGGAACTTTATTGACTGCATTGTTAATGCCGACACCTGTACCACAGATACATACTCCCAAGTCTGCTTGACCACTTACTACTGCTTCACCGACTTTTTTACCATAGATAGGGTAGTGAGTACGTACGTGGTCATATGTCCCGAAATCAAGGACCTCATGTCCTTTTGATTTCAAGAATTCTGATACTGCCATTTTTTCATCTGTGACAATGTGGTCACATCCAATTGCGATTCTCATTCCTTAACTCCTTTCTTAACACATCTTGTTAAGCATATCTACTCGGATTTGATGACGTCCGCCATCATATTTACCACTGACGAAACCTTTAGCGATGTTTTTAGCAAGCTCATCACCGACGATTTCAGCGCCAACCGTAATCATTCGTGAATTGTTATGTCCACGTGTCATATAAGCTGAGCGTTCATCTGAAACTTCTGCTGCAACCATACCTTTAATTTTAGTTGCTACCATGAATGGACCAGCTCCATAAGCATCAATTACAATACCTAAGTTTTGCTCATCTTTATTTACTTCAGAGGCAACTGCCAAGGTAACATCAACAAAATCTTGTCCGTCCTTAGTCACATCAATTACCTCAAAACCTTCTTCTACAAGAAAATTTTTCACAACATCTTTTAATCTCGTACCTTTGAGATCTGCACCAACAACAATAGCCATTTTGACTACCTCCTAAATTTTAGAAAGAAATGCTACGTAGAAGTAGAAAACATTTTGCAAAATGTTCGAAATAACGTTTTCATCATTTCTTTGTTTATATAATATCAAACATTCAAACAAAAAGCAACGCTTTTTTGTTTATTTTTTGTTTTTTTTATTTGTTTTTTTAAAAAATAGATAACACCGTTAAATTATTGTTCATTTTTGTTCATTTAATCCATCACAAAATGGACGTGAAATATCTATTCAAGTATTACAAAAGTCTTTTACTTTCTATAACTTACTGATTAAGAGGTCCTACTTTATTTTCGTCTTATACAAAATCTGACCTAAGCTAATATACGTCAATCCTCTGTTCTTATTTCATCATCTAACATTTGTTTTTGTTTGAAATTGTTTGTTTTACCTTGAAAATATTGTCTTTTATGATACAATTAAAAGAGAATTATCTTTGGAAAAAAATTACTTTATGAAAGAAGAGTTTTCATATGAACAAAAAACGACGATTAGAAAAAATTTTAGATATGTTAAAGATTGATGGGACCATAACCATAAAAGAAATAATAGATGAACTAGATATTTCCGATATGACAGCCCGTAGAGACCTTGATGCTCTAGAAGCTGATGGACTTTTAACACGTACTCATGGTGGTGCACAATTGCTTTCCTCTAAAAAGCCACTTGAAAAGACACATATCGAGAAGAAAAGTCTAAATACAAAAGAAAAAATTGACATTGCTAAAAAAGCCTGCTCTTTAATCAAAGATGGCGATACTATTTTTATTGGACCCGGAACTACACTTGAACAACTGGCATTAGAATTGAAAGGTCGTAAAGGTTATAAAATTCGTGTCATTACAAATAGTCTCCCTGTGTTCTTGTTTCTAAATGATAGCGAAACCATTGATTTATTGCTTCTTGGCGGTGAATATAGAGAAATAACTGGAGCTTTTGTAGGTTCAATGGCTTCGACAAATTTAAAAGCAATGAGATTTGCCAAAGCTTTTGTTAGTGCAAATGCTGTTACCCATAATTCTATTGCTACATATAGTGACAAGGAAGGTGTGATTCAACAACTTGCCCTAAACAATGCTGTAGAAAAATTCTTATTAGTAGACAGTACTAAATTCGATCGATACGATTTCTTTAACTTCTATAATCTAGATCAACTCGATACCATCATTACAGATAACCAGATTAGCCCTCAACACTTAGAGGAATTTAGCCAGTACACTACTATTTTAAAAGCGGACTAGAATTATGACTTATAAAAATATTGTTTTTGACCTTGATGACACTCTTTATGACCATCAACTCCCCTTTAAACGTAGCGTTGAGAAATGTTTTCCAACGATTGATATCCAACAAATAGATAACATTTGCAAACGTTTCAGATATTGGTCTGATGTTGCTTTTCCTAAATACACGAAAAAACTCATCAGTATTGAGCAGCTTAGAATTTTTCGCTGTCAGAAGACTATGGAAGAATTTGGCATCGATAGTATTTCTAGGACAGAAGCTCTAGACTTCCAAGCTGACTATGAATATGAACTCGATCAGATTACGATGATTCCTGAGATACATCAACTACTGCTGGCTCTACATAAAAACCACATCCCAATAGGTATTCTAACTAATGGCCCTGTTGACTTACAGAGTCGAAAACTCCAAAATATTGGTGCCTATCAATATTTTGAAAAGCAAAATATCATCATTAGTCAGTCCACTCACGGAGGAGCTGCAGAAAATAGCTATGAAGGTAATGTAAAAAACTTACAAAGTTACCGAAATGTCCAATTATCTAAAAGGGCTATAGAAATTCTTAAAGAGGAAATTGAGTTAAATCACCAACATATAAGATTCAATCCTGATTATAAAGATAATGGATGGATTTTTACTTCCAAAAGTCGTCATAAACCCGACTATAATGGAACACCTCTTCATTATAGTGTCCTTAACAATTTCCTCAACTCACCTGAAAATGGAAAATTAAATCGAAAAGGTAATCCAAAACGAGCAGGAATTGATATTGATAATAAACTTAGTTTTAATAAACATATTACGGCCCATATATTCCGTCATACGCATATTAGTTTCTTAGCAGAGCAAGGAATACCCCTAGAAGCAATTCAAGACCGTGTAGGGCATTCTAGAGGTAGTCGTGTAACAGAAATTTATTTGCACATCACTAAAAAAACAAAGGATCAAATTATACCTATCCTTGATACTCTTACACAATAAGTGTGGCAAATCTGTGGCAAAACATAAGAAAAAGGCTTGTCCATATTGGACAAACCCTTTATTTTCAAGCTTATATAACCTAATTAAGCTTTA
Source organism: Enterococcus devriesei (assembly GCF_001885905.1). GTDB lineage: Bacteria > Bacillota > Bacilli > Lactobacillales > Enterococcaceae > Enterococcus_A > Enterococcus_A devriesei. The sequence goes on along the minus strand of NZ_JXKM01000010.1, from coordinate 15,061 downwards.
CCAGCTGATTAGAATAGGATGTTGCATGTTTTACTACGTCTTTTTCATAGAGTTTCACTAATTCGTCAAAATTTGGGTGCTGTTGTTTGAACGTATCGTTATCAATGATAACAACATTTCCTTGTGTTTCTTCGGAAATTGCCGATCGTAAACTAGTTTTCCCTGATCCTGGTTGCCCACCAAGTAAAAAAGCGGTTGGCGATTCAACCGCTAGTCTATTTTTAGTTAGTCGTTCAACATTCTTTTCTAAACGATCTTCAAATTGCTTTTCGGTGAAGTCAGTAATATTCGCCATGTTAAGCCACTTTCTCTTTTGTCAAAATTTGTTTTGAATATTGATTCATTGACCGCCAATACTCATGAATAGCTTGTAATTCTTCAAATGGTTGTTGAAATAAATCAACTTCTTGTGCCACTTCTAATTGATTTAAAAGATTCACTTCTAGTAAACGAGTATTTTTAGTATCTAGTTCATGATTCAAAACATAATTTAATACCCGATTATAAACACTTGCCGATAACTCATTAATGATTTCAATTTCAAATATTTTTTCATACGTAACTGCCATTTCATTTTCACTCCTTTTAAAGTTTGTCAGGTAAATATTTCCGTATATATTCTTCTAAGGCTTGATCCATAACTTCTTTTACGTTTCCGCCATTCTTTGCTGTTTCGATTTTTATGATATGGTGCAAGTCAGCACGAACACGAACCGTCTTATCCCCCATTATATCTTTTTTTGCGCTGATTGGCGTATCATTTCGTTTTGCTTTCTGTGCGCCTAAGTTTCCCACAATCACTCACTTCTTTCTATTTCTTCTTATTCTTATTTTATCATCAACAATCACAAATCACAAGTGATTTGTGATTTGTGATTCTATTCTTTTTCATTTTCTAACTGAATGATTCGCTCAACCATTTCAAAAAATACATTCTCATACATAGATAAAACTTTTTTGTCATAGCCTTTATGTTCTGTAATGCCGTTCTTAGACCAGGTACTTACTTTATTACTTCGCTTGATAATATTTTGGAAAACCAAATTATCTTCTTCATGTTCTTTGTACAGTTCTTCCAGGTTTGATTTTATCGTTGCGCTGTCCGTATCAACTAAATAAGGAACAAAACCGATCATATCTAGTCCAGGGTTAAACTGTTCTTGTAAATCAATCAAATAGGAAATATAGTTTTGAATGTTGTTTGTACTTTCTTCTTCTGCTTGTAAAGGGATCATGACGTAATCACTTGCCACGATTGCATTATTTGTATAAACGCTTGGCGTTGGTACAGTATCAATAATAATGAGATCATAGTCACTTTTTAAAGGTTCCAACAGAGTAGCAAGCAATCTACTTTCATTTTCAAACGTCCATGAGCGAGTTAATTTTGGTAATAACATCAAATCAAACGTGCCAGGAATCAAGTCTAAATTATCAGTCAAATGAATAATAGAAGAAGCTAAATTTCCGTTTTTCAGTCCTTCATAAAAATTGACACGTGGCAATTCAACCTTAAATGTTTTTGCTAAGTCTTTTGTCAATGTTGCTTGTAAGTCCTTATCGATCATTAAAACTTTTAAATTCAATTTGTCTGTCAAGTAAGCAAACATAGTCGATAATTTTGACTTTCCAACACCACCTTTAAAGTAATTATTCAAGATAACAATTGCTTCATTTTTATTGCTTAAAATACGTCTTAATTCTTCAAGTATTTTGAGTTCTTCCTTCTCCATAACTACGCCCCATTCTTTTTTTGTATAGTAATATTGTATCATTAAGAATCACAAATCACAAGTGATTTGTGATTAATCACTTGTGATTTGTGATAAGTGATTTGTGATTAATATATAAAAGCCCTATTTAAAGGGCTTTTATATTTATTTTGAGAAAGATATAAAATCAATATATCCCTTTTCCCCAATTTTTACAACGGCATTGTAGGGCTTTTTCTCTTTGTTTTTGATTCCTTTTACCAGAGTTTCTTTTCCCTCTAGTAATTCTTTTACATTTGTTTTGGTTAGTTTTTTCTTTCTAAAATGTTCAGCTAAAGTAAACTTACATTCAGGATAATTTGAACAACCATAAAACGATTTTTTTAATACAATATTGTTGCCACACTTAGGACATTTGCCTACAATACTTTTTTCTGCTTCTTTTTCTTTCTGTTCCTGGTAATCAGAAAAATTTAGTTTTTCTATATCGTTAGGTACAGCTTCCAGTAAATGAACAATGAATTTTTTGATATTCGTAATAAAGTTCTCTTGATTGCCTTCTCTTTTACCGATTTTTTTTAAATACGTTTCCCATTTAGCCGTCATTTCAGCACTCGTTAAAAGGTGCTGACTTTCAACTGCCTGGCACAATAATTTTCCTTTTTCAGTCACAACAAGCTTATTCTTAATCACTTGGATATATTCTTTTTGTTTCAAGGCTTCAATAATGCTTGCTCTTGTCGCTTCTGTTCCAATCCCCTCAACTTCTTGTAAAATCTTGATTGCTTCTTCATCATCAACCGTTTTATTCGCCGTTTTCATAGCAGTTAATAATGTACCCTCTGTAAAAGCTTTCGGTGGTTGTGTTTCTTTTTCGGCACTCTTAACGTCAACTTCGGCATGTTCTCCAATGATAACCAAGGGTAACGTTTGAACGTCCTCTTTTTCTTCTTTATTTTGTTGTTTGAAAAGAATTTTCCACCCTTCTTGTTTTGGTGTCTTTCCGATCGATTGAAACAGCAAATCAGCTACTTTCGTTTGTATCTTGGTTTCTTCATACAAGTAATCAGGTAAAAACATGGCAACGGTCGTTTTAACGACTAAAGCATAAATTTTTCGTTGTAAATCGTCCATTTTCGCTAATGCAGATTCGGTAGGTACTTGTTTTGTTGGGATAATGGCGTGGTGTTCCTGTACCTTACTACCGTCCACATAACGCTTTCTAGGCTCTGTTTGAACCATTTCAAGATCAAGTCCTAAAAATCCGCTATATTTGCCAAAATTCGCTTTTAAATAAGCAAATTCGTTCTCTGTAATAAATGGTGTATCTGTTCTTGGATAACTCAATAATTTTGCTTCATACAGCCCTTGCATAGCTTTTAAAGTTTGGCTCGCTGTCGCTTTATAAAGCTGATTGACTTTTGATTGCAAACTACTTAAAGAAAACAGACTAGGACTATTCGTTTTTTTCTCTTTGGTTTGCACGTCAGCGATTCTGCCCTCTTGATTGCCTATTTTAGCTTGTTTAGAAGAAACAAAAGCTAAAAGCTCCTCTTGGGTTTTAAAACGCTGTGTGGGGCTTAGAACGCCCTTAAACGAACCTTGGTTTACTTTTATACTAGCTTCCACCTCGAAAAAAGGTTCTTTTTTAAAATTCTCTATGGCTTCCTGGCGCTGAAAAATAAGGTATAAGGTGGGCGTTTGAACACGTCCTAGTGAAAATGTACCTTGTACGCCCTTCTGTTGTAAATTTAACGTATACAAAGGGCTTGCGTTCATGCCGATCAACCAATCGGCAATTTGACGTGTTTGCGCTTCTTGATAAAAGGGATAGTAATTCATTCCAGGTTGCAAATTTTGAAAACCGCTTCGGATCACATCTTTTTCTAAGCTATTGATCCATAGTCTTTTAAATGTTTTATCTTTTGAAAAGGCATTTGCTTTATGGATAATCGACCAGGCGATATTTTCACCTTCTCTGTCGCTATCTGTTGCAACAATAATTGTATTTGCCTTTTTGAGAAGTTCTGCAACAATTTTAAACTGCTTTCCCTTATCTTTTGCAACTTCAAAATCGTATCGATCAGGAAAAATCGGCAAAGATTCAAGTTTCCAATTTTGCCACTTTTCGTCATAATGACCTGGTTCTGCTAATTCCACTAAATGCCCAAAACCAAAGGTGATAAACGTTTCATCTGTAAATAGTGGGTCTTTGATCTCAAAATAACCGTCTTTTTTGGTGCTTTGTTTTAAAGCACTTGCGTAGGCTAATGCCTGGCTTGGTTTTTCAGCTAAAATAACCGTACTCATTAACTATCCCTCTTTTCATTGTTTTTTCTTTGATCTACTGTCACGTTATATCTTGCTCGATACCTTCTAAACGTTCGGCGATTAATTCCAGTTTGTTCTTCAACTTCTTTATCGGATAAACCATTCAAAAACAAATCGAAAGCATGCTTTAAACGTGGATCATTTTTTTTAAATTTCAGTTGCCGACCTTTGAATTTGCCTTTTTTCTTAGCAATTTCGATTCCTTGTGCCTGACGTTCCTTAATTTTTTTTCGTTCTGATTCTGCTTGATACTTGTACAATTCAATGACAAGGCTATTAATCAAACGCCTTAAATTTTCATCTTCAATACCATTCATTGAGGGTAAATTTAAGACTTCCAGGGTTGCCCCCTTAATTTGAATTTGATTCATCAATTCTGTTAATTCTTTATTATTTCGTCCTAATCGATCTAATTCAGTAACAATAACAATATCCCCTTCACGAATATAGTTAAGCATAGCTTGTAATTGTGGGCGTTCGACCGATTGACCGCTTAATTTGTCTGAAAAGACCTTAGAAACGCCCTGTAACGCTTGTAATTGCCGATCTAAGTTCTGTTCTTTGCTACTTACTCGTGCATACCCTATTTTAGTCATTAATATCTTTCCTTTTTTAAAAAAAGTTTTTTTAAATTCCACAAGCAAATATATAAGCTAAACTTACTTATTTAGTAGCTTTCCAAAAATAAAAAATGAAATTATCCATAAAACAACGCCAACTACCAAGAAGATCGCCAATAACTTTAAGAAATCAAAGATATTTGACAATGGAAACCACCCACTAATTATCAAACAAGGAAAAACTGTTATCAGCATTACAAAAAAGTGGATAATAGATTGCTGTGTTAAAGTTAAATTATCAATCTCATAAATCACGCTAGCAGCTGAAACTAATGTAATAATTATTCCTACTAGGAAAGTACTTTTTATTTGAAATGAGTTCAACTTCTGATAAACCATTATTAAAGATATTCCGCTCATAATTACAAAGGGAATAATTCCCCTTATGATTGCATCTATAATATATTTCATTTTTGACACCTCCACTCTAATTTTGCCCAACTTAAATGTCCTATTTTCTAATCCCAGTATACCACAAAAAATCAATACTTACTAAAAAGGACAATCAAGTATACCCTAGTGGCCGTTTTTGATCCATTATCAATGGCTTTTTAAATTAGGGCCTAGTACTTTTGGAATGGAAATACTTTCCAACACCAAAAATTCTAGACCCGATTATTTTTGTTAAACGAGATTTCTATATATAATGGAATTATAAATTTACTGTTGGAGGTTTTTATGACTGATTTATTTGCAGATGGGACTATCTCTATCCATGGAGCTCAAGAAAATAACTTAAAGGATGTCAGTTTAGATATTCCTAAGCATAAAACGACTGTATTTGCTGGTCTTTCTGGGTCTGGTAAATCCTCTTTAGTTTTTGATACATTAGCCGCTGTTTCCCGACGTGAATTGAATGAAACTTTTCCTAGTTTCACCCAACAATATTTGCCTAAATACGGTCAACCTGAAGTGAACCGAATCGACAACTTACCAGTGGCAATTGTGGTTGAACAGAAGCCTATTGGTCGTAATTCTCGATCTACTCTGGCAACCTACACCGGCATCTATTCCGTCTTACGTTTGATGTTTTCTCGAATTGGACAGCCTTGGGTTGGGTATTCTGAATGGTTTTCCTTTAACCTACCTCAGGGAATGTGTCCAAAATGTCAGGGATTAGGCTTTGTTGACGACGTAGATGAACGTCAATTAATTGATCCTAATAAATCACTCAATGAAGGTGCAATGACTTTTGCCGGTTTTCAACCGGGAACTTGGCGTTGGAAGGAATATGGCAACAGTGGATTATTTGATTTAGACAAAAAAATTAAAGACTACACCGATGAAGAATATGATTTATTCATGCACGCTCCGCAACAAAAATTAAAAAATCCACCGGCAAATTGGGGCCGTACGGCATTATATGAAGGACTAGTTCCACGTATGCTTCGCTCTGTTATTCATAGTGCCTCAGGTCGTCATCATGAAGCTGCCTTATCAAAGATTGTCACTCGAAAACCTTGCCCAGTATGTCATGGAACACGTCTGAACAAAAAGGCTCTAACTGGTAAAATTGCTGGCAAAAATATTGCAGAAGTCAGCGATATGGATTTAGTAAGTGTCCTAAAATTTTTGGATAATATCTCGGACCCCAAGGCTAAAACAATGGTGCGTGAACTACATAGTAAAGTTCAAGCTTTGGTCGACATCGGTTTAGGTTATCTTTCCCTTGGCCGTGGAACTGATACTCTATCTGGTGGAGAAGCTCAACGAATTAAAATTGCCAAATATTTGACGAGTTCCCTATCCGATTTAGTTTACGTACTCGATGAACCAAGTGTAGGACTCCATCCTCACGATATTAAATTAATTACCCAATCCTTAAAAAAGCTCAAGGAACATGGCAATACCATTATCCTAGTTGATCACAACCCTGCCATTATTTCGACAGCAGATTATGTCGTGGAAATGGGACCACAAGCCGGCAAAAATGGTGGTCAAGTAACTTTCACTGGTACCTACGACGAACTATTACGGTCAGATACGATTACGGGTAAAATGTTACGAGAAAAAATCACTTTCCCAAAGCCTCGTGAACCTCAATCTTGGCTAAATGTTAATCATGTAACTTCTCATAATTTAAAAGACGTATCTACCAGAATCCCTCAAGGTGTAATGACCGTGATATCTGGACCAGCAGGTTCTGGAAAAAGTACTTTAGTCCAAGCTTTCAAACAACAAGTTTCTGATCAAGACTATATTGATTTGAGTCAGGATTCTGTAGGTTTGAATATTCGTTCTACACCTGCAACTTACTTGAACATTTTAAATCCTCTACGAAAGCTTTTCAGTAAAGCCAACAATGGCGTTTCAACACAACTATTTAGTTATAACGGTAAAGGTGCTTGTCCCCGTTGCAAAGGTAAAGGTGTGATGATCACCGAGATGGCATTCATGGATCCAATCGTTCAAGAATGTGAGTTGTGTCATGGGAAACGTTATAGCCAAGAAGCACTACAATACACTTATCATGGCAAAGATATTTCTGAGGTTCTAAATCTTTCTATCAACGACACTTTAGAGTTTTTCAAAGATGTGCCAGATATCTACAAAAAGGTTAGTCTACTCCACCAAGTTGGACTTGGTTATTTGAATCTTAGCCAGTCGATGACCACTTTATCTGGTGGTGAAGTGCAACGTGTTAAGTTAGCAATGGAATTGAATCATACCGGCCGAATCTATTTCTTAGATGAACCAACAACCGGATTGCACTTACAGGATACTCAACAATTGATCGATTTATTTGAAGGATTGGTTGATAAGGGCAATACATTAATTCTGATTGAACATAATCTGAAATTAATTTCACGAGCCGATTGGTTAGTCGATATGGGCCCCGATGCTGGTAAATTCGGCGGTCAAGTTTGTTTTGAAGGTCATCCAAAAGATAGCCTAAACGATAAAAACTCTCGGACTGGTGCTGCATTAGCAGCTATAATTTCTTAAAAGATTCAAAAAGATCACCTCATTTAAAGTGCAACACAAAATGCTCTTATACTAAAAAAATGGACTATTTTTATTCAGTCCGTAAAATGAAAGTATAGGAGTATTTTTATGTCAATTCGTTATTCACAAGATTTCAAAGATTCATTGGTTAAACTTCACCAAGAAGGCCCTTCACCAAGAAGGCCGTTCACTTAAATCATTAACAGAAGAATTTGGACCTTCAAAAGATTCTATTGCTATTTGGGGCAAGCAAGCTACCCCAGTCATGATTCAGGGTCAATCAAAGACGTTAAAGGATGTCAAGCAATTAGAAAAGCGTCTCGCTATTTTGGAGGAAGAAAATAATTTTTTGTGAGCCCTTTTGTAATGAAATTCACTGATTTACTATTTTATAGCCAATAAAATGACAATCCAATACTATGGTTATGGTTGACCGTAATTGCTTTAGTTGAAACCTTAAGGCTTACATTAACTTTTACCAGAATTTCCACCAACGTTTAATAGCTCTATTTGTGTGTATGCCATCTTTATTACTACCAGATTTAACAATCTTCTGTTTAGCTATTTTGCTTTTTTTATCTTGGATGTTAAAAAGATCATTTCCGGTCGACAAGTTGTCGTTAGTTTTTTGAGTTAGTTGCCCACTTAGCTTTTGTACATGATCTTTTAATCGACGGTTATCTGCTACTGTTGCTAATTGTAATTGTTGCTGCTGATCCACCAATTTTGTTAGATGATCTATTTGTCGGTCTTTGGTAGCAAGCTGTTTGTCACGTTGAGACTTTAAATCTTCTATTTCTCTTCTTAGAGTGGCAATTAGCTCATTATTTTCTTTGCTAGTCTTTGTCACTTTTTTGCTACCTGTTTGTTGGGTCTTTGCTACCAAAGTCTTTGCTACCTTGTCCCTAATAATCCTTTCAGCTGTAAGGCTGATCATGTTTGTACCTTGACTATCTTTTTGTCGGTTCTTTGTTGGTAGTCTTTGGTAGTGGTATTGAATAGTTTGTTTAGAGACCTTCAATTCGTCAGCAAGTTCTCTAATTGTTTTAGGCATTATTTCCAAACCCCTTTCGGAGTTCAGCAAGTGCTTCTTGTCTTGCTTGATCTCTTATTTTTTTATCATGTTCAGCCTGTTTATCAGCCAATGCTTGTTTTTCAGTGGATCCTAGTGGTAATCCTTTAACTTTATCAGTAGCGCGCCATTTTTCCTGTTCTGTTAGTTCACTATTATGCTGAATATTGAAAAGTTTTTGTCGTTCATCTTGTAATTTACCTTGTGAGAAGTCATTAGCGCCTTTCTTTTCTGGTTTCCAGTTAAATGAATACCCTATTACTGGTTTTCCACGTCCCTTGCCATATTTCTTTCTAATATCTAGGCCTCTAAATAATGGTGTTAACTCTTCTTTGATGGGCTTTATAACATACCTATCAATATCTCCTGACTTTTTCCAATAGCTTTTAGGAATATCATGTAATTCAAAAAAGTCTTCTTTTGATAAAAAAGCATAACCTGTTGTTCTAAAACCCTTTAACAATCTAAAGGCAGTTTTGGCGTAACTGCTTCTAAGATCTCTAAATTCCGCTAAATCAATTCAATAACAAAAAAACTGGTTTTGTGGCTATCAGCAGACCGAGTAAAACGAGGTCAATGCGCACTTACACATCACTCTAAAAACGAGTGATGTAATGGCTAAAAATCGTGTATCAGAAGTTGCTTATCGCAACAACAAAATTTCATGCTAGTAGCGTCTCTTAATTGAGTGAGTCTTTGTTTAAATTTGTGATACATTTTTCTGATCCATCAATAACTTACTCAAATATAAAATCATAAATACTGCAAGCTATCACATTGTAATACAAATTACTACGTTCTTGTATTACAATGTGGCTTGAAAAGGGGGCAGTTTCACTTTCCCCTTTTATCCCCTTTGGATTCTGTCGATTTGCTTTACGCAAACGCCACCTACCCATTTTATAAAAATAAAATGGGCAAAAGATCTTTCTTTTTGTCATACAAAAAGAAGAAAAAAAAGAGACGATTTTCTTCTTCCGAAATCGTCCCTCTTTTTCCTAAAACCATGGATGAACGAACAAAAAATCTCTCGTATTTTGTTTGTTCATCCACTAAAAATATGCGAACAGTATGGCTTCATTCAATCCTGTTCTTACAAGTCAAAAGCATTGAATCGTCCGAGGACGATTCAACAAAAAAAGTAGTCGTTTTTGGACGACTACTAAGTTCTAAACATTCATTACCCAAAATCAATTTGGTCTAACATCGTTTCTCGACTAGCTTGATCTAATCCAAGATACGTTAAGGTCATAGCTTCACTTGAATGGTTTAATAAATGCATCACTAAACCAATATTATAGTTTGACTGCGTATAGACCCGATAAGCGCCTGTTTTACGCATGGTATGCGTTCCTAGATAGTTAATTCCTAAAAGATCACCAACTCGTGCCATAATCTTATAAAACTGTTTCTCAGTAATAGGACGATCAGGACGAGAGGTTGAAGGAAATAACCACTCTGAATTCATATTTTGTTGGATGAGCCATGCATGATAAAGCGTTAAATCTTGTTGGACAGGTTTTAAATATAACGTATTTCCCTTACCTGTTTTTTGATCATGAATAAATGCAGTTTGTTTGACTGTTCCATCAAGATTAAAGACATCTGTTTTTTTTAATTTCATGACGTCACTCACACGTAGCAAGGTCGCTTTCCCAACTTGGAAAATTGTATAGTTGCGACGACCAGCACGAAAACTATCAAGTAGTGTATCCTGCACCATTTTTAAGATATTTGAATCTTTGATATAAAGATAAAGAACGCTCCATTGATTTTAGTTTTAAAAATCGATTAGAAGAAAAACTAAGTGATTACGTCGTAATTTTAGAACCTGGAAAATTGGCAACAATGGGAATTATTAATGCTCATAAAGAATTAGCTATAATTGGAAGTGACGTTAAAGACTGGTCTACTTACTCTTCCAGTAATTTACCTGAAATAAAATTCAAAATCGAAACATTTAAAAAATTTGTAGAATTAAACCTAGCATTTAAACAGTGTAAATTTACAGTAAACTTCATTGATATATAAGCGTTTGTGATGATTTGGTTTACAGTTAGATGAAAATAAAACAAAATCAAAACTATATAAAAAGTCACTAAAAATGAGTTCAGCAGGCAAGAAATGGCACCTTAAGTGGTGCTTATTTTTTTAAAAATTTTTGTACATTTTTGAAGTTAGGTCAAGTAATACTCCAAGAAGTTCATTATGATCACCAATCATATCAAATAATTGGTCTTCTGTTAAAACACCACATTTTACTGGGATTTTTTCAATTTCCATATATTCAAACCATTTTTCACTACCATAAAAATTTTTTAATTCAATATAGTTATTGTAAATTGAGTTAAATTTTTCAACACTATCAATTAAATTAGTTAAGACTGGCATAAAAGTGTCATATTTGTTTTCCATTTGTTGAATCAGCTCTATATCTTTGTTATCCATTTGAGAATCCTCTCTTTTTTAGCAATTATCTCAAAAAGCAATTTTTAATGCAATCATTAGTATTTAATAAAGTTATATTTAATGTTGAGATTGCCATTCTAAGCACGTCTAGATCACTGGAATGAGTGATTGCGCTTGATATTGTGCCAATTGGAAGAGATTCAAAAAATTGTATTTGTGATTCTTCGTTTTGCGAAGAATCAACCGACGTCGGTTGATATTGGTGTTATCTTAAATTAGAGTATGTATTCTATTTTTGATATGTTGGTACGTACAAACATTTGGATATTTCGAAACGTTACTAAATTTGTGTACGTTCACAAATTGGAAGTCGACTTCTATTATCTGACAACGTTATCATATTTGACTGTTGTCCAACGATTGGACAAGTATATAGCGCTCTATTACTTAAATGTTGACAATTGGCAACATTTGGAAGCTCCTTAGCAACTTTCATAAATCTATGGGCTTCGGTTCTTTCAATATTTATTTTTTTGAGCCAATTTATAAAATCACCATGTGCCAAATCATTTTCTTTAACATGATTTAACCTGCGACCAATTTCCCAAATTGATTGCCTTTAAAATGATTCATTACTCTGTCCTCTCTGTCTTTTTTCTCAATTTTACACTAAAATAGATTTTTTGGAAAACTTTGCAACAGAACCGGGCACAGTTTTAAATTTTGCTTCTGATGCTATGCAAAGAACTGAAATCTATCAAAATGATAAGGTTCAACAACAAAATCATTTTTTATACTAGGACACAGTTAATGATATGTTTTGTACTATTCGGTACAAAATGTTTGTATTTCAAAAAAGAAGATGTTAATATAATTATACCAAGTGGTACAAAACAATGTTGTTAGATACAATCTAATCTAACCATTTGTTTCTAAAAATATGGAGGTGTACAATTTGAGAAATACGAAAGAAAAGATATTGACGGCTACAGAACAGCTTATATATAAAAAAGGTTATACAGGGACTTCTATTAATGATATTTTAGATGAAACTGCGACAGGCAAAGGGCAATTCTATTATTACTTTGATTCAAAAAAAGAAGCTAGCCTAGCAGTCATCGATAATCATGTTAAAATTTGGCAAAAACATTTGCTAAATGGAATCCTATCGAGAGATGAAAGTCCACTGGCAAACTTGAAAGAGATGCTGGATTGGATTTACAGTGATCATGCGCCAAAAAAAATATACTACGGCTGTCCTGTAGGCAATCTCGTTATTGAGCTTTCCGCCCTAGATGAGGATTTTAGAAAACCTCTTGAACAACTATTTTCAGATTTACAAAAAAAAATTGCGGAAAATCTATCAGCTTTAACAGGACTGCTGGTGAAACAAAATCTTCCTGCAGCACATGCAATTATTGCTCAAATTCAAGGAAGTCTTCTACTCTTGAAAGTGACTCAAGATTTAAATGTTCTGGAATCAAATTTTGATTTATTAAAAACTAGTTTTGAAAAAATGGGAGAAAAATAATGAAAAAATTGGATATGATAGTTATCGGATCAGGTTCTGCCCCGCCTACTGCTGTGATACGACGTAAATCTTTATGTCAGCAGTTGAATCTAAAGAAAAAGTCAAGATTTTGCAGGCCGATGCGATTCGGAGAGAATATCCCATTGCCGATGTTCAAAAAAGATGGCAAAGTTGTCAAACATTCATAGACGTTCTTGGTAAGGGGATACTTAAGCAACTCATTACAGAATTATCATAAAAATTTTATATTTAAAGGAGAACAAAATGTTCAATAACAAAAATACAGCATTCGTCGTTACAGACCCACAAGTCGAATTCCTCAAACCAAAAGGTGCAGGCTATGGTCTAACAAAAGATATCCTCAGAAAATATCATACCACTGAGAATCTTACAGAACTCTTCAAACATGCTAAAGCAAAAGGCTATAAAATCTTTATTTCACCACATTACTTTTACGACCATGACCAAAACTGGAAATTTGGTGGTCAAGGCGAACAAATGATGTTGAATAATAAAATGTTCCATCGTGAACACCAGTATCAAGAAACAGTGAAAGGTTCAGGAGCAGACTTCGTGGAGGAACTCAAACCTTACTTGGATGAAAATACTATCATCACAAGCCCCCACAAAATCTTCGGTCCCGAATCAAATGACTTGGCGCTTCAACTCCGTAAAAACGGCATTGATACTGTTATCTTGGCTGGAATGAACGCAAATCTCTGTGTGGATTCACACTTGCGTGAACTTGTAGAATCAGGTTTTCACGTTCACGTTGCAGCTGACGCAACAGGAGCACCTGGTCAAGAAGCCTATGATGCAGCAATAACAAATTTTGGATTTGTTGCAGATCGCACCATGAGTACAGCAAAAGTTCTTGAAGAGCTTTGAAGCAATAGGTAAACAGGCAAATTAAATGAAAATAATATTTGATGAACTAGCTACTAAAAAAATTAAAAGCTTCGGTACTGTGGTAAATCTATCGTGGATAATAAGTTAGTTCAAAACTAAAATTTGGAGGTTTTTAAATGAAAAAAATAGACGTAAAAAATATCGTTGTTGGTTTTGGTAAAGGTGGAAAGACCTTGGCCAAATTCCTTGCTGTAAAAGGAGAAAGTGTCGTCGTTATTGAACAATCACCTCGAATGTATGGTGGGACTTGTATCAACATCGGCTGTATTCCATCAAAATTTTTGATTGTCAACGGTGAAAAAGGTTTGAAATTCACAGAAGCTGCAGAAAAAAAAGCGATGCTTACAGGTAATTTGAATCTAAAAAATTATCACATGATTGCAGATGAAGCAACAGCTGAAGTTATTGATGGCAAAGCAAAATTTGTCTCTGATCACGAAATCGAAGTGATGGATGCTGAGGGTGAAGTCATTGCACAACTAATTGGCGAACGTATCTTTATCAATACTGGCGCGACACCTGTCTTGCCACCAATTCCCGGACTTGTGGACAGTAGAAATGTTGTGACTTCAACTGAATTAATGGATTTGAAGCAGCTTCCTGAACATTTGACGATTATTGGTTCTGGTTATATTGGTCTTGAATTTGCTTCAATGTTTGCAAGTTACGGATCAAAAGTAACAGTTCTTGATATTTTCGATAACTTCCTTCCTCGTGATGATGAAGATATTTCGAAGTTGGTTCGTTCCGACCTTGAATCTAGGGGGATTATCTTTAAGCTTGGCGTGAAGATTGATGCTATTACTGACAATAGCGTTGAAATAATAAATAAAGAAGGCAAAAAAGTTTCAATCTTATCAGATAAAATTTTGGTTGCAACAGGTCGCAAACCCAATACTGCTGGACTTGGACTTGAAAACACTAATATTCAACTTGGTCAACGTGGAGAAATTGTGGTCAACGATAAACTTGAAACCACTGTTCAAAATGTATGGGCACTTGGGGATGTGCATGGCGGTTTACAATTTACTTACACTTCCCTTGATGATTTCCGTATTGTAAGTAATAACCTTTATGGAGATGGTAAGCGGAGTCTGTCTGACCGCAAAAATGTACCAACCTCTGTTTTTATCACACCTGCCTTGTCTAAAGTTGGCCTTAATGAAAAAGATGCTAAAGCAGCGGGCATCGATTACCGTCTCTTCAAACTTGCTGCGACAGCCATTCCAAAATCAGCTGTCTTGAATCAGTCTAAAGGATTACTCAAAGCTTTGGTTGATCCAGAGACAGACAAAATTCTTGGTATTACAATTTACGCAGAAGAATCTTATGAAACAATTAATCTCATAAGTCTTGCGATTGAAGTAGGCTTGCCTTACACATTATTGCGTGACAAAATTTACACTCATCCAACCATGACTGAAGCATTAAATGATTTGTTTGCCGCTAAAAATGAAGTAAAATAAAATAGTCAAATTTGATGGAAATCGAGTATGAGTTACTGACATACGGTTCTGTTGCAAAGCGTCTC
>NZ_JXKM01000001.1 GCF_001885905.1 Enterococcus devriesei | reverse complement strand
AACTTTTGGGGGTCGGTACATTCTAAGGGAGTTATTCTTTATTTAAATCACGGATCATTTGATCAATCTTAGAACCGTATTCGACTGATTCGTCCAATTCAAAAAACAATTCGGGCGTCTTGTAAATCGACAACGCTTGTCCTAGTTCACGACGAACTAAACCAGTTGCTTTGTTCAAGCCCTCTTGCGCTTTTTGTTTATCAGAAGCTTTATCAGATAATAAGCTGTAATAAATCGTCGCTTGCTGCAAGTCACCAGTCACGTGAACATCAGTAATATTCACATCTTGGACTCGTGGGTCGCGAACTTTCTTACGTAAGATGTCATTGACTTCTTTTAAGATTTCTTGTGCTAGACGACGATCGCGATAATTTGGCATAACGATGGCCTCCTGTCTTTACTTATAAATTCGGTATCACCATAGCTTAGGGCATGTGGTAAAATATGACACACCCTAAACTACCTCGCTGAACCGATTATTTTTGTTTAATTTCTTGCATAACGAAGGCTTCGATCACATCGTCAACCTTCATGTCATTGAAGTTTTCAATCATGGCACCACATTCAAAGCCCATTTTAACTTCTTTCACATCATCTTTGAAACGTTTCAAGCTGGCAAGCTTGCCTTCGTAGATAACAATACCGTCACGGATAATCCGTACGCCGCTATCTCGTTGGATAACGCCTTCGTTAACGTAACAACCAGCGATCGTTCCAACTTTAGAAACTTTATATGTTTCACGAACAGTCATTTGACCGGTGATGATTTCTTCGTATTCAGGATCAAGCATACCCTTCATCGCTGTTTCGATTTCTTCGATGGCTTTGTAAATGATCCGGTGCAAGCGAATGTCCACTTCTTCAGCAGAAGCTTGTTGTTTAGCTTGCGGTGTAGGACGAACGTTGAACCCGATAATAATCGCGTTACTTGCAGCGGCTAAGGTGACATCACTCTCGTTGATTGCACCAACAGCTGAATGGACGATCTTCACACGAACGCCTTCCACATCGATTTTTTGCAATGATGCAGCTAATGCTTCTGCCGAACCTTGAACGTCTGCCTTAATAATAACATTGACTTCTTTCAATTCGCCTTCTTTAAGCGATTCAAACAAGTTGTCTAAAGTGACACGTGCATTTGAGTTGCGGTGTTCCAATAACGCACGTTTCGCACGTTCTTCACCAGCAGCCCGGGCTGTTTTTTCATCATCAAAGGTTGCGAAGCGATCCCCCGCTTGCGGTACATCATTCAAACCAGTAATTTCAACTGGAGTTGCTGGGCCAGCCGTTTTTTCACGACGACCAATATCATTCGTCATGACACGAACACGACCATAAGTATTTCCGACAACGATTGGATCGCCGACTTTCATCGTTCCTTGTTGAACTAACAACGTTGCAACTGGTCCTTTGCCTTTATCAAGACGTGCTTCGATGACTGTACCAATCCCATGTTGTGTTGGATCAGCTTTCAAGTCTTCCACTTCAGCAACTAAAAGAATCATTTCTAATAGTTCCTCAATGTTTTGATTGAATTTCGCTGAAATTTCAACAAAGATCGTATCGCCGCCCCATGATTCAGGGATTAATTCGTATTCACTTAATTCTTGCATCACGTGTTGTGGATTTGCGCCTGGCTTATCGATTTTATTCACCGCTACGATGATCGGCACTTTCGCCGCTTTCGCATGGTTGATTGCTTCTATTGTTTGCGGCATTACACCGTCATCGGCTGCGACAACTAAGATCGTGATATCGGTGATACTTGCACCACGGGCCCGCATACTTGTGAAGGCCGCATGTCCTGGAGTATCTAGGAATGTAATTGGTTTGCCGTTGATATCGATTTGGTAAGCACCAATATGCTGCGTAATCCCACCGGCTTCTCCACTTGTTACACGTGAATGACGTAAAGTATCAAGCAACGTCGTTTTCCCATGATCGACGTGTCCCATGATAGTAACAACTGGTGGACGGGAAACTAAATTGTCTTCGTTCACTTCTTCGGTATCGAAGAAACGGTCGATATCAGCAATATCGATTTGAACTTTTTCCTCTGCTTCCATGCCATAATCCGTTGCTAACAATTCAATCGTATCTTGATCTAATGGTTGGTTTTGGTTGACCATAACACCCATCATAAATAATTTTTTGATGATTTCAGCTGGTTCGCGGTGGATCTTTTTAGCAATATCCGCCACATTCATGCCAACCGTGTATTCCAATACTTCAGGCAACTCACGGAATTTACGTGGTGGTACAGCAGGCTTGTTGCTTTGTTGCTGTTTACCTTTTTTGCCTTTTTTATTGAAACGGTTCTTATTACGGTTTTGGTTGCCTCCGAAGCTATTGCCGCGGTTTTGGTTACCGTAATTATTATTTTTGTTGCGGTTTTGATTGCCGCCTTGTCCTTGTCCGCCGCCGCTTTGGTTTGAACGTTGACCTTGCGTGTTGCTGTTCGAACGTTGTGTATTTGAAGCGTTTTGCGCCGGACGTTGACTTTGGTTTTGATTTGGACGTTGTGAATTATTTGTGTTACCTTGTGGACGTTGTTGTCCTTGGTTAGTACGTTGCGCATTGTTTGTGTTGCCTTGCGGACGTTGTTGTCCTTGGTTGGTACGTTGTGCATTGTTTGTGTTGCCTTGCGGACGTTGTTGTCCTTGGTTGGTACGTTGCGCATTGTTTGTGTTACCTTGTGGACGTTGTTGTCCTTGGTTGGTACGTTGCGCATTGTTTGTGTTACCTTGTGGACGTTGTTGTCCTTGATTAGTACGTTGCGCATTGTTTGTGTTACCTTGTGGACGTTGTTGTCCTTGATTAGTACGTTGCGCATTGTTTGTGTTACTTTGTGGACGTTGTTGTCCTTGGTTAGTACGTTGTGAATTATTTGTGTTACCTTGTGGACGTTGTTGTCCTTGGTTCGAACGGTTTGCGTTCGCTGAGTTGTTCTGCTTATTAGTTTGTGTCAAGTCTTTATTTCCTTTTCTATTCTGGAAATTTGGGTTGTTCTTAGAGCTCTTTCCATGGAATTTTGGTTTTTCGTGCTGGTTAGCTGATGGTTTTGCTTGAGTATTTGCTTGCGATTTGTTAGTAAAAGCCTGCTTTAATTTTGTTTCATCGTCTCCGGACAATGAACCCATATGATTTTTTACATCAATTCCTAAAGCATTTGCTTTCTCTACAACATCCTTACTTGATTGATTCACTTCTTTGGCAAATTCGTATACTCTTTTTTTTCCCATGCAATCACCTTCCTAACCTTTTATTAACGTCATGATTTTGTTAGCGAAGCCTTGGTCTAAAATCCCGATCACTTTTCGAGGTTTGCCAATCGCGCCTAAAATTTCTCCTTGAGTAAATTCGACAAAACATGTCGTTTGATAATACTTGCTTTTATCGGATACTTTTTTCTGAGTGTTCTCACTCGCATCCGTTGTGACGATCACGAGCTTCACTTTATTTCTGCGAATCTCGTTGATTGTCAGGTCTTCCCCTGTAATCAGTTTGCCTGCACGCATTGCAAGGCCTAACATGTTCAAGGCCTTTTCTCTATTCATCGCCAAAGAGCTCTTTTCTGGCTTTTTGGTGTTTCACATAATCGAGTAGTTCTTGATAAAATTCATCACTTAAGTCCGTTCCAAGATTGCGATCTAAGATTTTCTTTTTCCAAGCTTCTTCAACTTCCGCCGGCTCTAACGCGATATAAGCACCTCGCCCAGGCTTCTTACCTGAAGGATCAATGGAAACTTCGCCTTCTTTTGACTTAGCGATCCGAATTAATTCTTTTTTAGGGAACATTTCACCGGAAACGACCGATTTGCGCAAAGGAATTTTTCTTTTTTTCATTTGCTGTCCTCCCATAAATTACTCTTCCTCTTGATCGAAAGCAACGTTTTCGATGTCGTCTGCTGTCATATCAGGAGTAATTTCATCTAAATTTTCTTCTGTTGCTTCAACTGTTGGTTCTTCGTTCTCTACCTCTTCGACTTCTGCTTCCTCATAATTGGCGTAAAATTCTTCCATGTCTGATTCAGATTTGATGTCGATTTTGTGAGCCGTTAATTTGGCTGCTAAACGAGCATTTTGACCACGTTTACCAATCGCTAATGACAATTGATAATCAGGTACAACTACCGTACAAACTTTTGGATTGTCAATGTCAAAGATGACATCTTCAACTTGAGCAGGGTTCAAAGAGTTTGCGATAAAGACTGCTGGGTCTTCATTCCACTCAACGATGTCCATGTTTTCGCCTTTTAATTCATTGACGATGGCTTGGACACGTTGGCCTTTTGGTCCGACACAAGTGCCGACTGGATCAATGTTAGGGTCCGTTGAACGTACCGCAACTTTTGCTCGATCCCCAGCTTCTCTAGCGATGCTGACAATTTCCACAATGCCATCATAGACTTCGGGAATTTCTTGTTCGAATAAACGACGCAATAAATCTGGATGACTGCGGCTTACAAAAACTTGTGGGCCTTTTGAAGTATTTTCAACGCGAGAGACGTAAACCTTGATTCGATCGTGAGGTTGATAATGTTCATTAGGCATTTGATCTTGCTTCGAAAGAACCGCTTCGATCTTACCTAAGTTCACATAAATATAGCGATTATCTTGACGTTCAACAACACCTTGCATGATATCTTTTTCATAAGCACTGTATTCGTTATAGATAATGCTACGTTCGGCTTCACGGACACGTTGCAAGATTACTTGTTTCGCTGTTTGTGCGGCGATCCGACCGAAATCTTTTGGTGTCACTTCAAAACGAATCGTATCACCGATTTCATAAGCTGGATTGATTTCCATCGCTTCTTTCAGTGATACTTCTAGTTGTGAATCCATAACTTCTTCGGTTACTTCTTTCACAGCGTAGACATGGATATCGCCTTTCTTTTCGTTGAATTCAACTTCAACATTTTGTGATTGTCCATAATGACGTTTATAGGCAGAAACTAGCGCTGCCTCTAACGCGTCGATGACGATTTCTTTTGAAATACCTTTTTCTGCTTCGAGAGTATCCAACGCATTCAGCATTTCTTTACTCATTTTTTCTTTCCTCCTAGTTCATATTAACGAATCTATTTTCTAAAGAAAATAGGTTTGATTTTCACCACGTATATCATCCAACTACACAACTCGTATAATTTTTGGGGATTAAACTTAATCCATTTCTTACTAGACGAAATTGCGAAAAGTTGGACTGACATCCTAGTTCATATTAACGAAATCTATTCTCTAAAGAAAATAGGTTTGATTTTTAAAACTCAATCGCAAAACGGGCTTTGGCGATATTTTTACGTTCGAAAACCATCTCTTTAGTCCGTGTTTTGATTTTAACTGTCAATGTTAATTCATCGTCAGTCAGTTCTTTTAAAAAGCCTTGGTATTGCTTTTCGCCATCAATATTTTGATAAAGCGAGATATTGATGTATTGACCAATTGCTTTTTGATAGTCCTCTTCTTTTTTCAATGGACGTTCCGCTCCAGGAGAGGAAACCTCTAAGAAATAAGCTTGGGGAATTGGATCAGGATCGATCGCATCCAACTTATCGCTAAGTTTTTCACTCACAAAGGCACACTCTTCAATATCAATGCCGCCTTCTTTATCGATATACACTCTTAAAAACCAACTTTTTCCTTCTTTGACGAATTCCACTTCAACTAATTCAAAGTTTTGTTCATCTAAGATTGGCATTACTAGATCAGTCACTGTTTCGACTACACTGCTCAAACTGTCAGCCTCCTTTTATCCATTAAAAAGAGTGAGCGAAAAATCCGCTCACTCACCATCAGTCTTTGATTACATTGTTATAGTAGCATAATTTTATTGAAAATTCAACCGTGTCATTTTCACAGCGGAATTTTCTTTCATTTAAAGCTTGAATTTATCTTTTTCTTTACATATCAAACAATGAAAGTTGGTTTTCATCAGGTAAATCTTTCAAAACGCCATGAGTATCCATATATTCAATCAGCGTCTTAGAAACTTTCCCTCGCGAAGCCAAATCTTCTTTTGATAAAAAGATTCCGTCTTTTCGTGCTTCAACGATTTGTTTCGCCACGTTCAAACCAAGTCCAGGTACAGCTCGGAAAGGTGCAATCAATGTATCCCCATCAATCACAAAATCTTGCGCGTCAGACTTATACAAATCAATCATGCCAAAATGAAAGTCACGTTCCAGCATCTCATTACATAATTCCAACACCGTCAATTGATTTTTTTCTTTGGTAGAAGCATCCATTCCTTTATCAGTGATAGCTTTCATCGCTGCTTTGACTGCGTCTTTGCCTTTCGCCATTGCGACTAAATCAAAGTCATCCGCCCGTACAGAAAAATACGCACAGTAATAAAGAATTGGGAAATACACTTTAAAATACGCCACCCGTAAAGCCATCAACACATACGCTGCCGCATGGGCTTTCGGGAACATATATTTGATCTTAGAACAAGAATCAATGTACCAATCTGGCACATTATTTTCTTTCATAGCCGTCAGATAGGTCTCGCGTAATTCGTCATCAATTTTATTCCATTGACCTTTACGTACGGTCTCCATGATTTTGAAGGCCATCCCACTATCAAGTCCCGCATGGATCAAATAAACCATGATGTCATCCCGACAACCAATTACTTCTGCTAAGTTGGCTTCACCACGACTAATTAATTCTTCCGCATTGCCTAGCCAAACATCGGTTCCGTGAGACAGACCAGAGATTTGCAGCAATTCCGCAAAGGTCGTTGGACCGGTTTCTTCTAGCATCCCCCGCACAAAGCGCGTTCCAAATTCAGGAATCCCTAAGGTTCCAGTCTTCGAATAAATTTGATCCGACTCAACTCCTAGCACTTGCGGACCAGCAAAAATTTTCATCACTTCCGGATCATCGGTAGGGATCGTTTTAGGATCGACCCCTGATAATTCTTGCAACATTCGAATCACAGTTGGATCATCGTGTCCCAGAATATCTAGCTTCAACACATTGTCATGGATCGAGTGGAAATCAAAGTGGGTCGTTTTCCATTCAGCGTTTTGATCATCGGCGGGGAATTGGATCGGTGTGAAATCATAAACATCCATATAATCGGGAATAACGATGATCCCACCTGGATGCTGCCCGGTCGTTCGTTTAACCCCAGTTGCACCTTTTGCTAGACGATCGACTTCGGCATTCCGAAAATGCAAATTATGATCACGTTCATAGCCCTTCACGAAACCATAGGCCGTCTTATCCGCAACCGTACCGATCGTACCAGCACGATAGACATATTCTTCACCAAATAAGACCTTCGTATAGTTATGCGCTTCTGCTTGATAATCGCCTGAGAAGTTCAGATCGATATCGGGAACCTTATCTCCGTGGAAGCCTAAGAAGGTTTCAAACGGAATATCATGACCGTCTTTATTTAGTCGAGCACCACATTTTGGACAAGCTTTTTCTGGCATATCAAAACCTGACCCATAGGAACCGTCCTCGAAAAATTCTGAGTATTGACACTCTGGACAATAATAATGAGGCGGCAATGGATTAACTTCAGTGATCCCAGTCATCGTCGCAACGAAACTGGACCCCACTGACCCCCGTGAACCAACTAAATAACCATCAGCGTTACTTTTATGCACCAGTTTTTGTGCGATCAAATAAATCACGGAGAACCCATTTCCGATGATCGAAGTCAATTCCTTCTCCAACCGCTTCTCGATAATATCAGGCAGTGGATCACCATACAATTCCCGAGCGCGATTATAACTTAAATCTTTGATTTCTTCCTCAGAACCAGGGATCTTTGGCGTATACAAATCATCTTTGACCGGAATAATTTCTTCACAAGTGTCCACAATCGTATTTGGTCCGTCAACAACAACTTCTTTGGCCAATTCAGGACCTAAGAAACTAAAGGCCTGTAACATTTCATCGGTCGTCCGGAAATGAACATCCGGTAAGCTGTGACGGTTCAATGGATTCGCCCCACCCATCGAGCTGATCAAAATCTTGCGATAAATTGCGTCTTCTTTATTCAAATAGTGAACATCGCCAGTTGCGACGACTGTTTTGTTCAACTCTTTTCCAATTTGGATCAGATTCCGTAAGATGTCTTCCAAGTCTGCTTCGTTTTTCACTAGCTCTTGTTCGATTAGTGGCGCATAGACCGCTTTAGGCATGACTTCGATATAGTCATAAAAGGCTGCCCGATTCTTGGCTTCTTCCACCCCTTTTTGCATCATCGCTTCAAAGATTTCACCTTGTGAACAAGCGGAGCCGACTAATAAATTTTCTCGCAGTTTATTTAATTGCGAGCGAGGAATCCGCGGTACCCGTTCAAAGTAATTGATATTTGACATAGAGATTAATTTAAATAGATCCTTCAAGCCCGCTTGATTCTTTGCCAAGATTGTCGCATGGAAAGGTCGTGCTCGTTTATAAGAATCGCCTTCGCCAACATGATCATTCAATTGATCATGATAATTCATCTCGTGTTTTTCAATGGCTTCTTTGACAAACAGCCAACCTAAATGCCCCGTTGCTTCCGCATCGTAAACCGCCCGGTGATGCTGCTCCAAGTTAATCCCAAATTTTTTCGTCAACACACCTAACCCAAAACGTTTGAATTCAGGATACAAAAAACGAGCTAATTCCAATGTATCAATCACTGGATTGGGTGTTTCCGGCATATTGTGACGAACATAAGTCGTATTGATGAAGCCAATATCGAAGGTCGCATTATGAGCGACAAGGATCGAATCTTCACAGAATTTTTCAAACAATTCCATGACTTCTTTTTCTGGTTTTGAACCACGAACCATTTCATCTGTAATCCCCGTTAAATTAATCGTCGTTTCTGACAAAGGATGTCCGGGATCAATAAATTCTTCGAAAGTCTCGATGACATTTCCTTTATGCATCTTCACTGCCGCTAATTCGATGATCGTATCATAAACCGCCGACAAGCCGGTGGTTTCTACGTCAAATACAACATAAGTCGCGTCCGTCAAGGCTACATGGGCATCATTATAGGCAATTGGCACACCGTCTGACACTACATTGGCTTCCACACCATATAAAATTTTCACGCCGGCTTTTTTCCCAGCCGCGTGAGCTTCAGGAAATGATTGGGCACCGCCATGATCGGTGATCGCAATTGCTTTATGGCCCCATTTTCCAGCTTGTGCAACTAAGTCACTGGCATTGTTGATAGCATCCATCGTACTCATGTTGGTATGCAAATGCAATTCAGAACGTTTTTCTTTAGCTGTATCTTTCCGTTCGGGATGTCTTACCTCTTGGATATCTTGTGCATTCATGACCAAGTCGCGCATAAAGGTATCTT
The DNA here is from genome assembly GCF_001885905.1 of Enterococcus devriesei. Classification (GTDB taxonomy): domain Bacteria; phylum Bacillota; class Bacilli; order Lactobacillales; family Enterococcaceae; genus Enterococcus_A; species Enterococcus_A devriesei. The sequence continues at coordinate 546,226 of NZ_JXKM01000001.1, read as the reverse complement.
CTTGTACACTTCCCCGCACACGGATCCAGCTTTTATTTTCGATCGCATCAAAAATAGCCTCGTCCTTTTCGCCATTAGAAAACTTTTTCACGACAAAAGAAGACGTGTAGTCGGTCATTTTGATGATTAAGATTTTACGTTTAGAACGTAGCTCTCGGACTTCCTTATCAAAAATAAAGCCTTCAATCGTGATGCGTCGTTCCTCTTCAATAATGTTACCCATCGGTGTGATCGCTTCATCAGCGGGAATGTTTCGTCCCATCTGGATTGGACCATCAAAATGAGCGGCGCTTTCCTTCTTCTCTTTTTTCTTCGATTCGTACTGAGCGATGCTGGCAGCCGCTTGTTCTTGCATTGCTTGCGCCTGTTCTTGTTTGCGAACTTCAAACTCTTGCAGTTTTTTGTCTGCTTGTTCCTTGTCCACTTCAGGATCAATACGTAAATGAGGAAAACCGAAGGAAACAAGATTTTCTTCGATCAAAGGTAGATACTGCTGTTTCAAGACCGGAATCACCGAATCATTGTCGATTAATAAAACGATTCGATTTCCTTGGATTACTGGCAAAGGTTTGCTTAACACTTGCTTAACTAACGGCGTATCACAATCCTGTTCGCTTAAAGCGAGCTGCCAATAATTCTGCAAAGTTTCTTCCGCAAACTGATTGTCTTCTGGAATAATATGTAATTTCACTTGCGCAATGGATTGGAAAGCAAGCAATAACTTTTGGTGGAACGCATAAAATAATTTTGCAGGAAGAATTTCCGGTGTTTGGATAAAAAATTCCCAGACCCGTGATTTTTCATGAACAACGACTTCCTTGATCTCTGATGCTTGGATCATTGGATGTTGCTGTTCTTCATCTGCCAATTCAATTTGTCGTAATAAATTTTCGAATAACTCACGATTTTTAGACAAATGGACATCTCCTTCACTTTTTCAAGTATGTTTCAGTATAACTGTTTTCCTTTATGTTTGCATTAGAAAAAGGACCGAAAAAATTTCGATCCTTTCATTTTAAAAGAAGAAGCGTTGAATGTCATTCCAGGTCACCATGATCATTAACAACATGATAAAGCCAAAACCGATCATCGTGATCAAGCCCTCTTTTTCGGGGTCAAGGGGTTTGCCGCGAATTCCTTCAATCACGTTCAACAAAATTTTCCCGCCATCAAATGCCGGAATCGGCAAAAGGTTTACGATTCCTAAATTGACAGAAAGTAATGCCATTAAATAAATGACAGTTTTCACGCCTTGCTGAGAGGCCTCCTCAGACATCTTGAACATCATCACCGGACCACCTAGTTTGTTCAAACTGAAACCAGTGAACAGAGAACCTAATGCACTGAAAATATTTTTCGTCATATCCCACGATTGAGTCAAACCACCCATGATCTTATCAAAAAAGCCCGTCCGAAGATATGGTGTCACACCGATCTGACCAACCTTTTGGCCGTTACTTTCAACACTTCTTGGAGTCATCTCGATCGTCTTTTGGTTGCCTCCTTGTTCGATCACAACCGATAATTCTTTTCCAGGACTGCTAGTAACTGGTTTGGTTAAGTCTTCCCACGATTGAACCTTCTTTCCTTCGATGGAAACGATCGCGTCGTGATCTTTCATACCCGCCTGTGCCGCTGGACTGCCAGCTTCAACCGAACCGATTTGATTTGTATTGTAATCCGCTACCCCGCCTTGAATAAAGGCTAAAGCGATGAATAAAATTATCGTTAAAATAAAGTTATTCATTGGTCCGGCAAAATTCGTTAAGATTCGTGAACCTAATTTAGCCGATTGAAATTGAACATCTCGTGGAGCGATCCGGACTTCCGTCCCGCTCTCTTCGATGACCGTGGCATCGTGCAGAACCTTGTAGGTCATCTCTTGACTCTCATCACCATTCACATATCCTTTGATAGTTAAATCATCCACCAAATCCGCCGCGATCAGCTCCAGCGGAATACTATTAGGTAGCTGGACTTTTTTGCTGACATTGATGCGGCGAACCACATTTTTAGACGTCAATTCAACTGAAAGCGGGGTGCCTGGACTCAGCTCGGTCTCTTCATCTTCTAGCCCAGCCATTCGGACATAACCGCCAATTGGTAATAATCGTAATGTATAGGTGGTGCCATCTTTTCCCATATGAGCAATCAGCTTGGGACCCATGCCGATTGAAAATTCTCTAACTAAAATTCCTGAACGTTTTGCAAAGAAAAAATGTCCGAATTCATGGACGATCACTAAAACGCCAAAAACAATTAAAAACGTAATAACAGTGCGCATAATTTCCCTACCTTCACTATTTTCTTAGGGATAGTTTATCACAGTCTTGTAGAAATAGAGCTCTTTCTCGTTCTTTTCATAGAAAATTAAAAAAAAGCTCCGAGACTCTTCAAACTTCTTTAAAATTTATTTCCGTAAGAAAAAGGAGTCACCAAAAATTTTAATCTGTCCTTTTTTATCTTACTACGCCTTGTTTACAATCCTTATCATTCTGTACTACTTTGTAAAAATTTTATACGGTACCCAAACGTACTGTCCTTTAATTGTTGGAACCGCTGACCGAACATTTTGCTTCATTCCACAGGCTGCAGCTAGATCAATAATCATCTCTGCCTGTTCTTCATTCGAGTTAATCACTGTTCCCAACATCTTTTTAGCATTGACCGCATCAATTGCCGCCTTAGTTCCATCAATACCAACAATCGTCGGCAAATAGTTAATTTTTGAATCATTGACTGCATCTAGCGCGCCTAATGCCATATCATCATTATTACTGATGACCAATTCGATTTTGTCATCACCTTCATTCAGCCAATTTTTCATCAGATCATAGGCTGGTCGTCTCATCCAATCAGCCGTTCCGCGATGTAAACGTTGCAATTTGATGCCCGCATCCGTCAAGTATTGAATCGATGACTCGGTCCTGATAAGAGAATCTTGATGCGTTTCTTCACCTTCTAACAGAACATACTGTAAGAACCCATCGCCATTGAGATCTAACTTTTGTGGATTCTTTTTCCAATGGTCTACAACGATCTGAGCTTCCAGTTCACCAGATTCGCGTGCACTGCTTCCAACATAGAAAGCTTTGTCCCAACGTTCAAGGTCTTTTTCCACTGGCTCTCTGTTAAAGAAAATGACTGGTACGGACGCTTGTTTAGCTTTTTCAATGATTCCTGAAGCTACAGTACGATCAACTGTATTTACAACCAATGCGTCATAGTCATTTTGTAAGATATAATCTACCTGCTGGTTTTGTACAGATTGGTTTTGCTTTGCATCCCTGAAAGTAATAACCATTTCTTGACCATATTTTTTTTTGAATTCTGCTTTCTTTTTTTCCAAAGAATCTGCAACTGTAGATATAAATTCATCATCTCCACGATACAGGAGGACTCCAATCTTAAAAACCTGTTCCTTTTGCTGCTTTTGATAATAATTTTTCAAACCCAGTCCTAAAAAGAGAAAAGACAGAGCAAAGAAAAGCAATGCTATTCTGAAACTCAACTTTTTCATTCAACTCACCTTTTTCATTCATTGTAAGGAAACAGTAACGGCTCCAAATCTTGAGAAAATAAATTTTGTTTATCGATGACTCGATCTCCCAAATTTTTTTGCTTCTTCTTTTGATCTGAATCAATCAGTTGGTAAATACTTTGATATCCACGGGAATAATCATCTTGAAAAACGGCAGCCAAAATATCCCCGTCATCGATAGCGGCCAATATCTTGTCAGAAAATTCTAGTAGATACCCCCGCAAATAATTCTTACTCTCATCATGTTTAGAGGACTCTAAATAATCCGTCAACTGCTGAGGAGTATCCATTACCAGACTGACATTCTTTCCATTTGAGTAACTGTTTAAACGTTGAATTAGAGTTTCAACTTTCCCAGAAACACAATCGACTTGCTGCTTGCTTTTCAAGTGTCGTTCTAAACCAGCGACTCTTCCTTCAGGATCGGCGCAACTCTTGTCTTGCCAATAGACAACCTGACTAGTGGTGGAAAGCTGTCTACTTAAATATTTTCCAAGTGTGGCTCCTCTTTGAAAATCTGCACTAACGATCTTTTCTTTTTCATTTATTTTGTGCTGAAAATCCGCCGCTTCTAAATTAACTATTTCTTGGTTTTTTTCGACTAATTTACGATCAACGGGGCCTCCATATAGAATGCCTTTATACATATCGTCTGTTCTTGCCGAGACTTCTTCTTGTTGACGGCGATACTCACTTCTAGATATTTCTGTATAAATAACCTCACTATCAAGCTCTTTAGCCGCTTGTTCCAGACCAGCCTTCAGTCGATCTAGCTGCCACTTGTTCTCTTCGGCAGCAATCAATACTTCAATTTGCGGATTTTTGTCATTAGTGGGACTACCAAAATAAAACCAACCCGATAAAACCAAAAAGATGGAGCTGATAATCAAAAACACACGCCCTCTTTTATTTACCATTTTGTGCCTCCGCCTCCTCAAAAGGAATCAAGATCCTAACGATAGTCCCCTCATCTGGTTCACTAATCACAGTGAGACCAAATTTAGGGCCATAATGAAGTTTGATTCGTTCAGCTACGTTACGGAAACCAACACCAGATCCTTTTTTAAATTTGACTTCGCCTTTTACAAGCGCTTTCACTTGTTCTTCCGTCATACCCGGTCCATTATCTTCAACATCAATGTTGATCCCCTCTGGAATTCGGTAAGCCCGAATATTGATTTCTCCATCCTCATAGATATAATCCATCCCATGATAAATCGCATTTTCTACAATTGGTTGAACAATCAATTTTAAACAAGGATGGTCTTTCAATTCTTCTTCAACAAGAATTGTCCAAACAAATTTATTTTTATAACGATTTTCTTGAATCATTAGATAATTCCGAACATGTTCAAGTTCTTCACCGATTGTAATTATCTTTTTCCCTTTACTAAGACTAAGACGAAACAGTTTCGCCAGAGCTGTAATCATCTGAATTGCCCCATCATAACGTCCACTTTCAATCATCCAAACAGTAGAATCCAAGGTGTTGTATAAAAAGTGCGGATTAATCTGAGCTTGCAGAACAGACAATTCATTTTCTCGAATCTTCTCCTGCTGAACTACAATATCTCTCATTAAACGCTTCATAGTATCCGTCATCGTCATTAATGCATGGGACAAATGTTGAATTTCAAAGGTTCCTTCTTCCGGAATTGTTAGGTCATCCAGATTTTCTTCGATCTGGGTCACCGCTTTTTCTAGATTTTTCAAAGGAGTAGTGATTCTAGATGATATGACTAGATTGATAATCAGCAAAGATAAACAAGCGATTAACGCCAGCCCCCAAATGACGACACGATTATCTGTGAGTTTGGGGATTGTTTCGCTGATTGGTTCTACGCGAACGAGTTTCCAACCCGTATATCCCATCGTCTTGATTGTCACAATTTGAGAATCTTTTTGACTATCATCTCGATAAACACCATCTTGACTCTTGTTTTTAATCTGGTTGGGTAATGCTAATAATTTTTGATCCAACAAAATCTGCTGTGGATGATAGATCACATTACCTGAAGACTGGGTCAGAAAGAAACTGCCCATACTATTATCGGATTGGGTCAAAATTCTTTCCGCAGCATCAAAATTCATATTAATCATTAACACACCTTGATAGATCAACCCGCCACGGTTAATTTCGACGTTTCGGCTAAAGGTAATGACTCTGGGATAATCATAACCGTTTGATTTAAACAGATTATCGACATATGGCGCCGAGATATGAATATTTTCTATTTGCGCCATCGCGCTTAAATACCACTTCTCTTTTTTTACAGAAATGCCTTTTCGAAAAGGACGATCTGCAGGAACCACAACTAGTGGTTCCCCATGACTATCAAAAACTGCAATACTGCTGATTTGCGGATCATGGGAGCGCAAAAGAAAACTAAGCTCTTCTGACACTCGCTCCTTGTCAACATCCAGATCAGCATCCTTTAAAATATCATAATAGCTGACATTCGTAGCCTGCATCATATTCTGAATCGATTGGTCCAAACCAAATGCGACCTGCTCAATCACTGAAGAATTATTAGCTTCCAGCATTTCTTCATGCGCAACAGAAAGTCTTTTTGAATAGACAAAAGTCACAATCAAAATCATTACGACCGCAACAAGTGAAAATGAGATTAGCAACGTAAATTGTAAGCCCTTTCTATAAATAGCATCACTAAATTTTTTTATCATCTGTTGCAGTTTTTCCATCATAGTGACTCCTCACTAGTATAGAGTTTCCGATAACGTGTCGGCGAGTGCCCAGTCGCTTTTTTAAAAACATAGCTAAAATAATTAGACTCCGTATAACCTACTTTTTCTGCTATGATATACGTTTTGTCGTCGCTATTTTCTAATAGCTCTTTCGCTTCTTTAACGCGCTTCTCGGTCAAATAGCTAACAAAGGTTTTCCCAGTGTGCTTTTTGAATAAGACTGAGAAATATGCTGGATTTAAGTGCAAATAATGACTAAGTGAATCCGCTGTCAAATCAGGATCATTGAAATTTTCGGCGATATAATGTAACCCCTGCATGATTTGACCTTTTGAGGACTGGTGGATATCCTTTTGTAAGATCTTACTAACTTGGCAACAACAATCAATAAACCAACGACACCCTTCCTCAAAAGGCAGACCAACTTTTGATTCCATTTCCCGCGACAAACGAAAAATCATCGTCTCTCCTTCACTTGTTTCATTCAATAAACAATTTCTACTTAACACTCCGACCCATTCTGATAAAAAAGCCGTGTACTCAAAACGATTTAAATTTTGTTTTTGTGCCTGCTGAAACAATTCTTTGGCACACATACTAATTTTTTCAACGTCTCCATACTTTAAGACATTTACCAATCGTCTAACCTCAACATCACTAGCATTCAGTGAAATCGAACTGCCGTGATGAGGAATGTCGTCCGCAATCATTGCAAAGGTCGTTCGCTGGTCAAGATGACTGCTAAAATCCAGGGCTGATTGTGCTTCTATGTAGGCATTTTTTAATTCAATCAATGCTAAATGACGTTTACTAATCCCCGCTAGAATCAGAGAACCTAAGCTAGTTATCGTCGCGCATATCTCATTTGTAATTTGAGTGATTTGTTCATCAGTCACAGAAATCGGCAACCACACTAGATTCTCTCCATAAGAAAATACGAGCGGTTTTTCAAAAACACGAATTTGTTCAATTGCGATATCTTTAACTGCTAAAGACAAAAACGGACGGTCGCTTGCTTCTGTCAATTCATAATTGCCACGAAATTCAAACAGAACTAATCGGCAAGAAATCTTTTCAGGAAGATTAAAATCTCTTTGCTGCTGAAGTACTCGTTCTGTTTCATTCAATCCGTTCAGACAGCTGATAAAAAAATTATCACGAAAAATGGAAATATTTTCTTCAAAGCGCTTTTGCAGTCGTTGAGTATTCAATCGCTCCGCTTTTTCTTCTTGCATTTTTTCCTTAATTTCACACAAAACTTTTGCTAAATCATCTGCGGAAAAAGGTTTAAGAAGATATTTATCGACTTTAAGAGATACTGCCTTTTGGGCGTACTCAAAATGATCGTAGCCTGAAAAAACTAAAAATTTCGAAGCCGGAAGCAATTTAGTCGCTTGCTCGATAAATTCCAAACCGTCCATGAAAGGCATCTGGATATCTGTAATGATAATATCCGGCCTTAGTTTTTCGGCTAATTCTAGAGCCTCAATTCCATTTTCTGCAGTGATTGGCTTAAAAAAGCCTAGTTGCTGCCAAGGAATTCTTCGAGCCATTCCTTCTCTTATTTCTTCCTCATCATCCACTAGTAATATATTTAACATTTTTATTCCTCCCAGAAATTCCTTTGCATAAATCATTAAGCAAAACGAAACGAATTTCTTCAGCTTTTCGCCATTATTGTCATTTCATATGAAGTCATTATTCGCACGTTCAAAAACATTTTGTTTCCGTTTTCCCAAGAGTCATTATACCTAAAAAAGACTGCATCCGTAAGTCAAAATAAACTTTGACATTTGAATGCAATCCTCTTCAGTATTAACTTAGAGAGTCTTATTTTTTCTGTACATATTTCAAACAGTCAAGCGTTACCGCAACTAAAATGATGATTCCTGAGAAGACGAACTGTAAGTTAGTATCGATACCTAAAATTGTCAATGCGTATGTCAAAGCAGTAAAGATTACAACCCCGACAACTACACCAGAAATCTTACCGATCCCACCAGTGAAGGAAACGCCCCCCACAACACAGGCCGCAATTGCATTCATTTCCCAACCCTGACCATATGCTGCTGAGCCCGAACCGACCATCCGTGCACATTCTAACCAAGAACCAAAACCATACAAGACCCCTGCCAAAATGAAGGCGCAAATGGTTACAGTGAAAACGGAAATACCTGATACCGCTGCTGCTTCAGGATTACCACCAACTGCATAGAGATTTTTTCCAAAGGTAGTTTTATTCCAGATAAACCATACAATCACAATCGCTGCTAAAGCCCAAAGAATGATCGTTGGAAATCCATTCACTTTCGGAATAATCATATTGGGAATAGCCGGTTCAATAGCACCAAACGAAACACCCTTTGTTGCGTAAGTAACCAACCCGAAAATAATCAGTGTATTGGCCATCGTAGAAATGAATGGATGCATTAGAAACTTCGCTGTAAAGAAGCCGGCGATAGTTGTGAAAAATGTACATAAAACAATACAAGCAACTAATGCTAAAGCTAATCGTGCGCCTAAAGACATTTTGGTGAAATCAAAGATATGACCAAAGACCCCCCCAGTATTGACTCCTTGGTGCATGATGATGGTGGAAGCTGTCATCCCCATCCCCATCATCCGTCCGATCGAAAGGTCAGTACCTGTCAAAAGGATCAAGCCAGCAACTCCTAAAGCAAGAAACATCTGTGGAGAAGCTTGTTGTAAAATATTCAACACATTATTGTAGGTCAATAACGGAGCTCCTTTTACAGCCGGAGTAATGATAGCTAAAATAAGAAAGACAATAATGATTGCAATGTACAAACCATTTTTTAATAAAAAGTCTCGACGATTGAACGTATATTTGTAATTTTCCCAATGCTGCTCAATTGTTTCCGCCAATTTGAATTTGGACATTCGAAGCATATCTAACAAATGAAATTTATGATTGAAGGCTTCGTGCATACGATCTTTGATCCGCTGTTTCTCAGCTAAATAGTCCATTTTGACATCGAATAGCTTATTCTTATATACATATTTTTCTTCTTTGATTTCCTGACTATCAGATAATTTAGCCAATGCCTGTTGACGTTCTTTTGACATTTCATGTAGTCTGATTTGATAATTTTCTTTTGCGAGTATCTTCTCTTCTTCAGCACTTTTCTTCACATATTGAAAATAGTCTTTATCAAAATGCTCTTTGATGTATGCCTCAGCCTTATTGACCAGCGCCGCAACTTGATCCTTATTCTGTTCTTCAATCTTCTTTGCTACTTCAAGGTCTTTATTCAAAGCAGTGATTTTTTCTTCTTTTTCATCCTTTGAAAGACTGCGGTCACGTTTTGTGCTTTCAATCAAACTAAGTAGCGAAAGGACTTGATCCGTTCCTTCTTCTCTTAGGGAATCAACTTGTTTTTGGATACTGCCGACATATTCATCGATCGGCTGCCGCAATTTTAATTCTTCTTCGGCAGATAATAGATTTTTTGTAGTTGCCATGTTTCCTTTAAACCCCTTTACTATAGATATTTTGAGCTGAGTCGCATCAATTCTTCTTGGTTCGTTTCAGCTGTATTGACAATCCCGGAAAGACGACCGTTTGACATGACTCCGATCCGGTTAGTAATCCCTAATATTTCAGGCATTTCCGAGGAAACAACGATAATGGTCTTTCCTTCTTTTGCCATTTTGATGATCAACTCATAAATTTCGTATTTAGCACCTACATCGATGCCTCGCGTCGGTTCATCCATCAAAAAGACATGTGGATTACGTTCTAACCATTTACCAAAAACAACTTTTTGCTGGTTTCCACCTGATAAGCTGGCGATCGAATCATTCGGGCTCATTGCTTTGGTACGCATTAATTTGATTTCTTTCACTGTTGCTTTCTCCATCTTGGACTCGGAAAGCGCCACTCTTGATTTATATTCTGGTAAATTCGCAATAGTAGTATTGAAGATAAGATTTCCTTTATCAAAAATACCGCTGGCTTTGCGTTCTTCAGTGATCAAAGCAAAACCCTGATCCATCGCTTGCTTAGAACTACCGAAATTCATCAATTTTTTATTAAAGTACACTCGACCAGCAGCCCTCGTGCGAATTCCAAAGATCGTTTCCAATAATTCTGTACGACCCGCTCCTACTAGACCATATAGTCCGAAAATCTCACCACGGCCAACGTCAAAAGTGACATCCTGTAGCTGGGGTGTAAATCTAGTAGATAGATGTTGAATCGATAAAATCGTTTCACCTGGTGCGTTATCAACTGGCGGGAAACGATTATCCAATGAACGTCCCACCATCGCTGTGATCAATTCATTCATGTTAGTTTCATTTGTTGCTTTTGTGGTGACTAACTTTCCATCACGCAAAACGGATACTTCATCACATATTTCAAAAATCTCATCCATCTTGTGAGAAATATAGATCAAAGAAATTCCATCGTCTCTTAATCGGCGCATCATTTCAAATAGCTTGTCAACCTCTTGTGACATTAAGGAAGACGTCGGTTCATCCAAAACAATTACCTTAGCATTGTAAGAAATGGCTTTTGCGATCTCACACATCTGTCTTTGAGAAACGGACATCATTCGCATTGGCTGTGTTAGATTTACTGTGATACCTAATTTTCTAAAAAGTTCAGATGCTTCTTTTCGCATCCGTTTTTCGTCGATTACTCCTAAGGAATTTGTCGGATAACGGCCTAAAAAGAGGTTATCAACAACGTTTCTTTCTAATGCTTGGTTCAATTCCTGATGGACCATCGCAATTCCATTTTCTAAAGCGTCTTTAGGTCCGCTAAAACTAACCTCTTTACCATCCAAATACACGGTTCCTTCATCTTTTTGATAGGCTCCGAAAAGGCATTTCATCATCGTGGATTTTCCAGCGCCATTTTCACCCATCAGCCCCATAACTGTTCCTCGTCCAACATCCAAATTGATGCGATCCAGTACACGGTTACGACCGAAAGACTTACTCATACCTCGTATGGATAAAATAGTATCCTCTTTTTTTTCTGTCATAATTTATACTCCTGTATCTATCTTTATAAATAAACATCAAAAAATTAACTGCTTGTTCAATAATCGTAGACAGCGAAAATTTATTGGTCCTCTTTGGGGATTCACATACTGATAATTTCTAAAAACTAGTTCAACAATGCCGTTAGGGCTAGCCTCGAGTTCAAAGCGTTTGCATTTTCAAATAGTTAAACATTTCTTGACAAAAACAAGTTTTATCTGCATATAAACAAACGAGGCAAACAAGCGGAATATTAGAAATATGTATCGAAGCAGGCCAATATTGCGCTTATTTCCTCGAAAGACTTCCTTCATTGCTCAGATTTTCAAACCTGAGACTGCAAAAACTATTGCAGTCTCAGTCAAGAACCTTACGTTTATTGATTTAGAATAGAAGTGTAAGAAGCGCCATTATCAGTTTTAACCATGTTAATGGCAAAAGCATCGTATTCGTTAGGGTTCCCCAAGCGGTTAGTAATATTAGATTCCGTTTGTCCATCACCCGCGATATATTCCACGTTCAAATTCAATAGCTTATCGTATTTTTCTAATAATGGTTTGTAGGTAGAACCTAAGAAGTTATCGGCAGAGTTGTAGATGTCCAACCAAACTTTCTTTTCTGGAGAATTTTCTTTGCCTAATTGGTTAGAGACTGCTTTGTCAATCTTTGTAGAATCAGTGAAATCATTATAATTATCTCCTGTTACAGCTACATTCATCGCATAATAAGAGCGTTCGTCTTTATCATACTTGTAAACGTCAGAACCTAATTTGTTTCCAGCATCATCCGCCTTACCAATACCAGTATCCATATCAACGCCGTCTAGCGAGTTCCGTAATACTCGTAAAGTCAAGTATGCTTGAACATCCGCACGCTGGCTGACAGTACCACCATAGCCTTCTTTAATTGCTGAAACTGCATCGCTGTTCGCGTCATAGCCGAATGTTGGAACTTTGTTTTCTTGAGACCATGCATTGAAAATAGACATGCCCATTCCATCATTGTTTGAAGCAATTACATCGATTTGTTTGTCAAAAGAAGACGACCAAGTACCGATTGCATTTCCTGCAGTCGCTGCATCCCATGTGGCCCCGGAATTATTTTTCATCTCTTGAGAAGCCAATTCCCGAATCTTATATTTCTTTCCTTTTACTTCAATTTCGCCATCTTTAACTGCTTTAGATTTCCCTTCAGTATTGGTTCCAACTGGCTTACTGTTGATTCCGCCATCTTCCTTAACACCTGTGCCTAACGCTTCACGTACTCCACGTGTCCGAGCGATTGAATCATTATGACCTACATCACCAATAGCCAGCACATACCCGATAGTGCCATCACCATTGCGATCGATCGTATCGATATTTTTTTCAATATAATCTTTGATCATCGTACCTTGAACTTCGCCACCCTGTTTTGCATCAAAGCCTACGTAATAAGTATTATCATTAAAACTCAACGCTGCTTTATCTAGTTCTCCAGTTGACGAGTTGGATGGTTGGCGATTGAACCATACAAGTGGTTTGTCCTTATTTGCAACATTCGTAGTATCACCACTGCTACCTTTTGAAGCATCAGTCGCTTTGTCGCCATCCCCTCCACCACACGCTGCCAACGAAACTGTTAAGCCAAGTGCCATTGTTACTGTTAAAAATCCTTGCCATTTCTTCATGTATTAATCCTTCCTTCCAGCGTTTTTGTAAACGCTTTATTTATCATCAGTATAGCGATTGATCTTTGGAAAAAAAATAGGATTTTTTTTAGAAAGTATACAAATTTTTATGTTTTTATTCGATTAGAAAATAAAACATCTAGTAACATAAAAAACTTCACGAATTTCACTTAGCATGTTTTAGCTAAAGTTCATTCGTGAAGTTGAGAATTTAAATGGAGTTATCTTTCTGGAAAACGAACACGCGACTACTAACACACTAATCTATCCTTTATTTAAAAAAAAGATGACAAAAAAAGGGCAACGCCGAAGCGCACCCCTTTAGTTAGAATGAAATTTGGTTAAAAACAGTTGATTCATTGTTTAGAAGACACCCAATAAATGCATCATTGGAAAGACAAACAGCATACTGTCGAAACGATCTAGGATGCCACCATGCCCTGGTAAAATATTTCCTGAATCTTTCACATCATAGTGACGCTTGATAGCTGATTCCACTAAGTCGCCAAATTGACCAACGATTGAAAAGACAATCGTAAAAATGATCATCGTCACTAAATTATGTTGGAATACTTGCGGTTGGACTAAAAAGAAAATGACCGCTACAACAACCGCACTAGCGATTCCTCCAAGCGCACCCTCGATCGTTTTATTTGGTGAAATCTCAGGCCAAAGCTTCCGCTTACCGATTTGCCGTCCAACCATATACGCGCCAATATCAGTCGCCCAAACAACAAAAAAGGCAAATAGCAAAATAGCTAAACCGCTGTCGCGAGCCGTCACTAGATTTTGAAAGCCGACGCCAACATACAAGCTAGTTATGACAGGAAACCCTGCTTCATCAATCGTATAGGTATTTTTTGAAACGACTGAAAAACCTAAGATGATCATTACTGTCAAATAAAATAATAGGAAATTACTATTGTTGCCACTTAAAAAAGGCATCCAACGTTCCGCTGGCAAAACAAGAAAAACGGCGCCCAATATCGAAAGCACCCCTTCAAAACTTAAAATCGCCAAGCCCTTCATACGAAATAATTCGTACACACCAATTCCTGCTAATACTGCCGCTGCTATTTCTACCGCGATTCCCCCAACGTACAAAATAGGGATAAAAATCACTAAGGCAACGACAGCAGTAATTACTCGCTGTCTCACTTTTTTTCCTCCTAATTCAGTTACTAATTTTTCATACCACTACCGTAAAAAAATTTTTAAGTGGCGCTAGTATCTTTATTCAAGCCGCCAAAACGACGGTTACGATTTTGGAAAGAAGCAATCGCTGTTTCCAAATGGTCTCCATCAAAATCAGGCCATAACGCTTTGGTAAAATATAGTTCACTATAAGCTAATTGCCATAGTAAAAAATTGCTGATCCGTTCTTCCCCACTAGTACGCACTACTAACTCTGGATCCCGTAGTTCATAGGGCAAAAAGCCCGTCATTAAATGATCTCCCATGACGGTATCGTCGATTGCATCGATGGCTAATTGGTCATCCTTCACTTCTTGCGCCATCTGTTTCATAGCTGAGATGATCTCTGCTCGACTGCCATAGTTGAGGGCGAAATTTAAAACTAAGCCATCATTGTCAGCAGTCTGTTCAATTGCTCGCTTTACCGCATCCTGTGTATGGGACGGCAAATACTCTTCGTAGCCCATCACGTGGACTTGAACATTTTCTTCAATCAATTCAGGGACGAAAGTATCAAAAAAATCAACCGGTAGCTGCATCAGAAATTTGACTTCATCGTCGGGCCGCTTCCAATTCTCTGTTGAAAAAGCATAGAGAGTCAGAACTTTTACCCCGAGGCGATTGGCTTCCTTCGTAATTTTTTTGACCGTTTCCATACCCTCTTTATGACCGGCAATGCGCGGTAGACGACGATTTTGCGCCCAGCGCCCGTTACCGTCCATAATGATCGCAATGTGTTTTGGAATAGCACCCTCTGGATCAAATGCAAAGTCTGATTCTTCAGGTGTATATTTTTCTTTTTGTGGAAAAAAACGTAAGACCATGTTTTCACTCCTAGCTCGTATTTATGGATTCATTTTTCATCGTGCGAAAAATGAGTTTGATTCTCACCACGTATATCATTCCGCTAAACTGTTTGTGCTTTTTAAGATCAACAATTCATTTGTCCATCTGTCCAATAAAACTGGGAATAGCGGAACTGACATCCTAGCTCGTATTTATGGATTCGTTCTTGCTAACTAAAAAAAAGCTTTTTTTAAACTCCGGATTATTTCGCAAGCGATTTATTATTTTTTTCAGAAAGTAAACAAGCAATTAGATTCAACAGCCATTATAGCAATAATCTAAATGCTTGCCTATGAATATTCATAGTATTTAAATAATTTCAAACATTGGCGAAACTACTTTTAAGAATTTCGTTTTTTCGAAAGCTGCTCCAATTTAATTAAAAAAATTAGAATACGACAAAAAAACTGGCGTACGAGACTCGTACACCAGTCATTGAATTATACTTCTAATAATTCTTTTTCTTTTTCGCTAATGATTTCGTCAATGGCTTTGATATTCTCATCTGTTAAGGTTTGAATATCTTTTTCTACATCACGTAAATCATCTTCGGTCAAATCGCCATTTTTTTGTTGTTTTTTGTAGTCGTCCATCGCATCACGGCGAATATTACGAACAGCAATTTTCGCGCCTTCTGCTTCTTTCTTTACTTCTTTAGCTAATTCTTTCCGGCGTTCTTCCGTCAATTGTGGAATCACTAGACGAATCACGTTGCCGTCGTTTGCTGGATTTAAACCGATGTCACTTGCTTGAATCGCTTTTTCAACGTCACCGATCATATTTTTATCAAAGGGTGTTACCATCAATACACGTGCTTCTGGAATCGTGATTGACGCCATTTGATTCACCGGTGTTGGGACGCCATAGTAGTCCACAGTGATGCGGTCTAATAGACTTGCGTTCGCACGACCTGCGCGAATTTGGCCTAATTGACGTTGCAAGGCTTCTTGCGCCTTCTTCATTTTATCTCTTGCTTCATTCATTACTGCATCTGCCATATTATTTCCCCCTTACAGTCGTCCCGATGTTTTCACCGAGTACAACGCGTTTAATATTTCCTGGTTCATTTAAATTAAAGACAACAAGTGGAATATCATTATCCATACTTAATGAGCTTGCGGTTGAATCCATCACTTGAAGACCTTTAGCGATGACATCCAAGTGGGTCAACTCTTCATATTTCACGGCATTTTCATCAAGTTTAGGATCCGCTGAATAAACCCCATCGACATTATTTTTCGCCATTAAGATCACGTCCGCATTGACTTCTGCCGCTCTTAATGCCGCCGTTGTGTCAGTTGAGAAATAAGGATTTCCTGTTCCCCCAGCAAAAATCACGATCCGACCTTTTTCAAGGTGACGTTCTGCTTTCCGACGAA
This sequence comes from Enterococcus devriesei, assembly GCF_001885905.1. Classification (GTDB taxonomy): domain Bacteria; phylum Bacillota; class Bacilli; order Lactobacillales; family Enterococcaceae; genus Enterococcus_A; species Enterococcus_A devriesei. The sequence continues at coordinate 529,881 of NZ_JXKM01000001.1, read as the reverse complement.
TATAAGGCTCAGCAATTTGACGCATTTCAATTGATGTTTGAACACGAGTTGGTACATCAATATTTTCTAACGCATCTTGCAAAGCTAAAGCATTCATCACAGTTGCCAGCATGCCCATATAATCGGCTTGCGCACGTTCCATGCCCATTTGAGCACCAATTTGTCCACGCCAGATATTTCCGCCACCGACGATGATTGCCATTTCAATTCCTAAATCATGAACTTCTTTGATTTCTTCTACGATATCTTTGATTACTGGTGGATTAATACCGAACTTTTCATCACCTGCTAAGGCCTCTCCACTAAGTTTCAATACTACGCGTTTATATTTTGGTTCATCCATTTCAATACCTCCACTGTCACTCTATTGATATTTTAGCATACTCTGCTTCTGACGCCACTCAAATTTGAATTTGCTTAAAAAAAGGGAGCGCACATTTTTCGTGCGTTCCCAACTGTCTATTAAACAGAATTATTTTTTGATTTGGCTCATAACTTCTTCAACAAAGTTATCTTCGCGTTTTTCGATACCTTCGCCGACTTCGAAACGAACGAAGCTGACAACTGTCGCACCTTTAGAAGATACATATTTTTCAACAGTCATATCAGGATCTTTAACGAATGGTTGGTCAACCAAAGCGATTTCGGCTTTGAATTTATTCAAACGGCCGATAACCATTTTTTCAACGATATTCGCTGGTTTACCTTCATTTAACGCTTGTTCAGTTAAAACATTTTTTTCATGTTCTAATTCTGATTCAGGGATTTGGCTTTCGTTCACATAACGAGGGTTGATTGCCGCAACATGCATTGCAACATCTTTGGCAACTGATTCGTCAGTTGTGCCGTTTAATAAAGCTAAAACAGCGATGCGTCCGCCCATGTGTAAGTAACCGCCAAAAGCAGCGTTGTCGTCTTTTTCAACAACTTCAAAACGACGGAAGTTGATACGTTCACCAATTACTTGGGTTGCTTCGATTAAAGCAGCTTCTAACGTTTCACCTTTAGCGTTTGTTAATTTCATTGCAGCATCCATGTCAGCTGGTTTGTGTTCAGCAACTAATTCTGCGATTTCTTTAACTAGGTCTTGGAACATTTCGTTTTTAGAAACGAAGTCTGTTTCTGAGTTTACTTCAACGATTGCAGCAGTGTTTCCTTTAACTGCAACTGAAGCTAAACCTTCAGCAGCGATCCGGTCATTTTTCTTAGCTGCTTTAGCCATCCCTTTTTCACGTAAAAGATCGACAGCTTTTTCAATGTCGCCTTCTACTTCTACTAACGCACGTTTTGCATCCATCATTCCTACGCCAGTCATGTCGCGTAATTCTTTTACTAATTTAGCTGTTACATCTGCCATTTTAACGGCCTCCTTAATTTTTCTAAAAAAGCTGCTTCAAAGGTAGTTATTTACTTTGAAGCAGCATATGCTACGAAATTATTCAGCTGATTCTGTAGAAGCGTTGTCGCCTTCTACTACATCAACGATTTCTTCGATTGAAGTTGCTTGTCCGCCTTCTTCAGTTGCGAAGTCTGCTTCTGCTACTTGATCTTCACCTTGGTTTCCTTCGATGAATGCGTCAGCCATTTTAGCAGTGATCAATTTCACGGCGCGAATAGCGTCATCATTTGAAGGGATAACTACGTCGATTTCATCTGGATCGCAGTTTGTATCAACCATAGCAACGATTGGAATGTTCAATTTTTGTGCTTCTTGAACAGCAATACGTTCTTTACGAGGGTCAACGATATACATAACATCAGGGATGCGAGGCATATCAGCAATACCGCCTAAGAATTTTTCAAGACGTTCGCGTTCTTTGTTTAAACCAACAACTTCTTTTTTAGGCAATACTTCGAAAGTACCGTCTGCTTCCATAGCGTTGATTGATTTCAAACGAGCGATACGTTTTTGGATTGTATCCCAGTTAGTCAAAGTTCCGCCTAACCAACGGTGGTTTACATAGTATTGACCAGCGCGGATCGCTTCTTCTTTGATAGCATCTTGTGCTTGTTTTTTAGTACCTACGAATAAAGCAACGCCGCCGTCTTCAGCAACATTTTTCATGTAATCGTAAGCTGCGTCTACTAATTTGACTGTTTTTTGCAAGTCAATGATGTAGATGCCGTTTCTTTCTGTGAAGATATATTTCTTCATTTTTGGGTTCCAGCGACGAGTTTGGTGACCAAAATGTACGCCGGCTTCTAGTAATTGTTTCATAGACAATACTGACATTTGTGTTTCCTCCAATTGGTTTTTTGTTTTCCTCTTCTGCTCTCTTCTTCATAAGGAACTGACAAGCAGCACCGCCTTACGAATCAAGTCAGAATGTGGATTTTTTTGTGAGCAGTCTCCTACACACAATTAGTAATTATACAAGAAGCCTTTTGATAAATCAATCTTTTTTATTTCACTTTTGGCGGATTAATAATTATTGAGGGATACTGTTTAAAAAAACTTTTTCTGCTATACTGAGTGCATAATTATTATTCTCTTGCCCTTGCTTATTTGACTAGCAGAGGGATTTACCATTTACTACGACAATTAAGGAGTTTTCTTATGCGAAAAAAAGACCGCCACGAATTAATCAAACAAATCATTTCTGAAAATCCGATTCGCAATCAAAACGAATTGATGGACCATTTAAAAAGTCATGAGGTTTCAGCGACACAAGCGACAATCTCACGAGACATTCGCGACTTAAAGATCGTTAAAACGATTGATGACACCGGCAAACCCCGCTTTGAATTATTTCAAGAGCAGACAGCACCGACTGAAGATGACGATATCAAACGCTTGATTCGCATGACCGGGGAAGTCATCGTTAAAATCGAACCAATCCAGTTTATGACAATCGTCAACACACTACCTGATAACGCGCATTTATTAGCCTCTGTGTTAGATGATCTTTCCAGTCATTTGATTGTGGCTACAATGGCGAGCTTTGATACAATCATTATCATTTCAAGAGCGCCAGAAGACGCACAACAGGTCGCAGCCTTTTTAGCAGACCCCACCAGCTCTTCTATTTTCTAAATAGCCTTCTTCTTAAGATCGCCAACTATCAAAAAAAGCAGCAGAACGCTTAACGAGCTTCTGCTGCTTTTTTTTATTCTTCCGGAACGGTCAACTTTCCCGCATTTATTTGTTCTTTCGCAGTTGCGATTGCTTTTTCAGCCGCTTTCGATAGTTGACCTTTGGTTAAATCAACCCCGCCTTCTTTTAAGCCAAATTCCAAATGCTTCCCACCAGGAAATTTGTTTTCATAAGCCGCATCTGCAATTTCGGTTACGGCCGCACCTACATTTTTCTTGGTTGAGGTCAATGTGAAGTTTCCTGTTTTTCCATCAGCCATTTGATAATCACCTTCGTCGGTTTGATCTCTATCTACACCAATCACCCAAACTTTTCGACTAGGATTATTCTCATTTTGTGCTTTCGCTTCTTGGAAGACCCCGGCACCTGTACTTCCAGCTGCTTGGTAAAGAATGTCTGCTCCCTCTTTATACATAGATGCAGCAATCGCCTTCCCTTTGTCTGGTGCATCATAAGAGGCTGCATATTGCACTTCGATTTTGATTTCTTTTCCTAACTGTTTTCCAGCAGCTTTTACCCCAGCTTCGAAACCACTTTGAAAACGTTGGATCACAGGGCCTTCCATTCCCCCAATAAAACCGACGTGATTTTGTTTCGTGCTGTAAGCAGCAGCTATTCCAGCAAGATAGGCGCTTTCTTGATCTTTGAATGTCGCTGAAACGACATTTTCTATCCCGGTAAGATCACCATCGATTAAAGCAAAATTTAATTTTGGATGCTGTTCCGCCGCTTCTTTGATTGCATCTGCTTGTAGATAACTTAAACTAATAACCGTCGTAAATCCATTTTCAACAGCTTGACTGATGTTTGTACTATTTTCTTGAGGATCATTTGTCTCTAAGTAGGTGAAATCCTTCTTTGCTGTTAACCCTTTGTCTTTCCCCCACTTTTCAAGACCTTCCCAGCCCGCTTGATTGAACGAACGATCATCGACACCGCCGAAACCTAAAATCAACGCCAACTTGTGCGGATTATCTGCGGTTTTTTTCTCAGCCTGACTTTGCCCACAACCTGCTAATAATCCGATTAAACCTAAACAACCCAATCCTAACAATATTTTTTTCATGATTTCGCTCCTTCGTATGTGTCTTGACACATCGTGCCGTAAAAAGTATACCATACTGATTTTGAGCGTGGGGAGTTATTACAAAAAAGACTCAAACAAGTTTTAAACTTGCCTGAGTCTTATTTTTTTACATTTTATTTGGTGCGTGAACGCCTAGTAGACGTAAATCTTCTTTCAAAATGACAGTGACCGCATGGACTAAAGCTAGACGTGCGTCCTTTTCTTCATCATCAACTAACACTTTTGTATGGGCGTAGTATTTGTTGAAGGCTTGGGCTACTCTGATCGAATGCTTTGCGATTACAGATGGTTCATATTGATCTGCCGCCTGCATCACAATTTCTGGATAGCTTTGTAACAGCTTGATGATTTCCCAGCTATCGGCATCATTTAAGGCATAGACTGCTTCTGGATCAACGGTGAAGGCAGCTTTTTCCAAAATTGACATCGCCCGAGCGTGAGTATATTGGACATACGGCCCCGTTTCCCCTTCAAAACGTACGACTTCTTCTAAATTAAAGTCAAAATTATTCAGGCGATCATTCTTCAGGTCATGGAAGATTACCGCGCCGACACCGACTTGATGCGCCACTTCTTCTTTATTTGGCAAATCAGGATTTTTTTCTTCGATTTGTTTGAAAGCTAAGTCTTTTGCTTCATTTAATACTTCTTCTAATAAAACAATCTTACCTTTACGCGTCGATAATTTTTTGCCATCCTTCGTGATCAAACCAAAAGGAACATGCACCATTTCATCTGACCAATCAAAGTCCATTTCCTTCAAGACAGCCTTCAATTGTTTAAAGTGTCCACTTTGTTCATTCCCAACAACGTAAAGTGACTTAACAAAGTTGTACTCACGTTTCCGGAAAAGTGCTGCGGATAAGTCTCGGGTAATATATAAAGTCGCGCCATCCGATTTTTTAATCAAGGCTGGATTCAAGTCGTATTTATCAAGGTTAACGATTTCCGCACCCTCACTGGTTTGCAACAAATGTTTTTCTTCCAACATTGTTACCACTTCATCCATCTTGTCGTTGTAAAAGGCTTCGCCGTTATAAGAATCAAATTCAACTTCTAGCATACTGTAAATTTTGTTGAATTCTTTTAATGATTCGCTGCGGAACCATTTCCATAATTCTAGTGCTTCTTCGTCATCTTCTTCCAGCTTCTTGAACCAAGCCCGCGCTTCGTCATTTAATTCAGGCTCTTCTTCGGCTTTTTCATGGAATTCCACGTAAAGACGTAACAATTCATTGATTGGCTCCGCTTTGACTTTTTCTTCTGAGCCCCATTTTTTGTACGCCACGATCAATTTCCCGAATTGTGTGCCCCAATCGCCTAAGTGATTGATCTTGATTGGCTGATAGCCGATCTTACTTAAAATCAGGCTGATGGAATTACCGATGACTGTTGAACGCAAATGTCCCATTGAGATCGGCTTCGCGATGTTTGGTGAAGACATATCAATCGTTACGTTACCTTCATTACCAATATTGCTATTCCCAAACTGACTCGCTTCTTTCGCGATTTGCTTCAAGACCATACTAGAAATAACTTCTTTTTTCATAAAGAAATTCAAATACGGACCTACTACCTCGATTTTTTCAAAAGCATCAGGGTTGATTTTTTCTGCCAACTCCGCCGCGATTTGTTGCGGTGCTTTGCGAAAAACTTTCGCCAACGCGAAGGCTGGAAAAGCCACGTCACCATGATCCACAGACTTCGGTTTTTCTAGTAAACGCTCCACTTCCGGCAACGTTAAATTTTCTTTGACCACTTCAAAAACTGCTTGTGCCACGATTTCTTGATTATTCATCCAAATTCCTCCTATTTCATTTTGATTATCTCCCACTGCAAGAAAAAGCAGAACTGACCGCTAACTCGTCTCCATGGTACCATTTTTCTAAAATGCAGAAAAATGATTCCATCCTCCTACGCATACGCTTTTTCTAACCTGTTAAAACGGGGAGAAAAACTCACAGTCAACTCTAGCAATAATGAGATAAATTTTTTTTAATTTATACTCATTTTCGTTGTCCTATCATTATGCTAAACCTCTTGTTTATCAACTTCGCTAGAATCCATAACAGGCTTCAAGCCTGACAAACTGCAAAAAGCAGAACTGACAAAAAAAGTCTCTGATGTTTAAAAACATCAGAGACGAGATTTCCCGCGGTACCACTCTTTTTGTCGTAAAAAACGACCCACTCAGGCTATAACGGTAGCTGCCGTTTCACCTCAAAAGTGCGCCATCTACTTTTGTTTATTCGGCTCTCACCTGCCCGAACTCGCTAAAAAAACAGACCATAGACTTCTCTTTATCATTGATGAAATAAATATTCTGGCATCATACTACCAGAAAATTCTTCATCTGACTAGTCCAAGCAGCAATTTTTATACTTTTGGAATAAAGAGATCACCTAGCGTTGCGGCCATCATGGCTTTAATCGTATGCATCCGGTTCTCCGCCTGCTGGAATTGCAATGCTTGTTTTCCGCGAAAGACTTCATCGGTTACTTCCATTTCAGCTAAACCATATTTTTCTTTGATTTCCTCGCCTACCTCAGTTGCTAAATCGTGAAAGGCTGGCAAGCAATGCAAGAAGATCGTGTCCGCATTTTTTGTTTTTGTCATCAGCGCTTGGTTGACTTGATAAGGAAGCAACAAATCAATTCTTTCCTTAAAGGCGGCTTCTTCTCCCATTGACACCCATACGTCCGTATAAATAATATCCGCTCCGGCGACACCTTGGTCAATATCCGCTGTCACTAAAATTTTAGCTTGTGACTGCTTTGCGTATTTATTTGCCAAGTCAATCAACGATTCCTCTGGAAAAAGTTTTTCTGGCGTGACAATCGAAATATTGACGCCTAGAATCGCGCTTGTAATCAGTAAAGAATTGGCTACATTGTTGCGGCCATCGCCGACATACGCTAACGTTAATCCTTCGAGTTTGCCAAAATGTTCTTTGATGGTTAAGAAATCCGCCAACATTTGAGTAGGATGCCATTCATCCGTTAATCCATTCCAAACCGGCACGCCTGAAAATTCGGCTAATGCTTCGACGGCTTTTTGCGAGAAGCCACGATACTCGATCCCATCAAACATACTACCTAAAACTTTCGCCGTATCTTCTACGGATTCTTTTTTACCTAGCTGAATATCATTCTTTCCTAAATATTCTGGATGAGCCCCAAGGTCGATCGCCGCAGTTGTAAATGCCGCACGTGTTCGGGTCGATGTTTTTTCAAACAGCAAGGCGATGTTCTTGCCTGCTAAATAGCGATGAGAAATATTTTTTTGCTTTAATTCTTTTAAATGCGCCGCAAAATCAATTAAATACAGCAGCTCTTCTTTCGTAAAATCAATTTCCTTTAAAAAACTTTTCCCATGAAAAATATTTTCCATCTAAACCCCTCCAGTTTTTGAATAATCATCCGTACGAATCCGTTAATCATTTATTTTTATTCATAATAACTGAATATTTACAAACTAGCAAGCTTTTATCTCAAACATGTTGTATAAAAAAACTTCCCCATGAAAATGAGGAAGCGAGAATTTCTATTTTACTTGCGACAGTCGAATCCGATTAATTTTACAAGTCACAGCACTGGCTACGACGCCACCATTTAAGTTAATCGCTGTCCGACCCATATCAATCAAGGGCTCAACTGCAATAAATACACCCACTAGTCCGACAGGCAATCCTAATGCTGATAAAGAAATAATCGTCGCCACTGTTCCACCACCACCTGTTCCAGCAATTCCAAACGAAGTCATAGCAATGATAAAACCAGCATACAGTAAAAACTGCGGTGTCAGTGGATTAATATTCTGCGTCATCGCAACAATCGCAATGATAATCCCTGGATAAACACCGGCACAGCCATTCATTCCCATTGAAGTTGCAAAAGACGCGGCTAAACTAGAAACGCTGCGAGGAATCTGTAAGTCATCCTGCATCTCAATATTCATTGGCATCGATCCAGCGCTAGAAGCTGTAATAAAAGCAAATGATAAAACGGGAAAAGCTTTTTGCAAATACCTAACGGGCGGCAACCCACAAATTGCTAAAATTAATAATTGAATCAAGAAGACTACAAACAATCCGATGTACGCTACAACAAAGAATTTCGCCAGCTTCACAACCGCAGAAACATCATTATTGACGATCGTTGCGATCATAATCGTCAATACTGCATAAGGAGCATAAGAAATAAAGAGCCGCACAACTGACATAATGATCTCATACGCACTATCTAGGATGTCTTTAAAGAGCTTGGCTTCTTTCACTTTTTTATCTTTAATCTTCAGATAGGCAACCCCTAAAAAGAAAGCAAAAATGACTACCCCTAGCGTAGCGCTCGGCCGCTGTCCCGTTAAATCAAAAAAGGGATTTGATGGGAAGATCGCAATGATCTTTTGCGGCATTGTCAATGTTTGCTCACCACCAGAAACATAACTTTTCTGAATCTCATTGGCAGAATGCAAAGCAGTTTGGGAAATATTAAATGAATTTCCATCGATATTCGAAAAATATCCGGTTATAATTCCGACCATTCCGGCAATCCCGGCAGTGACGATTAATGTACCGATGATCGTCATCCCGACTTTCAGAACATTCGTTTTTATTTCAATTTTGGTAAAAGCTAATAAGACACAGACAAAAATTAATGGAATCGCAATCATCTGCAGTAATTTTACATAGACACTACCGATGATGCCGATCCAATCCGATAAGACAGCGCCTTGGCCATTTGATAACATTTGGTTAAAGATCAACCCTAAAATAATTCCCACAGCCATGGCAAGAACAACTCGTTTCGAAAAGGACCATTTTTTTCTTTTTAAATAAATCAGTCCAGCTAGTGAAGCTACTACGATAAGAAAAGAAACTGCTAATAACACCTAATCACTCCATTCAAATTGTTTAAAAAAGATCACCGATCTCTCAATTTGAGTTTCAAAATTTAGCAAATCCGCAGTTAACGCTTTCATTTTATGCAAGTGATTTATTTCACATTGATGCTGAAAAAAATATACGCTTTGCTTGCTTAGAAACTCTAAGTATTTTTTCCAATCACACTCAGTACTTAAACGTCATTTTTTTCACCCCTATTTCATCACCTGCATAAATAGTATAAAAATATAACATGTGTTTCACAATCAAGATTAAAGATTTATTATGAAAAGCAACAATTAACTTTTCCCAGTCGCAAAATTAAAAAACAGCTTAGCTGAAAAAAGAAATTATTTAAAGTTTAGCCAAGTTTGATAGAAACATACCTTAAACAGCAAATTCTTTTTAGTGAAATCAACAACCGAGGTTTGTGAAAAAAAAAGACCTACGGATTTTTGTCCATAGGTCTTGATAGAACAGACTGCCCTACTTTTTTTGCTTTAGTATGACTTTTTAGATATGTTGAAAAGCCAAACTTGGATTAGCATTCAAGCTCATTCCAGCTAAATGATGTTTTTGCAATTCTACATGAGCTGCCGCTCCGATCATTGCCGCATTGTCTCCACACAAACGTAATGGCGGTACGATCAATTTTAAATCTGGCAACTCTATTTGGATCGTCGCTGACATCTTTTCCCGCAATCCTTGATTAGCGGCCACTCCACCAGCTACGATTAACTGTTTTACCGGATAGGCTTTGCAAGCTTTGATGGTTTTGGTGACTAAGACTTCCACGACGCTAGCTTGGAAGCTGGCTGCTAAATTATTATGATCCAGCGCTTCCCCTCGCTGTTCGGCGTTGTGCGTCAAATTTATAAACGCACTCTTCAAGCCGCTGAAGCTAAAATCAAAATTGTCTTCTTTGATCATCGCCCGCGGGAAATTATACGTATCCTCACCTTGATGAGCCAAATGATCAATTTCTTTTCCGCTTGGATAACTCAGACCCAACACTCGTCCAACCTTATCATAGGCCTCACCAGCCGCATCGTCTCGTGTCTCACCAATTATTTCAAAAGAACCATCTTCCGCCATATAAACAAGCTCCGTATGTCCCCCGCTGACTAATAAAGCCATCAACGGAAACTCCAACGGCTCCACTAAACGAGCCGCATAAATATGGCCAGCCATATGATTCACTGGAATCAACGGCAACCCATTCGCCCAAGCAAAAGCTTTCGCGGCACTCAAGCCAATTAACAACGCCCCCACAAGTCCAGGTCCATATGTAACGGCGACAGCACGTAAATCATTGCCTGTTACCTGTGCTTCGCTCAATGCTTCTTCGATACAAATTGTAATTTGTTCGACATGGTGACGACTCGCCACTTCTGGTACGACACCGCCGAAGCGTTTGTGACTATTAATCTGGGAAGCTACGATATTTGAAAGAATTTTTTCTCCATTTTCGATTACAGCGACACTGGTCTCATCACAGCTACTTTCAATTGCCAAAATCAGTTCGGTCTCACTCATCTTTATTTCCTACTTTCAAACTCATCAGCACCGCATCTTCTGTCGGATGCCGATAATATTTTTTCCTTGTTCCAATCACTTGGAAGCCAAATTTTCCGTAAAAAAGCCGCGCCTCATGGTTCGAAGCACGTACTTCCAAAAAAATACTCGCAATTTTTTGCGACTTTGCGTACTGAATCAATCGTCTCATTAATTTACCGCCGATGCCTTGTCCTTTGACTGCCGTGGCGATATTGGTGATCTCAATTTCATCACAGACTTGATGGAAACCAAGAAAGGCGGCGATTTCTTCTGACTCCATAAAATAATGGCTGTGGGATTGGGCCAAATCACTGGCAAATTGTTCCGCTGTCCAAGGGGAATCATAGACATATGCCTCTTGACTAATCTCCCAAAACTTTTGTGCTAACTCTTTATCCACTGATTTATCCAACTATTGTCCACCTAGTTCCACATCCAAATGTTTATTCATGTCTAATGCGTCCTCGCTATTTTCGGTATAATAATTTTTCCGAATATTCCGCGATGAAAACCCTAAACGGCGATAAAGCCTTTGCGCATCGGTATTACTTAACCGGACTTCTAGGGAGAGGGTTTCACAATCGTTCATTATAGCGAATTTTTCAACTTCGTCAATCAATAGGCTACCGATTCCTTGACCTTGGAAATAGGTACCGACCGCAATATTCGTAATATGCGTATCGTCTCCAATCAATCGACTGCCGATAAAACCCGCGATCTCGTTCTCCAGCGTGACGATACACAAATACAGATGAGGAATCGGCGAATGAATTTCTGACAAAAAAGCGCTCTTGGTCCAAGGTGCCTCTCCAAAATAGACATCCCGCTCCAATGCAATCAGTTCTTTAATATCCTGATCGACGATTTTTCGCAGTAAAAACTGTTGGTCCCCCAGCGTCACCGTCTTGGTATTGAAAGGATATTGCTTTCCATACAAGATTGTTTTGACTAGGCCGCTAAATCTTTTCAACATAGTTCTCGTCCCCTGGTTGATGCGTCTCTAGCCACTTCTCTTCTGCCTCCACCCGTTTCAAATATTCTGGCACAAGTCCATGAATATTTTCAATCGGATCAGCTAAAAGACCAAGCTGGCCTAAAACAAGTCCATTAGGTAAGTTTAAACGGTCCGATTCGCTAATTTTCGCAGTCGCTAATGTTTCAGCGATCTCTGCCCGGAATTTTTCAGTCTCACCCACAAAAATTGCCGGTTCGTTAATTTTTTTGAGCAAATCTGCTAAAGGAATGTGCTGGTCTGCGATCACATTAACTAATCGTTGTTCTTCCCAACGATAAGCAGCCCCATAAACATTGTTTCTACGAGCGTCCATTAGTGGAACGATTAATTTATCCGTTTGACTATTGGCTGCCAGCACTGCCAAACTTGAAACAGTGGTTAGCTCAAGCTGCAAAGTTTCGGCTAATGTTTTCGCAGTCGTGACCGCAATCCGAATGCCTGTATACGAGCCAGGACCTTGGGCTACTACGATGCGATCCAACTCGTTAGGTGTTAGGCCACTTGCCTGCATCACCGATTCAATCGCCGGCATCAAAGTCAAGCTATGATTCATTTTCCGATTCAATTGAAACTGCGCCAACAGTTTGGCATCCTCTAAAACCGCTACGGCTAATGTTTGATTGGATGTATCCATCGCTAATAATTTCATAAAAGTCATTTCCTCGCATTTAAGATAGCCATATTTTAACATAAACCACAAATGCTTTCCTACTAGCTGGCTAGATAATTATCTTTTTCTTGTTCTGGCTGGCTCGCTCCATTATTTTTGGTTTAAACCTCCGATTACAAAAAAGGCCTTCCGCTCTTTTGAGAAGAAAACCTGTTTTGTCTATTGCTTGAAATTAATTGGTTGACGCTCGTTGGATCAGTTCCGTACCTAGCATGATTTTTCGAGGAACCGGGGAATATTCTTTCGCTAATTCTAAAAGCGTGGTGACAGCTAATTCCCCCATCCATTCGGTCTCGACTTTAACTGTAGACAAGGCGGGCGAGACATATTTTGCGACACTGACATCATTGAAACCAATTACGGAGATATCTTCTGGAATCCGCAGTCCAGCAGCTTGAATTGCCTGCATGCCACCAATCGCTAGAGCATCACTAGAAGCGAATAAGGCTGTCGGAAGATCGTTGCTCTCAGCAATAAATTCATTCACAGCAGCTTTTCCGGCTTCCATTGAAAAAGGTGCGGTTACCACCAAATCTGGACGAAAAAGGTTTAGCTGCTCCAGCTTTTTTTTGAAAGACAACATACGAGGGTCTTCAATTGGCTGTAAATTATGTTTTGTCACTTCTTCTCCAGAGAGAATCCCGATTTTCTGATGCCCTTGTTGGATAAAATGATCGATCACCAAATCCATGCTTTGATCAAAATCGACGACTAGTGAATTTAATCCCAACTGCATGGCATCAAAATCAACAAATAATAAATTATCATCTAATTGTTTCAATTGTCGAATCTGCGCTGCATCGAACTTGCCTAATGCAATCGTTCCAGTCACTTGCGATTCAGACAGTTCATTTAAGGTTTCGCGGCGGACTTGAAGATTTAATTCTTCGGCCTTTTTCTCAATCCCTAAGCGAATCGATAAATAATACAAATCTGCTAATTCTTCAGCCTCGTCATACCACTGGACTAAACGAATCAACGCTCGCCCCATTTTAGGTGAGCGTTTGTGCTTCGTATAATTTAATTTTTCCGCCACTTCAAAGATGCGTTGTCGCGTTTCTTGCGCCACGGATAACTCTTGATCGTAATTCAAAACGCGAGAAACGGTCGCCGGTGAAACGCCTGCTTGTTTTGCAATATCTCGTATCGTCGCCATGGCAATTCCTTTCTACAACGTCGTAATGAAACGAGTGAAGGCTTCTTGACCTTCCACGTCCCGCTTAAAGACGCCTGCGTCTTCTAGCACACGTGCAAAGACGGCACCGACGGCTTTTTGGACGACTTCGGTCACATTTTCTGCCGTGATCGTTTCCGTTGTTTTAAGCTGATCAGCCCATTCAACATGGTAATCTGCAATCTCATTTTTTTCGTCTAATAAATAGTTTTCGACTTCTTTTAATTCAGTCGCTAAGCGTGGCGGCAACACCGCCAAGCCCATCACTTCGATCAAACCAATATTTTCCTTTTTAATGTGTTGAACATCTGGGTGCGGATGGAAAATCCCATCAGGAAATTCTTCAGAAACATTGTTATCCCGCAAGACTAGATCCAGTTCAAACAGCTCACCATTTCGGCGGGCGATTGGTGTAATCGTATGATGTAGCGTATCATCCTCGGTCACGGCCACCACTTGTACGGCTTCATCAGAGTAGTTTTTCCATTTTTCTAAAATCATTGTTGCTGCATCTACCAATTCGTTTGCATTCTTACTTTGCAGTCGAATCACCGATAACGGCCACTTTACGATGCCTGCTTTGATCATTGGAAAATCTTGCAATTCAAAGGTACGTTCCATCTCAGCCACCGCCATTGGGAAAGTATGACGCCCACCTTGATAGTGGTCATGAGAGAGAATCGAGCCCCCCACGATCGGCAAATCAGCATTCGAGCCAACAAAATAATGGGGCAATACTTCAGTGATCTTCAGCAAGCGTTGGAAAGAGTCACGCGTGATCTTCATTGGGCGATGTTCTTCCGATAAAACGATGCAGTGCTCATTGTAATAAGCATAAGGCGAGTATTGCATGCCCCAGCTTTCACCATCTAAATTCATGCGAATGATTCGATGATTGGTGCGGGCAGGATAATTCATCCGGCCTTTGTAGCCTTCATTTTCCATACATAGCATGCATTTGGGATAATCGACTTTTACCGCAGTCCGTTCAGCCGCGATTTGTTTCGGATCTTTTTCTGGTTTTGACAAATTGATCGTAATCTCTAATGTTCCATAAGCTGTCTCAGCTGGGAAAATAATATTACGAGCGATGTCTCTGGTTTTGATATAATCATTGTCTTTACTTAGTTTGAAGAAATAATCCGTCGCTTGGACAGGGTCCTTCGAATAGTATTGGGCAAAATACGCATTCACCACAGAGGGCGGCGGCGTCATTAAGTCCATTAGTTGGCCTTCTAAAATATCTCGCTCTGCTTGCATTTCCGTAATCAGGCCATTCTTTTGAGCTTGATCTAATAATTGATCCGCCAATTCAACTGAACTAGCTGTGACTGGGCGAAGCTCTGACGTTTCAAGGGAATCTTCACCAATTAGGGCGATTACCCGATTTTCTAAATAAATCCGATCCATTTCCATCCAACCGCCGGATTGAATAGCCAAAGTAATAAAGTCTCTGACCGTTTGACTGATTGACATTCATACTTCCTCCTAGTCCTCATAGCCGTGGGGATGACTAACGTGCCAATTCCACGCGGTTTCAATAATCGCTTTTACATCAGTGTATTCTGGCTTCCAGCCTAATGTTTCTTTGACCTTGTCACTAGACGCCACTAAACGGCTGGGATCGCCGGCACGACGGGGGCCTATCTCCGCTGGAATATCTTTTCCAGTCACTTCTCTTGCCGCATCTAACATTTCTTTTACAGAATAACCGTTATTTGATCCAAGATTAAAGAAATTACTTGGATTGCCGGCCTTCAAATATTCTAAGGCCAAAATATGGGCCGCTGCCAAGTCTTCAACTTGAACGTAGTCACGGATGCATGTCCCGTCTGGTGTGTCATAATCTTCACCAAAAATCGTCAAATGATCTCTTTGACCTAAGGCGACTTGTAAGATAATCGGTACTAAATGAGTCTCTGGATCATGATCTTCCCCAATGCTAGCATCAGACTTGGCTCCTGCTACATTGAAGTAACGTAACGCAACATAGCGCATTCCGTAGGCGTTGTCACACCACTTCATCATTTTTTCCATCATTAACTTGCTTTCGCCGTAAGGATTCTTCGGATTGGTTGGAACCTCTTCACTGATTGGAGAAACCCCAGGCTCACCGTAGGTCGCTGCGGTTGATGAAAAGACGATATTTTTCACGCCGAATTCTTCCATTACTTCCAGTAAAACTTCCATGCCGATCACATTGTTGTTGAAATATTTTAAGGGCTTTTCTACCGACTCGCCGACTAATGAGCTGGCCGCAAAATGAACAACACCTTCGATGGTTTCTTTTTTGAACACGCCCGCTAAAAATTCTTTGTCACGACAATCGCCTTCATAAAACCGCGCCTTCGGATGAATCGCGCCACGGTGTCCTGTTAATAAATTATCTACCACTACTACATCATAATTTTGCGATACGAGCTTATCGACAGTATGAGAACCAATATAGCCAGCTCCTCCAAGAACTAAAATTGCCATTTGATCGACTCCAATCATTTTAATTTTATTTAGTAAACAAATTATAGTTTGTTTACTAAATAATTGCAAGGGCTTTTCCGTTCGTAAAACTTTCTATTTTTTTACTTTTGCTTCATAATGAAGGTATCAGGTAAAGGAGTGAGGATTATGCGTAAATTTGCTTCAGGATTTTTTACCGGTACATTAACGGCAGCTGCCGTCGTTGCTGGTGTGGTGATGGGCGTTAAAAAGAAAGTTATTGATCCCATCGAAGAAAAAGAATCAAAGATCGACGAAAATCGTAAAAAAGCTCGTCGGAAAAGAATCGCTCGATAAAAAAAGAAAGCCTTGGCTTTCTTTTTTTTGTCACTTATGCTTTTCGCAGTTTGTATAGTTGAAGAGTGAAAAATATTTTCTGCTTTAATAATGTTGGAACAGTTTAGCATAATGATAGGCGTAATGTGGATCAAATTTATTTTTCGTGGGGTTCGAAAAATAAATTCCTTGATAGGAGGTAGCTTGCCTATTGGCTTATATAAATAAATTACTTGCAATCTGTTCTGCCAATTGAAAGACTCGGTCGTGACTTTTTGGCCGTGGTGAAGCTGCATTCAGCCAGTCCAATCCTTCAAGAGGAATGCCATAGCAAAAAACATGTGGCAAAACTTGTCCATTTTTATCAATTACTTGATGCGTCTCGCGTTTTACTTGCAGCGCCCCCGTCTCGTGGAACTCTCCGTCATAAAAAACACCGTGAGCTTTCAAATACCCCTTCTTACGCATCTGGATCAATAATTTGTTTTTTGTTCGCTTAAAACTCGTTGCTGGCAAGCGGGCTTCAATCAAATAACTCGCTGAAAATTGCCGCTCCGGCAGCTGCTTACTATAAGTACGAAACTGCCCTTTTTCTTTCTCGACTTTCATATTAGGGGCCAAAAATTCAATGATTCCCGCCTCTGCTAACGCTAATAATTGCTTTTGACGGATCACTGGTGCACCAATCGTTAGAAAGCTATAATTGCGATTGAAGTTGCCGAAAAAATCTTCGAAATATTCTTTTGGCTTAAACTTTTCATGGTCCAGCATATAATTAAAAGGTTCTTGTAGTTCCTTATACGTATCCAAAGCAGCCGCGATTGCTCCGTTGCGATTGCCTTGCTCCGCTTCCGCAATATCATTGGCAAGATAGGTTTTGATAAAGCTGGGAAAATCCTGTGGCGTGATATCCTTCGCGGGATCGAATAATTTTTCCCAATCGAATTGGTCCGCAACTAGAATTTGATACTTCGTTAACACTTTTTGCCGATCCCCCAACTGATAGTCTCGTAAAAAAGCCTCCCGAATTGGGCTGTTTACTAATTGATGCTGGTAATAAACCAATTCCGCTTCCTTTTTTAATAAGTCAATTAGTTCTTCCGCACTCCCACCAAAAACTTCCATAAATTTTTTCGTCAGAATTTTCGGTTCAGCGTCTTCTCCAGCATCTTTTTGATTTTTAGGTCTAGTGTGATAAGGCAACCCTCGGCCAGAACCGACGACTAAGGTATTTTCTTTGCCCGTTTTTTGATAAGTCAAGTGACTGTCTACTTCACTAAATGCCCCGCCCCACTTATCGACGAACAACCCAATATAATCATAAAAACTCAAACCTAACCCTCGCAAGATGACTGTCTCATTATTTTTTATAACTTCTAGTGGCGTATCTGCTGGATTAATCGGGCCTTGATAGAAGAGCTTATGAGCGTTAGCGAATTGTTGATTTTCTTCTTCTGTGCTACTGAGAAAATTGCCACCATGACCAGTGGCTAAGATCAGATCCGTCACGACATAGGGTTTACCCGCAGAAAGAATGATCTGATTAGTTTCTAACGTCAAATCATCGACATATTCTTTAATCAAAGAAACCGTTATGTGGGTGGGTAAATTTTTGACCAGCTCTTGATAAAACCATTGCTGATAAATCCCATAATATCGCCGTTGACAATACTCATTTTTTCCTAAATTCGTTTCGGCAAAGAGGTCCGAAGAGGATGGAACCCCAATTGTGGTTAAATAATCTTTAGCATAGTTTCGACTCCACTCAGCTAGATTAGGTCCTTGGTCTTCTGCAAACACCGTCACGTGCTGCATGACCGTGTTCATGATCACTTGACTGCTTTGTTCGCTACGCCAGACTTCACCGCCAGGACCTAAGGGATCGAAAAGCAGGATATTTGTTTCTTCATCTGCCGGAGCTTGCTTGATCAGCCGCTCCAAAGCGATCAAGCCATAGGGACCGGCGCCAATAATCGCAATTTTTTTCATATATATTCTCCATTATTCTAAGATTCTGATAACTTCTTATCTTTATATTTAAGAGTAGAGAAAAATCGTGGAATATGCAATTATAAAAAAACTTCCGCAGCAAAAAAGCTAACGGAAGTTCAAATTTTTAAAGTACCCAGTTTTCAAACGCTTCTTTAACACCATCTTCTAAATTCGTAGCCACTGTATAATCAGCGGCAGCTTTGATTGTTTCACTCGCATTTCCCATTGCTACACCTGTACCGGCAAATTCGATCATCGAAAGATCATTTTCAGCATCGCCAATCGCCATAACTTCACTCTGCTGGATGCCTAAATGCTCGCTTAATTCCTTCAATGCCAAACCTTTACTAGTATTTGGATTCAATACTTCAATGAAAAACGGTGTACTGCGGACGATGGTATATTTCTCAAAAAACTCAGCTGGAATTTTTTTGAAAGCTTCACTTAAAAGCTCCGGATCATCGATCATCATCATCTTAGTCGGTAACACTTCTTTCGCGATTTCTTCTGGTGTCCGATAATGCAGCGGCAAATTCACCAAATAAGATTCCAAAATAGTATAAGGACTAATATCACGATTGGCTGTATACATCGCCTCTTTGTCCGCAACGTGTAAATGAACGTCCAGCAAACGTGCCAAATGATCGATCTCCAAATAATTTTCCCGGGTTAAGCCATGTTCAGCAATGATTTCCCACGTATTTGTGTTTAGTACAAGAGCGCCATTATAGGTAATGATATAATCGTCCAGCTGATTCAACCCTAGTGTCTCTAGTTGTGCCTTTGTTCCAGATAAGGGCCGTCCGGTAGAAAGAACCACATAGACGCCCTGCTTACGCGCTTCTTTGATACAATCAACGACCGGTTGATTGATTTCATGATGATCATTTAACAATGTTCCATCTAAATCGATGGCGACTAGTTTTATACTCATACTTACCTCCAAAAAAAGTTCTCAACGTCCATCATAAAGGGAATCTAGTGTCCCGTCAATCGAACATCGCTGTCTGTCTGCTAAAAAAAAACAGAAACTATGACAAAAGTCTCTTGTCACAGTTTCTGTTTGTGAATAAACGTCGTTCCAGAAGTAGCTTCTGTCACAGCTTCGATTTAATCGACTTTTTTCTGTTTGATTTTACCTGTCCAGTCTTGCATGCCGCCTTTAAGAATGAACAAGTTTTGGTAGCCGTTTTTCCGCAATAAATTAGCGGCACGGGCACTAATCGTTTTGTTTTGATCATAGATATAGATTGGTTGATCTTTACGTAAAGACCCCATTGATTCTTTTAACATGCTGTAAGGGAAGCTGCGAGCACCTAAAATGTGTTTTGCGTTGAATTCATCTCGTTCACGAACATCGATAATTTGTGCTTTACGCATTCCTGCTTGAAATTCTTCCTGTGAGATAACTTTTGCTGAACGTTTCATCATGATCCGCACATACAACTCATATAGAGCATACAAAGCGATTAATGAAATCAGAACAATATTTATTTTCCACCAAATTGACATCTGTTAGATTCCTCTCTTACCTTTTCTATTTTGCTAGTGAAGCAGCGCCAATGACGCCAGCTTCATTGCCTAATTCTGCAAGTTTGATTTTTGTACTTTCACGAACTTGTGGGAACGTAAATTCTTTGAAATACGTTTCGATCCGACTACGTAAAAATTCACCCGCCGCTGACACTCCGCCACCGATTACGATTGTTGAAGGGTTCAGTGTGTTTCCAAGATTCCCGCAAGCCAGACCTAAATAGAAAGTCACTTTGTCCACGACCATCAAGGCCAAATCGTCATTTTCTTTTTCAGCTAGTTCAAACACATCTTTACTAGTGATATCTTCGCCATTATCTAAGCGTGCCTTCAAAATTGAGCCGCCTGCGTATTCTTCCGCTAGCTGACGTGCCACCCGTACAACACCCGTCGCGCTGGCAACAGTCTCAAGACAGCCGCGTTTCCCACAAGTACACTCAAAGCCGTTAGGGTCCACCGTCACATGACCAATTTCACCCGCACAGCCAGCAACACCATGAAGTAATTCGCCATTCATGACAATCCCGCCGCCAACACCAGTTCCTAAGGTCATGAAGACGACGTCCGGTTCATTCTCACCAGCGCCCATCCAGCGTTCACCTAAAGCCGCCACATTCGCGTCATTGTCGATCGTAAATTTAATCTTCGTTCCTGCTTCGATTTCCTTTTTAACCTGCTGCAAGGTCGTCCAATTTAAATTGTACGCACCGATCACAGTCCCAGCTTCAATATCGACACTCCCAGGCGTACCCATTCCAATACCGATAAATTGTTCCGGTGTCATATTATACAAAGATAAATGATGATTGATCGAATCAATAATATCCGGTACGATGTGGGACCCATCATCCAAAATATTTGTTTCAATGCTCCATTTTTGTTGGATCTCACCAGACTCAGTTAAAATTGCAAATTTTACTGTTGTACCGCCTAGGTCAATTCCTAATAATTTTTTATCCATCCTAGTCACCTTCTCGACTTTCTTCAATGTGATGCTCTCGTCTTAAAATATGCCAGCCCTGCAGATAGGTATCGCGATCGATCACACGTCCCTCGTACAAATTCTTCAACTCAATTTGCATCAATTCGATGTCATAAATACGCTTTCCCACATAGACATAAATGCCAAATTGCTTCAGCAGCTGCTGTACATCATACAAACTTTCCATTAAACCACATCCCCAGTATTATACAGAAAAAATTGATTTTTTTATAGCCCAATCGCGATTTCCTTTTAAAACTTTTATTTCATTATCCGTCAGGTACTGAACATTCCTTATCTTATAACAAAATCAGATTGCATGAAACATTATTTTGCTGATTATCAAAGGAGTCCGTGATAAAAGCGGCTACTGCGACATCCTTTCTTCAGACGAAGGAGCTGTGACAATCTTTTCGTCACAGCTCCTAGTATAAATTAAAGGTACAAGCCAAATTTTCTTAAGCCGAAGAAAACCATCAGTACGAGGGCAAAAATGAAAACCAGCCCTGCAGTGACTCGCGCCCGCACTGTAAATCGTTCTTGACCAAATGGAACTGCTAACGTCCAACCTGCTAAAGCACCACCGATCAGACCGCCTAAATGCCCCCAAATATCAATGGTAGAATCAAACACACCAAAAACTAAATTCATTAAGATGAACAAAGCAAATTGCCGTGTCAATGCTTGGATCGCACCGTTATCCCGATAATGGAGCCCGACCACTAGAAAGGCTCCGAATAAACCAAAGATTGCCGTGCTGGCTCCTCCTGATAAAGTCGTCGGCTGATTAAAAGCAAAACTGGCGAAATTCCCCATGATACCGCCAAGTAAATAAATTACACCAAAACGCCAATGACCAAAGATTGCTTCACATTGCTGACCCATGTAGTAAAGCACGACACTGTTCAAGGCAAAGTGCATCAACCCGAAATGAATGAACATCGGTGTAATAAAACGCCAATATTGATGCTGCAAAATCACAGCTGGCGAGAACATCCCTAATTGATTTTCAATTCCTAAACTAGGCAATACATATTGCAGCACGAAAACCACCGTATTGATGGCAAAAAAAGCATAGGTCACATAAGGCTTGTCTTTTCTCATTTGATACCTCTCTCATCTTTAATAGATTCTTTTCTAAGCAAGAAATAATTGCTGAATCGGTTGATCAAAGGGTTCAATCGCCCACTCTTCTACCAATTGTTCCTTGAAAACTAAACTAGCTGTTTTCCCTTGATAACTCGCCAAATAGCGATCATAATAGCCACCACCAAAACCGATACGATAGCCTGCGTGATTATAGATTAACCCGGGAACGATCAAAAGATCAAGTTCCTTCGAGACAGCAATATTTTCAATAGCTGGTTCTTCCACGCCAAACTTCGTCGTGTAAAAAGGGGTCTCCGGGTCGATCCAATGAAAAACCATTTCACCTTTTGGTAACGATTTAGGCACCGCGACTTTTTTTCCAGCTGTTAATGCCGCTTGAATCAATTCAGATGTTGGAAATTCAAAATCGGTTGCCATAGTTACTCCGATGCTCTTTGCTTCCTTCCAAAAAGAGCTTTGATAAAATTCATTCAAAATACTATTCACCTGCGTTTGTCGCTCGTCACTATTGACTAACGCTGTTAGACGCTTAATTGCAAGCTGACGTAATTTCTTTTTCTCCATTCCTTCACCTTCTTATCAGAAATACTAACAAAATCCACCCAAAATAAAAAGAGGATTACTCCCCTTTAACAAAATCACTAGAAATTTGACGTGCAATCGTCAAACCAGCCGCGGCATTAAAATGTAAATGATCACCACTATCGAAGACCGGCTTTAATCGTCCTTGATCCTCCACCATGGCGGCAAAATCCCACAGCTCCGTATATTCATTTCGCAGCCAATGATTAATTTTTTGTCGCAAGCATTCTTTTTCTTCATCCATTCCCGGATACCCTAAACAAGGTGTTAGAGTACACAATTGATAGCCGATGTTTTGATCCTGACAAACAGTGATCAATTCCTTAATCTTCACTTGAAAATATTCTAACGTCAGCTGACCGTCGACCAAATCGTTGGCGCCAAAAAACAAAATCACCCTACTAACGTTACTATGACTTTTCAAACAATGTCTTAAGCGTGTCAAGGCGTCAAAGCCGTAGAAATAGTCAACTGACTTCGAGGCTGGCTGGTCACTACTGGCATGAAGCAAGCAGCTGCCATTGATCCCTTGATTGACTAAAAAAAGCGATTGTTTTCGCAGCTGACGTTGCATTGGCGTAGTCCAAGTAGCCCCTTCGGTCAACGAATCGCCTAAAGCGATCATACACTTTCCATCAATTTCAGCTTCGATCGCCGCTAAGCCAGAGCAAAAATCGCCAGCTTGAGTATTCGGAAAAAAATCCGCATCATTAAAGGCAAAGCCACTTTCACATGGATCTGCTTGAAAGGAAAGTTGCCATTTTTTGGCCGATGGATCAATCGCAATTGCCGCCGTTTTAAAAACTTCCGCTGGCTGGATAGAAAAATCGGAAAAACGGTGTGTCTGATCCTTTGTGTTAAAGGAAAAATTTTGGATGTGTTGAATTTTTTCACCATACTCATTCGCAAAAACGAAACGAATTTTTCTTACTGGCACAATTTTCCGCATCGTTAATTGGATTGTTCCGCTTGTTGAAGAAGCATAGCGCGCAATCCCCCGCTGCCCATGACTCCAAATCGTTGTCCAAACCATTGGCTTTCCCCCCTATTCATCCTAATGAACCTATGGTACCGCAAAAAAATTAGAATAATCTCCTAACTCTTTTTCAATAACTGTAAGATAAAATACGGCGCACCGATCAATGAGACGATGATCCCTGCCGCCATTTCGCCGCTAGGTAAAATTACTCGAGCCAAAATATCACTGAATAACAATAAAATACCGCCGATTAGAGCCGTCATCACCAACGTCTGATTGTTCTTTTTCCCTGTGAACTGGCGTGCGATGTGCGGTGCAATCAATCCGACAAAACTGATACTGCCGGCGATTGAAACGCTAGCTGCCGCTAAACAAACCGCACAAATCAATACAAATAATTGCGTGCGTTTCAACCTCACTCCTAAACCAACAGCTATCTCATCCCCCAGCTCCAACACTTCTAACGCACGACCGCGCAATAAGACGGCCGGAATCAAACAGATGAGCCAAGGCAATAATAGAAAGACATGTTGCCACGTTGTTCCCCAAATCGTCCCGGCAAGCCAAGCCGTCACAAATTGGTAATTATCCTTTGACACACGAATCGTCGCGATCAAGGTCAAGGCCGAGATACCTGCATTGACTGCCACGCCGGCTAGTAATAAACGATTCGGCGTGATCCGCTCTGCTTGACGGCCAAAATAATAAACTAAACAAGTCGCCCCACAACTACCGACACACGCGATCAATGGTAAGTACCAACTGTTTTCTCCGCGAGCGAAGAAACCTAAATAGATCAATACTGTTAGTCCGGCGCCGGCGTTGATGCCGAGAATTCCTGGATCAGCCAAATCATTGTGAGTAACGGTTTGGAACAAATAACCTGACACAGCTAATCCTGCTCCTGCCAACAATGAGACGAGTAGTCGGGGAAAGCGAAAATTAAAGACAATCAATTCTTTACTGGCACTAGCATTTTGTTGGAAAACATCCATTAGATCTCTGAGCGAAAGTGGAATCGTTCCTACCGTCAAGCTCAACGTAATCCCAATTATAAGTAAGAAAAGCAAGCTGAACCAGCCGATTTTTTTTCTCATAAGCTTCCCTTCCTAATTTGTAAAAGTAAAAATGGTACACCAATAATGGTAATAATAACTCCAGCTGGTGTTTCCAAAGGTGGCGCTATCAAGCGAGATGCAATATCAGCCACCGAAAAGAACAAGGCGCCAAAAAGACCCGAAGCCGGAATCACATAACGATAATCATGCCCAACAAAAAAACGAACCACATGAGGAACAATCAACCCGACAAAACCAATCGTACCAACTAAGGCTACTGATGTGCCAGCCAAAAGCAAGACAAACAGCATACTCCATTGACGAATCCGGTTTGGTTTTTTCCCCAATGCAATCGCCGTTTCATCTCCCAAGCTCAACAACGTCACCTGAGGACTAATTAAACAAGCTCCTAAAATACCAACCAAAATCAAAGGAAAAACGGTTTGTAACTGTTCCATTGAAACATTCCCGGTGCCCCCGATAAACCAAAAAGTGATATTTTGATTCAAATTGAAGATCAAGCTGATACTTTGACTAATAGATGCAAAGAAGGCGCTTAACGCCGCCCCCAGCAAAACAATTCGAACAGGTGAGAGCCCAAATGAAACTCTAGTCGAAACGAGATAGATCAAAAGAATTGCAACTAGCGCACCTAATAAAGAACCAATTATCCCAGCAGTTGGTGAAGGATTACCATTCAGCGCAAAAACTAAGGCCAATCCTAAACCAGCACCCGAGTTGATCCCTAATAGTCCGGAATCCGCGATTGGATTCGACGTGATTCCTTGCATCAATGCTCCAGAAATCGCAAAGCCGGCACCGACAAGCACTGCACTAAACATTCGCGGAACCCGCAAGTAGCGAACTAACTGCTCTCCTTGGTTACTAGGATCAAACTGCAACAACGCCTGCGTAACATCTGACCATTTACTGGTCACCGCACCATAGCGCAAAGAAAAGAGCATCGCAATGAAAAGCAAAACAATCACAAACACGAAAAAAATTCTCCGTTTTCTCATCTCTTAATGCTCCTTCACTAAATCATAAGCCATGACGATTGGTTTATCACTATTCGGCAGCGTCGCAAAAGTCGCTTGGATATCAAAAAGATTCAACAGCTTCTCCGCGGTAAAAATTTCTTTTGGCGGGCCTTGGAAAATCAGCTCACCTTGCTTCATTCCTAATAAATAATCAGAAAAGCGTGAAGCGTGATTCAAATCATGGATCGTCATCAAGATCGTCTTGCCTTGTCGATTGATTGCTTGTAATAATTCCAAAATTTCTAATTGATGGGCCGGATCTAAAAAAGTGATTGGCTCATCCAAAATCAAAATATCCGTGTCTTGCGCCAAAGCCATCGCGATCCAAACCCGTTGTTGCTGCCCGCCTGACAAGGTAGCCAACGTCCGATCTTGCAGCTTCATTAAGTTTGTCGCCTCCAACGCCCAGCGAATCAGCTGATGGTCCGGCTCTTTCAAGCCAGAGAAACCTTTTTGATACGGATAACGACCATAAGCGACAATTTCCGCCACAGTCAATCCATTGACTGGTGAACTGCCCTGCGACAAAGAAGCAATTTTTTGTGCAACAGCTTTTGTATCTAAGCGCTGTACATTTTCGCCATCAATTAACACTTCACCTTTGGCGGGTTCAAGGATACGCGCCAAGGCCTTTAGAAAAGTAGACTTACCGCTGCCATTTGGTCCAATCAAGCTAGTAATTTTTCCAGCAGGGATCTCCACCGTTATATCATTCACAACTATTTTTTTTTCGTAGCCGATTGAAAGATCAGTCGTATTTAATTTGGTCATTGACCTTCCTCATTTCTTTGATAATCGTTCTCAATTATGACGCTCTTTTTCATCAACGTCAACTGTCTATGAGAGAAAAATCATTGTTGACACCTTCACATCTTTCGGTAATAATAGCAATTGAGAATATTTCTCAATTAAACTTGAAGGAGTTTTTTTATGTTCAAAAAAATTATTTTAGGCACCGCTTCAATGTTGGCATTATTCAGCTTGGCTGCTTGTGGGCAAAGCAGTGCAAGTAACGATACAAATAAAGATGTGCGGACCTTGACCGACGCGCAAGATCACAAAGTCGAGATCCCCCAAAAGCCAAAACGGATCATCGCTTCTTATTTAGAGGATTATCTAGTTGCTCTAGATGAAAAGCCCGTGGCTCAATGGACTGTTGGCGAAGGCAAAATTCAACACTATTTGCAAGCTGAATTAAAAGGCGTTCCAACAATCAATTATGACCTACCTTACGAAGACGTGTTAAAATTTGAACCGGATCTATTACTAATTGGTTCGAACGGCACACTTGAAGGCGGAAAGTATAAAGAATACGAAAAAATTGCTCCGACTTATGTTGTTAAAAACGGTGAAAACGTGACTTGGCGTGACCAACTAGAAGACATCGGTAAGGTTTTCGACAAAGAAGATCAAGCAAAAAAAGTTGAAAAAGATTACGACCAATTAGTTGATCAAACTAAAAAAGAATATAAAGACAAGATCGATGGCAAATCTGCCGTTGTTTTATGGGTAACTAACAACTCAGCCTTTATGGTAGCGGACAATCGTTCTAGCGGCCAGTTGCTTTACCACGAACTAGGTTTCGAAGTACCGCAGTTAACTAAAGACATCAGCAAAAAAGCAACCGCTGACTTCTCACAAGTCTCTTTAGAAAGTCTGTCACAGCTTGATGCGGATTACATTTTCTTAGTTAATAGCGACACTGGTGCTGCTATGTTTAAAGATCCACTATGGAGCAATATTCCAGCTGTGAAAAACAATCATCTATTTGAATTTGATAATCAATCAAGCTGGCTATACAACGGACCAATCGCCTATACCAAAATGGTCGAAAATATCCGTGACGTCTTAAAATAATAAAAATGCCGATCTGATTGGAGACTTCGCTTGTTTGGCGAAATCCCCAATCAGTCGGCATTTATTTTTTACTGCGGCGACTTCGGGTGGTCGCCTCTTCTGTTTTGACCAAAAATTTTAATCGATAAGGCTCGTGATAACGAACCCCCTCTTTAACAAAATCACCGCCAACAATAAACAATCCAATTGGCTTCAATGCTTCTTTTGACTGAATTGTTCCAATGCTTTCTAACTCACGATAATTTTTTCCAATTTGCAACTGATAGCGCTGAGGAGCGATTTGCTTCACATAGTAATAAGGGTACAATGTATTTTCATCAATCAAAAAACCTTCCTCTTGAGTCAAATCTCGTGTCGTCAGTTCTCCTCCAGTAATCAATTCTTGAATGTCTTCCGCCAACTTCAACTGATAATCTTCTATGAAATCCACAGTAACTTCCTCGGCTTGCTCAAAGACTTTTTTTGCCTTTTTAGGCTGTTCATTTTGAATATTAAAAGCATCATCTGGCAAGTATTTGACAAATAATTGGGTGACATCCGCCTTTAAATTTTTGTCCAAAAAATAATAAAAGAAATTCAAAACAAAGAAATAGACCAATATCAGAAAAACCAAACTGTAAATAGCTAGTTGCAAATAATTATGGTTTAGCCACAGACCATAAACAATTCGCAAAATATACACCGTCGGAAGAATACTCAAAAGCGTATAAGCACGATTTGAATATTTGGGACTAATATCTAAAAAGCCTAAAAATTTATTCAATCCATTAATAATATCTAAAAGTAAGGTCATTGATCATCACTCGTTTCTGGCACAGCAGCTGGTGCCTCTGCTGGTTGCTGTTGCGTTGGTTCGGTTTGCGAAGCTTCTGTCGATGATGAAGCCGTTGATGAAGAAATCTCGCTAGTGGCCGGACTGTTTTCGCCTTGACTAGTTTCTGCTGAATGTTCTTCTATCGTATTAGGTGCCTGTTGGATAGTAGAACTTGTTTCAGGAGTCGTCGTTGTCTGATTCTCCGAAGAACTGGCAGTTGGTTCTTGTGTGGTCGATTCAGTGGTTGGTGTTGCTTTCGTCTGACGGTAACTGGAATTATTTAAAATCCCTGTCGTTGTCGCAATCAAAATGGATAATGTCAGCAAAGCAATTGGTTTTAAAATTGGTGGAACTTTACGCATCTGAACCTTCCTTTCTATTCTAATTCTATTTAATAACTAGTTTTACCACTAGAAAGTTAGCTTTTATTTAGGATTCTATGAAGTTTTTATGTAGATTTTCAAGCTGATCAATAAAGTAGAAAAAATCAGGATTGATGCGATTAAAAGGAATCATTTTTTACCCCAAAAAATTGATGTCATCCTCATTTCTTATACGATTTTTCTAAACTGCTGAGTAGGAAGAAAAACTGATCGCAGACTCCAATTAAAAGGAACTATAAATTTTTGACAAAATTTATTCTTATTCTCCTCGGCATATCATTATGCTAAACAGCCCTATTCCTAATAGTAAAATCAGCAATTTTTAGTTTTTAAACTACAAACACCGCAGAAAACATAACTGACAAAAAAAGCCAGTGATCGTTGTATGATCACTGACTTTATAAGGCGATTATTTTACTTCTTTATGCAAAGTAACTTTACGTTCGCGTGGGCAATATTTCATTTTTTCCAAACGATCAGGGTTGTTACGTTTGTTTTTGTTTGTTAGGTAGTTACGTTCTTTACAAGAAGTACATTCTAAAGTGATGTTTACGCGCATGATTTTCCCTCCCTAATATAACCAGTTTTCCAAGATATTTCTCAGACTTTGATATCATATCATGTTTTGAATTCTTTGACTAGTCTTTTTGCCAATTTTGTTAAGTAGTTCTACTTGACGTTTTTACAACAGCGCCTCAATATCAGCCGCGATGCTTTCTGGCTTTGTTTGCGATCCGTAGCGTTTTACCACGTTTCCTTGACGATCTACTAAAAATTTGGTGAAATTCCATTTGATTGCTTTGTTAAGTAAACCACCTTGCGCGCTCTTTAAATAGGCGTATAATGGTGCTTCGTTTTCACCATTGACATCGATCTTACCAAAAGTTTGAAAAGTCGTATGGTATTTTAATTGGCAAAATTCTGCAACTTCCACATTGCTGCCGGGAGCTTGATTGCCGAATTGATTGCAAGGAAAGTCTAAAATTTCAAAGCCGCGTTCTTTATAATCGTCGTATAAATTTTGTAATCCTTCATATTGCGGTGTAAAGCCGCAGCCTGTCGCTGTATTAACGATCAACAAGACATCTCCTTGATAATCTGAAAGTTCTTTTTCTGTTCCATCTGTTTGTTTTACCTCAAAGTCATATACTGACATTATTTCCACTCCTAACTATTATGTTTATAAGATTGGTTCATTCGTCAAAAAAAAAACTAAGAAGCTAAGCTTCTTAGTTTATTGTACGCCATAAGTATCAGCAAACGCATCTATTATGTCTTTCGCAATTGCTTTATTGGTATCATCGTGGTCTTCGTCTAAGTTAGGCAGCATCACACTAATCGCGATCTGCGGTTTATCATGAGGTGCGTAAGCGACAAGATTGCTGTTGATTGTATTAACATCTGGATGTCCATCTGGAACTGTCTCAGCTGTCCCTGTCTTTGCTGCGGGATCTAACTTAGCTGAAGCCAGATCTCTCGCAGTGGTATAAGGATTTGTGCCATGGACCGCTTGATAAAAGCCTTCTCGAATAATACTCATTTGCTCAGGCGTGATATTTACTTGATTCAATTTCTTACCTGTAATCTCTTGTTGTAGTGAACCTAAGCCACCACTGTCATTGTTTCCATAAATTCCTTTGACTACGTGAGGTGAGATTCGCGTCCCACCATTAGCGACTGTCGCCGCATATTGGGCTAATTGCATTGGTGTATAAGTATCATACTGACCAAATGATAAATCTAACAGATTACCAGCACCAGGAGCTTGATCCGTACCAAATTGATCATTCACTAGACCAGGTGATTCATTCGGCAAGTCAATCTGAGTCTTCACGCCCATGCCATATTCCGCAAGCCCTTTTCGTAATTTTTCATACATTTCTTTAGATGAGGCAATTTCCGGCAACGTCATATCGTATTGATATTGTACACCTAACATCCGCAAAACAATCTGCATCATGTAAGCATTAGAAGAAATTTCCAAAGCTTGGACAGTGTTCAAGGGAATTTGATTTCCCAACACTTTATTATATATAGAACTTTTTTGAGCTGTTCCACCCAACTTGATTGGTTGATCGATCAACGTATCATTGCCGCTGATTGCTCCTGATTCATAACCAGCTGTAATGGTTCCGCCTTTAACCACAGAACCTGGTACAAAAGCATTCGTAATCGTCCCTAAAGTATTTTCCGTCAATGTCTTGCTATTTACATCATGTTTAAAACCGGTCATGGCATAAACTTCACCAGTATTTGGATTCATCGCCACCGCATACGCACCTGGTGAATACTTAGCGACACCGCTATCGACTAAACTTTGAAAATGTTTCCGTAAAATATCTTCAACTTTTTTCTGGAACTCCGTATTAATAGTCAAGACAAGATTTGAACCCTTCTCGCCTTTTTTAACCTCTTGCTGCTTCTCGATGTTTCCTTGTTGATTCAAGGTTACCTTGTATTCGCCTTTTTTCCCTTGCAGCTGTTCTTCGTATTGTTTCTCTAAATAACTCTTACCCACTCGGTCATTACGAGCGTAACCTTTTTTCAACAAAGCTTCTGCTTCTTCGGCTGGTAAGCCTTGTTTTTCAGTCGTAATGTCCCCTAAAATGCTTCGTAACGAGCCATCTAAGTCATCATTATAGGACCGATCCCAGTCAGTACCAGTGGAAACGCCTGGCAAATCAGCAGCATGTTCGGCAACAACTGCTAATTCTTCATCAGTAACACCTTCGTTCTTCACAAAAACTGTGCTAAGAGCCGATGCTGCATTCATTCGTTTAAAGATCGTTGCTGCCTTTAATTGATTCTCGTCAAACTGAATCTCACTATCTTTTACTTTATCAACCAGCTTTGAATATTCATTTGACGTATCTAGATTTTTCTCTTTAAATGAAAGACGCTCCTCGGCGGCCTCCAAGTTTTTCTGATTTGCTAACCAATAATCTTTTTTATCTCGGGTCGTCAACCCTTCATCTGCGGGGACATTGATCAATGTGTTTAGCTTATCCGCCAAGTCACGAATATCCTTGCCTTCCATCATGTTTCCTCGGGTAAATGTAATCGCTGGATTTGCCTGATTATTGACCAAAGCAACTCCTTTTGCATCATAGATTACTCCACGAGGTGCATTTTCTTTGACGGTAATAGTTGTAGAAGACTTTATCTCTGCCTTCATTTTATCGCCATTGACGATTTGTAAATATCCTAGTCGGGTGACTAGAATTACAAAAAGGCCAAAGATGACAAAAAATAAAAAATTCAATCTAAAAGGAATGTGACTTCTATTTTGATTACGGCCTTTTTCGTCTCCAAGTTTTAGTTTCTCAAAAAATTTCTTTAATGGATTCGTTGGTTTCATTCATACGTTCCTTCCATTTCGACAGTTACTTGTCTTATTGTAGCCGAAAATATGTTTTTTAAAAAGGATTAATCGTATGACCTTTACCATAGTTTAAAAACTTCAGTCACTTTTTTATAATAGAAAAGCAGAGAGTGTTTCACACTGATATGATAATTTTTTTATTTGACAAATTAATCCGCGAAAATTCATCGTTTCCACTTAACAAAAAATTCATTTTCCGTGAAACATTCTCAACTTACTCTTTCTGTGGAAAACTCAAAATTTCAAAAAGCGGGTTTGACGCATTTTCTTTAAAAAGTTTTCCACAAATGAATTATCACCATGAATTTCTGCTTTTTTCTTCTATTAAAAACAATCTTTATGATCTTTTGATAACTAAATAAAAAATCCGGTGAGTTTCCTCACCGGATCAAATGTATCGTATATGCGATTAATCTTGGTTACGACTCATATTGTCGATATCGTCTTTGATTGCATCAACGAATAGATTTAACTCTTGAACTTCTTGGTCTTCGCTACCATAGCGACGGACGTTGACTGTCGCACTTTCCACTTCTTTATCGCCAATGACTAATAGATAAGGAATTTTTTGTGTCTGTGCTTGACGAATCTTGTAACCAAGTTTTTCATTACGGTCATCCACTTCCACTCGAACGCCTTCGCGCATCAAACGGTCCTTCACTTCATAGGCATAATCACCATGGTGTTCTGGAGATACCGGTAAGATGGCCACTTGTTCTGGAGCCAACCAAGTTGGAAACGCACCTTTGTATTGTTCGATCAAGTAAGCAGTGAAGCGTTCCATTGTTGAAACGACGCTGCGGTGAACGACAACTGGGCGATGTTCTTTACCATCTTCACCAATGTAAGACAATTCAAAACGTTCTGGTAATAGGAAGTCAAATTGGATCGTAGATAACGTTTCTTCTGTTCCTAAAGCAGTTTGGACTTGGACATCCAATTTAGGACCGTAAAAGGCTGCTTCACCATCAGCTTCAAAGTAATCAAAGCCTGATTCATCCATAACTTCTTTCAATAACCGTTGTGAATTTTCCCACATCGCATCATCGTCGAAGTATTTTTCCGTATTTTCAGGATCACGGTAGCTTAAACGGAAACGATAATCTTCAAAGCCAAAGTCTTTATACACTTCCAAGATCAAGTCTAATGTACGGCGGAATTCCTCTTTAATTTGATCGGGACGAACAAAGATGTGGGCATCGTTCATCGTCATTTCACGAACACGTTGCAACCCAGACAAAGCACCAGATTTTTCATAACGGTGATCCATCCCAAGTTCAGCTAAACGAATTGGCAACTCACGGTATGAGTGAATGTGATTTTTATAAATCATCATGTGATGTGGACAGTTCATTGGACGTAAGACTAATGATTCCTCACCGTCTCCCATATCCATGATTGGGAACATATCGTCTTTATAGTGATCCCAGTGACCAGAAGTTTTGTACAAGCCAGTGTCCGCAAGAACTGGCGTATAAACGTGTTCATAGCCCATTGAAATTTCTTTATCAACGATATAACGTTCGATCACGCGGCGGATTGTTGCGCCTTTTGGTAACCAGAATGGCAAGCCTGAACCCACTTCTTGTGAGATCATAAATAGGTCTAATTCTTTCCCTAATTTACGGTGGTCACGTTCTTTGGCTTCTTCACGCATTTTCAAGAAATGATCTAGATCCGCTTGATTGAAGAACGCTGTTCCATAGATTCGTTGCATCATTTGGTTATCAGAATTTCCACGCCAGTAAGCGCCCGCTACTGATAATAATTTGAAGACTTTGATTTTTCCAGTTGAAGGAACGTGTGGTCCACGACATAAGTCAGTGAATTCACCTTGTGTATAGGCTGTAATCACTTCATCTTCTGGTAGATCAGTAATCAATTCTACTTTGTAAGGATCATAGCTGAAGAAATCTAGCGCTTCTTGACGGCTCATGACTTTACGTTCGATCGGTAAGTTTTCTTTGACGATCTTCTTCATTTCTTTTTCGATTGCCGGGAAGTCTTCTTCGCTGATTTGGTCGCCTTCTCCATTATCTGTATCATAGTAGAAACCAGAATCGATGGCTGGTCCTACGCCAAAGTGCATGTTAGGAAATAAACGACGGATTGCTTGTGCCATTAAATGAGCGCTTGAATGACGCATTAATGGTAAGGCTTCTTCATCACTTTCAGTCACGATTTTTAATTCCGCGTCTTCTTCAATTGCACGATTCAAATCTTCTAATTGACCGTTCACTACAACGGCTAAGGCTTTTTTGGCTAATGAGCTAGAAATACTTTTTGCGATTTCTAAACCAGTTACACCGTTGTCAAATTCTTTTGCTGATCCATCTGGAAATGAAATTTTTACCATCCTGTAGTTCCCCCTTATTAGTTTTGATTGATAGAAAAAAGAAGCTTGAACACGTTTGTTTTCTTGTTAGGCAAGTGAAGTTTAGATACCATTCAACAGATTCTCGTACGCCTATCATCCTACTAATTCAACTAAAGCTGAAAGTAGAACTAACAAAAAAAGTCCTAGTACCGTAACGGTACTAGGACGAATAAACGTGGTTCCACCTAATCTTTGGACAGAATTTCTGTCCCTCACAAGCGATAACGGCGCTGTCCGCCCCTGCATTTAACAGGAGTCTTTGAAAGTGGTCATCCCTCGCGCTTGTCTGGAAAAGTTTCAGCCGTGCTTTTCCTCTCTGCTAAACAGCCTTCAAGTTCAGGTGTCTTTCTTCATCAATCAATTACAAACACATTATAAACACTTATTGATTTAAAAAGCAAGTACAACATTTATTATTTCCATTTGCCGCCTTGCGCATAGCGATCTTTTTGCATTTCATTAATAATGACGTGGATGTTTTCCTTTGGTGCACCAGCTGTTCTTGATACCGCCTCTGTTACTTCTTCCACCATTTTTGTTAACTGTTCTTGTGTTCTGCCTTCTACTAATTCGATGTGTACAAATGGCATGATGAATCACTCCTCTTATTTTTATTACTTCGCCTAATTTTAACACAATTAAATAAAAAATAAGGGATCAATCGTATCCCCTATTTTTTAGACCATAAAATAATCTCCTCGGGACTAAAATATAACTGCTGCTGTCCTGTAAACCGGACCAAGTAGCGTTTTTGCTGCTGATCATAAAAGACAATTACGCCATAGATTCCCTGTAAAGGTCCAGTCGTCACCGTGACTCCTTCACCAAGTCTGAATGCATCCAATACTTTGCGCTCCTCTCCTGTTACCTTCAGCATACTGATTTCATTTCTATTCGTCAAAATAAAAATTCTGACAGAGCAAAATGTTATTGATAGCCCTTTCTTCGTGGTAAAGTGAAGCAATAAGAACGGAGGAGTTCACATGGATATCTATTTACATTTTGCTGACCAAGCCAGAGAAGCCATCGCATTTTATGAAGAAGTTTTCGAAACCGAGCCAGCGCAGGTGATGACTTTCGGTCAAATGCCTCAAGATGAACAGCATCCGCTGAATGACAAGTTCAAAGATTTAGTTCTGAACGCTAGCCTTAAATTGAATGATACAAATGTCATGATTTCAGATAGTCCAGAGGGTCTGGCTCCACCAATCGTCGTTGGAAATAATGTCGCTTTAGTTTTTAACGCCCTCACTGTTGAAGAAGCAACGAAAATCTTCCGTCGTCTCACTGAAGAAGGAGCAATTTTGTTGCCGTTAGAGAAAACTTTTTGGGCAAAATTATATGGAATGGTCAAGGATCAATATGGTGTCATGTGGCATATCAATCTCTATTAGAGAAAGGATGAACGATCATGGAACATCAATTTGGCTGCTGTCTTTGGTTTGATCACAATGCTGAGGCAGCTGCAAACTTTTACTTAGAAACCTTTGAAGATAGTCACAGAAAAGAAACCTTTTATTATGTAACCGATGATCATGGGAAAATTGGGGATACGTTGACTATTACTTTGGAGTTAGCTGGCTGTGAGATCATGCTATTGAACGGTGACGATACGTTCAAACCAACACCAGCGATTTCCTATGTTGTCAATTGTGAGAATGAGCAACAATTACAATTTGTCTGGGATCAGTTGAATAGTCAAGGCGAAACGTTGATGCCCTTAACCGATTATCCTGAACTTGGAAAATTCGGCTGGACAACTGACCGCTTCGGTTTTTCTTGGCAAGTTCGGCTGTGGGATAATTTGCAAACGATCCTCCCTTGTATCATGTTCGCCAATCAAAACTATGGCCTAGCGCAGGCCGCAATTGATGAATGGATCGAAATTTTTGGCGGCAAACTAAACTTTATGATCAAAGGAAAGGAAGAACGTTTACGAGCAGCTGGCTTTCAGCTTCGAGGGCAAGATTTGATTATTATGGATAGACCGGAGAAACAGCCTTTTGATTTCTCAATGGCGAATTCATTCTATTTGTATTACAAAGGCCAAGCAGATATTGATGAAGCTTGGGAGGCGATTACGAAAGAAGGCAAAGAATGGCCCTGTGGCTGGATGGAAGATAAATACGGCGTTTATTGGCAAACAGCCAGTAGCCAGCTAGACGACATGCTTCGTGATCCTGATCAGGAAAAAGCCAAGCGTGCGACATTAGCAATGTATGAAATGAAAAAAATTGATCTCGCTAAGATGCAGCGAGCCCATGATGGCATTGAATAGCGTTGAATTGTGTTGAATAGGAGCGATGAATCAAGGTTAGGACCGAAGTCTTCAGTTTCGAGCACCAAGGAGGGACTGTTTCACAACAATAAGACGGGATTTTCAAAAATAGCTAGGAAACGCAACACTTCTAGCGTTGATGTTGAGTGTTCCTACTTGGTGCTCCGCAAATTTTTGTAAAATTTCGGTTTATTTCCGAAGAAGCTACTTCTGGACCACTGTTTACACATGAATAGGAGCTAGGATTATATTAATGTCCTAGCTCCTTTTTGCTGATTTCTGTCAAATTCAGCCTTTTGCTTCTCTCCGCCCTTCTGTGCTATACTATTATGCTGTTAAAAACAGTTTGATGGAAAAAACAAAGGAGGATGCTCAATGAACGCTAGAGAGTACGAACAAGAGCACGTCCAACAGACAAGCACCTTAATCCAACAAGAAATTGCTTTTTTGGACAATCAAAAAAAGGAAACAAAATCAAAATTTGATACCGACATGTTGGAAAATGCCGGTCAAAAAATCCAAGCCGGTTCCTTTGAAGCACTAGCTGATACGATGGCAGAGACGCGCCAACATGAGCAGGAGTTGTTAGTACGCTATCAAACTTTCGCTTCACAAGAAAAACGTCAAAAAGTGCTTAAGCTAATGGGGCAAAATCCTTACTTTGCTCGGATTGATTTTAAAGAAGACCAAGAAGCGGAGACACTTTATTTAGGAATCGCTTCTTTAAGAGATACAAAAGAAGAAACGATCGTCATTGACTGGCGGGCCCCCATCGCCAATCTTTATTATGAAGGCACACTAGGTCAAACCCATTATGAAGCTCATGATGCGATCATTCCCATTGAATTATTATTGAAGCGACAATTCAAGATTCGTGAAGGTCAGATTTTATCAATGGTGGATACGTCCGAAGCAATCAATGATGATTTCTTATTAGAAATTTTAGACGAAGCCTCTTCGAACCATATGAAAAATATCGTGGCAACGATCCAACGTTCGCAAAATGAGATCATCCGCGACACTAGAAGCAAAGTCTTAGTTGTAGAAGGAATTGCCGGCAGCGGAAAAACTTCTGCTTTGCTGCAGCGAGTTGCCTATCTGCTTTATCATAATCGCAAATGGCTAGATAACGAACAAGTATTGCTGTTCTCGCCAAACCATATTTTTTCAGATTACATTTCAACTGTCCTGCCTTCTCTTGGTGAAAGCGGGATACCGACGGAAACTTTCAAAACCTTCTTAGCCGCGTTATTGCCGACCTATCAGATCCATACGGAGGAAAGTCATGAAGAAGTCTTCCTTTCTGGTCAAGATGATCGCGTCTTAAGAGCGAAAAGTAGTTTTGCCATTGTTCAATCACTGTATCGTTACGTGGAGCAAATTTCTGATTTTGGTCCTTTGTTCCGTGATTTGAAGCTAAAGCAAGATGTGCTGATTTCTAAGCAGCAAATCCGCAACTGGTATCAAGAAGCCAACCCTAGTTTGCCGATGTATCAACGAATGCAACTGCTACAAACGAAGCTTTTGAAGAAATTGGGTGGCTTGGAAAAGGATGAGATGAAAAAGGATTGGGCAAAGAAAGCGGCCGACGAATTAGTCGATGCGGTCTTTGTCAATAATCCCGATATGGAAGATTCTGAAAAGGCGGAGCGTCGATTGCGTCGCCAAATGACACAAAAAATTGTCCGAAAGAAATTCCGTCCTTTACGCCGCCAAATCAATCGTTTCGGTTTTATCAATTATGCGAAACAATATCTGCATTTTCTGCAACAGGTCCCAAGTAGTTTATTGGAACACTATCAATTGACGGAAGAAAATTGGAAAACGATGCAAACGGAATTACTGCAAGATTTCAAACGCAAGGACATCAGCTTGGAAGATGGCACCTTATTGTTTCTATTAATGAAGGCGATCCATCCACTGGATGTTAGACAAAAGGCGCGTTTTATCTTCATTGATGAGATGCAGGACTTTTCACCGGCACAAGTCGCTTTGTTGAAACATTTGTATCCCAAAGCAACCTACACATTATGCGGTGACTTGAATCAAAAAGTTTTTGGCAATGAAAGTATGGTTCATTCATTGGCGGAGATTTTTCCTGAGCAAGAATTGACGCATTTTGAGCTGACCACAAGTTATCGTTCCACTGAAGAGATCACTAATTTTGCCAATCAATTTTTGACCCAAGAAAATCGGGTAGAACTTACTGCTCGCGTGGGCGATTTGCCGAATATTTATTATGCCAATGAAAAACGTCAAATGATCGACGGGTTGGTTCAACAAATCGAGGAAACAAAAGAACTGGCAAAATATTGGCGCACCGCGATCATTGCGAAGACCGTGGAAGAATGCCAAGACCTTTATAACCAATTGACGCCAGAACAAAAAGACCAAGTCCAGCTGCTGACAGATGGCGAAGACTTCATGAAGAAGAGTCTGATTATTATTCCTACTTACTTAGCCAAGGGGTTAGAATTTGATCGCGTCTTTGCTTGGAACGTCTCACCGGAAAATTATCACACGGAACAAGACAAGCTGATTTTATACACCGTCTGCACCCGTGCGATGCATGAATTGAATCTGCTGGTGGTTGATCAAAAGAGTCCGTTACTAGAACAAATACCAGAAACACTTTATCAAGAAAAAGCGATTTAAGTAAAAAAAAAGAAGGAGGCGGGGAAAAATAATTTCCTCGTCTCCTTTATTTTTTTAATCGTCTAACTCAACGTTATGATAGATTTGTTGAACATCTTCTAATTCATCTAACACGTCGATCATTTTTTCAAATTTTTCTAAGTCATCACCGGTCAACGTTACTTCGTTTTGCGGAATCATTTGCATTTCAGCCATCGAAAATTCTGTAATGCCCTTTTCCTTCAAAGCTGCTTGGATCTCATTGAAATCTTCTGGTTCACCATAAACGATGATTTGTCCATCTTCGTCAACAACATCGCGAACATCAATTTCTTTTTCCATCAGATATTCCAAGACTTCATCCGCATCAGCACCAGTAAAGCCGAATAAAGCAGTATTGTCGAACATATAAGCAACCGCGCCAGAAACGCCCATGTTTCCGCCGTTTTTACCAAAGGCCGCACGGACATCAGACGCAGTCCGATTGACATTATTCGTCAAGGCATCAACGATGACCATTGAACCGTTCGGGCCGAAGCCTTCATAGCGTAGTTCTTGGAACGTTTCGTCGCCGGAGCCTTTCGCTTTTTCGATCGCACGATCAATGATATGTTTTGGTACATTATAAGTTTTCGCCCGTTCAATAACGAAACGCAATTTTTGGTTGGCATGCGGATCAGGGTCTCCTGATTTTGCTGCTGCATAAATTTCGATCCCAAATTTTGCGTAAATTTTACTATTGTTTGCATCCTTCGCAGTCTTCTTCGCTACGATGTTCGCCCACTTACGTCCCATGTTTTCACTTCACTTCCGTTAATTTTTTACTTTCTCATTATAACGACTCACCTGTGCTTTGGAAAGTCTTTTTTAAACTTGAATCGGAAATCGCCCGCTGGTCTGTTCAGCTGGACAAATCAATTGATAAATTTGATCGGCACGATACGTCAGAAAATGCTGTTCTCGTTCCTTTTGACCAATTTTCGCGGCAACTGGCAGTGTAAACTGCTTTTTCTTTTGGTTTAGATAGGCTTGACCTTTTTGTGTGAAACCTAAAATGTGCAGCAGTGAATCTGCTTGTTCGGCTTTTATTTCGGCTTCGCGAACTTGTAGCAAGACATAGGTAAGCAGGCGTTGCAGCCGCGGCTGCGTATAACGTTTGGTACTGATTGCTTGCAAATAATCGGAAAAATTAGCCGCCTTTTGACTGGTCAAGCGATGCTCCAAGCCTTCATTCATTTGATACAGCTCTTGCATCCCTTCCAACGAAGTAGCTCGCAGCTGATACTGCAGAAAGGGCCAAAAATTGGACCAAGCAATGTGTGTTTTTTGCAATGCGTGTAGTGTTTCAACAGGGACAAAGTCTGACACCTGATTTCCCGCTAAGAACGCTTGCCGAATACCGGTAGCACTAGCAAACTGATTATTCACCAACGACTCATCGTGATAGCCTTGATCTTTGCGAGGCAACGGAAAGATTTCCATCGGATGATTATAAGAGGCATTTTCCTTAGCATAACTTAACCCTAAAATATGATTTGGTGGGAAAGCTTTCGCCTTAGGATAAAGCCGAGACACGGCCTCCGCCATTTTTTCCGGGTAACTCCAGCCAACCGGCAATTCATGAAATAACTGATCGATCGCTGCTTGCTCTTCCATAAAAAAGCGGCCATAATCTGTGTAATCAAACGTCGCCTGATTGTCCGTCCCGAAACATAGAGCATCGCAATTCAACGCTTGTAGCAGCTTGATGCTGCCCTTCGCGAAATAATCCGCTGATTGAACGGCCCAAGCAAAAGGCAATTCCACAACAAGATCGACGCCATTTTTCAATGCCGCTTCGGCCCGCGACCATTTATCCGTAATCGCCGGCTCTCCACGCTGTAAAAAATTCCCGCTCATCACCGCTACAACTACATCTGCACCACTTAGTTCCCGCGCTTTTTGAGCGTGATATTTATGCCCATTGTGAAACGGATTATATTCAACGACTATCCCGCAGCTTCGCAAAGCCATTCCTCCTTTAATCAAAAAAGTCCGTCTTCAATAAGAAAGGCTTTAGCGAACTCACCTAGCTCATTGCCGATAAAACTGGTTCGTGAAGCCGGACATGGATATACCTACTGTAAAGCGATTTATCCATATGAAAAATTGATACTTTCTTTATAAGGGCAAAAAAGCCGAGATTGCTCTCGGCTATTTTTGACAAACAAAAAACCAGCGTTTGCTTGTCTTGTTTGGTTGTTCATCCGTAAAGTCCGCAAAGACTTCGACTTTGCTAAAGCCCACTGCTGTCAGCATGTTTTGATACATTTCCAGCGGATAGGTCCGCTCTTGATGGAGTTCATCGAAGCGTTCAAATTTTTCTCCTGTCTCTTTGACGAAAAAGGTTAAAAAATGTTCAATGCTATGAGGAACCTCACCAGGATAACTATCCCATAAAAACGCAAAATCTTCTGTCTGATCATGAAAGCTATAATTAGGAAAGACTTCATCCACTTGGTACGTTGAATGGACATCGAAAATAAAACTGCCCTTTTCTTTCAACAACTGGTATACGCCGCTAAAAACTTGTTGAACTTGCGTCGCGTCTTGCATATAGCAAAGAGAATCAGAGAAACAGGTCACAGCTTGATAGTTACCGATATCGGTCAAATCCAGCATATCTCCGGCAATCCAGTTGATCGAGACCTCTTCTTGAATTGCCCGATCGCTAGCCAGCGTCAGCATTTCCTCCGATAGATCTAGACCCGTTACCTCAAAATCCGCCTTAGCAAACTCAACAGCTAACGCACCCGTTCCACAAGCCAACTCTAAAATCTGCTTGGTCCCTTGAGGTAAATGTTTCAGTGAGAAGTCTAACCATTGCTGATACAGCGAATCATCCATCACTTCATCATAAACAAAAGCAAATGTTTCGTATGCCATTAGTCGATCCAA
Organism: Enterococcus devriesei; assembly: GCF_001885905.1. Lineage (GTDB taxonomy): Bacteria > Bacillota > Bacilli > Lactobacillales > Enterococcaceae > Enterococcus_A > Enterococcus_A devriesei. The sequence goes on along the minus strand of NZ_JXKM01000001.1, from coordinate 487,692 downwards.
GCCTCAATGTTTTCTAGTGGTGCATCGGACCATAGTTTTTCTAAGTTATAAAATTCTCGTTCTGAAGGACTGAACACGTGAACGATCAAATCACCTAAGTCGATCAAGACCCATTTCCCGCCATCTTTTCCTTCTACTCGTTTTACTTCTACTTGCGCTTCTTCTTCTTTGTCAAGGATCTCATCAACGATTGCATTGATTTGACGATCTGAATTAGCGGAACAAATCATAAAATAATCGGCTAATAAAGAGACTTGTGTAACATCCAAGGCAACTATATCCACCGCCCGTTTTGAATCAGCTGCTTTTACTGCAATTTCTAACATTTTTTTACTATCTATGATAATTCTCCTCCTTATAATTATACAACTTGCTTTTTATTTTATTCCTGCAACCCAGCGATTATAGGTTTCGATTGTTTTGGGATAAATCGGATTTTCACCTTCGACTAAATGCGCCAAAGTATGTTTCGTTTCAAAGGCCACCGCTTGATCTAAATCACTAAAAGCGATCACGCGAGCATCTTCTACACTAGGAAAATTTCGACCCGGCTCGATATAGTCTGCCACATAAATAATTTTATCTAAAAGCGTCATCTCCGCCGCTCCAGTCGTATGCAGTCGAATTGCATTTAAGATTTCCTCATCAGTAATACTTAACTCCCGCGCTACGAAATCTGCACCTACAAGTCCGTGCCAAATGGCGTTGCCATATTTTAATAATTCCGTTTTATTTTCAAAATTTCCTTGATCGATGGCTAATTGAAATTCTTCATCTGAACGTTCTTTGGCATAATCATGAGTTAAAGCTGCGACACTAGCTTTTTCCGGTGACTCGCCGAAACGTTCAGCTAAAGCGACCGCGGTTTCTTCTACTCCAAGTACATGCTTGAAGCGTCGTTCGCTCATTCGCATTTGAACAGCCTGCATCAAAGCTTCACGATCCATCGCCGTATACTCATCACTATACTTCATCAAGATATAAACCTTCTTCCGCGATATATTCTCGTACCCGATCAGGGACCAAATAACGAATTGAACACCCTTGCTTTACTTGTTTACGAATGTAAGACGAGGAAAGCTGAATCTCAGGAACATCTACCCAAATAATCGGATAAGGACTTTCTGGTGTAAACCCTGCCCGCTTCACGCCGACAAAATTCACCAGCTGAATTAATTCATCGATGCGATGCCATTTCGGTAAATAAGCCACTTCATCGCCGCCGATAATGAAATAATATTCCGTATCTGGATTTTCAGCGGTCATTTCCAACATCGTATCGATGGTGTAACTCTTTCCCTTACGTGCCAATTCTCTCGTATCCACCGACAAAAAAGAATTATCTTCAACTGCCAGCTTCACCATCGCCAATCGATGCTTACTATCGATCGTTTTCTTTTCATCCACATGAGGCGGTAAATAACTCGGCAACAAATGTACTTCATCAAATCCCATTTTTTGGCCCACCTGTTCCGCAATCATTAAATGCGCCTGATGGATCGGATTAAAATTTCCGCCTAATAGGCCCACTTGTTTTTTTGGCATCGTGGAAACCGTTAGCGGTTCAACCTTTGGAATCGTTAAGACATCTGAATACAACCGTCATTCCTCCTTAGTATTTGAACGTATTTAGCATTAAATTGCTTGAACTTCTTTTGAGATTTTTTGGTATTTTTCTTTGCTTGATGCTTTGTATAATACCAATACTCGTCCAATGATTTGAACAATTTCGCAGTTGATTTTCGCTTCTAAAACATGGGCCACTTCATCAGCCACTTCATCGGTATTTTGCAGCAAATTGACTTTGATCAACTCTCTTTTTTCTAACGCTTCATTGATTTGAACCATCACCGCTTCATTCAGACCATTCTTGCCGATTTGAAAAATCGGTTGTAAATGATGTGCCTGACTGCGTAAGAAACGTTTTTGTTTTCCTCTTAATTCCATTATATTCCCCTTATTTGGATCTTAGTATTTTTATGTCTTAAACTAGTGCCTTACGAGTCAAAACATCGACTCCTTTTGGTGCCCAACCAGCCACAACAGCCGGTTTTGATACCGTCACCCAGCCTAATCCGGCGAATACGATATCAGTTTTTTCTTTAATTGAAAATTCAAAACGCACCAATTCAGGAAAATCTGGGACTTCATCAGGCCGTGGCGGCTGCAATAAGCCTCCCACATGCTTCTCATAAAATGCATCAGCCTTTTCAAGTTTCGTCCGATGTGGCTCGATATCATTGGAGACATAAGCGACAAAAGATGCCCGTTCCCCTTGAATAAAATCAAAACGAGCCAAGCCACCTAAAAACAAGGTTTGTCCTTCATTCAGCTGATAGACTTTCGGCTTGATTTCTTTATGAGGTGCGATGATCTTCAAATCTTTTTTACCAAGATAATGCGCCATCTGATGGCGATGAATAATCCCTGGTGTATCAAATAGATAATGGCCATCATCTAATGGAATCTCGATCTTATCTAAAGTTGTTCCAGGAAACTGCGACGTCGTAATCAAATCTTGAACGCCAGCCGTTTGCTTAATGATTTGGTTGATTAACGTGGATTTCCCAACGTTGGTTACCCCAACTACATACACATCGCGACCTTCGCGATATTCCTCGATTTTCGCTAATAGCTCTTCCATTTCATGGGGTTTGCGAGCGCTAGTCAATAAAATATCCACTGGCCGCAAGCCTTCCTCATGAGCACGTTCACGCATCCATTGAGTCAAGCGACCGCGTTTCAACGATTTTGGCAATAGATCTACTTTATTACCGACTAATAAGACCGGATTGTCACCAACAAAACGATGCAAGCCGGGAATCAACGAACCGTTAAAGTCAAAAATATCCACGACATTTACGATTAACGCATCTGCTTTTCCTAATTCATTTAACAAGCGTAAAAAATCGTCATCCGTCAATGAGACATCTTGAATCTCATTGTAATGACGCAGGCGGAAACAACGTTGACAATACACTTCGCCGTTTTCCAAGCCTTTTTCTAAAGCGGATTGCGGAGTATAGCCTAATTCATTGGGATGATCCGTTTGAATCTTCGCACCGCAGCCGATACAATATAATTCTTCTTCCATTTATAATTCACTCTTCCATTTCATCTCAGGGTCATTACGTAATAAAATATGCATCACACGACGTTCAAAAAATCGATTGATTCGCGTATTCCAGCCATCCGTGTCAAGAATTGGACGAACTAGAATGCTGCGAATGCCAGCGGCACTGGCACCACGGATATCCGTCATGACTTGGTCACCGATCATAACGATCTCATCCTTTGAAACACCTAGTTGCTGTTGCGCATTTTTTATTCCTACAGAGAAAGGTTTCATCGCCCGTGAAACAAAGTCCAACTGAAAACTTTCCAGCGCTTTGGCCACTCGACTCGCCTTATTATTTGAGACAACGACAACTGGAATTCCCGCGTCATCCATCATTTTCAGCCAATCAATCAGCTCTTTGGTCCCGTTAGGATTGTTCCAAGCAATCAAAGTATTATCCAAATCTGTCAACACAGCTTTAAAGCCATGAGCCTTCAATTGTTCTGGGGTAATTTGATAAATGGCTTCGACCATCCACGTTGGTTTGAATTTATCTAACATGGCAACTCCTATCACTTTTTTTATACATCTACAAAACCTGATTATAACGCAATTTTTCAGAAAACTCTACATTTGACTATAAAGGTTTTAGAAAGACTTTATGAACCTTCGAACTTTTTAAGTATTAAACAGAAATTTGAGCTTATTATCAAAGAAAAATTACCTTGAAGAACAGATTTTTTAGATTCGCAACAATTCCCGCTTATTTTTGTCGCTCTATCATTCTGCTAAACAGTTAACTCTACATATAGTTCGTATTCGTTTAGTTCTTTTTACTCAAAATAAACTGCGAAAAGCAGAACTGACAGCTAGCTCATAAATAAAATTGAATTTTTTAAATACCAAAAAAATTCTCTATCTTCGTACGCATACGATTCCACTAGTCCCGCTAAAGCGCGAAGTGGAACTCGCAAAAAAAGACTAGGCTTTGTTTGCCTAGTCTCGAGGGTTTTATAATACTTTGGATAAAAAGTCGATGGTTCGTGAATTTTTTGTATGGTCGAAGACTTCTTCTGGAGTACCTTCTTCAACGATCACGCCACCGTCCATAAAGATCACACGGTCGCCGACTTCTTTGGCAAAACCCATTTCATGAGTCACGATCATCATGGTCATGCCTTCTTTGGCCAACTGCTGCATAACTTCTAGAACGTCCCCAACCATTTCAGGATCGAGTGCTGATGTAGGTTCATCAAAGAGCATTACGTCTGGCTGCATCGCTAATGCTCGTGCGATTGCGATCCGTTGTTGCTGTCCGCCGGATAACGATTGCGGATAAGCATCCGCTTTTTCTGATAAGCCGACTTTTTCCAATAGTTCTTTGGCAATGATTTCTGCTTCTGCTTTCGCCAAGCCTTTAACCTTTATTGGTGACAACATAATATTGTCCAACACCGTCATATTAGGAAATAGATTGAACTGTTGGAAAACCATTCCCATTTTTTCCCGTGTCTTAAAAATATCATTTTTCTTATCTGTAATATCGGTACCTTCAAATTTAATCGTTCCAGAGGTTGGAACCTCTAATAAATTGACACAACGTAAAAAGGTACTTTTACCCGAACCGGATGGGCCAATGATTACAACCACTTCACCTGGTGTAATTTCTGCTGAAATATCTTTCAATACTTCGTTGTCACCAAATTTTTTATTTAAATGTTCAATTTGAATCAATGCTTCTGTCATTATTTTTCACCTCTACGCTTATCGTTGGTAGCCTTTGCCAAGTTTTTTCTCCCATAGGTTCAGCAGACGCGAGGTGATGAAGGTCATCACAAAATAAAGTCCCGCCGCCACAATCAAAGGTTCTAATGGAATATAAGAGTTCGATACAACAATTTGAGCTGAACCCATCAATTCATTGATTCCGATCGTTGCTAGTAAAGAAGAGTCCTTGATCAAAGTAACAAATTCATTGCCTAAAGGTGGTAAAATATTTCTTAGCGCTTGTGGTAAAATCACATACCGCATTGTTTGAGCTGGACGTAGCCCTAAAGAATGGGCCGCTTCCGTTTGACCAAAATTGACGGCGGTAATCCCGCCACGAATGATCTCCGCCACGTAGGCTCCTGAGTTTAAGGATAAAATAATCATCCCAGGAAACAACCGATTGACACCAACCGATAGAACACCGACGTCTAAATCCTTCGAAGGAAAGAAACCTTGTAGGATCAAAAAACCGATTGTAATTTGTAATAACATCGGAGTGCCACGTAGCACTTCGATGTAAATATTTGCTAACCAATTTAAAGGTTTATGTTTTGATAATTTTAACAAAGCCATCGCTAAGCCGATCAGTGTCCCTAAACAGACTGTTACCAGCGAGATACCCACAGTAATTCCCGCGCCGGAAATGAAATAAGATAAGTATTTATTTAAAAATGAAAAATCCAAAACAGATACCCTCTATTCTTTCGCTGATTTTTCGGCTAGTTCATGGTTTTGTTTTACAAATTCATCAATCTTGCCTTCGTCACTTAATTTTTTGATAATTTTATTTAATTCAGTTTGGAATTGATCGCTACCTTTTGGTAATGCAATTGCAAAAGCTTCATCATCAGAGGCTTTTAAATCAATGTTAGCGATCATTAAATCTGGATTTTGTTCTACATAAGACTCAGCGATTGTTTTTTCAACAACCATTGCGTCTAATGATCCGCTGTTTACTTCAATCACCATGTTCGGTACTTTTTCGATTGAAACAAGTTTTGAATCTTTAAGCTGTGTCTTCACGATGTCTTCTTGAATCGAGCCTTTTTGGGCGCCGACATTTTTATCTTTCAATGCATCAACACTCGTAAACTTGTCTTGATTTTTTTTGTTGATGATCAAAACTTGTGGTGGATTGTAGTAGTTATCTGTAAAGTTAAATTGTTCTTTCCGTTCCTTCGTTGCTGAGATGGCTGAAATCGCGATATCTGATTTACCTTCTTTTAATGAAGCCAAGACCGTATTAAAACTCATATCAGAAACTTCCGCTTTCACGCCTAGTTCTTTGGCGATCGCATTGACTAAGTCAATATCTGCCCCAACAATTTTATCTTTGCCATCTACCATTGTATGGAATTCAAATGGGGCGTAGTCAGCTGAAGTAGCGACTTTTAAGACGCCCGCTTTTTTGATTGCTGCTAATTGGTCTTCTGATTTTGTATTTGATGAGGAATCTGCAGTCTTATCGCTGCCTCCACCACATGCTGCTAAAGTAAATAATGCTAATAATGTCATAACTATGCCGGTAATCTTTTTCATCCTGGTTCCTCCTAATGTAGGTCATTATTTTTGAAAGCTTATTTCAATGAATTTATTATAGCATGAAATTTTCATAAAACAAGTAAAAAGTGTATAAATATCGATACACAGTGAAATTAATTGATTTTTAGTGTATATATGCAACGTTTGAATGAATAAATATTTTTATTCTCCGCCTTTTTGCGCTAACTGATTGTTTTCTTCTACCATTTTGTCGATCGTTCCATCCGCCTTCATTTCTTTGATATGTTTATCTAGCTCCTTCACCAATTTCTCGTTTCCTTTTGGCACTGCAATGCACAAAGAGTCTTCCTTCATACTTTTTAATGGGATTTCAGCAATCATCAGCTCTGGATTTTGATTCACATACGCATCAGCTACGGTTTTTTCTACAACTAGTCCATCTAGCGAACCATTTTTAACTTCAAGAAAAATATTTGGCAGCTTTTCGATTGAGACTAATTTTGCATCTTTCATTTGCTGTTTTACGATATTTTCTTGAATTGTTCCTTTTTGCGCCCCAACTTGTTTCCCCGCAAAACTTTCGATTGAGTTTAGTTTGTCAGCATTTTGTTTATTAATCACGATTACTTGTGGAGAGGTATAATAATCTGTCGTGAAATCAAAGCTCTTTTCCCGCTCACTAGTTACCGATATCGCTGAGACGGCAATATCAGCTTTACCTTCTTTGGCCGCCGCCAAAACTGCATTAAAACTCATATCGACCCAATCCACTTTGACATCCATTTTTTTGGCGATTGCTTCAACCATTTCTATATCTGCCCCGACAATCTTGTCTTTCCCGTCAATCGTCGTATGAAAACCAAAAGGCGCATAATCCGGGGACGTGGCGACCTTAATGACACCTTTATCTTTAATCGTATCCAATTTATCCGCTTCTTCTTTGCTGCCGCATGCCGCTAATGACAATAAAATTACTCCCGCTAAAACAACCTTCATCATCTTTTTCATTTACATACCTCCGTTTACTATATTGAAAATAGTATAGCATATTATTTCATAATTTCTAGATATAAATGAATATTTATTTAAATTTGTGCGAAAAAATGGTATCTATTAGATTTATATTCATTTTGACGCATAAAAAAAGCGGTGGCTTCTGCCGTCGCTTAAAATTTACGGAAACGTTGGTAACGTTTCTCGATTAATTCTTCTTTTGAATAGCTTGCTAACTCGGTTAGCTTTTCAATTAAAGCCTTTTGCATCATGCGAATGATTTTGTCTTCGCTAAGTTTTTTTCCTTTTAGCGTTTCGGGAATCACTCGATCGATCACATCAAGCTCCAATAATTCAGCAGCGGTGATTTTCATCAGCTCGGCTGCTTCATCAGCTCGCTTTCCATCCTTCCAAAGGATCGAGGCAAAGCCTTCTGGCGATAAAATCGCATAAATACTGTATTCCATCATCCAAACTTCGTCAGCAACAGCTAAAGCTAATGCTCCACCACTGCCGCCTTCACCAGTCACAATCGAAATGATTGGTACACTTAAATCCGACATTTCCATCAAATTACGTGCAATCGCTTCGCCTTCTCCCCGTTCTTCGGCTTCAACCCCACAAAAAGCACCGGGCGTGTTTACAAAACAAATCACCGGACGATTGAATTTCTCCGCCTGCTTCATTAAGCGTAATGCCTTGCGATAGCCTTCGGGATTCGGTTGACCAAAATTGCGATCCATATTTTCTTTCAGATTTGCGCCTTTTTGGATGCCGACGACCGTGACTGGGTTTCCCGCAAGCTTGGCGATCCCGCCAACGATTGCAGGATCATCACCAAACGAACGATCCCCGTGAAATTCCTGAAAATCAGTAAAGATTTTTTCGAAATAATCAAGGCTGGTTAAGCGCTCTTGGTGTCGAGCTAATTTTACAATTTCTCCAGCAGTCAGACTCATTTCTCACCCCAGCCTTTCTGTTGATGAAGCGCTAATAATTGTGTTAAACGTTCCCGCAGCTCTAAACGAGGAACGATTTGATCAATAAATCCATGCTGCAATAAAAATTCTGCTTTTTGGAAATCATCTGGTAATTGTTGACGAATCGTCTGTTCAATAACCCGACGTCCAGCAAAACCGACTAAGGTTTGCGGTTCAGCTAGAATAATATCCCCTTCCATCGCGAAGCTGGCTGTTACCCCACCAGTCGTTGGGTCAGTTAGGACCGTGATGTATAAAAGCCCAGCATTGCTGTGCCGTTTCACAGCCGCAGAGATTTTTGCCATCTGCATCAAAGAAAAGATCCCTTCTTGCATCCGAGCACCACCAGAAGCAGTAAACAGTACAACTGGTAATTTTTCGCTGACAGCTTGTTCAAATAGACGAGTAATTTTCTCCCCTACGACGGTTCCCATACTTCCCATAATAAAGTTGGCATCCATCACACCGATAGCAACAGTTTCACCATTGATCGTGGCTTTTCCTGTCAGAACCGCCTCATCCAAACCGGTTGTCTCACGAGTCTTTTCGATCTTCGTTAAATAATCCGGAAAATCAATGGGATTTTTCTGAGGTAAATCGTTGTTCCAATCAATCAAGCTTTTTTCATCAATCGTTAGCGCCAATCGTTCCCAAGCACTGATCCGAAAGCTGTAGCCGCAATGCGGGCAAACTTTTTCAGCGCCCATTTCTTTTTTGTACAATGTTCGTTTACAATTCGGGCACTTCGCCCACATATCGTCTGGTACAGTTGGCTTCGTTGTCGGCGCACTGTCGCGGTTAGGATTGATCCGAATGTAGTTTTTTTTCTTATTAAAAAGTCCCACCTAAATTCCTCCTACTCGCTTTGTTGCCACTCAGGTAAAAATGTTTTTTGTAAAAAGCTGGTATCATAATCGCCAAACAAGACACTTGGATGACTGATTAGATCCATTTGAAACTCAACGTTGGTGATCACTCCGTCTGAAACGAATTCCCCTAATGCCCGCTGCATCTTCATCAATGCATCAAAACGGTCTTCACCATGAACGATGATCTTTGCAATCATTGAATCATAATACGGCGGGATTGTCACCCCACTGTACATCGCGCTATCTACTCGCAGACCTAACCCGCCGCTTGGCAACAATAAGGTTTTGATCTTGCCGGGAGACGGCGCAAAATTGAAGGCCGGATTCTCCGCGTTGATGCGGCACTCAATAGAATGGCCCTGGAATGTCACATCAGACTGCTTCAAGCCCAATGGTTCACCAGCCGCGATCTTGATTTGTTTTTTGACAATATCGATCCCAGTCACCATTTCCGTAATCGGATGTTCGACTTGAATCCGCGTGTTCATTTCCATAAAATAAAAACTTCCGTCTTCATCTCTTAGAAATTCAATCGTTCCGGCACTTTCATAATTGACGGCTTTTCCCGCTTTGACGGCGATATCCCCCAGCATTTTACGAGTTTCTTCGCCAATGACTACCGAGGGTGCTTCTTCCAAGACTTTTTGATTGTTCCGTTGCAATGAACAATCCCGTTCTCCTAAATGAATCACGTCGCCTTGTTGATCACCTAAAATTTGGACCTCGATATGACGTGCTGGATAAATAATTTTTTCCATATACATTGAGTCGTCACCAAAAGCCGCTTTCGCTTCGGATTTTGCAGATAAGAAATTCTTTTCCAGTTCGCTTTTGGTCGGAACTTTACGAATCCCCTTTCCGCCACCGCCTGCTGCCGCTTTCAGCATCACTGGATAACCGATTTTTTCAGCTAACGCTTCGGCTTCTGCCAATGTGGCGATCGCGCCGTCGCTACCGGGAATCACTGGGACGCCGGCTTTTTGCATTAATTGACGAGCATGGATTTTATTTCCCATCGCGTCGATCGTTTTTTCGCTAGGTCCGATAAATTTAATATTGCACTCGGCGCACATCGTCGCAAATAAACTATTTTCGGACAAGAACCCAAAGCCTGGATGGATCGCTTCAGCATTGGTCACGATCGCAGCACTTAAAATCTCTTGCATATTCAAATAAGATTCACTGGAACGGGCAGGGCCGATACAAATTGCTTCATCAGCCATTTCCGTATGTAACGCTTCTTTATCCGCTTCAGAATAAACCGCTACTGTCTGAATTCCTAATTCACGACAGGCACGGATAATTCGGACAGCGATCTCGCCACGGTTGGCGATCAAAATTTTTGAAAACATCGGCATCTATCCAATCATGAAAGTCAGTTCTGCTTCGGCTACTTTTTTACCATCGACATAGGCGATGCCTTTGCCGCAGCCAGCTGAAGAACGGACTTTTGTTAATTCAACTTCTAAGATTAAAGTGTCACCAGGCACTACTTTTTTACGGAACTTCGCTTTATCGATCCCGCCAAAGTAAGCTGTTTTCCCTTTAAAATCTTCCATTGATAATAATGCGACCGCACCGGCTTGGGCCATCGCTTCAACAATTAATACACCCGGCATTACAGGTTCATGAGGAAAATGTCCTTGGAAAAATGGTTCATTGACGGAAACATTTTTCTTCGCTTTGATGCTTTTTCCTGCTTCTAATTCTTCTACACGATCAATCAATAACATCGGATAGCGATGTGGGATGATTTCTTTAATTTCTTCAATCGTTAACATATCTTATTTGCTCCAATCTGAATTAATTAATACGGAACAAAGGCTGCCCGTATTCAACTACATCTTCGTTTTCAACCAAGATTTCAGTGATCGTTCCATCGAATTCACTAGTGATCTCATTCAATAATTTCATTGCTTCAATGATACAAACCGTCTCGCCTTGTTTGACCGTCTCACCCACCGATTTAAAAGCTGGTTGCTCTGGTGAGGGCTGTAAATAGACGATTCCGACGATCGGCGATGTAATCACTTGACCTTCGCCAGTGCTTGTAACAGTCGGCGCACTTTCTGCCTCTGTGTTAGCCGCTGGAACTGGTGCCGCTGTCTCAGTGACCGGCTCCGGTTGTGCAGGTGCCACTGTTTGACGACTCGTTTGGTTTTTATTCATATACAATTCAAAGCTGCCTTCTCGCAAATCAAACTCGGTTAAGTTTGACTCGTTAAACTGATTCAGCAGTTCTTTGACTTCATTGATTTCCATGCTTATGCCTCCCAGCGTTTCAAGCAGATCACAGCGTTGTGTCCGCCAAAGCCTAGAGAATTGCTTACTGCGTAATTGACAGCTGTTTCTTTAGCTTCATTGATCACAACATTGGCTTTGACTTCTGGATCGACTTCTTGGATATTTGCAGTTGGTGGAATAAATTGATGTTGCAAGGCCATCAGTGATGCTACGGCTTCCACACCGCCGGCTCCGCCTAATAAATGTCCGGTCAATGATTTTGTACTGCTGACATAAGCATTTTCTGTCAAAGCCGCTTCAATTGCTTTACTTTCTGCTTTGTCATTTGCTTGGGTACTCGTACCATGAGCGTTCACGTAATTGACTTCTGCTGGTTCAATCCCCGCTTCTTTGACTGCTTCTTTAATTGCCCGAGCCGCGCCTTCACCATCTGGTGACGGTGCCGTCATATGGTAAGCGTCACAAGTTGCGCCATAACCAACGATCTCGCCTAAAATAGTCGCGCCGCGTTTTTGGGCATGTTCTAACGATTCAAGCACTAAAACGCCAGCACCTTCACCCATTACAAAGCCATCACGCTCTTTATCAAAAGGAATTGACGCGCGTGTCGGATCTTCTGAAGTGCTTAAAGCCGTTAAAGCCGCAAAGCCAGAAATCCCAATTTTATTGATACAAGACTCTGCCCCGCCGGCAATAATCACATCGGAATAACCGTGTTTAATATTACGGAAGGCTTCACCGATAGAATGCGTTCCGCTGGCACAAGCCGTTACGGTACTCGTACAAATTCCCTTTGCTCCAATTCGTAGCGCGACATTTCCAGCCGCCATATTCACGATAGCAAGTGGGACGAACATTGGTGAAACACGACCCGGTCCTTTAGCATCCATTTTGATGACTTGGTCTTGAATCGTTCCTAAGCCTCCAACACCAGAACCGATCATCACGCCGAAACGTTGCATATCTTCTTCTTCCGTGTTAATCCCGCTCATTTCTAACGCTTCAAGCGCTGAATAGATCGCATACAGTGAGTATGTTTCCATGCGTTTCGTATCTTTTTTAACAAAATATTTTTCTAAAGGAAATTCTTTGACTTCACCAGCTAAAGTAATGCCAGTTTCACTAGCATCAAAGCGTGTGATTGGTCCAAAACCATGATTTCCTGCTTTTAAATTCTTTAAAAATGTTTCTTCATCATTACCAATTGGTGAGGCAACACCAAAGCCTGTAATTACGACACGATTCATTTTCTTCCGTCCTTTCTTTACATGACCATTCCGCCATCAACGTTCAAGACTTGACCGGTGATGTAGCTGTTTTGCGCTAAGAACAACGCGGCATTTGCCACGTCTTCCACACTGCCGAAGCATTTCAGCGGAATTTGACCTTCCATTTGTTCTTTGACTTTATCATTTAATTCATCTGTCATATCTGTTTTGATAAATCCTGGAGCGATCGCGTTGCACGTGATCCCACGGGGCGCGACTTCTCTAGCGACCGCTTTAGTAAAACCAATCACACCGGCCTTACTGGCGGCATAGTTGCTTTGACCAACATTGCCGATCAAGCCGACAACGCTGGAGAGATTGATAATGACGCCCGCACGTTTTTTCATCATTTGTTTCAATACTTGTTGGGTCATGTTAAATGTCCCCTTCAAGTTGATGTCTAATACCGCGTCAAAATCTTCCGGCTTCATTCGTAAAAGCAGCTGGTCTTTTGTGATCCCCGCATTGTTGATCAAGACATCGATCGTGCCTAAATTGGTTTCACAGTCTTTGATCATTTTCCCTGCGTCTTCAAAAGAACTGATGTCGCCGCAAATAGTCGTACATTTTACCCCAAAGGCTTCGATCTCAGCAATTTTTTCTGCCGGAATCTCTTTCCGACCATTCAAAACGATATTTGCGCCGGCTTTGGCGAAAGCTTTCGCGATGCCCCAGCCGATTCCGCGACTGCTGCCGGTAATAAAGACAGTTTTATTTGTTAATTCCATTCGGACCTCCTAATTCATTCGGTTGTTCATCTCATCATTCGGATCAATCATTCAGTTAAAAAGTCAATCGTCTCAGCCAAGGTTTTGGCGTCTTCCACTCGACTAGTAGCTAAGCTGCGGTCAATTTTTTTGATAAAGCCAGTTAATGTTTTCCCTGGACCAATCTCAACCAATTGCGTCACACCAAGCTCTTTCAAGGTAATGACACTATCACTAAAGCGCACTGGCGACATCACTTGCTTCGTCAGCAACGAAACGATTTCTGCTTGCGGCATTATTTTTGCGGTAGTGTTTGAAATGACTGGAAGCTCCATTTCTTTAAAAGAAATTGTCTGCAAGACTTTGTTTAATCGCTTGCTGGCTGGTTCCAACAATGCCGTGTGGAATGGACCGCTGACATTTAGCGGGATCATCCGTTTTGTTCCCGCCGCTTGCAATAATTCTTCCGCCTTTTCGACTGCGGCGACTTCGCCGCCAATCACGATCTGTTGCGGAGTATTATAGTTTGCTGGTGAAACAATTCCTAAAGCCGAGGCTTCACGGCAACACGCTTCAATCACTTCAGCGTCTGTATTCATGACCGCTACCATTTTCCCGCTACCAGTCGGGGCTGCTTCACTCATAAATTGTCCCCGTTGATGAACTAACTGAACAGCGTCGCTAAAAACTAATGCGCCTGAGGCAACTAAGGCCGTGTACTCCCCTAAGCTCAGTCCCGCAACGACATCCGCTTGAAAACCTTTTTCCTTCAACACTCGTAAAAAGGCGGTGCTGACTGTCAAGATCGCTGGCTGCGTATACTTGGTTTCATTTAGCTGATCATTCTCTTCAAAGCACAATTCTTCCATCGAAAAGCCTAAAAAATCACTAGCCTCTTCAAACGTTTCCTTTACGCTTTTTTCTTGCTGATATAACTCTTTACCCATGCCGACATATTGCGCGCCTTGCCCGCTGAACAAGAATGCTGTTTTCATGATCGTCTCCTAATAGCAGGAAAGGCCAGGCCTTACGCCTAGCCTTTTCCCGAAATTTTATTAATTAAGCGTTTTGTTGTTTTTCAACGTATTCAACTAAATCTTTTACTGTTTTAATGCCGTCTTCTGTTTCGATCTTCACGTCAAATTCGTCTTCGATTTCGTTGATGATTTGGAATAAATCTAAGCTATCTGCTTCTAAGTCCTCTTGGATGTTCGTTTCCAATTTCACTTCGTCTTTCTCTACTCCTAGTTCTTCCACGATGATGTCTTGAATTTTTTCGAATGTCATAAGTTGTTTCCTCCGATAATTTTAAGTTTTAGTTTTATATTTTTTAACAAACTTACAGCTGGATCAATAGGTTGCCCCATGCCAATCCGCCGCCGTAGCCTGTCAATACCACTTTTTGATTGCTGTTTAAGCTTAGAACCCCTGCTTCAACGAGCTCATCCAATAAAATCGGAATACTCGCCGCTGAAGTATTCCCGTAGTTCATTAAATTCATCGGAAATTTTTCAATCGGTTCTTTCATTTTGCGAGCGATTTTCTCAATGATTCGTTTATTGGCTTGATGCAGTAAATAATAATCTGCAGATTCTTCACCGATAAATTCTTTCAAACTTTTAGTCACGTCATTTAAAGCGAAATTCCAAATTCCACGGCCATCCATGGCTAAAGCTGTACTAATTTCAGGACCATCATGGAAAACATTACTGTTCAGCCGAAAACCAGCAGTCAACGCATTCGCTCTTTCCCCGTCTGCTCGCAGCATTTGCTTTATAATAGAAGCTTCTTCACTAGCTTCCAATAAAACACCTGCGGCTCCGTCGCCGAAAAGAACGGCTGAAGACCGATCCTGCCAGTCTAAGAGCTTCGATGTTTTCTCGCCGCCGATGACGATTCCTCGCTGCATCCCGCCACGCATAAAATTCTCCGCAGTCGCTAACGCATAGACAAATCCTGCACAAGCCGCTGCTACATCAAAAGCCATCGCGTTGTTCGCGCCCAGCTGACCTTGCACCTGACAAGCAACTGAAGGCGAGGTGTAATCCGGTGACATCGTAGCCACAATAATAAAGTCTAAACTCAACGGATCAATTTCGGTTTTGGCAATCAACTTTTCCGCCACTTTGAAACACAAATCAGAAGTATTTTCAGCCTCTGCTATATGGCGTTGTCTGATTCCTGTACGTGATTGAATCCATTCATCTGAGGTGTCCATCCATTCAGCTAAGTCGTCATTAGTGACAATTTTTTCAGGTAGATAACGGGCTGTCGCACGAATTTTTCCGAAGCTCATCATTTTATCTCCTCTAAATAACTAAATAGATTGACTAACGCTTTTAGGAATACTTCCTGCTCATCCGTATCCAAATCCTTAATGGCACGTTTTACCATCTCATGATGAAAATGCTGATGAATCCGAAATACGAGTCTGCCCTTTTTAGTCAAGCCCAACTTCACTACCCGGCGATCATCTTCACTACGGATTCGTTCAACGTAGCCTTTTTTCACTAAACGATTGATCGAGGTTGTAAGTGTACCGACTGTCACCAATAATTCTCTAGCGACTTCAGTGGTGGTTTTCTTCTTATACATCCCGATCGCGTCGATGGTGTGCATCTCAGTAATCGTCAAATCACTAAATTGCGATTTCTTTAGTTCGTTTTCTTCAATCGACAAGACGTCGTTGAAAATTGAAACTAAATAGGTATTCAGTTCTTCCCAGTTTCTTTCCATGTCATCACCTAATTAGTTTGATTATCAAATCATTTGATGTTCAAACTATATCTTATTTTTTTTCTGAATGCAACAAAATTTTTTCAATTAATTAAAAATTAATGATTGACGCAAAAGATCAATCACTTGTCCTTTATTATAATACTTTGGCAATCAAAGTATATTGATAGGAATTTTTAGCTTTATTGAGCGATATCCCCGCTTTCCCCAAAAAAAGAAGAGTTAACTGTTGAAATACAGCTAACTCTTCTTTTTTAATTTAAACATTCCGATGCATCGGAACGTTATTATTATTTGGATGAACCAGTAAATACTGAATGACATCAATATTACTAGCTTGGAATGAAGCGGCACAGGCTTGTAAGTACAAATCCCACATTCGGTAAAAGGCTTCATCCTTTTGTTCCATCACTTGTTCAGCGACTTGATGGAAATTTTGTGTCCAATGTTCCAAAGTCAATTGATAATCACGGCGCAAACTTTCTAGATCGATCAATTGCAGATTATTTTCAGTAATATGCCCAACGAGTTCTGTCACACCGGGAATATAGCCCCCTGGGAAAATGTATTGGTTGATCCAGGCATTCGTTGCCCCACCTTGTTGGCGACTGATTCCATGAATCAGCGCGGTCCCATTCGGTGCTAAATGATTTTCCACTACTTTGAAATATTCTTGCAGATTCTCTCCGCCAACATGCTCGAACATCCCAACACTAGTGATATGGTCAAAGCTTCCATTCAAATCACGATAATCCATCAATTCAACTGAGACACTATCTTCTAGCTGCTCTTCTTTGATAATTGCTTGGATATGCAGGTACTGCTCTTCACTCAAAGTGATCCCTTTAGCTTTTACTTTGTATTCCTTCGCAGCAGTAAAAATCAGTGTTCCCCAACCACAACCAATATCTAATAATGTTTCTCCAGGCTGGATAAATAATTTATCCAAAATGTGATGCACTTTATTGATTTGCGCTTGCTCTAAGCTATCCTCTGGTGTTTCAAAATAAGCGCAAGAATAAGTTAGCGTCCGATCCAACCACAGCTCATAAAAATCATTGCCTAAATCATAGTGGCTATGAATATCGTGAGCGGACTGTTTTTTTGTATGCTTTTCTTTTGGCAGCCATTTTTTAAAATTCGTATTATGGAAAAAACCATTTGCCTGATTGTAAACGTCGTAAATCAACGCTTGCAGATTACCTTCGATTTCGATCTTCTTTTCCATGTATGCTTCACCTAATGCTAAGGAAGCATTATTGATTAATTCCTTTACCGGAATCTTCTCATTGAAAATAATTTTAAAGACCGTTTCTCCTTCAGAACTCCCGTATTCTTTTACCGAACCATCCCAAAAAGTAACTTCTGTTTTCTGAGAAAAAGACGGTTTAAATAATTGATTATAAACTTCTTTATCTAACATAACATTGCCTCCCATATGATATCTTCTGACTAAAGGAAGATAATTTCAAAAGATATGGCCTTGGTTTTGGCAAAAAAAAGGAATTCCTCATGAATTTATAATTAAAAATAAGCTGAAAACCTTTACGAAAAAATCAAACAACAAAAAAACGGGTTTCCCCGTTTTATTGAATCAAGTCATAAATTTCCATAGCAACGATATCAATGTTATCAAATTGATAAGATTGTTTACTGTCGCTTTCGGTTAATTCGAATGTTTCTGTCGTATTATCATAAGTTACAGTACATTTCTCTACGCCTTCTTTTTCAAAACGACGTAATTGTACTTCATTATCAGTTGATTCAGTCATAGCTTCTAAGCGTTTAATAATGGCAACTAATTGTGAATGTTTCATCTAGATGCCCCCCTTCTTCTCAATTCTGTCTTATTGTATCAAATCCAATCGTATCTTGCATTGATTTTCATCAATTAATTTATGAATTTTTCGCTAAATCTAACTTAAGATTACGACCACCATAGTTTGATTAAAGCTTGAGTCCCGTCATTTTCAAATCCTTTATCGGCTAAACGCTCATAAAGCTCCGTCGCTAATTTTGTTGCAGGCAAATCTAACTGCATTTTTTCTGCTTCATCTAAAGCGATTTTTAAGTCTTTAATAAAATGCTTAACGAAGAAACCAGCGCTGTAATCTTCTTTTAGGATCCGTGGCGCATAGTTCGCCATCGACCAGTTTTGGGCTGCTCCACCGCCTAATGTCGCTAGAACTTTCTCCATCTCTAAATTCGCCGCTTTCGCGTAGACCAACATTTCGGTCATTCCAGTCATAGTTCCCGCGATCATAATTTGATTGGCCATCTTTGTATGTTGCCCTGCTCCAGCTGTACCTTGCAACGAATAACTTTTACCCATGATCTCAAACAGTGGTACAACCTGATCATAGGTCGCTTGATCACCACCGACCATAATTGTTAAAGTCGCGTTTTGCGCACCAAGATCGCCACCTGATACCGGCGCATCTAATGCCGCCGCTCCTCGTTCTTTGGCTGTCTGATAAATTTTTCCCGCTAAAGTCGGTGTAGATGTCGTTAAATCAACAAAAATTTTATTATTACTATCAACTGAAAAAATTCCCTTTGCACCATAATAAATTTCTTCTACATCGCTAGGGTAGCCCACCATTGAAAAAATAATCTCACTTACTGCAGTAACTTCTCCAGGAGTGTCCTGCCAAACTGCGCCTTGTTTAACTAATTCATCCGTTTTGCTTTTCGTCCGATTATAAACGGCCACTTCATGTCCTGCTGCTAAAAAATGTTTAACGATGGATTTTCCCATCACGCCTGTTCCGATAAATCCGATTTTCATTCCACTAACCTCCACATAAAAGAATAAATCCATCTCCAGTATACATCAAGAGATGGATTTCGCCTTTACTTATCCTCGCTATTTTTTAATGAAGCAATCCGAACCCGCATTTTCCGAACAGTTCGCTTCGGCAATCGTTCTTCATCATGATTTTCTCCATAGTAATGGATCAATTCTTGATAGAAGGTAAAAATTTCAGAGCCAAAACGTTCGGCGGAGATCTCGATCATTTTTTTAGCCTGAATCGCCGGGTCCATCTTAATCTGCTGTTGAATATAATGAATCAATGTATCACTAAAATCTTCATCCTGCTCAAAAGTAGCACCTAATGTTTCATGATCGATTAATTGGTTCAAGTAATCATTTCCTTCTACCACACATTGGGTGCCAGAAGCAATCGCTTCAGCGTAGGTTAACCCTTGTGTCTCAGAAGTCGAGGCGCTAACAAAATAATCTGCCGCATGGTAATAACAAGCAACATCCTCATGGGGCACTTCACCAGTAAATTGAACATACTTTTGAACCCCTAATTGCTCCACTAATTCTTCTAACTCATCACGATAAGGTCCTTTACCGACGATCACTAGCCGCGCGTTAGGAAAGCTCATCAGAACTTCCGGGAATTGCTCAACGATAACGTGAATATTTTTTTCATAAGAGATTCGACTCAACGATAAAATCATCAATTCTCCATTTTGAATGCCTAATTTTTCACGTAAGGCTTCGGTTTCGACAGAAGTAATATCTGGCCGGATAAAGCGCCCAACTTCGATGCCTGTCGGAATAATCTTCATAGGGACATCCACTTCATAGCGTTTTAACGTATCCACCACTCGTTGGCTAGGACAGACAACCCCTGTAGAGTGATTGACGAACATTTTAATAAAGTGTTTTACATGGGTAGGCCGAACGACTTTCCCGTTAGCGATATAATGCAAATAATCCTCATACATAGTGTGGTACGTATGAACGACCGGAATACGTAAGCGATTGGCGACCATTTTCCCTAAAAATCCAGCACCAAATTCGGTATGGGTATGAATAATTTCTAAATCTAATTCTTTCGCGATTTGGTAAGCGAACCAAATCCCTCTTACCACGATCCTACGATCCGTAAAAGAGACGAAGGGAACACTCGGCATCCGTACGATATCTTTTTCAAAATCCTCTGCTTCAGGATCAGTCGTAGTAAAAATATAAACTTCATGTCCTTGGCTTTCTAACTGTTCTTTTAACGTTTTAATTGAAGTAGCTACCCCGCTGACTTGGGGAAAATAAGTGTCTGTAAAAAAACCGATCCGCACGTCAAAACCTCCAAACTATTTTGTGACCTTTGAATATATTTGATGATCGTAAGGTAATTGCAAGACTGCCTGATAAACCGTCTTCAATTCTTGCCCAATTTCCGTAATACTTTTAGCTTGCGCGGTTTTAAAACCAGCTAACGTTAAATTAGGCAGCCGATGATTGACTAGCTGACGAATCAACTCTTTGAATTCCTGATTGTTATTACCCATATAACAATTCTGCTGATCCTGCATCCATCCTTGATAGACTGGAATATTTCTCAATAAGACTTGCTGCTGGCTGGCCAACGCTTCGAGGACCACGATTCCTTCCGTTTCTTCATAAGAAGGAAAGAAAAAGAGATCTGCACCAGAATAGGCTCCTTCAATCAAATCGCCATTGATATAGCCAGGGAACAACACATTGGCTGGATGATCTTTTTTAACGATGCGGCGGATATTCGCCGGAATCGAAAGCATGGGAACAGCACCAAACCAGATAAACGTATATTCAGGCATTTTTTTTGCGATCTCAACGAAGTCGATGATTCCTTTACGTTCGAAAAATAGACCGACACAGATAACGACCTTTTGCGTTTCGCTTAAATGAAAATGCTTGCGAAAGGCGGCTTCTTTATATTCATCAGGATAATATCGTTTTAAATCAATCCCATTTGAAATGGCTGCGATAGGCTGCCTCAAGCCATAATTACGTAATAATTTTTTTGAATACGGTGTAGGAGTGATCAAGTGATCTGCCATTCCATACAAGCCCACGAGCCATTTTTTTACTAGCGGAGCGAGTTGGTTAGAACCGACAAATGAATTCCGAAAATCCTCTTCAGTCGAATGCGCATGGTAAATCACCTTTTTACCCATTTTTTTGGCTTTTCGCGCTAAGTGATAGCTTTTCAAACCATACGTATTAATATGTAAGATATCATAATCAGTCGCATTAGGATCTAGGGTATATTCGATCCCAGCAGATGCCAACGCTCTTTTTTGATGACTGAGCGCTCGACCAATCCCGGATCTTCCGATAACATTCTGACCTTCAAAATAAAGTAAAATTTTCATAAACTGCCCCCTCAAAAACAAATCAATTATATCATAAGGCTTCCCGCTTTATCTCAACCTATGGTCTGATTTTACGGAATTCAAAGAAACAAATAATTACTGAATACAAAAAAGAAGCCGTAAAAGGAACAAATCCTTTTACGGCTTCTTTATACAAAATCTATTTTACGTATTCTTCAACTAAAGCTTGAACTTCTTCCATTGTATCGCATTCTTTCAATGCTTTGTCAGCTAATTCAGCCATCTTAGTTGTAGTTAGACGTTTCATCAAGCTACGAGTTCTAAGAATAGAAGTCGCACTCATTGAGAATTCATCTAAGCCCATACCCATTAATAATGGAACAGCAGTTTGATCGCCAGCCATTTCGCCACACATACCAGCCCATTTACCTTCAGCGTGCGCTGCATCAATGACGTTCTTGATCAAACGTAAGATTGATGGGTTGTATGGTTGGTAAAGGTATGAAACACGTTCGTTCATACGGTCAGCTGCCATTGTATATTGGATCAAATCATTGGTTCCAACGCTGAAGAAGTCTACTTCTTTCGCGAACTTATCAGCTAAAACAGCTGCAGCAGGAATTTCGATCATGATTCCGACTTGGATTGTGTCAGAAACCTTCACGCCTTCTTTGACCAATTTTTCTTTTTCTTCTTCGTACAATTTCTTCGCCGCACGGAATTCCTTCAATGTAGCGACCATTGGGAACATGATACGCAAGTTACCATGAACCGAAGCACGTAACAATGCGCGTAATTGTGTACGGAACATGTCATCGCCCAATTCAGATAAGCTGATACGTAATGCACGGTAACCCAAGAATGGATTCATTTCGTGAGGTAAAGTCAAGTAAGGTAATTCTTTATCTCCACCGATATCCATTGTCCGAACAACGACTGGTTTGTCACCCATGCCTTCTAAAACGGCTTTGTAAGCTTCAAATTGATCGTCCTCGGTTGGGAAATCTGAAGAGTCCATGTATAGGAACTCGGTACGATACAAGCCGATCGCTTCAGCGCCATTGTTATGAACGCCTTCAAGATCTTTTGGTGTACCGATATTCGCTGCTAATTCAAAGTGTTTACCGTCAGCAGTCACTGTTTCAGCATTTTTAAGTTTTTCCCACTCTGCTTTTTGAGCAGCGTAAGCTTCACCGGCTTTTTTGTATTCAGCTGCTTGATCATCCGTTGGGTTCACAATTGTTTCCCCAATGATTCCGTTTACCGCTAGAACATCGCCTTCTTTAACTTTAGAAGTGATTTCTTTGGTTCCTACGATTGCAGGAATTTCTAATGAACGAGCCATGATCGCTGAATGCGATGTACGTCCGCCAATATCAGTAACGAAGGCTTTTACAAAGTTTTTATCTAATTGCGCGGTATCACTTGGAGTAAGGTCATGCGCGACAACGATAACTTCTTCGTCAATCATTGATGGATCAGGTAAAGTAACACCCAAAAGGTGCGCCAATACACGTTTTGTAACATCGCGGATATCCGCTGCACGTTCTTGCATATAAGCGTTGTCATCCATCGCCTCGAACATGCCGATATACATATCAGTAACTTCTTTAAGTGAGCTTTCAGCGTTCACTTTGTTGTCTTGAATATGTTGTTTAATTTGACCAATCATTTCTGGATCTGAAAGAACCATTAAATGAGCATCAAAAACTTGTGCTTCTTCTTCACCTAAGCTTTTCGCTGCTTTATCCCGAATTTTTTCTAATTCAGCAGAAGAAGCCGCCAAAGCGTCGTCTAAACGCTTTTCTTCGGCAGCAGTGTCTTCTACAGTATTTTGTTTGAAAGATAAATCCGGTTGTACTAGCAGATAAGCTTTTGCAACGGCTACGCCATCACTTGCGGCAATACCTTTTAGTAATTCAACCATTATTCAGATAATCCTTCCTTTTTCATTGTTTCTTCGATAGCTTCCATTGCTTCTTTTTCGTCAGCACCTTCAGCAGAGATAACAACGTCAGAACCTTGGCCAACACCTAGAGACATTACGCCCATAATTGATTTAAGGTTAACTGATTTCCCTTTATACTCTAAATTGATATCAGAGTTAAATTTGCTTGCAGCTTGCACTAATAAAGTTGCAGGACGTGCATGAATCCCTGTTTCTGCTACTACGTGAAAATCTTTTTTTTCCATATTGACCGTTCTCCTTTATAAAAAAAATGTTTTTTTATGTTAGGGCTTTAATGATAACAAAGACAATTTTGGGCCCTTCATTTTCTTAGATTACCATTTTTTTGCACTTGATACAACAATTTTAATCGATTTATTCAAGCTGAATGTATGCCCTTTCTTAAAATATCTTAGCTAGTTCTTCTACCTATTGATTTTCTTTGTTTTCATTTTTATTCCATAACACGGAGGTGCCATAAAAACCATTCAGACAACGTTTTAGCACTCTCTCTGCTTGATTGCTAATTTTTGAGACAAACTGTTTGCTTTTATTTTAAATCACGCTATAATAAATTCATGGTCAGTGATAGTCAAACTATTGACCAGCGTATCTTTTTACGAGATTCGCTTACTCGATGTACAATAGAAACAACAAGTATAGAAAGGGTGAAAAAGATGCTTTGCCAAAATTGTCACGAAAATGAAGCAACGATTCATTTATATGCAAATGTTAATGGACAGCGAAAGCAATTAGATTATTGCCAAAGTTGCTATCAAAAATTGAAGAATCAAGCTGGAGGTGCGCCACAAATGGCAGGAAATGATCCTTTTGGTTTTGGAAGTTTAGACGATTTGTTCCGCTCAATGTCGCAACAAATGCAACAACGACAAGGCGCTGCAGATCAAACACCACCGACTCAATTTGGTGGTGGAAATGGAATGAACAATCAACCCCCTCGCGGAAATGGCGGCGGTGGTTTACTTGATGAGTACGGCATTAATATCACCGGTCAAGCACGTGAAGGTAATATTGATCCCGTAGTTGGACGAGATGATGAGATTCAGCGAGTGATTGAAATTTTAAATCGCCGGACAAAAAACAATCCCGTTTTAATCGGTGAACCTGGTGTTGGTAAAACAGCTGTAGTTGAAGGTTTAGCTCAAAAAATCGTCAACGGCGATGTACCACAGAAATTAATGGACAAAGAAGTCATTCGTTTAGACGTCGCTTCGCTCGTTCAAGGGACCGGAATCCGCGGACAATTTGAAGAACGGATGCAAAAACTAATCGACGAAATTCGCCAAGCTGAAAACATTATTCTTTTCATTGACGAAGTGCATGAAATTGTCGGCGCTGGTGCTGCCGGTGATGGCAACATGGATGCTGGAAATATTCTAAAGCCAGCGTTAGCTCGAGGCGAATTACAAATGGTTGGCGCTACGACTTTAAATGAGTACCGGATCATTGAAAAAGATGCCGCTTTAGAACGTCGGATGCAACCTGTTCGCGTCGAAGAACCTTCTGTTCAAGAAACAATCGAGATTTTGAAAGGCTTGCAACCTCGCTATGAAGATTATCATCATGTAAAATACACTGATGATGCCATCAAAGCAGCGGCTGAACTTTCAAATCGTTACATCCAAGATCGCTTCTTACCCGACAAAGCCATCGACTTATTAGATGAAACAGGTTCGAAGAAGAATTTAACGATCCAAATCGTCGATCCAAAAACGATCGAAAAGAAATTAGCTGAAGCAGAACAACAAAAGTCTCAAGCTTCTAAAGAAGAAGATTTTGAAAAAGCTGCTTACTACCGTGATCAAATTAATAAATTACAAACAATGAAAGATCGCCAATTAACCGATGAAGAAACACCGGTCATCACTGAAAAAGATATGGAACAAATCGTTGAAAAACGGACAGGTATTCCAGTTGGCGAATTAAAAGAAAAAGAACAAACACAATTGAAGAATCTATCTGAAGATTTGAAGCATCACGTCATCGGACAAGATGAAGCAGTTGAAAAGGTCGCGAAAGCCATTCGCCGTAATCGGGTTGGTTTAAATAAGAAAAATCGTCCAATCGGTTCCTTCCTATTCGTGGGACCTACGGGTGTTGGTAAAACAGAATTAGCTCGTCAGTTAGCCGAAGAATTATTTGGCTCAAGTGATTCAATGATTCGTTTTGACATGAGTGAATACATGGAAAAACACAGCGTCTCTAAATTGATTGGTTCACCTCCGGGCTATGTTGGCTATGAAGAAGCCGGTCAATTAACTGAGCAAGTCCGTCGTCATCCATACAGCTTGATTTTGTTAGACGAAATCGAAAAAGCCCATCCGGATGTGCTGCATATGTTCTTGCAAATCCTTGACGATGGCCGCTTGACCGATTCTCAAGGTCGGACAGTCAGCTTTAAGGACACAATCATTATTATGACAAGTAATGCTGGAACTGGTAAAATCGAAGCCAATGTTGGTTTTGGTGCTGCTCGTGACGGCGTAACCCGTTCGGTCTTAGGTCAACTAAAAGATTTCTTTGCACCAGAATTCTTGAACCGTTTCGATGCAATTGTCGAGTTCAGTTCATTGTCGAAAGAAAACTTGATGAAGATCGTATCATTGATGTTAGACGATGTGAATGAAATGTTAGCTTCACAAAAAATTACCATCGATGTACCAGACAATGTCAAAGCAAAATTGGTTGACTTAGGCTACGATCCAGCAATGGGAGCTCGCCCACTTCGTCGGACGATCCAAGAAACAATTGAGGACGGCGTTGCCGAATTCTATCTTGATCATCCAACCATTACTGAATTAAAAGCGAAACTGGATAAAGAAGATCATATCGTCATTACATCAAAGCCTGAACGATTGGCTAAAGAAGATAAGTAACTGTGAAAAAAGGATTCCCGCAAAACGTGGGGATCCCTTTTCTCTCTGTAAATTTTTTTAATTTATTCATCTATTTCGAGCAATTTCCTTCTTTTTTTTTAATAATTTTTATATAATTATCTTATAACGTATTCTGTTGGAAGAAGGTGTTTCGCGATGAAACTTATCAATGTTACAAATAGTCATTCTCGAATGGTCTATAATCAATTGGAGAATACCGATGCAAATATGATTAAAGTCTACACGATTGGTAACACAACCGTGATCTATACAGATGCCTATAAACATGCTGAGATAGTTCTCAAAAATAAGAATCGAAACATATTACCCACCGAAGTTGAATTTGTACATAAATACTTTAAGCGTAAATTAAACGACGGTACCTATGATTTTGAAAACATTTCGTACTTAGAATCACCAGGATTAATTGAGATGTCGATAAAAAAGAGTTGAAGCTAATAGCTTCAACTCTTTTTGTTTACTTTACTAGCGATTCGTGGCAGTTGGAAGATACCCACTAAAGCAAGTACTTCAATCCATTGAATAACTGGTACTCCGCCACCTGTATAAACCATCATAAACAGATCACGCCTTTCTGGTGCCCACGAACAAAACCATGAAACGCCAATCAAGAAAATGACATAAGATAAACTTAGACCAGTTATTAATAGTAACAGGCCTCTAAAAGTACTAGAGTTAGATTTAGAAAAAAAACTACCAAACAGAATCAAGAGAAATCCAATAGAAAAAACGATTAACCAAAGGGGTACTATTTTTTGATAGATTCTGATAACGATGTTAGATATTTTAGCTGCTTTAGTCAGTTCGATAGGCTTAGGATTCGACTTATTACTATCTCTCCAATTATTAGAAAATGAATGATGCAACAATTGTTCAGCAAGTAGGACCTCTTCTTCCGGTCCTACAGTGGTATCATTTGCTTGCCGGTACCCTTTATAAAAGACGTTATAGTCCCAACCTGATTTCATAAATTCCCCGACTAACGGAAAATCCTTTAGGTGCTTACCATCCCCAGTAGCTGTCAGATAAATTTCCTTCTTCTTCGTCAACTGTTTTTTCTTGTAGGCATTGGCTAATTCTGTATTGACCTTTTGCCAAAAAGCTTCCGTTTTTTTTCCATCCCTATAGTAACCAGCTTGTGCGGCGGCTTCTCTCAATGCCCAAAAAATAATATCACCAGCGATATCTTCGCCCTTACTCCAGGTACTGCCATGATAAATCCAATCAATTTTTTTGCTAATTGTTTTCAGAGTAGGGGACACCGCCTCAGCTTTATCCAATGCCTTACGAGATACCCAGATTTTGCTATTCGTTTCGTTTAAATCGGTACCGTCATCCATTCGGATTAATTGCTTAGAAACCTGACCGAAGGCTCCACCCGTACGGTCATTGACCACGGGAATGCCGTAATGATCCTCGTTCAAACTTTTTAAAACCGAATGAGTAGTAAGTAACAAAATAAATGGGAGAATACACAAAAGTAGTTTTATTAGCTGTGACTGACGAATTTTTATTCTTTTTAATACTACTAATAGTGGCTTATTCAATTTCAACTCGCGAGTATTTTCAAAAAGTACTGCGCTAGCAATAATTAACAGTCCCACAACTAGTAAAGGTAATAACCAAAGTGAATCTTCCCGAATATACCAATAAAAAGGAAAAATTAACGATAACCCAATACTCCAAGGAGCAAATATTTTCAGTTTCTCTTTTCTTCTAAAATACAAACCGACTAAACAGCCAAGCACTAAAAAAACTGCTGGTACAACAATCGTATTTCGATAAATGCGGGTGCTGTATTCACCGGTAAAAGTGACTGGTGAATACAAAAAGAAACTATAAATAGAGGCTATCAGCCACCGATTCTTGATTAGTGGGCGTAAAGCTAATGCCGATACACTACTTGCCAATATATTAAACAATCCTAAAAATATACCATAGGACAAATGAAACTTGTTTCCAAGTGCCATAAAAAGTGGATATGAAATTCCTTTTGATAAGGTTCTTGTTGTATAATCACCTAACCAGTGTCCCCGCAATAATTCATTTCCTTGATTAATAAATAATTGATCATCATAGCCAGCAAATAAATTAACGTAGTAGGCAGCTTTGACACTTAAAACTAATCGAAGCAAGGTTAGCCCGAGCAATCCGAGAATCAAAAGATACTTACTTGGCTGCTTTAAAATTTTTTGTCTAAATTTTTTACCGCGAACCATTACTTGTTGCATCTGTCTATCTCCTTTTGACTACATCAAGCTCTTCAATTCTACATCTGGGTACTTATCCGCAAACCAACGCATCGCAAATTGATTTTCGAATAAGAATAGTGGTTGATCGAAGCGGTCCTTCGCTAAAATATTCCGACTAGAACTCATGCGTTCATCTAATTGTTCTGGATCAATCCAGCGAGCGATTTTATTTCCCATTGGCGTCATGACAACTTCGGCGTTGTATTCGTTCAGCATCCGATATTGAAAGACTTCAAACTGCAATTGACCCACTGCACCGATAATATATTCATCCGTCAAATAGGTCTTGTATAATTGGATCGCGCCTTCTTGAACGAGTTGATAAATTCCTTTATGGAAGGATTTTTGCTTCATCACATTTTTAGCAGTGACTTTCATGAATAGCTCCGGTGTAAATGAAGGCAATTCTTCATAAGCGACCTTTAATTTTCCTTCATATATCGTATCACCAATCTGATAGTTCCCGGTATCATAGACCCCGATAATATCTCCTGCCACGGCTTCTTCTACATTTTCTCTGGCATCCGCCATAAATTGCGTGACATTACTTAATTTCATTTTCTTCGCTGTCCGGCCTAAAAAGACATCCATCCCCCGCTCAAAAGTTCCTGAGCAAACACGAACGAAAGCGATTCGATCACGATGGTTTGGATTCATATTAGCTTGGATCTTAAAGACAAAGCCGGAAAATTCTTCTTCATAAGGTGAAACAGCTTCACCCTCTTCAGTTTTATGGGCATGTGGTTTTGGGGCTAAGTCTACAAAAGATTCTAAAAAGGTTTCAACCCCAAAATTCGTTAAAGCTGATCCGAAGAAGACAGGGGTTTGATCGCCACGGCCAATTTTTTCAAGATCAAATTGATCACCTGCTTCTCGAACGAGCTCAACTTCCCCTAAAACATCTTCATAAATCGACTTTTCTTTTAACGGATGGGCTCCAGCGATTTTGCCATCAGTCAGCTTAACAAAACGTTCGCCTTCGTATTGTTCTGGGCGATAAAATTCGATTCGTTCATTGTAAATATCATATAAACCTTCCAACCCTTTTCCCATGCCGATTGGCCAATTCATTGGATAGGATTCGATGTCTAATAATTCTTCTAGCTCTTCCAATAATTCCAAAGGTTCACGACCGTCACGGTCTAATTTATTAATGAAGGTAAAAATCGGAATGCCACGACGTTTAACGACTTGGAAAAGTTTTTTCGTTTGGGCCTCAATCCCTTTGGCGCTATCAATTACCATGACGGCACTATCGACCGCCATTAAAGTACGATAGGTATCTTCTGAAAAATCTTCGTGTCCCGGGGTATCCAAAATATTGACTCGTTTGCCGTCAAAATCAAACTGCATCACCGAACTGGTCACTGAGATCCCACGTTGCTTTTCGATGTCCATCCAGTCGGATTTCGCAAAATTTCCCGTTTTTTTACCTTTAACGGTTCCGGCTTGACGGATCGCGCCGCCGAATAATAATAATTGTTCAGTAATCGTCGTTTTACCAGCATCCGGGTGGGAAATAATGGCAAACGTGCGACGACTGTCCACTTGTTGTTTTAAATTAGGATTGTTCATATTATTGCTCCATTCATCTAGCTAGTTTCTTTAAAATTTCAACCCAATCAGTATAGCATGGATTTTACTTGCTTGAAAAGTTGAATCGTTTTTTGTTGTGATCTATTACAAAAAGAAAACACTCTGCTATGCAGAATGTTTTCTTCGTCCTTGTTAGCGTCTTGGTTCGTCGTCATCGAAGTCTTTCGTAAATAAACGACGTTCCTCTTCAGGCTCGGCATTTTCATGTTCTTCAGGATGGAAAATCGCTCGCAAGGTCAAGACGCGGGAGCCTTCCATTTCTTCTGAGATTAAAGTTAAATCATCCACATCAAAGGACAACTTCTCACCTTCGTCAGGAATCGTTCCTAAGGCGGTGATCAAGTAGCCCGCCATCGTGTCGACATCACTCATATGCAAGTTTAACCCAAATTCTTCGTTAAACTCGTCAATCAGCATTTTGCCGTTAATCAAGTATTCGTTGTCGCCAACTTTTTCATAAAGTTTTTCGACTTCATCAGATTCGTCGTCGATTTCGCCAACGATTTCTTCCAATAAATCTTCAAGGGTTACTAACCCTACCATACCGCCATACTCGTCTAAGAGAATCGACATTTGGTTTTGAGTTTTCTTTAATTCATAAAGCAAGTCGTCAATGAAGATCGTTTCTGGCACAAATAACGGTTCTTGCAAGATTTTTTGCAATTGTACGTTTTCAAAGCCGAATTGACGCGCTGATTTTAACAAGGTCTTCGTATGTAAAATTCCGACTACCTTATCTTTATCCTCATCGTAAACGGGAATTCTTGAATAACTTTCGTTCAAGATCTCATCGATATTTTCCAATACAGGATCATTGATATCGATCATAAACGAATCTGTCCGTGGAACCATAACTTCGCGAGCAACTTTGGTGTCTAGTGAAAAAACGCCTTGAAGCATTTCGATTTCGTCATTATCCAATACGCCTTCTGTCTCTAACATATATCGCATTTCATCACGAGTCATTTTCGTGTCTTCATCATCAAAGGTCATTGGCGTGATTTTCGCCAAAAGATTGGTTGAAGCCGTCAATAACCAAACAAATGGTTTTGTAATTATTCCTAGCATGCGCACAACACCGGAAGTAAACTGAGCAACTTCCTCTGTTTTAGTCATGGCAATCCGCTTGGGGTACAATTCTCCAAATACAATTGAAACATAGGTCAATAATATCATGACGATTACAGTAGCTAGAGTCTTGGCTACCGCACTACCGCCTAAAACTGGTGCCAAACGAGCAGACAATCCATCTGCCAAAGATGCCCCTGACAAGATATTTACTAAAGTAATCCCAACTTGGATCGTTGATAAAAAATTATTTGGATCATGGATAATCTGTAATAATTTCTTCGATTTGGGATTTCCCTCATCCGCTTTTTGTTCTACCCGGTTTTTATTGACCGACACCACCGCGATTTCAGCCGCAGCTAGAAATCCGTTGATTAACGTTAATACGACTAATAAACTTAGTTGTAAAATTAACGACTGACTATCGGGGTCAGCATTCATAATTGCATTCGCTCCTTAATTTAAAGTGTAAAAAAAGTGGCACAAAGGCCACGATAAAATCGTATCACATCGATTGTTTTTATGCAATCTTTATCAAGCGCGATCGATCCTTAACTTAGAAATTCCTGTTCCCGTTCTTCTTGTTTCGTTTGTCTAAAGATTTTTGCGATAAAGACGATGATCGTCCGTAAAATCGCATATACCGGAACGCCTAGAAAGACACCTAGAATGCCCGCCAAATTTCCAGCAACTAACAAGATCAAAATAATCGTCAAAGGATGAATATTTAAAGACTTGCCAATGACATTAGGATAAATCACGTTGCCGTCGATCTGTTGAACAATGATAACCACTATCACACATAATAATGCTTTATAAGGTGAATCAAAGAAGGTATAGATCAAAGCTGGCGCTAATCCAAGATAAGGACCTAAATAAGGAATCAAGTTCGTTAAACCGGCAATCACACCGAATAAAAAGGCATAATCAACACCAATTAATAAGTATCCTAAAAAAGTAAAGGTTCCAACGAATAAGCACTCAATTGCTTGCCCACTAATGTAATCGGATAAGGTCTTATTCAACTGCTTCAATAAGCCTTTGATGTTTTCCCGCTGCTTTTCAGGGAACACTTTCTCGACATTCGGTACTAGTTTCTCACCGTCTTTCAGCATGTAAAAAAGAATAAACGGAACCGTGATCAATAGTAAAACGACTGTCGTGATTTTCCCAATCAAAGAGCCTAAACTATTGGTTAGCCCGCCTAGAAATTGTTGCAACAGATTTCCTGCTGATACATCAAAATTACTAATATACTTATCGACATCTAACTCTTTAAAAAGTGGAAACCGAGTGGCGTTATTTGCCGCTTCCTGCAGCCACGTTTGCATATTATTGACAAAACCAGGAATATTCTTCGCCAAAGAAACCAACTGATCAACTAAATTTGGAATAACACTCATAAAAACTAATACAATGATAGCAATCAATAAAATGAAGATCAGTGCGATCGCCGGCAGCCGCTTCACACCTAATTTCATTAATAAATTAACCAGCGGATTCAATAAGTAATACAAAAAGCCGGCAATCAAGATCGGCGCAAATAGCGTCGTAAAAAATGTTCCGATCGGTTGAAAAATAAAATCGATTTTTGATGAGACCAAAATAAAGGTGGCGATAATCAAAATCTCCACAGACCAAAACATTAATTTTGAATTTCTAATTTTCTCAAACATCCATCTACTCCTTTTTTTAGATTTGGTTTATAGTATACATCATGTGGAGAAAAATCCCCTTGAGGAAGGTGTCATTATGAAAATTTTAATTACTAAGGATACGATGAGCGAGATTTATTTAGATGCTGTTCGAATTCGCCAAAAAGTCTTCGTCCAGGAACAAGGCGTACCGGCCAATTTAGAAATTGATGGCAACGAAGCCTATTCGGTCCACTTTGTCCTTTATACGGATGAAGAAAAACCAGCAGCTACCGTTCGTTTGTTGCCGCTTGACGAGCAAACATTCAAGTTACAACGAATGGCTGTGCTAAAAGACTTTCGTGGGAAAAATTATGGCCGAGAAATCATCGCTGAAGCCGAAACCTTTGCGCAGCAACAACATTTCAAAGTCATTGAGCTTGGCGCACAATTGACCGCTCAGGACTTTTATCAAAAATTGGGCTATGTTCCTTATGGTGAAGTCTTTCAAGATGCTGGGATTGATCATGTGCATATGAAAAAGGAAGTATAAATAGGAACTATAAAAAACTGCTGACTCTCATCAGCAGTTTCTTTCTACTTCCGCGACAATTGCTTGTAGCGATCATACCAAATATCAATATAGCCTTGGGAAAAAGGCCCCTTTTCATTGTTGATCCAGTCCACTAAGATCTTGACGTTTTCTTTTAGAACATAATCAATTTCTTTAGAATAATGCATCTGTTGGCTATGCGCTTCATATTCATCAACGTCGAGCAATCGTTTTTCCCCATCAGGAAAAACCTTGACATCTAAATCGTAGTCAATGTACTTTAACGCTTCGTCATCTAATACATAGGGTGAAGCCAGATTACAATAATAAGAAACTCCCTTCTCTCGTATCATCGCTATTATGTTGAACCAGTATTTTTGATGAAAATAAACAATCGCTGGTTCGCGAGTGACCCATCTTCTGCCGTCTGATTCTGTGACCAGAGTGTGGTCATTCAGGCCGATCAGTGAACACTCACTTGTTTTTAATACCATGGTATCCCGCCACGTTCGATGCAAACTGCCGTCGTGTTTGTAACTTTTGATGGTCACAAACTCTCCTTCTTTTGGAACTCCCATAGCTACCCTTCCCTCAGCGGAAAAATTCCGCATTTGTTTGGGTGTTATCACACCGACATCAGAATTATTATAGCAATAAAATCTGAGATTGCCTACTAATCTTTGTCGTCGGTGCGATTATTTTCAAAAACTTCCAACATTTTTTGTTGGGGCTTTGGAAAAACATACTTAGGAAAATCATTTGGCTTTACCCAAGTGCCTTGTAAAGTCAATGGTGTGCTGCTGCGTCCATAAAAAACGAGGATATGCCAGCGCAGATGACTAAAGACATGTTTGACTTCACCAATGATTTTTTTCTGCCAAATAACTGCTTGCCCTGAGAAAAATTCCGGACTGTCTTCAGCCACTTGCGAGCTAGAAAATAAATCCCAAGCTTCGGGAGCATATTGACTTTGCAATTCTTTAAAGCGAGTTTCCGATAGTTCTTCTAATGGGAAGAGCCACAGATTGGCTAACAAGCCTGATGCTGGTCGCTGCTGTAAAAGAAATTCCTGCTGGTTATTTTCAATAATACCAGCGATGTAATACACATCTTTAGGCTTTTGTTTTTTTGATTTGATGGGAAAATCGGTTTGGCGATTTTCCTTGTAGGCTTGACAATAGTTTTGGATTGGACAGCTTTCACATTGGGGGCTCTTAGGAGTACAAATACTTGACCCTAGATCCATCATGGCTTGATTGAAATCGCCCGGTTCAGTCGGACTGATGATTGTCCGCATCGCCTCATCAAAAACACCACGGCTGCTGGCTTTGGCAATATCTTCTTCAACACAAAATAAGCGGCTGACCACTCGCATGACATTACCATCAATTGCCGGCTCAGGGATCTCAAAAGCAATACTGCTGATTGCCCCTGCCGTATAG
The DNA here is from genome assembly GCF_001885905.1 of Enterococcus devriesei. GTDB lineage: Bacteria > Bacillota > Bacilli > Lactobacillales > Enterococcaceae > Enterococcus_A > Enterococcus_A devriesei. The sequence continues at coordinate 453,041 of NZ_JXKM01000001.1, read as the reverse complement.
GGTCCGACGCCTTTTAACGAACGAATTGCTTCGACTGTGGTTGGAAAATCACCGTCAAACTCTTCCATGATTTGCTTCGCCGCTGCCTGTAAATTACGCGCCCTAGAATAGTAGCCTAGACCTTCCCAAACTTTCAGCAATTTATCCTCTGGCGCTACCGCTAACGCTTTGATTGTCGGAAATTCTTCCATAAAACGATAAAAATAATCAATCACGGTATCGACTCTAGTCTGTTGCAGCATAATCTCCGAAATCCAAATCCGGTAAGGATCATGATTATAGCGCCATGGCAGATTCCGTTTTTCCTGTTGATACCACGCCAAGAAGTCAGCTTGAAATTCAACAATCTCTTCCGTTGTCCAATTTTCCCAGCCCTTACTCATCAGCTTCCTCTTTTCCACGAATAAACGCGTCAATTTGATCTAGTTGGAAACCTTTTTGATATAAGCTTTGTTTGACCTTTTGGCGTCGCTTGGCGGGTTCAAAGCGTTGATTCTTGCGCCATAATTTCTCCCCTTGCACTTCAAGAGCGTCACTTTCCTGTTCATCCACCTCGGAAAAATCCAGTTCAGCCAAAACATTTTTACTCGTATCACTGTTGAAGCCTTTGGTCATTAACAGCTGTTGGATTTTTTGGCGAACTTCTCGTTGACTATGGTGATGAAATTTTTTCAAGGACTTTTGGGCCGTGTGAAGCGCCACCTGAAATTGTTCATCAGTTTCATACAAATACAAAGCTTGCTGAATATCATTTTCCTTCAGGCCCTTTTGCTTTAATTTTTGTTGTAAGACTCGTGGCCCTTTATCGCCAAGCCGCATTTGGGTACGAATATAACTCTCCCCGTAGACCAGATCATCGACTAGCTTGACTTCCTTCAAGCGAATGACGATTTTATTGCGGTCATCACTTTCAATTTCATTATCCTTTAAATACGTTCGGATTTCTTTTTCCGTTCGTAGTTGATAGCTCAAATAGTTTAGTGCCATTTGATAGCCCATATCTTCTTTACCTTCTCGCTTAATCTCAGCCAGAAGTTTCTCATCTAATTCTTGACCTTTCAGTAATCGATGGCGAACCACAGTATCTTCCGATAAACGCAGCGTTTCGCCGTTAGAAAATTCTACTTTATAAAAAGGGCCACGCCCTTGGCTGATTTTTACTACCGTCAACATGCTGACTCCCCCTCGCAAAAATTAATTCTATCATAGAAACCCAACCAATCACTAAAAATATGCTAAAATAATGCCAGTCCAATAGATTGAATCCATTTGAAAACATAAAAAAATTGCGCTTGATAAAAGCGATTCATTAGCTTGTCCAATTATCACTAGCAACTTGTATAAATAGAAAGGAGCTGCCTCATGGCTGTTCAATTAAAACCGAACCAAACATTGACCTTAAAAATCAAACGCCTTGGCATTAACGGTGAAGGCATCGCTTATTACAAACGCCTAATCATTTTTGTAACCGGCGCCTTACCAAACGAAACGGTGGTTGCCCGGATCACTAAAGCGACCCCGCGCTTTGGGGAAGCCTCCTTAGTAAAGATCACCAAAAAAAGTCCTGATCGCGTCACACCTCCATGTCCAGTTTACGAAGAATGCGGTGGCTGCCAATTGCAACATTTAGCTTATTCCAAGCAGTTAGACTTTAAAAAAGACTTACTGCGCCAGGCACTGGAAAAATTCAAGCCAGCCGGTTATCAAGCTTTCCAATTACGTGACACTTTAGGAATGGACGATCCGTGGCACTATCGGAACAAGGCTCAGTTTCAATTACGCCAAAATAAGAAGACTAAGCAAGTTGAAGCTGGTCTTTATCAAGCGGAATCCCATCAGCTAGTTCCAATTAAAGATTGTCTCGTACAAGAACCGACGACTCAAAAAGTCATCAATACCGTCGTAAAGCTTTTGACAAAATATGATTTGCCAATTTACGACGAACGCACGAACTCAGGAATTCTCCGGACATTGATGGTGCGGATCGGTATTGAGACTGGCGAAGTCCAGCTAGTCCTGATTACCAAAACAAAAAAATTGCCGCAAGCAAACGCCTTGATCCGCGAGATCACCAATCGGTTGCCAGAGATCGTTTCGATCATGCAAAATGTGCAAGACAAAAAAACGTCTGTCATCATGGGAGATGAGACGCTCCATCTTTGGGGCAAAGAAGTCATTAATGAAAAAATCAACGAAGTGAGTTTTGAACTTTCGCCTCGTGCCTTCTTCCAATTGAACCCGCAACAGACAAAGGTGCTTTATCAAGAAGCGATCGATGCTTTAGATTTGGCGACGCCTAAAACAATTGTCGATGCTTATTGCGGTGTTGGAACGATTGGGCTTTCATTAGCCAAACAAGCGAAAGAAGTTCGGGGCATGGATATCATTCCCCAAGCGATCGATGATGCTAAGAAGAATGCGGAAGCAATGAACCTGACAAACACTCATTATGAAGTTGGAACCGCTGAAAGTTTGTTACCAAAATGGTTAAAGGAAGGATTTGCGCCAGATGCCATCGTCGTAGATCCGCCTCGGACCGGTTTAGACAATCAGTTGTTAAAAGCGATCCAAGAATCGCCGAGTCCCCAGATGGTCTACATTTCCTGTAATGTTTCTACTCTGGCACGTGACCTCGTCAGTCTCGCAAACATTTATCAGGTAGACTATTTACAATCGGTTGATATGTTCCCACAAACCGCCCGTTGCGAAGTGGTCGTGAAATTAACTAGAAAATAAGCAAAAGGAGCTGAGATTAAATTATCTTAGCTCCTTTTGCTTATTTTAATAATTTACAGCTGGTTGACCATAAGGATCACTTTGTTGACCTGCGTTTGGATCGGTAGCACCACCATAACCTTGATTTGGATCAGTATAACCTTGATCGTACTGCGTTTGATCGCCATTTTGAGTAGTATCACTACCTTGTTGGTAGCCATTACCACTTGTATCATAATTGTTCGGATTGTCATAGCCAGGAGCAAATTGGCTCGTATCTTCGCTGGCTTTGCCATCTGAATCATCGTAAAACAAGCTGTCGGCATCTTCCTCATTTAGATTTGGCAGCGTGCTGGCTGTCGGTTTATCTAATTGTTTTTTCAAGGTATTTTGAATATCTAACAATTCATTCGTACCTAAAATTTGATAATAGATTTCATCGATCATTTGACTCTTGCCAACCAATTGTTTCTGTTTGATCGTATCAAAGGCTGGTAGATAGTTTGTACCGATATCCATCATATCGTCCCATGATAAATCCGTCCGCATATTTTTTTCGACGGCTTTTAAAATCTTCTTGTAATTCCCTACACCATTAATTGACATAGCCTTACGTAAAATTTTGGTTACAACCTCACGTTGGCGACGTTGGCGTCCAACGTCTCCTTCAGGATCTTCGTAACGCATCCGGGCGTAGGCCAAGCCTTTTTCCCCATCAAGCTTCTGCTTTCCTTTTGCCACATGAATCCCATCTAAAGTGAAGTCAATCTTATTATTTACTTCGATCCCACCAACGGCATCGATCAAATCCTTCAAACCTCGCATATTGATTGAGACATAATGGTCTAACGGAATATCTAATAGCGTTTCAATCGTGTCCATCGACATTTTGACACCGCCAAAGGCATAGGCGTGATTCAACTTGTCATTGGTACCATAACCAACGATCTTCGTTAAAATGTCACGGTCAAGACTGACGATTGTGGATTTTTTCTGTTTAGGATTGATCGTCACTACCATCATACTATCTGAACGGCCCTGATCTGAACGACCTAGGTCGCCCGTGTCAATCCCCGCAAGCAAGATGGAAAATGGTTCTGCATTATCGATATTCGGTTTTTCTCCGCTCTCACGCTTCAAACTGGTTCGTTTAACAGTTTGACGAATGCTATCAACCATTTTACTCGCATCATTTGTTACTTGGACAGCATAATAGGTAATGCCCCCGACAAATAAATTTAGGAGGACTAATAATCCAACAATCACTTTTTTCCAACGACTCATCGCGCACCTCAATCAACATTTTTTACGGTTTATTTTCTCATAGAACGACTTTTGGTTCAACCAACACCAAAAAAATTAATTTTATATAACAGAAATTTAAAAAAGTAATAACTAAAAATCTACTCTATGAAACCGATTTATACCATAAAATTATGAAGATTCCTAGAATTTACAAGCTATCCTTTCTTAATTATCGTCGAAAGTATTTTTTCAATATAGAATTTAAACTTTTATTAAAAATGAATAGCTTGATTACCATCCTTATGAATACACTGAGCAAAACAAAAAAAGATGCTCGAAAGCATCTTTATAATCAACTATTTAGCCGCTGCCAAATTTTTATTCGCTTGATCCCAGTTAACAACATCCCAAAAAGCGGCGATGTAATCTGGACGAACATTTTTATATTTCAAGTAATAGGCATGTTCCCAAACATCTAAACCAATAATCGGTGTTTTGCCATCTGTTAATGGACTATCTTGGTTGGCAGTCGAAGTGATTTCTAGTTTGCCATTATTGATTACTAGCCAAGCCCAGCCAGAACCAAAACGACCGGTTGCAGCTGTTTTGAATTCTTCTTTCATTTTTTCAAAACCGCCGAACGCTTCATCAATGGCTGCTTTGATCTCACCTGTTGGTTCACCGCCAGCGTTTGGCGCCATAATTTTCCAGAAGAAGCTGTGGTTTGCATGACCGCCCCCGTTATTACGGACAGCTGTCCGAATATCTTCAGGAACTTCACTTAAGTTCGTTACTAGTTCTTCTACTGTTTGTTCTGCCAATTCTGGATATTTTTCAATCGCAGCGTTTAAGTTAGTTACATACGTGTTGTGGTGTTTATCATGATGCAAATGCATCGTTTCAACATCGATATAAGGCTCTAAAGCGTCGTATCCATAAGGTAAATCTGGTAAAGTATAAGCCATTGTTCAATTCCTCCTTAAAATATCTTACATTTTAACTGTATCAAACAACGCAACTATCTTCAAAACATATGCTTAGCGTGGTGAAGAATTCGTTTTCTCCTCCTCGATAACCTCTACCTTCTTGAAAATAAAGACCTTACTGAAAATATAATTGGCTACTACGACGACTACTTGAGTGATGAGCTTAGCGACTAGATTCCCTGTGTGGAGCATATCGATGAATAAATACATACAGGCCATATCCATACCAAAAGAAACCACACGAGCAACGATGAATTTACCAAACTCCCACGCAAGGGCTCCTAAGCTTTCCGTTTTCGATTGAAAAACCCAAACTTTATTCGTAACAAAGGCAAAGAGCACTGAAAAAACCCACGAGATCGTATTTGAGATCGGCCAGTCCAGCTGAAACACTTGGTAAGAAAGAGCAAAAACTACAATGTTAACAACTGTAGTCAGCCCCCCAAAAAACAAATAGATAAAGACTTCCCATAATCTTTTTGCTTTGAGATAATTTTTAAATTGATGATAGATTTTCATAATTACTCACTTTCCTATTCTTCTCTTCTTAAAGTAAGATAGCGGAGCTAGAAAAAATAGTCAATTCTTTCTTGGATTCTTTTTACATTTTTACGGATCAGCTTGTTATTTCAAGCTTACTTCGATACAATGGCTTTTGTATACAGATTGGAGCGATCACATGACTTTTCGTCAATTAATCAAGGGATCCCTTTTTCGTTTCGAAGAACTAAAGAATGCGAGAAATACCCCTTTTTGGAAATCTATTATCTATCTCTTAGGCTTGAGTCTGCTGCTGGCGATTCCTACCGTCTACCAAGCACTCCAAGTAATGGATCAAATCAAATCAGACAGCTTAAAGATCGTACAAAAAATTCCCGATTTTGAAATCGAAAATGGTGAAATCAAAACTGCAAAACCTGAAAAAGGCTTTATTTATCAGACCAATTCGGTCATTCTTACCTTTGATCCCGCTGGTAAACGCAGTCAACAGGATGTCGAAAAAGATTTAGTCGGAAATTATTTCAGTGTCGGTCTCTTAAAAAACGAAGCCTTGTTAGTTCTACCCGACTACGGCGGTGTTAGCTCCGCTTTGTTTGGTGATAATGTACTGAAATTTTCATACAAGCAAGAGCCTTTGAAAAATATGACCGGTGAAAAATTAAAAGCTGGACTTAAAGATTTAAAAATACCGGTATGGACACCAATTGTTATGTTGCTAGCAGGACTTTATCCTTCCTTCATTAACCTATTTGTCACATTAGTTTTTGCAGGCATTGCCGGCATGATCGTCGCTAAGCTACGCTTAAGACGAATCACCTTTTTCGAATGCTTCAAAACAATTATTTTCTGCGCTACGATCCCAACGATTTTAGCAACCATTATTTTACTATTTCAGCCGAATTTTGACTCAAGTATCCTAGTTACCTTCATTAGCCTATTCATCTTTTTGCGAATCATTAAATATTTCCCACAAATTCAATTACCGAACAAATAACTGCTTACGATTCCGTAAGCAGTTTTTTTTCGTATTTTTTGTTAGAATGAATCAAAGATTTGCAGCAAAAAAAGAAATGAGGAGCGGACTATGGAAAAACCAATTATTTTTTTACAAAAAAACTTTCGAACAGAATTTATTCAACAGATCCGAGACATTGCTCCCGATTATCAAATCAAAACAGAGTTAAATGATAGCGAGTTCGCTAAAGTTGAAATCGCCGTTGGCTGGCAAAAACAATTCAGCCAACAACTCTTAGACAGTAAAAACTTAAAATGGGTCCAATCCATCTCAGCAGGAGTAGATTATTTACCTCTAGACACCTTTGCTCAGCAAGCTATTTTATTATCTAATAGCAGTGGGATCCATGCCCTTTCGATCAGCGAGCATATCATTGGAACATTGTTGGGCTATTATCGCGGATTAAATCAAGCTGTTAAAAATCAAGTTGTAAATAGCTGGCAGCCGGAAAATATTCATTATGATCAACTGGCCGGCAAAAATTTACTAGTCGTTGGAACTGGCCATATTGGACAACAGCTCTCCAAATCCATTCGCAGCTTAGGTGTTCACGTTTATGGAATCAATACCACAGGACATCCAGCCGACGGATTCGTAGAAACCTACTCAATTAAAAATATGGCTAAAATTGTCCCTGAAATGGATATCGTCGTAGGAATCCTGCCGGGTACCCAGGAAACCTATCACATTTTCAACAGCCACATTTTCGAAAATATGAAAGAGTCCGCCATCTTTGTCAACGTTGGTCGGGGCGAGACTCTCCATACAAAAGAATTGATCACCGCACTTGAAGTGAAGCAATTTGCCTTTGCAGCATTAGACGTCTTTGAAGAAGAGCCACTACCTAAAGAAAGTCCCCTATGGCAATTAGAGAATGTGCTAGTTACACCTCATATTTCCGGATTAACCGTTGATTTTCAAAATAAATTTATGAAAATCTTTTTAGCCAATCTGAAAAGCTATGTAGCCGATGGTTCACTGTCTGAAAACCAAGTAGAGCTAAAACGTGGGTATTAAAAAAAGTTGGACTAGTCGTCCAACTTTTTTTCGGTTTCCTTCACAATATAGACAGGACGCTTCTTAGTCTCCATGAAAATCTTTCCAATGTATTTCCCGATGATGCCAATACACAAGAGCTGTACGCCACCGATAAAAAGAATGATCGTCACGAGCGATGGCCAGCCTGCGGTAGGATCACCAAAGACCAAGGCGCGAATAATGATAAACAGCATTGCAATGCCTGAAGCGACGCAAGAAAAGGCACCGACAAAAGAAGCGATGTTTAATGGAGCATCAGAAAAATTAACGATTCCGTCAATCGAATAGTTGAATAATTTCCAAAAAGACCATGACGTTTCACCAACCGTTCGTTCACGATTTTCGAAAGAGATGTATTCTGTCTTAAAGCCTACCCAACTAAATAAGCCCTTCGAAAAACGATTGTGTTCCGTCAACTCCAACACTGCATCCACCATTTGACGAGTCATCAAACGATAATCCCGCGCACCATCCACCATTTCCGTATCGCTGATCCGATTAATTAACTGATAGAATTTTTTGGCAAAGAAACTCCTTATCGACGGTTCACCTATTCGATCGGCTCGACGTGTTCCTACACAGTCGATATCAGAGGTTTCGATCATTTCGATCATACGCGGCAGAAGTTCAGGAGGATCCTGCAAGTCAACATCCATCACAGTAACTAGTTCGCCTTTTGATGCTTGCAAACCAGCATATAGAGCAGCTTCTTTGCCAAAATTTCTGGAAAAAGAAATGTATCGGACATTGGGATGCATTCGTGCTAACTCGCGTAACTTTTCTAACGTTCGATCGCTAGAGCCATCATTAATAAAAATATACTCAAAGTCATGAATTACAGATTGATTTACTCGTTCCATCTCGACGAAAAAAAGCGGAATGGCTTCCTCTTCATTGAAGCAAGGGACTATTATTGATAGCATTCAGGTCACTCCTAAGCTTGGTTAAACTCATACTTCGGCTCATCTAATTCTTCATCGTAATCAACCACTAGATCATAGCCTTTAAAAAACCACTCATCTGCTTCTTCAATAAAAAACAGCATACCATTAACATTTTCTTCAATTAATGGGCTTTCCGGTGTGTCCACCGCCATACCAACAGAAAAGCCATCATGAACCTGTGTCTTGCCATAAACTTTTCCATAAAATTTAATACCTTGACCTTCAGCTAGTTCAAGCTCTTGTTTAAACCAAGCTTGTGCTTTCGAGGTTATCGTTAATTTCATCACTACTCACCTATCCATTCATTTTCTCGTCTAAATAATCGACATCTTCATCGCGGCCGATTACCACCAAATGATCGTCCTTTTGAACGACTTCGTCCGCCGCAGGTGCGACAATCGGATCTTGTTTGTCCCGACGAATGGCGACAATATTTAAGCCAAAACGCTGACGAAAATCTAGCTCGTCTAACGTTTTGCCATAGAATTTTCGATTGGTTACATTAATTTCCGCCAAAGAAAATTCGTCGGACAACTCTAAATAGTCTAAAATATTTTTAGAAACTAAATTATGAGCAATCCGCTGCCCCATATCTCGCTCCGGATGAACGACGCGATCCGCGCCAATCTTTTCCAGTACACGCGCATGGTACTCGTTTTGGGCCTTTGCCAAAATATTGGGCACACCCATCTCCTTGACCATTAACGTGACTAAGATACTGGCTTGAATATCTTCACCAATCGCTACGATGACATGATCAAAATTTCGAATTCCTAAAGAACGCAATGTCATTTCGTCTTGTGCGTTCGCCACAACCGTATGGGTCGCGATATTCATATATTCGTTTACTCGATCCTCACTACTATCAATGGCCAAAACTTCTTGCCCTGATTCGATCAAAGTCCGACAAATACTACCACCAAATCTTCCCAATCCAATAATTGCAAAACTTTGTTTCATGCGCTCTCTCCTATTATTCTTTTTCGTGAATTCAGCACTCTCTGTTCACGATGTCTTTTTAAGTATAACAAAGAGCGGGTTAATAAAACAGAGATGAACCCTCTATTTTATCAACCCGTGTTTAAAGGCATAGATTGCGGCTTGTGTGCGATCCTCAACTTCTAGCTTAGCCAAAATATTAGAAACATGTGTTTTTACGGTTTTCAAAGTAATAAACAATTCATCAGCAATTTCTTGATTGCTCATTCCTTGGGCAATCAAGAGTAAAATTTCTTGCTCCCGATTGGTTAGTTCTTCATGAAGGACATGGCGATTACGATTGGAAAGCTGTTCCATCATCTTAGTCGTCACTTCTGGTTCTAAAACCCGCTCCCCTTTGAAGGTCGCTCGAATTGCATTCGCGATCTCATGGGCCGTTGAGGTTTTCAATAGATAGCCTGAGGCCCCCGCCTCAATTGCTGGATAGACCTTTTCATCATCAATGAAGCTAGTTACGATCAGAATTTTGGCGTCTGACCAATCCTTTAAGATTTTTTTGGTGGACTCGATACCGTCCATGACTTCCATGACTAAATCCATCAGGATCACATCCGGTCGAAGAGCCAGCGCTTTCTCATAGCCTTCTTCACCATTCTCCGCTTCCCCAACAACTTCTATATCATTCTGGATGGATAAATAAGAAGAAACGCCTAAACGAACCATCTCGTGATCATCCACTAGTAACACTCGTATCATCCTCTGCCTCCTTGTTCGTATTCTTTTAACACATAATTTGCTGATCTCGGACACCTAACTAAGCCAACTAGTCAGGTGATCCTGCGGGAACACCCTTTTCTAAAAAAGCGGCAGCATCCTTCACTACCGGAACTTTGATCTCGATGCTGGTTCCTTGACCTTTAAAGCTGATTATCTTCGTTGAACCACCTACACCGGCGATTCGTTCACGAATATTTCGTAAACCGTAGCTACCTGCATGTTCATCTTTTTCTTCAAAGCCGACCCCGTCATCAATGACTCGCAACAAAATATTTTGACCAACGATCTTCAAATAGACTTCCAATTCATTCGCCTTAGCATGACGCAAGGTGTTGGATAATAGCTCCTGGACAACGCGGAATAATTGATCCTCAATGCTAGCAGAAACCTGAATATCCTGTACATCCCATTTCAATTGGATTTGAATTTTCGTTTGTAATTCCTTTAATAATTGCTCGATCCCTTGTCTTAGACTCTTGCCTTCTAAACTGATTGGCCGCAAATGTAGCAATAATGCACGCATTTCAGACTGAGCTGCATTGATAATATCCGCTACCATTGCCAACTGCTTTTTGTAGGGCTCCAACTCTTCAGATTGCTGAGATTGCTCATTTAACGCAGACATCATCATCATGGCCGCAAACAGCTGCTGAGAAACGGAGTCGTGGAGCTCCCGCGCCAATCGATGCCGTTCTTCTTCAAGAATCTTTTCCCGTGTCGTCCCGTCCACCATTTGAGGCAAGCTGCTTAATTGCTGCAACTCCCGCGACATACTAACCAATTTTTCTTTGATTCGCTTGATATCGTGATCGACTAAAAGCATTTCTTGATTTTGCGAAATTTTTACATCTAAGAAGGGCTGCTCATAGTTTCCAGAAGCTAAACTTTGAAGTTTCTCTTCGATTTTTCCTAGCTGTCTTTTTTCTAAAAAAGTCACTAAAAAATAAACTACGCCACTAACCGTCAAAGCAATCACGATAATATGAATGAATAACGGAATATAGAACACTCGCGCCGCAAAAAGCTGTGCAATCATCTGCTTCTTACCGATGGCATACATGTACAAGAATAGCGTCGTCAAGATCAGTAAGAAAGAGACCAATCCAGAATAGAGTGAGATTTGTAAACGGGAATACTTCCCCATCATACACGAATCACCTCGACATCTCCAACGAGTGTATTCGTGACGATCTTCAAACGCCGCGCACTTTCATCATAATCCTCGCTATACATTTTCAATGTTTCATTGCGTAGAACCTGTTGGTCATCCTCAAAGTCCACCTTACCATACAAAGTGGCATGTTCAAAAAGAACCCCGACACCATATGGAACCAAAATCCGTGTCCGACCAAAGCCTTTACGAACGATCACAATACTATCTTCCTTTGGTAATAAAGTATTCCCCAAGTCAACGATTGTATCACCGGCTAAAATCGCGACATTGATATCGTCCCATTCAAAAACTTGCGTGCCAATCCGATCATTGCCGATCCAACTTTGTTTTTTTCGCTCACCGTTATGACCGACAGGTTCTGTCGTTTCTACCATTACAATACTTTTTTTATTTTTGAAAGAGTGATTCGGCATGGAAATTCCTGCGACTTCAAAACCTTTCAGTCCTAAAAAGAGAACCGCAAAAATCAACATTAGCCAAGTCGCCGGACTATTGACTAAGCAGATGATCAAAATAACCGAACCTAAAATTAATTGAAATTTTTTACGTCGATCTTTTCTTAATGCCCAATAAATGTTCAATGCACCAAAAATCAGCATAATCAGCATCGCTGGGTTTGCAGATAACTGCCATAGTAAGAAAATTGCAAGCAGGGCTTCAATCACAATGAAAAAGCGCCATGGATTTTTCATTCTATTATCCCCTCCCAACCTTTTTATTTACATTTATTCTACTTTCTTTCTTCGAAGAATACTATCGGTCTTAAGTCGCAACCTAAGCGATTCCGACTAAACGCTTGAAGCTCTATCTTTCAGTAGAGCCAAATAAATCGTTTGCATTTTATAATTGAAAAAAACACTGACAACTAGCACATTTTATTAAATACTTTTTCAAGAAATGGAAAACTGTTTAGTTTCGTACGCATACGATTTTTCTAACTTGCTAAAGCAAGGAGAAAAACTCGCAAAATAAAAGAGACGGCTAGCGTCTCTCTAATAGTCTTAGTTTTGTTCGACCTTGACGATCTTGACATCCATGTTTCCACCTGGTGTTGCGATCGTTACGACATCGCCAACACTCTTGCCAATCAATGCTTGCGCGATTGGTGAATCATTTGAGATTTTACCAGTCAACGGATCTGCTTCCGCTTTACCGACGATTGTATATTCTTCTTCTTCGTCATCCGGTAACTCAACAAACGTAACTGTTTTACCGATCGAGATTTCATCTGAATCGACGTTTTCGTTATCAATAATTTCTGCAAAACGGATCATATTTTCTAAAGTTACAATACGTCCTTCAACAAAGGCTTGTTCATCTTTAGCCGATTCATATTCAGAGTTCTCTGATAAGTCGCCAAAACTGCGAGCAATTTTAATTCTCTCGATGATCTCACCACGTTTTACTGTTTTCAATTCTTCTAATTCCTGCTCTAGCTTTTCTTTCCCTTCTAGAGTCATTGGATATGCTTTTTCTACCATTTTTCTTCTCCTTCAATCAACAAAATTACGAAAGGTAATCCTTTATAGATTTAATCCACAAAAGATTACCACGTAATTACTGTATTGTAAATTGTTTATTTATCTTTATTGACATATTTTTCAACTAATTCCATATGTTCTTCATACGTCTTCGCATAATAAACTTTTCCAGTCGAAATATCTGCAACAAAGTAAACATAATCATTATCAGTCGGATCAAGAACCGCTAAAATAGCTTCCTGACTTGGATTATCGAACGGACCAGGTCCATAACCGGTATTCTTATATAAGTTGTATGGAGAATCAACTTCCAAATCTTTGTTGTAAACAAACTCTTTGTGTTCACCTAACGCATAAAGAATCGAAATATCTGATTGCAACGGCATCCCTGTCGCGATCCGATTAAAGAAGACTTGCGCGATATTCTTACGGTCTGATTGAGTGACCCCTTCTTTTTCCACAAGTGATGCTAAGGTCATAACCTCTTGAACTGTCATGCCTTTTTCCTTGATTTGACTATAATAAGGTGTCAATACTTGATTGGTTGTATCAACCATCTGAGTCACTAGATCTTCAAGACTCTTACTCTTATGAACATTATATGTCGCTGGGAATAGATAACCCTCTAAACGATAACGAACATCTTTAGCATTGCCAGCATCGGTTAATAAATCAGGATACTGAGCTTTTAATTGATCAAAGAATTTATCATCTTTGATAACCTTGATGAAATCTTCCTTCTTAAAGTCCGTTTTCTTCGCTACAAGACTCGCAATTTGATCGACATCGTAGCCTTCCGGAATCGTTAACTTAGACGCGTCATCCAGTGGCTCGGCGCTGCCGCCTTGCTGCAATTCTTTACTAATTTGATCCAACGTCATATTAGGCGAAAATTGATAATAGCCCGCCTGAAAATTCGTTAGGTTTTTAAATTTTGTATAGAAGTTGAAAACCATGCCGTCACGAATGACATCGCCATCTTCTAAGATATCACCAATTTGACGATTTGACGATCCACTAGGAACCTCTACTTGTACCAATTTTTTATCATTTCTATCAAGCGGCTTCAATCCGGCACTCACATAATTATAACCAGAAATCGCTAAAACTCCGGCAACAATTAAAATACCAATCGTTAAAATATAAACGATCTTTCGCACGACTCGATCTTCTTTGCGACGTTCTGCTCGTTTCAAGTTGCTCTCCTCACTTAAATCACCTTCATAGTCATCTTCCATATGATGCAATTCCTCAAATTTTTCGCTAATTCGATGGAAGATCGATGGTTCTTCTTCATTCATTTGACTCGTTTTTGAGGTTTCTTTAGCTTTGCCTTCTTTGTTTTCTGCTGATAGATTACTATTCATCATCTTTTTTGAATCCGCAGAAACTGCTCCAGCTTTCCTACTTGCTTCTATGGAAGGCTCACGTTGCTGTTCTTTCGCAGCAGTCGTATTTTTTTTAATTTTTTCTTCTTGCTTTAGCTCACGTTTAGAATGTCCACTGGATTTAGGAATAGATTCGGTTGCTGAAGGAACACTTTTATCCACTAAAGGAACCCTCTCTTTTGTAGGAGTATCTTTAGCAGTGATTTCAGACTGCTTAGCTACCGCTTTCTCATCCATCTTTTTCTTATTACCAAATAAGCGCTCATAAGACGATGCTAGATCATTTTCGTCATTATTCTTCGCTTCTTTTTTAGACGTTCTATTCGTAGTTCGCGTTTTTTTTGTTGCATCAACATCACGATTGTTGCGACCCTCTTCTAAAGCCCGCATAATCTGTTCTTTAAAAGATCCCTCTTCTGAGTGTTGGTTTTGATCCTCAGACAAAAACAACTCCTCCTTACTTCATGTCATAACTTTAACCATTATACATGAAAGTAAAGAGGAGGGAAATGTAAAATTTATTTAGTTAATGAATTTATAGATTTCTTATTTGATTATATTTTTCATATAACCGATATAAATTCAATTCATATTCTTTTTTAGTATTTGTTACGACTGTATCTAAAATTAGCCCTGTAACTAATAATAATAACGAAAAAACCATCAGTCCAGATGCAAGAATAGATGAAGGAATTTTTGTAATAAAATCAGTATGGATAAATTCATTAATCACTGGTATGCCAAAAATTAAGCCAAACACAAAGAAAATGAAACTAAGTATTGAAAAAAATAGTAACGGCTTATAATCCTTAAACATTTTTAAGATAGTCAGCAAAACTTTTATCCCATCAGAATACGTGTCTAACTTCGATTCACTGCCCTCTGGACGATCGCGATAGTCAATTGGTATTTCAATTAATTTAAACCGCTTATCTAATGCATGAATCGTAAACTCCGTTTCAATCTGAAATCCCGAGCTCATCACAGGAAAACTTTTAACAAACATCCGGTTAAATCCACGATATCCTGTCATCACATCTTTTATGTTTGCTTGATACAAACGATTAATCGAATTTTTAACCAAATTATTACCAAAATCATGAAACGCCCGCTTGTTTTCACTAAAATAGGTTCCGTTAGATAAGCGATCACCAATCACCATATCTGCTCTTCCCTCTCTTAATGATTGAATCATTTCTTGAGCATTTTCAGCAGGATAAGTGTCATCGCCATCTACCATTAAATAATAATCAGCCTCAATATCGAAAAACATTTGACGAATCACATTTCCCTTGCCTTGTCGCGGTTCTTTTTTTACGATTGCACCAGCGCTTTGTGCAATCTCATAAGTATTATCTGTTGAATTATTATCGTAAACATAGATATCAGCCTCCGGCAACTCCTTTTGGAAATCATTGATTACTTTCTTGATTGTAAGTGATTCGTTATAACACGGAATGAGGATAGCTATTTTTTCATTGTTCATACTTACTCTCCTAACTTCACAACTAACTATAATAATACCAAAAAAAGTCGGATATGTTCCGACTTTTTTAAATCAAATCAATTAACACAAATACAAGATGAAAAAGAAAGTATTACAATTTACTTGAAATTATTCCCTGTACTTATTTTCTATTTTTGCTTTTTTTATTTCTTCAATAAAATACAGTGGTCTGCGTTTTGATTCAATAAAAATTCTGGAGAGGTACTCACCAACAATACCAATTGAAATCAACTGACAACCTCCCAAAAAAAGCATAACAATCATCAGCGAAGGAAAACCAGAGGTATCTGATCCGAAAATCAGTGTTTTTATTAAAACATATATCATATAAATAAATGTTATTGCTGAAACAATGAATCCAAAATACATTGAGATTCTTAACGGAGCCGTGGTATAAGATGTTATTCCTTCCACTGCCAACTTTATTAAGGATTTATAACTCCATTTAGAGTCCCCATATAATCTTTCCTCAGCATCAAACTCAATTGAAATTTTCTTGAAACCAATCCAGTTATACAGTCCTTTAGTATATCTCTGCGTTTCTCGTAATTGTTTTAGAGCATCAACAGCTTTTCTGTCGAGCAAACGAAAGTCTCCCGCGTCTGGATTGACTGGAGAATTAGACATTGTCTCGAGTAATTTATAGAACACTTTTGACGTCGATTTTTTTAAGTACGATTCTCCCTTTCTCTGTTTTCTCTTTGCATAAACATCCTCATAGCCAAGATCCCACAATTTTAACATCTCAGGAATCAAGGAAGGTGGATGTTGGAGATCAGCATCAATCGTGATGACTGCATCATGAGTCGAATAATCAAATCCTGCAGCCATGGCAATCTCCTTTCCATAATTTCTCGACAAATCTATCAGACTAACATCATTTGTCTTATCAATTAACGAAGAAACAATACTGACAGTTGCATCGCTACTTCCATCATTTATGAAAAGATATTCAAACAGATATTCTTGCGATAATGGTAGCAAAGTATCTTTCAATTTTTCATATAAAGGCCTAATATTTTCCTCTTCATTGTATGCTGGAATTGAAATAAGAATTTTTTTCATCTTTATACCTCTCTATTTAAAAGTAACATGTTTATCCTCTGGTATATCATAAAATTTCTTAAAGCGATTCAACCAGTTATCAGGTCCTGTACTGGTCTTCCAAGTATAATTTTCATTTGGTAGTAGAGGTAAAACGATCTCAGTATTGCCACTCTTAACAGAGTCACTTATTATCTTTTCTCGTTGAATCTGAACTCTATACATATATGCGAAAATGAAAAAATAAAATACTAAGATTGATCCAATCGCTATTCGTAAAAGATACTTCAATAATTTGTAAACTCTATTTTCAAACTTTATATTTTCAAAGAGTCTGAAATAGAGTGTTCCTGTATATAACAACCATAAACAATAGGTCAAATAAAATGATCTCGCTCCAATTGGTTCAGCTATAATTAACGGTGCAGCAGATAATGGAACAGAAAGAAACAAGACTATATTAAATAATAATTCTTTCTTTGAAAATACACTTGAGATAATCCATAGCAAACAAATAAAATATGCTATAGAAAATAAATTTATTATACTGTTATCATACCGAAAAGTGAAATTCATCTGGCCATAGAAAAACACGCCATAAATTGTATACATCATCACAAAAGCCGTTACTATCTTATTTATGATACTTAAATTATTGACTTTCTTGAAGAAAAGGATCAACAATGCTAAGTTAAAAACAATAAGTAAAAACTTATAATTGAGAATCATGTTGGGCAACATTTGTGAACCAATCTTGTTCCAAATAAACCCAATAGAAAGTTCAATTTTTTTATACCCATCAGTATTTTGAGCTGCATTTAAATATGCTGGATTTGCGAACATTATTATTGATCCTATTAATGCAGTAATAAATGAGCCAATAAAAAAATTTGAATTTTTTTTATTCATGATCCTTTCAACGATTAAAACTGAAAATGTCAAAATCAGCATAAATATGGTAATGTTCTCACTAAAAAATTGTGTTCCTAAAACAATAAAAAAACCTGAAAGCAAAGAGAGCTCTTTTCCATCTTCATTTATTAAAGTCTCATGCATGGCTGTAAAATACAATACGACAAAAATAACTGGTGGAACAAAATTTACAAAAGCTGCTGGCCAACCATATATTTGTCGGAAAAGCACAGTAGGAACAAGCAATAGTAATAATAGTGTTGCTAAGGAAATTATCTTTCTGCTTTGATTATTACTAACTTGCGTTCGATAGAATCTCTTTATTGACAGAAAAACACCAATTGTCGAACTCGTCATCACAAGTGCTTTGAAAAGATTGCTTCGCGTAATTAAAATAGATATTATATCCCCGAAGTATCTACCATTATAGCCTTGGAAGAAGTTCCTCAAATTTTCAATTCCTTCATTTGTTCCCCATGCCCACTCGTCATGGTTGTATGGAACCATGTAAAAGATTCCAAAAAGAACCACTGCCACTAATAAATTTCTAAGCACAACGCTTTTCCTCATCAAAAGTACTCCCAATCAAATTTTGAATTTTAAACCTATAAATATTTAACTTTCGGCTATCGTACTATCAATAATACACGATTTTTCCATAAAAAATATAATTTTCAAATATATTTACTTTCGAACCTATCAGTAAAATAAAACTACCTTAGAAAACTAATAAATTTTATACATCAAAAAAACTCCTGAAATCTGAAATAAAGTATACTTTCATACAAATTTTTCATCATTTTCAGGAGAAAAACATCTATCAAATCAAATTTTCCGAATCTAAGTATCTTTTCATGCCTTCATTAATACTAAAATTAGCTTCATATCCTAAACTATTCAATCTCGAAATATTTGCCACTGAGTCTTTGATATCACCTTCTCGCTCACTCTCATACTCGATAGGCAATTTAATATCCAATATTTCATCAATGACTTCAATTAACTTAGTCAATGTAATTGCGTTACCTGTGCCAACATTAAATTGCTTTCCCAAAGATTCTGGCTTATCAGCTACTAGCAAAAGTGCTTGAATAACGTCTTCAATGAAAACAAAGTCACGTGATTGAGAACCATCACCAAACAAGGTAAATTGTGTATCTACTTCAGACTGCAGTTTCTTATAGCGATCAACCAAAATAGAAATAACGCCACTGTAAGGGGATTCTGGATTTTGATTTGGTCCATAAACATTAAAGAACCGAACGGCGCTCGTAGGGACTCCGTATAAGTGATTGTAATCCAAAACATATTGTTCAGCAGCAAACTTGTCAACAGCGTAAGGCGTCAATGGACGAATGACTGATTCCTCTTTCTTAGGTAGTGTTGGCTCATCCCCGTAGACTGCTGCTGAAGAGCTAAACACTAACCGTTTTAAATCTTTTTGGTATTTTCTAACTAGTTCTAACAATGATAAAACACTCTCGAAATTGATTTGATGTGTTTCAACCGGACGTGCAACAGAATCTGCTACACTAGCAACTGCAGCTAAGTGGAAAATATAATCGAATTTATTTTGGGAAAGTACCTCTTCCATCAGGTTTTTATCAGTCACAGATCCATTGATAAATTTAAGATTTAAACTTTCTATAAGATTTTCTTCTTTCCCCATTGAAAGATCATCAATTATGGTCACTAAATTTTCTTTAGATAAATGATTGGCTAAGGTCGAGCCTATAAAGCCGGCTCCACCTGTGATTAGATAGTTATTCATTTTTTTTTGCCTCCAGATCTTTTTTTATCTGCGTAGTAGAAATTTCTGGAGTACGTGGAAGATAAATTACTTCGGCTTCGGTCTGTTCTTCAACAAAATCAAATTTTCCAGCCCAGTCATCTCCCATAACAAACTTATCAACCTTGAACTCCTTGACATCCTTGACTTTTTGTTCCCAACCATTCTCAGGGATTACAAGATCCACATAGCGGATAGCTTCCAGAAGTTGTTTTCTCTTATCGTATTCGAAGTAACATTTCTTTTTTTTCTCATTCCAATTGAATTCATCAGTCGATAAGGCAACAATTAAATAATCGCCTTGTTCCTTGGCCCTACGCAACAAGTTAATATGTCCATAATGTAATAAATCAAAAGTTCCATATGTTATTACTTTTTTCATCCGAGAACCTCCTTTAAGTCTTCTCACTTCCAATAAAAATCATATAAATGATTTGATACTCTTTCATCCTCTGGCGGTAAAGTCATGTAGTCCCCAAAGTACTGTTCTAAAAATAAATCAGCATTTTTTATGGCACTTATTTTTTGTCCTTCAAATTCTATCGATTGAAGATTTTCTTTTTTAAACCAACTAGTAGGATAAATAGCTTTCTGATATTTTACATATTCTAGATGGCCGCACAGATTACTACTTTCAAAAGGATACTTTTGTGAATAGCTCTCATACATATCTCTCCAATAATTATAGTTTCCCTGATTTCTATACTTAATATATGTTGGAAACTTCACTAAAAGCTTAATTGCACTTCTAAAGTGAGAATAAGATCTTGCATAAAGACATCCTAGAGTATTCATAAATCCGGCTTTGTACATATCCATTTGCAAAGCAAAACTATATTGTTCTTCCTTCAGATCTGGAAGTCCATCCAGAGGAAATATATCAATAAATACGCCCGCATTTTTATCTTCATAATCAAAAATCTGCTTTGAGACGAGTTTTGTTTTAGGGTCAAAAAGTTTAGAAAATGTATACCTGTATGGATTCTCATTCATTGGTGTGGATAATTTATAATTGAGATCCTTTTCCAGTATATATAATAATTTCTCGTAATCTGGTCTAGGAAGCACAATATCTATATCATCATCCCATGGGATAAAACCTTTGTGACGAACAGCTCCTAGTAAGGTCCCATAGTATATTGAATATCTTAAATCATTTGATTTACAAATTTTATCAACATAAATCAGCATATTTAATGCTGATTTTTTTATTTCATCAAGATTCATTTTTTGATTTTTCATCTAGTATTTTTCCTTCCTTATGACCGTTGAGCTTACCTAAATACAGCCAAAAAACAAGCGCACCAACTGTATTTACCAAAATTAGTTCATTTACAAAAAATCCTGATAAAACTAATGTTGTGACCGCCGCAAGATATATATAATAAGAAGAAGATAATTTATTTCTATTTTTAAAATAGAAAATAATAATTGAAATTGCATTCCAAATTAAGAAAAATACGAATAATAGAAAACCAAAAATTCCAGTCGATACTAGAACATTGATAAATGTATTATGGGCTACAAATAATCTCTGGGCAATAAAAGTATTAGGTAAATATTTTTGTGCATAAGGAATAAGATTTCTAGGCGATGTCCCTACCCAAGGAGTTGTTTTGAAGATTTCGATTGCACTTTTCCAAATAGAAAATCGCATATTTGAAATATCTTTATTTTGAGCAACATCTTTTCTTACAAGAGAAACTTCATTATTTTTTTTATTATCCTTTTCCGTACCCAATTCTACTTTGTTTTTTGTATTTTCAAATTTCAGTTCATATTTAACATGCTCAGGGATTGTTTGCAAAATGTCTTTTGTTTCTTTTTGCAGAAGAAAATAAAAACCTGTCACAGCTAATGTTACGATTAATGAAATAATCATTCTAACTACAAAATTCCTACTAGATCTTTTACTAGAAAAAATAAAACTATAAATAAAAGTAGAGATACCTACAATAACAAAACTTATTAATAGAGCACTTCTTGAGCCAGATAGAAGAAGCACCGAAAATTGAATGGCGATATTTATAATTAGGAATAACTTTAATAATACCCCTTTTTTATTCCATCCATTTATTAAATAAAAGATTGATAGAATGCTTACAACTATACAAACAATTGCTCCATAATTAGGATCACCAAATAATCCAAATAATCGTGATTCCAGAAAGCCTATTCTTATTCTTTCTTGTGGAGATGTATATTTTTCATAACCAAACTTTAATAAAAACATAATTAATGAAAGAAATGAAACTACAAACCATGCAATAATCAAAGAGAAATTAATTTTTATAAAGAAACTATCTTCTTTATAAAATGTTTTACCAGATTCATATACTAAAAAAAAGTATATACTGTTCCAAACCATCAATTTTAAATTTGATACTACACCAAACTGACGATTTACTACTATTGAAATAACTAGAACAATGATAAAAAAAACTAAGAATTTATCATAAGTAAATTTTCTAGCTTTTAAACTTGTAAAGAAATCATTCAGGAGAAAAATAGCTCCCATAGTTGCAAGAAAAGCAAACAGTGCTCCATCATAAATTGAAGGAATCAAACTATAAACATTGATGGAACGCAGCAGGAGACTTATTAGTAGAACTATCACATATATCTGTTTTACCTTATTCAACTTACCTTCGGACACAATTAACACTTCTTTCTAATCGTTTAATACATTCTTCCATTCACTCATAATAACATTTATATCAAATAATTTAGCTTTCAATAAGGACTTATCTTGATATTTTTTTCGTAAGCTCTTATTCATGATCAATAAGTTTATTTTCTTTACCATTAATTGAGTATCGAAATCACTCACTAAAATACCTATTTCGCCATTATCCAATAACTCTTTTGCCCCAGAATGATCAAAACTAATTATAGGTAGACCATATGATAATGCTTCAATTATAACTAAAGGCAAAGCTTCAGTCCTAGATGTCGACAAAAAAATTGAGCTTTTTAAATAGTGTTCTTCAAGTGCTTTCCCTTTCAAAGGTCCCACATATTCAATCTTATCAGAAACATTTCTTTCAGATATTAAATTTAAAAATTCCTGTACTTCTTCTGGACGGCCATTGCCAGCAATCCTAATTTTCCAGTCATCAGGAATTTCTCTAGCTATTTCACAAAGAAAATCCAACCCTTTGACCTTAACATTTAGTCTAGCAGTAAACGAAACAACTTTATCATTCAAATCAGAGATTCTCCCACTTTCAAGAACCATAGGATTATAAATAACTTGTGTATTATTGTTAATTTCCCTGTAAATATCATATGCCTTTTCAGAGAGACATACAATTGAATCTACTATTTTGAGTGACTTAGAGAATGAAGTCAAATAATTTTTCGCCAACTCATTGAAAGCATAGTCAGGATCTTCATGCATCCATGCTATAACCTTGATATTAGAAAATTTATTTTTTAATTCTTCCGCAAAAATCGTAACAGCTATAAAGGAGTTGAGAATGACCACATCAACACTATTTTTCTCAATAATTTCAAATAAATCATTTATTTCATTTTTTTTATATTTTGATGGTGTAAATTCTTTTTTAAAAGCCAATTCTAATCCTTTACCAAATTTACTAAGCATTCTCTTTTCCTTTTTAGAACTAAAAAACAATTTATCTTCCGGCAATTTAGAATAGTTTTCTCTAAATTTATATGAATAGTAAAACACCTCATTTTCTTTTGATAATTCTTTTCCAATAGTTGAAGCAACAATATTGGCTCCACCATAACCAAATGATGGTCCAACAATACAAATTTTCATAAATATTACCTCTTTACAATCCTTATTAATAAATTTCTAACATAAACGAATTCTTGTGTTTTATAAAATGTGATAGTATATAAAACCATACCCATGGCACAAGCGAAAAATATTTTTGCGATGATACCTATAAAACCACTAAATTGAAAGAGTGTTTGAGCATAAAAAACGATTCCTACAGATATCCCTAATGGAATTACATATTTTATAATCTGAACAATATACACAGATAATTTTTCTTTTAATCCATATTTGAATATATAGTAAGCCTCAATCCACATTACATACCCAAATGATGAAGTGATTGTTCCTAACAGTACTCCATTTATTCCAAGGTTGAAAACAGCTAATAGAATTAATGATGCTATTAGATTGATTGCTGCTTCAAAAATAGATTTCCATCTTTGAATCCAATACAATCCAAATGAGTCAATAAATACAAAATTTGTATTTCTAAACATTTGAATTACTAAATTAATTACAATCAGGCTAACCGTCAAAGGAGGGAGTATATATTTTTCTCCAATCCACCATCTAATAAATGGATTAAGAACTGAAACAAGAATCAAAGTAGAAAAATAAATCATCGTATAATTCACAAATAAATGTCGTTTAAATAATTCTAGCGCTTGCTTTTTATTTGCCGTAACAATATAATTTCCAATACTAGCTGTTATAGAATTGGTAACTTGTTTACATAAATTCTGTACGTTATTGATAATCATAGTGTAATTAGAATAGTAACCAACAGCAGCAAGTCCTACAAAACTTGAAATGAGGATGCTGTCTGTTCCCATAACAATTACCCCACCAATTTTAGAACTCATATTTCCAACTACATTTTTTTTTATCTCTCTTACTTTTTCTTTACCTAATTTTTTAGGCTCTGATTTTTTTAAAAAGTAATAGTCTTTATCCACCTTATATGAGATAGAAAAATTTCCTAATAAAGTAAATATTAACTGAACTATTAGATAAAGTGTAAAGCTTCCATAATGTAGTAGTAAAAAAATCTGAAAAATGTTGCTGATAAAAAGAAATATGAAGTCATTAATATTAACTAAATATGACCTTTGATTCGCAATTAGAAGTGATCTCTTATATGTAAAGAAGTAACTTAATACGGAATTACCCAAAAACAATAGATAGTACCAAATAAAACCTTCTTGTGAACTTAAATCACTTGAAAAAAAATGCAAAAAGGGCACTAATGCCAGACCGATGACAGCTACTGCCGCTCCAATATAATGATATGCTTTTTTATACAATATCATTAGCGCTTGAATTTCATTTTGATCGTTATTTGCAATTGGCTTATACATTGAGTAGACAATTGATGTACCAACCCCAAGTTCAGCTAACGATAGCAAACTGAGTACATTAGAAAACAATCCGTTTATCCCTAGATATGTAACTCCTAAGACTCGTATAAAATATGTTCGTACAACAAACTGCATCACTAGTTTTAAAAAAAATACAATTGTTGATATTGAAGAATTCATCATTGAATAATATAATCGTGATTTTTGCATAGAAACCTCTATCTACCCGTTTTTCTTATTAATTAACCTATTTTGAATTATAGAAGGAATCTTATAAAGATTCAAACTAATCATTAATAACGTCATTGAAATTTTTCTATTTCTTGTAAAAATAGAATTTTTCATAATAAAAGAATAATTATTTTTCAAATAGTGAACTATAGATTTAGTTTCAGGAACTAATCTCTCCATATTAGCATTAACAATTTTGTCTAATACTAAAAAATTAGCAAAGCAAACTCGTTGATGTGCCGCTTCATCAATTTCTTTGGTTCTACCAGATACTTTTTTCTCATTTTGTTCCCAGGCCGTAATGTATTCAAGGTGTTTTTTAGAAAAAGTCTGGCTAGTTATACTATCATCCCGATGATAATAATAATATTTCTGTTTTGTATCGATAACAACTATATTGCATTGGTCTAATATACCAACAATTGTAAAAGAATCTTCATGATACTTCCCGATAGGGTAGCGTAATTCACTAAAAATTTGCTTTTTGTACAATTTATTAACTGCATGATCTGAGATCTGATTCCCATGAAAAATCAAGACTGTGGCTTCGTTACGATTGAGAACCATATATTTTCCCGGCTTTTCCTCGGGCTCTTTTCCCTCATAAACATGATATATCCCACAAATCGACATGTCTGCGTCTTCGTGAACAATATTGTTATACAGAAGTTCATACATATCATCAGCAATATAATCATCGCTATCGATAAAACCCAAATACTTCCCTTGAGCCGCCTCAATTCCGGCATTTCTCGCGTCACTTAAACCGCCGTTTTTTTTATGAATGACTTTCACGCGCGAATCCTTTTGGGCGTATTGATCACAAATAGCTCCAGAATTATCTGGTGAACCATCGTCAACTAAAATCACTTCAAAGTCTTTAAAGGTTTGATTCAAAATAGAGTCCACACATTTATTTAAATATTTCTCTACATTATATACTGGCACTATAATACTTATCTCACACATTAAATTCGCTCATTTCTGATTAACTTTACTGTATTTTGCAATGCTTCTTCTAATCCAAACAGTGATTGCCAACCGAGCGTCTCCATTTTTTCTGGGGCTAAGATTGCTTGGCTCGCTGTTGAGAAACCTTTTTTTTCTTCTTCATCAGGCAACTCAAAAATGACTTCTTTTTGATTTACGGCTGCTAAACCTTGCGCTAAATCTTTCAAATGTAAGTCAAATTCTGGTACGGCAATATTATATGCTTCCCCATTTTTACCATTAACTAAGAGATACAATAAAGCATAGACCACATCACCGACATATGCATATGAGAAGTACTGATTCCCTTCACTTTTCAGAACAATATCGTCATTGTTTACTGCATTTAAAATAAATTGTGAAGAGGCTTTTGTATCATTCAGTAGCATTGTCGGACCAAAAGTTCGACAAATTCTAGGAATGACAATATCTAAATCATGTTTAGCAATATAAGCTTGGCAAAGGCTCTCGCTCGCACGTTTTCCTTCAGGATAGCCTGCTCTCAATGTATTACAGTCAATATAGCCGCAATAATTTTCTTCGAATTTGTCAACGTCTCCACGGTTTTCTCCATATATTTCAACGGTTGATAAAAAAGCAATACGTTTAACTTTTTTATTCGTTGCAAAATCTAAGACTTGTTGAGTACCCATTAAATTAGTCATAATAGTTCCTATTGGGTCAGTCGCGTAGGCCCTTGGATGAGTGTTACTAGCTCCATGAAAAATATAATCAATATCTTCATCAAGTACAATGGGTTGAGTAACATCTGCTTCAACCGTATGAAAGAAATCAGCGGATAGATACATTCGGAATCTTTTAGTCAGACGTTCTATGCTACGACCCATTGCATAAATATGGATATTAGCATTATGATCCTTATTTCTTTTCATCAACAAATCAATCATATAAGAACCAATCATCCCTGTCGCTCCAATGATCAAAAATGAATGGTTATCAATTTTTCCCCAATCATTTTTTGCACGATTAATTTTCTCTAACTCAGTCCGATATATTTCATTGTCTAGTAACACACTTTCACCCCTAGTCCTTCATTTTCAAATATGCTTTGAAGAGTTCTAAATCATCTTGTGTTGTTAATTTGATATTTTTATCAGATCCAGCAGCGAAATACAGTGTTTCACCCAATTCTACCATCATAGTATTCGTGTAAGATGAATCCGTCATACCAACATCCTCTTTAATTGCCTTATCATATGCCCAAATTAATTTTCCAAATTGATAAGCTTGTGGAGTGGATACTCGACGCAAGGTATTGCGATCAATGTATTGTTTTGTTGTTTCTTCAGTATCTTTCAAAAAAATCTGTTCATTATAAGGAAGTGAGGTTACACCATTTCCATGTTCTTGACATTTAACAATTACATCGGAGAGAACTATCTCATCTACTAAAGGCCGGATGCCATCATGAATAATAATTGTATCACTATCTTCAGAGAATTCTTTTAAGAATTGAACCCCATTGTTGATTGATTCTTGGCCTTTTGATCCACCAGGTATAATCCATTGAACTTTTTTTAATCCATATTCTCTAATATAACCCCATAAAGTTTCCTCCCAGCCAGATTTACAAACTACTAAGACTCGATCTACTAAAGGATGATGCTCAAATGATTCCAAGGTATAAATGATAATAGGCTTTCCCTCAATCGTAATAAATTGCTTAGGAATATCCTGACCCATTCTTTTTCCGACACCGCCGGCAATAATCAATGCTGTAATCACTTATTTATCCTCCTTGTTAGTCAAATAATAAATACCTTTGTACTTTTTATACGAATTATCTGGATCTATATATACTGAATCATGATGTGCTACTTGCTGATCCTTTGGCGGCAACTGCATATAATCACCGAAAACATTTGATAGATAATCATCGTAACCAATTGGTATTGGTAACATAGTATCTTCAAAAGGTACTTTTTCTGCAGCTAGGAAATCCTCTTGGGGATAAACATTTCCCATATAGCGTGGACCGACGCATAATTCAGTAACAAAGCCAGTGTTTTGGGAATTATATTTCATCATGTGTTTTTCAGCGAATTTCCAAACATGATATTTATTTCGTTTAGTGGGAGCTAAATTTAATAACGCTTTACCTAACTCAGTAAAAAAACGACCGTGATTTTGCGGAATCTGTTGACTGCAATATATTGCATAAACTAATGCCCAAAATTTTTGGATTTTTCTTTGGTAATTCTTTGTTGGTGCAACATCTAACGGAAAGATATCAATCTGAATACCATGGCTAATATCCAAATCTTTCTGATACGTCTTAATAAAAGTAGTATTTTTATCCCTCAAGGTAGTGAATGAATTACGATCATTATACTCTTTGTCAGCACGTAATAAGATATATTTACCCTCATCCTCTTGTGTTTTCCAAAGCACCATTAATTTTTCATAATCGTTTCTAGGCATAAAAAAGTCTAAATCGTCATCCCAGGGAACAAAGCCTTTATGACGAATAGATCCAATGGCTCCACCGCCACATAAATAGCATAATAAGCCATTTTTATCACAAAAATCAGAAAAATACTTTGCCAGTCCTAAGCTAGTTTCCTGTACTTGACGTAGTTGCGTATCCTTACTATACATAAAATCCCTCAATCGTTAATATTTTCTCTTCAAAAGTGCCATTAATCCTGGCATTCTCGTCTCGACGAATGCTCCTGAATTTAAGACTAACATAAACATAGGTCTAGGCATGTTGAAAAGTAATTTAGTAATCTTTTTTACAGGTGTATCATTTGTTGCAATCTTTCGAGCCTCAACAATAGAGGCATCACTTAGGATAGTCGCAATTTCATTTTTTTTCTGCTTTTTACTGATTTTCTTAGTTTCTAAAATAGAGAAAATGACTGAGGTGGTTCCCTTGAGCAGAAGTGCAGCCATGCCTTCTTTATTCTCATGATTAGTAATCATGTTACTCCGTAAATAAAACTCCTTGAAGGTCGCGAATTTATCTTTGTTATATTGATTGGTGATTCCTTGACCACCTTCAAATTCATAGACATACTCTATTTTAGGATTCATTACAACTTTAGAACAATGTTTATAATAATCCAAGTTAAATAGCCGATCTTCACAACTGCGATAATTTTTAAAACGGATCACGTTATCGAGAATAATATCGCGGCGATAACATTTGTTC
The DNA here is from genome assembly GCF_001885905.1 of Enterococcus devriesei. Classification (GTDB taxonomy): domain Bacteria; phylum Bacillota; class Bacilli; order Lactobacillales; family Enterococcaceae; genus Enterococcus_A; species Enterococcus_A devriesei. The sequence continues at coordinate 424,081 of NZ_JXKM01000001.1, read as the reverse complement.
CAGACTACATACATAAGCTGCTTATTCATTAATTCATATATATCCGATAAGAATTCTTCATTCTCCTCATATGTATATTCATCAACCAAAAAGTTTTTCTCATCTGCAAGCTTCCCTTGGTCAAGCGTTTTAAAAGTAAATGAGCTGACAATCAAATCGAGCTGAGGATTTGCAGTAATAATTGCTGTATAATCATCCAAAATTGTCTTTTGGGGGAAATCATCTGCATCAAAAAAAAGTAGATAATCTCCTTGGGCTTGTTCAATCCCAAAATTTCTTGCTAATCCAGGCCCCTCATTTTTTTTACTCAACAATTGAAACCTAGAATCGCTTCCGACAGTGTCCTTCACAACTTTTTCAGTACTATCAGTAGAGCCATCATTAACTAATAGGACTTCAAAATTTTCATTTCCTATTTTTTTTAAAACACTGATTGTCCTAGCTATGGTCATTTCAGCGTTGTATATCGGAATAATAATACTGAACTTTGGTGTAGACATATTTTCACCTCAAATTACTGATAAATCTTCTCTTTCGGAAAATCCATTTTTTCTAATGATGTAGAAACTTCCTCTTCTTCTAATCCTTGCGATGAAACCTTATCAAACAGAATTTTAATTGTCTGGAGCAAAATTTTCATATCTAACATAAACGAATATTTTTTAATATAAAGCAAATCAAATTTTAGCTTACTATTATAATCTGACGCGTACTTGCCGTAAACCTGAGCGTAGCCAGTGATCCCAGCCCGAACATTGTGTCGCAAATAATAATAAGGATTCTCTGCATTGAACTGCTCAACAAAGAAGGGGCGCTCTGGTCGGGGGCCAATAATCGACATATCACCTTTCAACACATTGATCAACTGAGGCAGCTCATCAAAACGCACAGCTCGAATAAATTTCCCAACAGGAGTCACACGGGCATCGTTACTTGTAGCCAGAACAGGCCCAGATTTTGATTCTGCAGTAGCACTCATTGAACGGAATTTATAAATTGGAAATTCTTTTTGATCTTGTGTAATCCGAATTTGCTTATAAATAATTGGTCCCGGAGAAGTTACTTTTACTAAAATCGCCGTGATCAACATAAATGGAGAAGCAATCACCAATAAGATTAATGAAATGACAATATCAAACAATCGTTTCAACATCGCATCCTCAGAAGGAATCTTGAAGCCTGAAGACTCAATGATACTTTCATCTTCAAAATTCATAATATTGGGATTGATGGTTACCAAATTTTCAAATGTCGTATTTAAAAACAATTTTTTCTCTGTCTTCGTAACTAATTGATAAATACTGATTTTTTCCATTTCATCAATCTCTGAAGCTAGATAAACAATATCCACGTCATCAATGATTTTTTCTAAGTTCTCATGAAAATGATCTAAGATGATTGATTGGACTTTATGCTTATTATTTTTTTGTGAACTAAAATTTTGAATTGCTGGGGCAACATCTTTTTCATAGCCTAAGATTGTTACCTTCTTGTCCGCACTCAATTTTAGATAAAGCCTATAGATGATCGTTCGATAGACGATCAGCAAAAACGTACCCAGTAAAAATGAAATCAAAATCACCATTCTTGGGAAAGCGAACCAGCGACCCGCGAAGGTAATAATCATAATTCCTAACGACATTAAAAATTGACCAATAACGGTCACAAAGACAATATCACTAGTGATTCGATTATAAAAAACATACACTCCTAGAAGCACGTTCAATAGTACAAAGAAAATAGAAATAAGTAAGGCTGAGCTTTCAAATGTTTGAAAATTTCTTTCTGGAATGGTTCCCCCAAATTTCAGCCAAAAACTAAAGTAAATAGAGAAATTATAAACAATCACGTCCATCAAAATGATAAACACTCGACGGGCAGCACTCCATTCGCTACTTTTATTCATACAAACACTCCTAATCCACAAAATAATCCACTTCACATCTTACCATACAGCCCTAAAAAAGAGTAGCATTCGTAAAAAAAGTAATAAAAAAGAAAAGAACAAAAAAGCGGGCAAATCAACCATTTGCTCACTTTTTTGTTCTAAGTTAAAGATGAGATTGCTATTAATCCTAAACTAAAATTTAAACATTAAATCCTCAGCTATTTTAATCCTGAGGGAAGAGATAAACTTTCGAATAGCGTGTGCCTGAATAAATATGAGATATCTTATTTCCGTCAATCACTTGATGCCAAAATCGATTTTCATTTGAACGATTGCCCCAGAAAATTCCAATATGACAATCATAAAAAGGATCTGTAAACATTGCCTCAAGGTAAATAAGATCACCCTTTTGTGCTTTGCCGCTTTTTAACAATGCATCAATTGAACTGAAAGAATAATATTCTGTGTTACGCATCAAAGCATCTCGCCAATTATATGCATTGACATATCCACCAACACCACTAGTTATCCCCGAGATTCGATTTAAGTTCCCACCGCTACGTCGTGTCACAGTCGCTACGAATCCTGTACAATTCATTCCTGGGCCATAAGGGCTCGATACCCCGTTAGGAACTAAAAACATTTCGGGATTACTAAAGCCAGCTAAACGGAATGGCGTTCCCAAATAAAAACGATCATTTTGATGAGCATTTAGCTCGTTCAAGACACGCTGGCGACTAGTTCCTAAGTAATGTGCAACTCCTCTTCGTTCTCTAACTGCTCCGCTGTTAACATAACCAAACCATTTGCCATTTGATTCATAGAGTGAATAATAGGTTGAACCATTCATGTGCTTGTAATACCATTTGACTTGATAAGTCTTATTAATCAAAGAATTTGTACGAGCTTTTTCTTTCCAATTGAAACCACTCCAAATCGAATAACCATTTTTAATTACAAGTACTGATTTATTCATTGAAAAGCCTGTACCTTGTGCACCACTCGCTTTAGCAGCTCCTCCTTCGTTCAAGTATCCTTGCCATTTACCATTATTATCATATAGTGACAAATACTTAGCACCATTAAAATGACGATACCAGCCGGTTACTCGATAGGTGCGCTGGTACATCCCCTTTGTCGAACTTCCTTTATTAAAATTGAAATCTTTCCAAATTGTCCAATTGTTCTTCGTAACTGTAATGTATTGATTGGTTCCGTTCCATTTTCCACCTTGATTATTTACTATCTGAGCTGCGCCTTCATTCAAATACCCCAGCCATTTACCTTTATTGTCATAAACAGATAAATATTTTGATCCGTTATAGTGGCGATACCAACCGGTTACTCGATAGGTGCGTTGATACATTCCCTTTGTTGAACTTCCTTTATTAAAATTGAAATCTTTCCAAATTGTCCAATTGTTCTTCGTAACTGTAATGTATTGATTGGTTCCGTTCCATTTTCCACCTTGATTATTTACTATCTGAGCTGCGCCTTCATTCAAATACCCCAGCCATTTACCTTTATTGTCATAAACAGATAAATATTTTGATCCGTTATAGTGGCGATACCAACCGGTTACTCGATAGGTGCGTTGATACATTCCCTTTGTTGAACTTCCTTTATTAAAATTGAAATCTTTCCAAATTGTCCAATTGTTCTTCGTAACTGTAATGTATTGATTGGTTCCGTTCCATTTTCCACCTTGATTATTTACTATCTGAGCTGCGCCTTCATTCAAATACCCCAGCCATTTACCTTTATTGTCATAAACAGATAAATATTTTGATCCGTTATAGTGGCGATACCAACCGGTTACTCGATAGGTGCGTTGATACATTCCCTTTGTTGAACTTCCTTTATTAAAATTGAAATCTTTCCAAATTGTCCAATTGTTCTTCGTAACTGTAATGTATTGATTGGTTCCGTTCCATTTTCCACCTTGATTATTTACTACCTGAGTGCCATCCTTATTCAAGTATCCCAGCCATTTACCTTTACTATCATAAACAGAAAAATATTTCGAACCATTGAAATGATGATAATACCCCGTTACTCGATAGGTACGTTGATATAAATTTTTAGTTGAACTTCCTTTACTAAAATTGAAATCACTCCAGATTGTCCAATTATTTTTTGTAATGGTTACATATTGGTTAGTTCCGTACCAAAGGCCTCCAGGAGAAGAAACAACCTGCGCTCCGCNTTTCCACCTTGATTATTTACTACCTGAGTGCCATCCTTATTCAAGTATCCCAGCCATTTACCTTTACTATCATAAACAGAAAAATATTTCGAACCATTGAAATGATGATAATACCCCGTTACTCGATAGGTACGTTGATATAAATTTTTAGTTGAACTTCCTTTACTAAAATTGAAATCACTCCAGATTGTCCAATTATTTTTTGTAATGGTTACATATTGGTTAGTTCCGTACCAAAGGCCTCCAGGAGAAGAAACAACCTGCGCTCCGCCTTCATTCAAATAACCTTGCCAAATGCCTTTACTATCATATACTGACAGATATTTCGCACCATTGAAGTGATGATAATAACCTGTTACTCGATAGGTACGTTGATACAAGTTTTTAGTTGAACTTCCTTTGCTAAAATTAAAGCCATTCCAGATTGTCCAATCATTTTTAGTGATAGTTATATACTGATTTGTTTGATGCCATATCCCTCCTTGATTTCCAGCTTTACTTATCGACTCTTCTTCCACAATTCCCGTAAATGTTCCAGTATTATCGTAAAGTGAATAATACTTCTTTCCGTTGAAATGATAATACCATTCCTTAACATTAAATGTTTTCTCAAAAATTGAGGTGGTTGTACCCAGTTCCTCTAATTCGATATTCTTAAAAATTTTCTGATCATCTTTTACGACGGAATAATAATCATTGACTGAATGTTTCTTCCCAGATGGATCATTTGTTGTTTCAATTGCAGATGCTTCAATAATTCCAACCAATCGATCTGATGAATCCTTTAAAACATAGTATATTTTGCCATCATAATGATTATAATATCCTTCAATTTTGAATGTACGATTAACTAAATCTTTTGTTGTTCCTATTTCATGGAAATCCTCAGAGAACAGCTTCGCATCATTTGAAGTAATGCTAGCGTATTGCTCTTTTGCTGGATACAGCTTACCTGCTTGACTTTCAACTATTTCTGCACTAGTCGCGTCGATATAGCCAATCGTTTCTTCTGGGCTAAAAAGTTGATAATACTGCGTCCCATCATCAGCTACAGTTTCGTGAGCAGCAAATGTTTTTTGATATTTCTCATTATTGTCTTGTATCTGTTCGCCGTCTATCTCCTCTAACAAAACATAATTTTCATTTGAAATTGTAATAAAGAATTTTTCTACAGCAGGAGTTGCTTTTATACTGGGTTCCCTCTTACCTTGAGAAAATTCTTCGCTACTAACAGTTGTTTTAGGAGCTTCCATCACAGAAGCTGCTGAATCAACTGATTCGCTTGTACCGTTTTCATTACTAGAGGAAATAAGTCCACTTGAACTTAATAGACTACTAGATTCCACCGACTGAACACTTTCTGTTGAAACACTATCAGCTGTAGTATTACTTTCGGAATATTTAAAACCTAACAATGGTAGACCCAAGAGTACGAATAAACAAAAAACTCGAATCATTCTTCCTTTTTTCATAACGAACATTAAATAATCAAATTTGACTATTTAACTACCCTCCCAACACATTTTAATCTATTTATAAACATATTATCATAAAATGTTGAAAAAGCTTCTCAATAAACAAAAATGACCTTCAAATGGGGGATTTCCTCTCCATTTGAAGGTCTGTAAATATATTTTAAGGCGTGTATTGAATTGACCTTCTCTAAAAAATCAAATTTCCTTGGAAAAAAGGCCAGAAAACTGCCGCTGGAAATCTTGAATAGATGAAGAACCAAAAATAATAAAGAACGAACATCAGTAATGTAACAAAATATAACACTTTTACTAATCTAGGAAGGCTAGTAGAAAAAACTTTTGAAAAATAAATATAGTGAATAATAAGTACCGTTCGAATAACACGATCATAACTAACTGAGATAGAAATAAGCGGCAAAACAATCATTAAGATGCTATCTAACTTTAACATAAGATCAGACATAGCATTGTATTGTGTAACTTGCTTAATTGATCGCCGATAAACTACCTTTTCTTGGCTATCTTGATAATGATTCAGAATCAATCCGGTCACGATTGTTAAAGCAAACAGCATCAACAAATAAATTGCATATGCTCGTAATTCAGCATGATCTGTGAGAAGTTCTGGATTCAAATATCGATCGATCTTATTACTTAAAAATGGCAGAATACTAGCTAAAAATTTCAATAGATTAAAAATATTTCCCATCAAAGCCAACGAAAATGCGATAAATAGCGGCATAATGACCTTCCAGCTTAGCAAGTAAGTAATTAGTAATAAAAAGAAAAAGTAAGCTGAATAGTGGAACAGACTAGCTACAAAAATACCGATTATATAGAGTAGAATATTTTTCACATTCCGTTTTAGTAATAATGGTATAAGCGCCGTGATAATACAAGCAGATAAAAAACTTCTTACCTGAGCTGCATCCATTAAATAAGGGAAGATAAAATATAAAGAAATCACTATTCCTGGATATCTCGTATTTCTTATTATCGTATATATTACTAATGCCAAACAAGCACCGATTAAAATCGCAAAGAAAACTTGGAAGCTCAAACCAAGCTTTCCCGCCGCTAACTGCAAGTGTGTATATCCCCACTCTTCGTTATACTTTAGAGGATTTGCATACATCCTCTGATATTGAGCCCGATCAACAATAGTATTATTGAAAGACATACCAATCCATAAAAATACACCTGAAATAATCGTCATGTATTTATTACGATTAAATATCAAATTGACCAAAATAATCAAACCACTGATTACGTACATCATAATTTAGTCCTCACCTTTTTTATTCAACACGAACGGTAAAATTCCCCGTTCCCCGAGTCAAGTTGGGATTGTAAAATGGATCATGTTTGATATATTCAGGCCATTTTTTTTGAAGTAATTTTTTTTCACCCTCAAAACGCTGAATTTTTTCTGCCGTATTTTCATAACCACGAGTCTTTGACTCAAAATGATACAAAGTAGCCTGATGTGCCCAGATATTTACACGTCCAAGTTCATATACTTTCAAGCATAGATCCACATCGTTAAAGGCTACTACAAATTCTTCATCAAAGCCACCCACTACCTCAAAATCAGCTTTTCTAAGCATGACGCATGCTGCAGTTACAGCCATATAGTCATTATCCAAATATAAGCGCCCAAAATAGCCCAAGTCGCCTTTGGGAAAATAATGATGTCCATGTCCGGCGATACCGCCGAGCCCCATCACGATTCCCGCATGCTGGATCGTATTATCAGGATAATATAATTTAGCACCCACACAGCCAACACGTTGGAACTGTGCATAAGACACCATAATCGTCATCCAATCAGGATTGATCACTTCAGTATCATTATTTAAAAATAACAAATATTTGCCTTTAGCACTTTCAGCAGCGATATTGTTGATCCGCGAAAAGTTGAATGGAATATTGATGCGCTGAACGATAAATCGGTCTCCGAGCTTTGCTTGATACTCTTGGTATAAAGTTTCGATTGCCTCTTCATCCGAGCCATTGTCAGCAATAATGATCTCATAATTTGGGTATGTGGTCTTTTCAATGATTGAGTCCACGCAAGCCTTTAAAACGTCTGAACCATTTTTAGTCGGAATAATAATGCTAACTTTTTCTTCCTCTAGCACATCGTAACGAATATCATAAAAACCTGAGGCGATCCCTTTGGAAACCTTCCCTGAGAGTTTTCTTCTGACTAAAGTATCTCTTAAAGCCATTAATCCAGCCTCTCCAGCATAATCTTTTTCACCCTGTTTCTTCGCAGTTGAACCTGGGAGCGCACGCCAATGATACAAAATCTCAGGAATATGACAAATCTGATTTTCGTTAATTTTCTCGACAAAACGTAAAACTAAATCATAATCTTGCGCACCCTCAAAACCAACTCTAAAACCAGAAAGCTCGTTTACTAAATCTCGATCATAAACACCTAAATGAGAGATGTAATTAGTGCCCATTAACAAGTCAGGTGCCCAATCAGGTTTGAAGGCGGGCTCGAATCTTTTTCCATTTTCATCGATTTTATCTTCATCAGAATAAATCAATTTCAAATCAGGATTCTTATTTAACGCTTCGGCAACACGGAACAAAGCTAAAGGTGAAAGTACATCATCATTGTCCATTAATGCAACAAAGTTTCCTGTTGCCAAGGCTAAGGCAACGTTACTTGCTTTACTAATATGACCATTTTCTGTACTGTACACGACTTTAATCCGTTCGTCATTCTTAGCGATCTTTGCTAAAAACTCTTTTAACTCGCTTGAAGTAGAGGCATCATCACAGATACACAATTCCCAATTAGGGTAAACTTGCTTAAACAATGAGTCGATCGCTTCTGAAAGCCAACGCACTTCTACGTTATAAACTGGCATGATCACAGAAATCAAAGGCTTTTGCTTTAATTCGTTGACGCGGCTTTCGAAAGCTGAAAAATCATCTGTCTCGTTTTTTAATATCCAGGCACGATATTCATCACCACCAATTCTTTTTTCTAATTGATAGCGTTGCAAAGTGCTTTTGATACCATTTTTACGTAGATAGTTCAATCCTTTTTTTACTTTGGCAACCTTTAGTTGCGTTGGCGTTTCAGTACCAATTTCTAGTTTATACATTTTATTCATTTTTAAGGAATAAGTTTTCTTTGCTTGTCCTGATAAGAAATTGATCGGTAACGTCCCTTTTATTTTCCCAGCTACTTTAATTTCAAATCCGCAATTTTCTTCATTCGGAACTTCAAATAATGTATTAACATCCATTCGATAAAGTCTTTGTATTGAAACGTCATTTTGATATTGATCATCTACAATAATTTCTGGCGATTGCTTAAATTTCTGGTTCAATGTCCAGCCAGTCATAGTAATCGCGCCAGTCTTTCCATTTTTGATAACACTATCGACTGTGATTTTTATATCATTGCTGCTCATCAAAAGTTCCTCCGCTAATTCTCTAATAAACTAACCGGTTGTCCATAAGGATCCAGCAATTCTTCTTCCGTCCATTTTTTCTTTAATTGATCTAGATTGATTCCAGCTTGCTCGAACTTCATCGTTCGTCTTACCTTTGTATAAGAAGTGTAAACTACTTGTTTGTTTAATTGGGCAATTTTAAGTGAAAAATCAATCCAAGAAACTTCCGTTGGCAGCGTCAAATCAAAACCATCAACTGCGTCAAAATCTGCTTTACTGAATAAGGCGCATCCTCCTGATATCGCTTGAATATTCCTTGGTAATGCAATACGGTAATAGTAACCTAGATTCTTTTCTGGCGCGCCAACTTCAGGAGAAATAATCTGATTTTTAGCTAAATCAAGTGAGATCCCAATATTTTCAATTTTATTATTCATGTCAATGATCTTACCAGTAGTTAGTCCTACTGAAGATAATTGACCGTAGTTCAGCAGCTCTTCAATCCATTTCGCATTTTGAGGAACCAACTCTTTATCTAAAACAATCAGGTATTTCCCTTTTGCTTGAGCAATCGTTTGATTCAAATCACCTTCAACAAATCTCAAGCGCATATTACTATCAATCATTTTTTTATTATGATGAAGCACTTCATAATTTTGATAATGGGTACGACTCAAAAGTTTTTTTATGTTCTCTTGTTCATGTTTGGATTCTTCCGGAATGATCACAGAAACAAATGGTTGATTATCAAAGTCATAATTTACTTGGTAGCAACCGAAAAATTCAGCAATTTTAACCGATCCTTTCATCCCACGTCTTTCCAACGCTGCTTCCAACGTTCGCTTACCTGCAACATAAGCATAATTTTTACTCTCCGGATTCAATGCCGTTGATGAATCAATGGCTCTCCAATGGTACAAAATTTTACGTACATGATGTATTTTATGAGCAGCTTCGGTTGCCCGTAAAACAAAATCATAGTCTTGACTACCATTAAATTCTGTTTTCAAGCCGCCAACTTTTCGCTGTAATTCACGTTTTATCACCACAAAATGAGTAATGTAGTTGTGTTGCATAAGCAAGACCGGATTCCAATCAGGTTTAAAGAAAGCATCATACCGTTTACCCTCTTGATTCATTTTATCCTCATCGGTATAAAAGAAATCGATTGATTGATCTTTGTTCAAAGCTTTGACGATTTCATACAAGGCATTAGGAGCCAGCTCATCATCATTATCCATAAAACCAATATATTCACCCGTAGCAATCTCTAAAGCTGAATTTGTCGCTTCTGAAATATGTCCATTTTTTTCACGAAAAACGAGCTTGATCCGACCATCTTCAGTTGCATATTTTTTTAATAACGGTTTGATGTATTCTTTGGGGGAGGCGTCATCCGCTAGACAGAGTTCCCAATTACTATAAAATTGATTCTTTAAAGAGGAGATACAAGCATCTAACCATCTTTCTTCGACATTATACACTGGCACAACGATGGAAATCTTGGGTTGAAAAGTAAAGCCGGCAATCTCTTCTTCAATCGTTGCTTGATTAAATACCTCATTTTTCGCGATCCAATTTTCGTAGGCATTTTGTTGCTGCGAGCGTTTTAGAATATGATTCGCCGTGCCCATAATGCCGCGATGCTTAATCGAGCTGGCAAATTTTCTTGCCTTACTTTGTTTTTTGATTGGCAAATAGGAAGCATTCTCAGCATCAATCACTACACCATAGGTTGTTTGAGTCGCAGAGGTCAAAATTAAATCAAATGATTTCCGTCTACTTGGATCATAAATATCAATTTCAAATCCCAGCTGCTCATTCTCTAAATCAAATTGCTCAGCCACATCTGGACGGTCAATCACTCTACTACTGACAAGCGGACTATTATCAGCCGCAACATCAAATGTAAAGGGTTGGTGATCCTGGTTATCAAATGCCCAACCTTTGATTGTCGTAGTCTGCGATTTCTTCTTGTGTTTTACTTCATCTATACTAAAAGAAACCTCGTGTACAAATTTCTTTAATGGTGTCTTATTAAAATCAACTTGATTGGTAAGCACTTGGTTGTAACGCTGAACCAAATTTTCTTTTTCAGAATTGAATGATTGGTAAGCCATCATAAGTTTATTTAATTCTAAGTAGTATTGTCCCTGGAAGTCATAAGTAAGGTTAATCGATACTTCTTTTCCGGCAACCTCTTTTCCACTAACGGTTAAGTAGGCTGGAGCCATGTTAGTAAACAAATACTTATTATCATCAGAAAAAACAGCACTGGATGTTAATGTCTCTAGCTCTTGATCATTAGATTCGGCGTAGAAGGAAATTACACCACCCAAATTTTCTGGGAATGGGTAAAATAGAACTTTGTCAACGTCTGTTGGAATTTCTAAAGAAAAGACACTATTCTCATTCGTATAAGAATTAATTTTTTTAACTTCTTCCTCTACACGATCCGTAAACTGATAGACAATTCTCAATGATTTAATAAAGTTATGGTTTTCCAAAACAGCGATCTCAGGTTTCTCTACAGGATGTTTCTTCAGCGCAAAGAAATATTGATACACTTCGCCGTAAGGACGCATTCTAAAGGCATAATGCAATTCTAGTGGTAGATCTTCGTAATGAGCAGAAAGCTCATTATTACCCACCTCATTGAAAGTAAAGTCTTCTCGTTGGATAAACAACCCCACCTCATTAAAGACCTTTTCGAAACCGGCTTGGGTAAAGAATGTTTTATGGGTTGCATCAAGAAGACCATACTTCGTCCATTCCAATTTATTATTGAACAAATTGATCAAAACCGAGTTATGGGCAATATTAGGAAATGTGACCAAAATCTCACCGTCATCTTTTAAAAATTTTTTAACCACTTCCAGCGTTTTTTGGGGATCTAATAAATGTTCCAAAACATCAGCAAAAAGAATGTAATCAAACTTTTTCCCTTCGAAATGTTTCGTCCATTCATATTCTTCAATATTGCCATAAAAGCTATCGGTAGCAATTTGGCTGACATAGTCATATAGTTCTTTATCTAACTCAACAATCGAAACCTCGCATTTTTTCTTTCCCATCAAATGCTTAGTCATCCGACCATTACCAGGACCAAATTCTAAAATATGCGTTCCTTCTTTAATATGAGCAGCAATTTTACCGACACTCGTCGATTCGTCTATGTCCATTTCAAAATCGTATTTCATAATTTCCCTTTCCATTCATGATCTAAGATTACGATACCTTCACCACTATATCGACCACTGATAAACATGTTGATATATTTCGTTTTATAAACCAATGGTACGGTTGCGTGCTCTTCAAAAAAAGCTACATCAAAATAATATTCACCAGTCAACAGAGACATCTTCCCGTATTCGATGTAAAAAGTATTTTTGCCTTTTTTAAAGGGAATTTCCACATTATCAAGTAACGTATTCAAGCCACAGACATAATGATTATCAACCGTTCGAATTGCTACCCCTAAAACAGGATTTTTAATCGAATCATCCATAACAGTATAATCGATCTTTACTATTACTTTTTGATCTTGTTCTACTATATCTAATTTTTCCAAACTTTCATTTAATAAGACCGCCGAATCCACTTCAACGATATCAGGAATGGATTGTTCTTTTTCTCGTGATTTTTCACGGTCAACGGTTTTAATAGACTTTTTCTTTAAAAAGTTTTCATAATTCGTGGAGACGCTCATTGTGTCTCCCTCTTCTACAACGGCACCATTTTTTAACCAATAAACACGATCACAGAAGCGTCGAACCGAATTAATATCATGAGATACAAATAGGATCGTTTTACCCGAATTTTTGATCTCGGTAAATTTTTCCATACACTTCAATTGAAATTCAAGGTCCCCTACAGCTAAAGCCTCATCAACAATCAAAATATCAGGATCAACATTTATCGCTACTGCAAAAGCCAAACGGACAAACATCCCACTTGAATAGGTCTTAACTGGTTGATAGATATGGTCTCCAATATCAGCAAAATCAATGATGTCATCCACCATCTCACCAATCTCTTCTCTAGTAAACCCTAAAACCATTCCATTTAAAAAAATGTTTTCATAGCCCGAATATTCCGGATTAAAACCTGAGCCTAACTCTAATAACGCCGAAATTTTGCCTTCGATATTCATTTCACCACTAGTTGGTGTTAATACTCCGGTAATAATTTTCAACATGGTAGATTTTCCCGAACCGTTTTCCCCAATAAAACCGATCATCTCACCTTTTTTTATATCCATATTCACATCATTCAAAGCATAAAAAACATCATGATAACTCTTTTTTTTAGGACTCAAAGCTTCTTTGAAACGATCAGAAGGCTTTGAATACATATTATACGTCTTTGTAATGTGACTCATCTGAATTGCATAATCTGACATAATCGTTTGCTCCTTATAGTACATCTGAGAAATGTGGTCTCAAACGTTTAAATATCATCGCTCCAACTAAAAGCATTCCTAAAGTAAATACCCAAAAGTAGATACTCATTTTCCAATGTTCAAAAAACCAGCCCTCACTTAGAAATGATTCGCGGTATCCTTGAACTACATAAAATAAAGGATTCAATTTTAACACCGAAACAATTCTAGGTGAAAAAGCGCTGGGACTCCACAATATCGGCAGCGTCCACATAACTGTTTGTAAAAAGATATTAATTATTTGCATGACGTCTGGAAAGAATGGTTGCACTGAAGAAGTAATCCAAGTCAGCCCAGTAAGAAATGCACACAGACAGAAAATATAATAAAATAGTTGCAACGTGTGAGCAGTTGGAAAAAATCCATTAGCTGCTGATACAATTAATGTAATCAAAATAAAAAATAAGTGTGTATATAAGTTCGCTAATACCTTAGTAGTTGGTAAAATGCGAATATTAAATACCACCTTCTTGACTAAATAAGAGTATTCCCTAAAAACATTGGTTGAAGTCATAATCGTATCTGAAAAGAAAAACCAAGGAACCATCCCTGTAATTAGAAAGACAATAAATGGATATTTTCCATCCGTCAAGCCTGCTTTCAATCCAAAGCCAAAAACAAACCAATACGTTAACACGGTAACAAGTGGGTTAACAAACGCCCAAAGTACTCCGAAAAAGGAGCCAGCATAACGTGCTTTAAAATCGTTAATTGAAAACTGAAAAACTAATTTTCGATTTTGAATTATTTCTCTTGTAAAAGATAGTAAACTTCTCATAATTATATAAACCCTTCTATTATGTTATTCTGCAATACGTAAATCAACATTCCAATTTTACATAAACTAAAATAAAAAAGCAAGAAAGCACCAAAAACTCTTGGCTTCTCCTTGCTTCTTACAAATCTCTTTAGAATTAATAAGTTGGTTGATTATATCCATCATAATTTGGAATATAATTTTGGTTACTATCAAAGCCCTCCTGAGTGTACGTTTGAGAATTATCGATTGGAGGGATCGATTTAGGATCTACATAATAATTATAATGTACTTGGAATATACTGTAATTGTCAGGAGATCGATCACTTACGATTGTAAAGGAAATATTATCAATATTATAAACTGATAGGTCTCTTCGGCTAATAATATATTTCACGCCAAGTTTTTCCAACATTTTAGGATTGAGACTTGCTACAAAGCTATCTGCAGTCACTAATTTAAGACTCGTAGGTTCTCCCGTTACTTTGGCTTTTACATGAGCGTATCGATTATAAATTTCCTCTTCCTTCCCATCTGGAAAAATTTCTTTCCAAGTTTTGATGTCGGGAGTAAACATTACTGTATTGAAACTTTTCACACCTAGCGCGGGAGTAAAGTTATACAAACTATCTTCAGATACCCAAAGTTGATTGGGATCTTTTTTTTCTATTTTTCTAATTTCAGTCGCTAAAGCCTTACCATATAAGGCACTTGTCCCTTGATTAATTGGATTGACCGTAAAACCTGTATAACCAATCAATACAAGTAGACCTAAACTAAATAGTAGCTTCTGCCTGAACAGAGCTAGTAACATTAAAAGTAGCAAACCGGCAACTGACAAGAAAATTTCAGTATTGCTTAGGTATTTGACTAACTCAGTATTTCTGATGATTATATAATAGAAAATTGAAAGTAACGCAGGAACTGTAATCTTGATTACTATTGGAATAAGATTTCTACTTCTCCAAACAAGACCAATGAACCAAAAGGAAAGAAGCATTGCAGCGTAACTAAATACCTGTACAGCACGATAATTAGGAACGTAAGATAGTAATGATATTTTGGCTAAGGGAACCGGCAGACCAATAAATAACCAAGCCAACATCATCAAACAAAACAGCATTAAGCTAACACCTATAGCATTTTCTTTAAGCCACTCACGCTTATTCGATTGCTTGCCTAACAGGAAGGGACTTAGCACTAAGACCAACGGAAAAATATTGTAAAATGAGCTTAATTCGTTCATATTCAACAAACTATCACTATCTTTAAAGGGAAGTTTCCAGTTCGTGAAGTAATAAAATAATTGCTCAAACTCGAAATGACCACCCGTACTGACCCGTTTTCCTGGATATAGCGTCCCTAAAGTAGTCGCCAAATCATCTTTAGATATTAAATAGAAATGGCCTAAACAAACTATTACTAGGACGACTGCACTGCCGATAATTAAAATGTCGGACCGATTCATACGGGATCTACCCTTGAAATGAATCAATGTCGCGAGCCAGAAGAACAATAGTAAATAGCCAAAAGTTACTTGATGCGCTGGATACAAAACTAGGATGAAACCGATACCCAATATTGCACACGATAAAGCATTCAAAAATTTCAGCAGAACTGAATCCTGATGTTTAAAATACTGATAGAAGAAGACCATCAATCCTAATGAATAAAAAACTAAATCTCCCAAATGTTGCATAAACCACCACTGAACGCCTGATGAAAAAGAAATGGCAATAGCGCCAACAAAAGCAAGATATTTATTTTTCTTCGTTAAAATCATGATTAATTCAAAGGCAAGTAAAATCATACTGATGAGCTTAAATCCCCAATACCAGGAAAATCCTTGATCCCTATTCAAAAAAAGAAATCCCCAATTAAATGGTTTACCGATAACAGTCAAGTCTTTCACTGGAGCATTATAAGCAATGATCATGTTCTGACCATTAGGAGAAAAGGAATCATTATGAACAGGAAACCCTTTTTCTGTCTGCGACCCATAAAATGGTGTTTGAACCATCCATTCATCACTTCTGATAATTCGACTCTTTCCTAACAGTACAGTATTCTTTTTTCCATGATCTTGGTCGTGTAGCTGTCCATTCCAATTTGTAATAGAGCTACCATTCAAACGAAAAAAGATTATTAGAAATAGTGCAATAACAGCAAGTACGAATCGTAATTTTATTATTACATCCAAAATATAAAGGAGCGGATTCTTTTTTTCATTTTTTTGGTAATCATCAGCCGTTCTCTTTTGTGCTCTGCTTTCCATCTTTTCCTCCCAAAAATAAAAAAATAAATGTGCGTTGTGCATATCTAAATTTTCCAGTCACTAATTGTTTCGCCCCGCGAAGGAATAATTGCTGACGATATTTGAAAAATAAATTTGTTGCATATAAAGAATAATAACATTTTTCTGCTTGCAAGATTGTCTGATAGCGAAAAAAATTCATGTGTTCTGCATAATTAAGCACTGATAGCTGATGCTGAAGTTCTACTTTTAAAACCCTTACCTCTTTTCCTTCTGCAAAAATCCGCCAGCTTAGCCAATGATCCAAATAGTCCAGTGAGAATTCTAAATTGTAGCCGCCGATTTTTTTTAAGAAGCCGGTACGCAAAGCAGTTGCTGAATTAATCACCATAATATCACTGGAATATGTTTGGTTGCCTTGAGGTAATGCACTATGTAACGGCCGCAGAGTATCACTGCGAACCGGTGAAATCTGCTGGTCCTGATCTTTTATGATCGGTGCAATCGCTACGGTCGAGTCGGAAACTTTGGCGGAGCAAGAGATTAGTTCGTTTAAATAGTCACCAGTCAGCGTGGTATCTTGGTCTAAGGTAACCAGCCAAGCTATCTCTTCCTTACTTTCTTCCAGCGCTCGATTATACGCTCTGGCCAAGCCAACATTTTCTTTGCTGTGATAATACGCGAAGCGTTGGTCTAAACCTTGTGGCTCACTTGCTTTTTGACTATTGTCAAAAATTAAAACTTCTCGTATCTCAGGAAAAGCTTCTGAGGCAAGAAGTTTATTCAAGCTTATAATCGTTGACGATTCAGAGAATGTTATATTGTAAAGTACCACGACCATTTTAAACATACTTCTCACCTCGAGCTTTCTTATTGTTTCGCTTCTAGTTCAAGAAAGCTTGCTAAAGCTTCTTGCCAGGTTGGGATTTCAAAGCCTAGCGCTTTGGCTTTTTCTAAGTCCATGATTGAATATTGAGGACGAGTAGCTTTTTGCGGATATTCTGCCGAAGTTACTGGCGCTACCTCTACATCTGTATCTTTCAAAATTTCTTTGGCAAACTCATACCAAGAACAACTATTTTCATTGGACAAATGATAAACGCCGAATGGTGCTTTTTCTTCGATCACATACGTCATGAATTCTGCCAATGTCCGTGTCCAAGTTGGACGACCAAATTGATCATTCACAACGGTTAAACGATCGTGCGTCTTCGCCAAATTTTGCATGGTATAAATGAAGTTATGCCCATAAATACCAAAGACCCAGGAAGTACGGATGATATAATAATCCTCCATAATTTCTTGTACGGCTTTTTCGCCTAAAAGCTTGGTCCGGCCATACTCACTTAGCGGGTTGGTAGCGTCATCGACCTGATACATACCCTCTTTTTTTGTCCCGTCAAAGACATAGTCCGTACTGATATAAATCAATGTTGAACCTGCTGCTTTGGCTGCTTCAGCCACATTTCGTGTGCCATCGACATTGATTTTTTCATCTAACGCTTTGCCTTCATCCTCCGCTTTGTCAACGGCGGTGTAGGCTGCACAATGATAAATGATTTCTGGCTTCATATCGGTGATGAATTTATATGTACCTTCTTTGTCGGTAATATCTAACTCATCCGCATCGGTTGAAACATACTCGATTTTCTTTTCATCCAGCAAATGACGCAGCTCTGTACCTAATTGTCCGTGACCACCTGTAATTAAGATCATCTAAATCTACTCCTTACTTCTATATAAAGTTTGTATCCTTGCGCTAATAAATGAACCTATTTTCAGCTTCAGTTCGCGTATTATTTTTCTAGTGACGGTAGATATGAAGCAAAACTGGCAGCTTATTCCTTTTAAGAATGAACTTTTTCAAAAAGCGAAAAAGTTCAATTGATTCTCATTTCGCATACCATTTTTCTAATCCTGCTAAAGCGCGAAGCAAAACTGACAGCTCATTCCTTTATAAGAATGAACTTTTTCAAAAGGCGAAAAAGTTCGATTGATTCTCATTTCGCATACCATTTTTCTAATCCCGCTAAAGCGCGAAGAAAAACTGGCAAAAAAGGCAGGTTAGACCTGCCTGATTTAGTTTGGATTATTGGCCGTTTTTGGCGTAATTGGTTTCAACTGCTTCTTTTTCTGCACGCCACCAATCTTCGTGTTCGCTATACCATTTGATCGTATCTTTCATACCTGCGCGAAAGTTGGTGAACTCTGGGGTCCAGCCTAGTTCTTCACGAAGCTTGGTTGAATCGATAGCGTAACGCAGATCGTGTCCGGCACGATCCTTCACGTGATCGTATGCGTCTTTTGGTTGGCCCATCTCTTCTAAGATGATCTCCATTACGGTCTTATTGTCTTCTTCGCCATCGGCTCCGATTAAATAGGTTTCGCCGATTCTGCCTTTAGTCAAAATTGCCCAAACGGCAGAAGAATGATCATTCGTATGGATCCAGTCACGTACATTTTTGCCATCGCCATAAAGTTTTGGTCGAATACCACTTAGAATATTCGTGATTTGGCGAGGAATAAATTTTTCGATATGTTGATATGGTCCGTAATTGTTGGAGCAGTTTGAGATCGTTGCTTGTAAGCCGAATGAACGGACCCACGCCTTGACTAACAAATCTGAACCAGCCTTTGTTGATGAATAGGGACTTGAAGGGTTATAAGGTGTTTCGGCTGTGAATTTTTCACCCTCACCTTCGCCATGTCCAGGCAAATCTTCTCGTAGCGGAAGATCACCATAAACTTCATCGGTCGATACATGGTGGTAGCGGACGTTGTTTTTACGACACGCTTCAATCAATGTATAGGTTCCAATAATATTAGTTTGCACAAATGGGAATGGATCTTTCAATGAATTATCATTATGAGATTCTGCTGCGTAGTGTACAACTGCATCCGTCTTTTGGACTAAACGCTCGACTAACTCTGGATCAGCGATATCTCCGACGACTAATTCCACTCGATCTTCAGGTAATCCAGCAAGATTTTCTTTGTTGCCAGCGTAAGTTAATTTGTCTAAGACTGTCACATGGATCTCTGGATGATTATTGACAACATAATGAACGAAGTTTGACCCGATAAAGCCTGCCCCGCCAGTTACGATAATATTTTTCATCTAATTCTCTCCTTAAATCTCACCATATACGAAAGGATTTTCAGCTTCAAATTCTTTCAAGGTTGGTTGTTTCGCGTCTTTTTCTGAAGTAATGGCTTTTTCAATGTCAATCGGCCAATCAATCGCTAAATCTGGATCGGCAAATGAGATGCCTCCATCGGCTGCCGCGTCATAATAATTGTCGCATTTATACATGAAGTTCACATCCGGTGTCAAGGTCACAAAACCATGAGCATAACCACGAGGAACAAGTAATTGACGATGATTGTGTTCTGACAAGATATAGCCTTCCCACTCACCATAAGTTGGGCTGCCTTTTCGAATATCCACGATCACATCAAGTACGGCGCCTGTGACTACTCTAATCAATTTTGTTTGGGCTGATTGGCCTTTTTGAAAATGTAAGCCCCGAAGTACACCTGGTTGCGTCGAAAGTGAATGATTGTCCTGAATAAAATCAAAATCAATGCCGGCTGCTTTAAAATCTTCTACTGAAAAGCTTTCCGTGAAGAAGCCACGATGATCACCAAATACAGCGGGTTCGATAATTTTTACATCTTTAAGCTTGGTTTCTGTTACTTTAATTTTTCCCATTCTAATCCTCTTCTGCTAAACGTAATAAGTATTGTCCGTATTGATTTTTCTTCAACGGTTGCGCCAATTCAACTAATTGTTCTTTAGTAATATAGCCCATCCGATAAGAAATTTCTTCTAAACAAGCGACTTTCAAGTTTTGACGTTTTTCGATTGTCGAGATAAAGGTCGATGCTTCTAATAATGATTCATGGGTGCCGGTATCTAACCAAGCAAAGCCACGACTCATGACTTCAACAGATAATTTATTGCGTTTCAAATATTCTTTGTTAACGTCGGTGATCTCTAATTCCCCACGTTCAGAAGGTTGAATATTTTTCGCAATCTCTACAACTTCATTGTCATAGAAATACAAACCTGTTACAGCGTAATGTGATTTTGGTTGTTCGGGTTTTTCTTCAATGGAAACAGCCCGCATCTCTTCGTCAAATTCTACAACGCCGAAACGTTCTGGGTCGTTGACGTGATAGCCAAAGACAGTCGCGCCTTCGGTTTTCTTAGCCGCCCGTTGCAGCATCCGTGATAAACCGTCGCCATAATAAATATTATCGCCTAAAACTAAGCAGACGCTATCGTCACCGATAAATTCTTCACCAATGATAAAGGCTTGCGCCAATCCATCAGGGCTTGCTTGAACCGCGTATTCGATGTGGATACCTAATTCATGACCATCACCAAATAGATTTTCAAATCTCGGTGTGTCTTGTGGTGTTGAGATGATCAAGATTTCATTGATTCCCGCTAACATTAAGGTTGACATTGGGTAATAGATCATCGGTTTGTCATAGACTGGCATTAATTGTTTCGACGTTGCTTTGGTTAATGGGTACAAACGAGTGCCACTGCCCCCAGCTAAAATAATTCCTTTCATAGTTACGCTCCTTGTTGAAAATGTAATAGCTTGCTTTATACAAAAGCATCCTTTCAGATGCACACGAACACATTATACCTGATGTTCAGTAACAGAAGAATCCTTTTGCTATTTTTTTTTGATTTCTTTTATTCTTTTTCTCACCAACTGCAACGCATTCCAGCGCCATTTAAATTGTTGAATTCGTGAGGCGGTCGTTTTAATCTCTGAAGCATTCAGGCCATGACGGCGGTAATAGACTAATTGATCTGGGATAAAAACCACACCATGATGATAATCCGCCAACAAGCCGATCCACATATCATGCATCGGCACATCCGGTGGAATCGGTAAAATCGTCGTTTTTAAGTCTGAACGAAAGGCCATACCCGCTCCAATGTAGCTGCTCTTTAAAAGATTATGCCAAAAGCCGGAGTGCGTTTTACGCATCGCTTGATAAGACGGCACCAGCACTTCAAAATCGTTGTCTACAATGATCAAGTCGGAAACGACCACTTGGGTTGTTGAATTTTCAAAAAGCGGCAAGGTCTTTTCAACTTTATCCAGCTGCCAAACATCATCTTGATCACTTAAAAAAATAATCGGGTTGCTACTTTGCTGAATAGCGTTGGCAAAATTACCGATCAAGCCCTGTCCTTGGTTTTGAAAAAGCTTAATTCTAGTATCGCTTTTTTGCAAATCTAATAAAAATTCCCACGTCCCATCAGTTGAATGGTCGTCGGAAATAATCAACTCATCATTAGTAGAAAGCTGTGGGAATATGCTGTTCAGTTGTTCTTCAATAAAGTGGCGTCCATTGTATGTCGCCATACAAACGGAAACCCGCATTGCGGACTGCTTGTGCATACCCTACCTCCCGATTTAGAAAAATTCCCAGCCCCATTTTTGAAAATATTTTCCCATGGACTGTAAAAAGATAAAAAATAATTTGCGGCTCTTAACCGCTCCTCGTTCGTACAAATGAACGACGGAAAATTGTGGGCTGTACAGAGCCTTATAGCCTGCCGCTTCCATTTTACGACATAGATCATTGTCCTCAAAATACATAAAATAGCGCTCATCAAAGCCTTTGATCTGATTGAACTTCGCTAGATCAACCACCATGAAGCTGCCGGAGATCATCCGCACATAGCTATCCTGATCATTTGGCAAATCACGGCATTCAAAGGTCGCTAATCGTTTTTGAAAGCTCTTTTTGACAAACTTAAAGGGAATAAACCGCAATATATAATCAAAGACGTCTAAATGGTTACGAATCAAATATTGGGTCGTCCCGTCTTGATTTAAGATTTTCGGTGCCAATAAGCCACAGTCTGTATGCTGGGCTAGATGAGCAACCATTTTGTTTAAATGATTCTCAGACAAAATAATATCTGGGTTAAAAATAATTCCATAACCTTCGGCAGCTAACAGATTGGCATTGTGGCCGAAGCCAAAGCCTTTATTTTCTGGATAAAAGGTGATCGTCACAAAAGAATAGGCTAGATATTTTTCTAAGCGTTCTCGATAATCTGCTTCAGAAGCATTATCAAAAATTTTAATTTGGATCGCTGAAGCATCACCAATTGTCGTGATCAAGGCATCCAAGCTCATAAAAATCTTATCGCTATTATGGGTCACGATGCTGACAGTCACATCATTCTTTTCATTACTCATAAAGGACGTCAACACTCATTTCTTGAAATATTTGTGCAACACTTGGCTACGGTATTCTTTGTTTCCGAAAAAGCGGAAGCTCTTAGTAATAAAACTATATTTTTCACTGATTAAACCAATCAGCTCTAGCAAAAAGGCAAAGGCGAAGACCATTGCCGCAATCAACACGATCGTTCCAAGCCGGCTAGTATAGTTCAATAGTAGCGCTACAAAGGAGAATAAGATTGCAATTCCATAAATGGTCAAAACTGCACCACGATGGGTAAAACCTAAGTTTAACAGACGATGATGCAAGTGCTGTTTATCCGCAACAGAGATTGGCATATTCTTGGCTTTTCTTCTGACCATTGCAAAAAAGGTATCCGTTACCGGCACTCCTAGAATGATCAAAGGTGTGATCAATGAGATAAAAGTAACATTTTTCAACCCTTGCAGCGTTAAGACTGCGATCATAAAGCCTAAAAACAAAGCCCCTGTATCCCCCAGATAAATCTTGGCAGGATGGAAATTATATGGAAAGAACCCTAAAATACTTGCAACTAAACAAAAAATTGCTAACGAAATAAAGACTTGCGAAGAATGCAAGAAGAAATAACCGATCACTCCGATCGTCGTCAGCCCAATGATAGAAACACCAGAGGCCAGCCCATCGAGACCATCGATTAAATTCACCGCATTCGTAATCCCGAAAATCCAAAACACTGTCACAGGCAAACTCAACCATTCAAGATTGATTCGGCCAAGTAGAGGCGCCGTAAAAAAGTCAAAGCGGATTCCAGCAAAATAATAAATAATAAGTGCAGCAATTAAAATCCCCAAACTTTTTTGTCGTGGCGTTAGCTCAAATTTGTCATCTAATAATCCTGTGATCACGATCACCAGTCCACCGAGTAAAATTTTGCTGATGTAGCCAAAAGGAATCACACCGCGAAATAAAACAAGGGAAGAAATCGCGAAGGTGATAAAAATAGGCAAGCCGCCAGCACTAGGCATTGGCACTTGATTCATTCGGCGGGCATTGGGATTATCCACTAGTCCAGTCTGGACTGAAATAATTTTAAAGATCGGGGTTAAGATCAACGCGATCAAAAACGTTAAAACGTATTTAATGATCAGCCCGAAGGATACTAACATACTGCCACCTGCCTTTTTTCTAAAAATTATTATAACGGATTGCAGCTTCATTACAAGGTTCTATCTGAAACTTACAAAAAAGCTTGAACTTATTTTTTCTTTCTTTTTTTGATAACGCGTGTTTTTAGTTTGTTAAACCATTTATTGACTCGGTTAGAACCTTCTACCACTTCTTCACCTGTTCGATATTCTTCTAAGGTCACATTCAATACGCCACCTAAAATAATAATCGTCGCAGCAAAATTCAGCCAGAACATCAAGACGATAAAACTTCCGATGATTTGATAACCAGAAACTCGTTGAGCAAACGTTTGCGCGTACAAGCTAAAACCTTGAGCCAGAACAATCCAGCCAACTGTGGCAAAAATCGTCCCTGGAAGTGCATATTTGATCCGGACATGTGCATTTGGAATAACGACATATAAACCGCCTAAAATAACTAATAATCCAATTAAAGTAACTGGCCAGCGCAATGTCAAAAAGGTATCAATAATACCCGGTGAAAAATTCAGTAATTGCTGTAAAGCGTCTAAGATCACTTGTCCCGCACTGAAAAATAAAGCGACAGCAATAATCGCCATCATCAACACACCGACGATCCCCACCGAAACGATCCGGCTAATCACGAAATTTCCGCGGTCCTCCACACCATACGCTCTATTTAACGCCGTTTGGAGGGCATTGATA
The DNA here is from genome assembly GCF_001885905.1 of Enterococcus devriesei. Lineage (GTDB taxonomy): Bacteria > Bacillota > Bacilli > Lactobacillales > Enterococcaceae > Enterococcus_A > Enterococcus_A devriesei. The sequence continues at coordinate 399,581 of NZ_JXKM01000001.1, read as the reverse complement.
CCGCGACTCGATGACCATAATGCGGCCAAGACCGAGATTGATAGCATTCCTCCCGAAGTATTTTCCAATAGACCCGTGATCGCCGGCTTTAGAAAACTAAAAACATTCGGTGGGATTGCTTCACTTAAATATGGCAAGACCGTCTCTGGGGTAACATTAAAATACGGCAGTAAATTCCCAACAATAATCAGTATCGGGAAAAAGGACAGCAACAAATAATAGGCAACTACCACGGAGCGGTCGCCTATTTCTGTTTCTGCCAAATGTTTTTGGATCGATTGGATAAAATCCATTAGTTTCTTATTTTCTTTAATCTTATCTATTGGTCCCATAACATCCTCGTCGTCCTAATAAGTTCCTTCTTCACCTTGTGAAGTCAAAATTTTTGGACCTTCTTTAGTAATTGCTAAAGTGTGTTCGTATTGTGCACTCCAACCACCATCTTTGGTGTAAGCTGTCCAGCCATTAGGGTCCATCTTCATTTGCCAAACGCCGGTATTAATCATCGGTTCGATGGTGATAACCATGCCTTCTCTTAAACGTAACCCTTTACCTGCTACTCCGTAATGAGGAATTGCTGGCTCTTCATGAATCGTTGGCCCAATGCCATGTCCGACAAAATCGCGAACAACTGAAAAGCCTTCGCCTTCAGCATAGGTTTGGATCGCATGACCAATATCTCCGATTCGGTTTCCTACTTGTGCTTGTTCAATCCCTAGATACAACGCTTTTTTGGTGACTTCCATTAAGCGTTCGATCTCAGGTGAAACCTCTCCCACCGCATAAGACCAGCAAGAATCGGACATCGCGCCTTTATATTCCACACACATATCGACCTTAATCAAATCGCCCTTTTTCAATGGCTTCTTGCGGGGAAATCCGTGACAAATTTCGTCGTTGATGCTGCAGCAAGTCGCGTATTCATAGCCTTCAAAACCGATTTGTGCGGCAATTCCGCCGTGACTTTCAATAAAGTCTTTGACAAATTTTTCAATTTCCATACTGGTCACACCAGGTTTAATAAAATCACGTAAATGACGATGTACGTCTGCTAATAATTCGCCAGACTCGTCCATCATTTCGATTTCACGGGGTGATTTTAATGTAATCATGTTCTCGTCTCCTTAAATGTAGTCATTTTTTCTGGTGAAAAAATGAGGTGGATGTTTCTTTCCGGAATGATTTATGTCATTCACCGATTGTCCATTCAGATTAATTTTTACTTTCTTTCCTGTTAGGAACGGGGTAAAAACTAGACCAACATCCTTTTTTCATCTTGTTTATTTTAACATAACCCTATAAAGCGAACAAATGGTTAGAGAGCAGTCATTTCCTTTTGATTTCTATTTTGATATAATGACCATAAATTTGGCTTAAAGTTACGGATTTCATCTCATCTTCTCCCCAATCAAATTCCGAAAGCAATTTGATTCTTCCTGAAATGGAGAAAAAAGTGGGTTTCTTTGGATGAGACACGGGACAAAGACCAAACTATTTTTTCTATCAGAAAAAATAATACATGGACATAAAGCAAGGAGGAATTTTTTTTGACAGTAGCAAAAATCGTTTATGCCAGCATGACGGGAAATACCGAAGAGATCGCCGACATCGTGGCCGAAGCTTTTGAAAATTTAAATATTGACGTAGAAATCGACGAATGCACACAAGTCGAAGCGGAGGATTTTGAAGACGCTGATATTTGTGTCGTTGCAACCTATACTTATGGTGAAGGAGATTTGCCAGACGAGATCGAAGACTTTTATGAGGACCTAAAAGAACTGGACCTTACTGGAAAAATATTTGGGGTCTGCGGTTCTGGCGATACCTTCTACGATCAATACTGCAAATCCGTCGATGACTTTGACGCCGTCTTCGAAAAAATCGGCGCGACTCGCGGAGCGGATAGTGTAAAAGTCGAGATGGCAGCTGAAGAAGAAGACATTGAAAACTTAGAAGCCTTCGCGAAAAAAATCGCCGATGCAGCTTCGTAAAATACTATTTGGGGATGAGCTCGTTGTTGCTCATCCTTTTTTATTAACTAACCTTCGTTGTCAAAGAAGGAAACATTTTATTCCTTGGAGACTCTTTCTTTTGAGAAAACGTAAGAAATGCTATGATAGTTCTAACGAAATGGAGGGGTTGAAATGACGTTACCTAATTTTGAAACATTGTTAAAAAAATACGCCCATTTAATTACAAAGGTTGGTGTGAATATCCAAAAAGATGATACGGTTGTTGTTTATGCCAGTGTGGAACAAGCTGAGCTTGCCCGACTAGTAACAAAAGAAGCCTATCAACTTGGTGCTGCAGAAGTAATCCTGCAATGGAACGATGACACCGTGCAACGAGCATTTTTAAGTCATGCGGCAGAAGATCGGATTATGGAAGTGCCGGCTTATAAAGTCGATGAAGCCAACGTGTTTGCGGAAAAACGCGTGACCCGGATCAGTATCGTTTCACAAAATCCCGATGCATTATTAGGTGTAGACACAAATCGTGTCGCAGCTTACCAAGCCGCACGAGGAAAAGCCCTACAAGCCGTCATGGAAGCGACACAATCCAATAAATTGCGTTGGACCGTGGTTGCGGCAGCTAGTCCAGCTTGGGCCAGCAAAGTTTTTCCCGATCTTTCTTCAAGTGAAGAACAAGTAGATACACTTTGGGATGAGATTTTTAAAACCACACGAATCTACGCCGAGGATCCCGTTGCAGCTTGGGAAGAACACGACGCAGCGATGCGCAAGCAAGCCGAGCGCTTGAATAAGGAACAATTTTCGGCGTTGCATTACACAGCGCCAGGAACAGATATCACGATCGGCTTACCAGAAAATCATGTCTGGGAAGGTGCTGGCAGTTTTGCGGCAGATGGTAACGAATTTATGGCCAACATGCCGACAGAAGAAGTCTTCACCGCTCCGGATCGCAATCGAGTGGACGGCTATATCACTAGCACCAAACCACTAAGTTATGCAGGAACAACGCTTAACGAAATGAAATTCACCTTCAAAGACGGCGAAGTCGTGGAATTTTCTGCTAAGTGCGGCGCGGATGTCTTAGCTTCTTTATTAGACATTGACGAAGGGGCCAAACATCTAGGCGAAGTCGCTCTTGTACCAGATCCTTCACCGATTTCACAATCAGGGATCACTTTCTTCAATACCTTGTTCGATGAAAATGCTTCAAATCATTTGGCGTTTGGTGCAGCCTATCCATTCAGCGTCGAGGGCGGGACAGAAATGACGAAAGCCGAGTTAGCCGCTGCCGGCTTAAACAGCAGCCAGACCCATGTCGACTTCATGGTCGGTTCTAATCAAATGGATATTGACGGGATTCGTAAAGATGGCTCTAAAGTACCCATCTTTAGAAACGGCGATTGGGCTTAATAACGTAAAAAATATCCTCTTAGAAAGTTTTTTCTAAGAGGATATTTTATTATAAATACAGGTTCTATTTGCGAATAAATGGCTTCTTTCCAGTAGTAACTTCTTCGGAAACAAGCTGACCAAGTCCAAAAATAGGAGAAACAATTTTCAGATTAGCCGGCTTGTTTCTTGAGACTGAGCACTCCTGTCACAGTCTCTCTTGTATGTTCCCGACTGGAATCGAACCAGCGACCTATCGCTTAGGAGGCGATCGCTCTATCCTACTGAGCTACGAGAACGGGGCTTGATATGAATCTCTATTATTGTAGCGATTTTAACTTATTTTCGCAAGCGCCGTCGAAGATTTAATAAGTCTATTTTATAATTAAGATTTTTCATTGCTAATCAAATCGAAAAAAAGGGAAAAGACTTATTTTCGTCTTTTCCCTTTGCTTTTCTTTGGTTTCTTCTTTTTTGGATCAGCTTGTCTTACTGGCTCTTCCGTCAATAACTCGCCGCCGAATAAATAAATCGGTGCCAACTGAAGCGCTAATTTTTTAGCGATCTTTGTTAAGTCCGCCTTCTCCTGCGGACTGACCAATGTGATCACGACCCCGGATTGCCCCATTCGGCCTACCCGACCCGCTCGATGCAGATAGCTTTCTTCACTTAACGGCACGTCTACATTGATAACAAACGGCAGCGACTCGATATCTAAGCCGCGACTCGCCAAATCAGTCGTCAACAGGCCTTGCGCCTGCTGTTTTTTAAATTGTTCGATCGCGTTTTTACGAGCGATTTTTGACTGATCTGAAGCTAGACTAACAACTGGCAATTGATGAAAGGCTAATTTTTCTTCACCACTGCCCATATCACTTAGCTGATTGAAAAAGATCATACCCCAAAATTCCGGCAGATTCAATAAACGACGCAATTGATCCACTTTCTTACGATCCGTCGTTTCTAAATAGAAATGTTGAACTTCGCCTTGACTCTTGTCTTCTTTAGAAACATCTACCACTTCTAAGTCCGTTTCAAGTTTTTTCAATTCATCCAGCACGACATCCGCCGTAGCAGAAAAATATAAGCGTTGCGCCTGATTATCGGCGGCTTTCATGATTTTTTGGATCAGCTGCAAGCTTTGTCCTTGGATCAATTGATCGACTTCATCAAAGACTAGCGTTTTGATATTGGCCGCCTTGATTTTTTTGGCGGTGATTAATTCTAATACTCGTCCTGGCGTACCAATCAGCACTTCCGGCTTCTTCTTTAAGGCTTCTTGCTGGCGTTTGACATTGGCTCCGCCGATTAAAGGCTGCGCCTTCATGCCTGATCCCGCCAACCATTTACGGGCGACTTCCACGACTTGCATCGCCAATTCCTGTGATGACGTCAAAACCAGGATTTGACTAGCTACACCGACTTCTAATTGGTTAAGTAAGGGCAATAAGTAAGCTAGGGTCTTGCCGCTGCCGGTGGGGGCGATCCCGACTAAATTTTTTCCTTCGGTAATTGGTAAAAAGACTTTATTTTGGATCAATGCTGGCTGTTGAAATCCAGCTTCTGTCCAATTCTTTTGTAAAAATGGCACAAATGTTTGACTATCCATAATTCCCTCTATTTCTCGTCAGCATCAAAAACGATGCCTGCACTTTTTCTCATATCATACAACACTTGGTTGACATTGCGGGCCAATTCCACCCACTCTTCATAATTCGTTCCTAATGTTCGATCCGTTGGATTCAAAATTACTTCAGCAAACGCCGCCGCTTCTTCAACCATTGGATTTTCTACCCGCTGCACACTTAGTTTTATTTTTCGCTGATGATCACGGTCATGGAAGACGGCTTCATCGATGGAGTGAATCGCGTCCAGTACTAACGTCCCATTACTTAAAAAAATCTCTGCTGGTTGATAGCTGTCACTAATTTTCCCCGTACGAATGGTCACATCAAATTCTTCGTAACGCAAAATTCCTGTGCCGATTCCATCAACATCCGTTTGAATTTTTTTTGCAAAATACAAGCTCTCATTAGGCATCCCAAACCAAGCTAGCGCCGCATAAATCGGGTATACGCCTAAATCGACTAAGGCTCCGCCAGAAAAATGAGGGGAAAAGATATTTGGTTCTTCGCCGTCTAAGACTTGATCATACCGTGAAGAATACTTCATGAAACTAAAATCCGCACCGATCGTTTGATCCTTTAGTGGCAGAAAATCAGCGATGGTTTTAAAGGCCTGCTCATGAATATTACGGGCTGCCTCAAAAAAGAAAACCCGTTGCTGATTCGCCAGTTCGATGATCTCGTCCATTTCTTGCGGCGTGGAAAAGGCGGGTTTTTCAACGATGATATTTTTTCCCGCTAAAATAGCCTGCTTCGCTTGTTCAAAGTGCAGACTATTTGGCGATGCGATATACACCGTATCAACATGCTGGATCGCAAAAAAAGTAACCAAATCCGTCGCATATTCCACATCTCCATAGTTTTCGCCAAATTTTTGAGCGGTCTCTAAACGTCGTGAGTAAACCGCCGCAAGCTGATAGCTGCCAGTTTGGTGAGCAGCTTGGACAAATTGGTCCGTAATCCAATTGGTACCGATAATTCCTAAATTGATCATACTTATTCCACCTTTCATTGATTAGGGTCAATAAATTTTTGTGTTAAATCAAAAGGAACTGCCTGTTTGATTGAAATACTTTGTTGATCTACGTCACAATTATACGCTAAAACCGTGACGCCGTCTGCCAATGCCCCCTCCACCGCAGAATACAGTGCCGGCTGCATCTGACGATGAATCGTCGCTCGTGAAACCGTTGGGAACTGTACGACAAATAAAACATAACTATGATAGCCCATCGCCTGTGCGACCCGCAGTTCTTCCACATGCTTTAAGCCTCGCAAAGTCGGTGCATCCGGAAATGCGCCGATGCCCTGATTTTCCAGCGTCATCCCTTTGACTTCCACAAAGCCTTTTTCTTGTTGATCGGTCTCAAAATAAATATCAAATTTTGAGTGCTCAAACGTATATTCACGTTTCAGAAAGGTGATGGCGCCGCGCAAGCCCGGCAGCGCAATTTTTCCAGCTAAAATCCCTTCAGCTGCTAAGGCGTTGGGAATCTGAGAATCAATGTTGATCCACATCTCGCCTTTTCGTACCGCAACTAAATCATAGGCAGTCTTACGCTTGGCCGAGGGCTGATAATTGACGGCAACCAACGCATCCGTTAAAAATAATTCCTTGTTCCGGCCCGTATTTTTGACGTGAGTGATAATGTCTTCTCCCGTCTCAATTAAGCGACAACGAGCGATAAATCGATTGCTTCTTTCAATAAAGCTTGCTAAATGGATCTCTGAATAGTTCATTTTATCTAAATCCTTCTAAAAAAAGTTAAATAGTCCTTAAGCCTGATGGAAAGATCACGGACTTTATTATATAGTATAACAAACAAGATGTGAACGACGCTTGTTTCGCTTTACATCAGGTAATTATACGCTATTTAATTAAAAAAATTATTTATTTGTGGATGTTTAGCCGAATGGTATCAGACTTGAAGTGAACCATTTTTAAATTTGTGTACTAAGATTGAGAAAGGATGCCAGTTCTCCTTTCTTCTTTAGCAGATTAGCAGAATGGTATACGGCTCGAAAATAGAGCAAATTTTTTTAAAATTTGTACATTAAGATTGAGAAAGGAGTTTTTTTGATGAGATTAAAGTGGCCTTTTTTTCTAACCTCTCTTGGGATTGCGGCGGCGGGAGCGAAGCTAGTGCGCAGGCATGAAACGCAGGAGCTGAATAGCTTGTACGTCGGTTCTTGGGAATTTTCTCATCCCCGCGAGAAAAGACTCCACACAATCACGATTTATCCTGATCTATCGATTATTTTAGATGGCAGTGCCATCATTTACCAGCTGATTGAGTTAAGTGAACAAAAACTAGCGATCCAAGATCAATTTGGTTACCATTTAATCATCAAGACTAAAAATGGAACCCCAGATACTTTGTACGATGAACTAGATGATATTTCTCTGACACTTGTACCAACAACGCTCAATCCGCCAAAAAAAGGTGTACCGATGCAATAATCGGCACACCTTTTTTGTTTACTGATAGATCAACGTCCGTAGCATTTGATCGACGTTTTCTGCAGCTTTACGGCCTTCACGAATACCCCAAATTACCAAGCTTGGTCCTCTTCTAGCATCACCAGCCACATAGACTTTTTCATTGTTAGTCGTGTAATCTTCGTAGATTTCTTGCACATCAAAAGCATCTAACAAGCTTTTCTCTGCGCCGGTAAAGCCCATCGCCAATAAAACTAAATCAGCCTTTAAGACTTGCTCCGTTCCAGCTACTGGTTGGAAACGATTGTCGACTTTTGTCGTTTCGATGGCAATTACTTGTCCCCGCTCGGCTCCGACAAAGGCGGTCGTTGAGGTATTGTAATAAGTCAATTCCTTATTTTCCAACAGGCCTTCTTCCTGACCATAGCCTGTGCGATCCACCATCGAGTATTCCGGCCACGGATTATTTGCTGTCCGTTCAGGCGGTAATTGTGGCGTGATCTCCAGCTGCTTAACAGAAGCCGCACCTTGACGAATCGCGGAACCAATACAGTCATTCCCGGTATCGCCGCCGCCAATGACTACAACGTGCTTACCTGCCAGTTTTTTACTGGTGGCCTCTTTGCCATGCTTCAGCACATCTTTCGTACAATCCGTCAAATAATCCACCGCAAACTGAATACCATGTAACTCGCGGCCTTTGATTTTCAAATCTCGTGGTACACTAGCACCACTAGCAACAATCACGCGATCGTATTTTTCCTGTAGTTCTTCTGCCGTAACGTCGACACCGACTTCGGTATTCAGCACAAAGGTGATTCCTACCGCTTCCATCACATCGATTCGACGTTGTACGATGTCTTTATCAAGCTTCATGTTTGGAATACCATACATCAGTAATCCTCCGGCACGATCGCTACGTTCATACACCGTTACTTGATGACCTAGCTGATTTAAGCGCCATGCGGCTGAAAGCCCCGCAGGCCCGGAACCAATCACCGCAACGGTAAAATTGGTTCGTTCCACCGGCATGCCGTCTGCTTTGACCCAATCCTGCTCAAAGGCATTATCAATAATAAAGCGCTCATTGTCATGAATCGCAACTCCAGCTCCGTTCAAGCCCTCGGTACAGGATTTCTCACAAGGTGCTGGGCAAACCCGTCCCGTCATTTCAGGCAACGGATTGGTCTTAGCTAACCGCTCAAAAGCATTTTTAAAATCCCCGCGATAAACGAAGTCGTTCCATTCAGGAATCAAATTATCGTTGGGACAACCTGAGACCGCGCGTTTGCCCCCGTAAAAGATTCCGGTATGGCAAAAGGGAATGCCACAGTTCATACAACGAGCTGCTTGCTCTTGCCGCTCTTCCACACTTAAAGGAGTTTGCAGCTCTTGCCAATCCTTGACCCGTTCTTCTACCGGACGATAGGGATTATCCTTCCGGGCATATTTTAAAAATCCAAATGGGTCCGCCATCTTAGCCACGCTCCTTTCCAGCCGGTGCAGTTTGTTCACCGATCACCTCAACAAAGGCTTTTTCAATCAATTCCTCACCTGTTAAGCCGGTTTTCGCCAGCTCTTCAGTGACCCGAATCATTTCATGGTATTCTCTTGGATAGACTTTGACAAAGTGCTTTTGCGCTGTCTCCCAATCATTCAATAATTGTGCCGCCTTCAAGGAATCCGTATAAGCAAAATGTTTTTCGATCATTTCTTTCAAGACGCCGTCATCACCTGACTCGCCGAATGTAAAGAGCTCCACCATTTCCAGATTGCATTTTTCAGCAAAGGTCCCAGTCGGATCATAGACATACGCGACACCACCGGACATCCCCGCCGCAAAGTTTCGGCCGGTTGGTCCTAAGATTACCGCAACCCCGCCGGTCATGTATTCACAGCCATGATCGCCGACGCCTTCTACCACAACATTGGCTCCACTATTGCGGACACAGAAACGCTCTCCCGCTTTGCCGCGGAAATAACCTTCACCGCGATTGGCACCAAAGCAAACGACATTTCCCACGATTGGAGAATTTTCAACATCATATGCCGCATCCTCCGGTGGAACAATAATCAAGCGTCCACCACTCAATCCTTTGCCTACATAGTCATTGCCTTCGCCAATCAATTTCAATTCCATTCCTTGCGTAATGAATGAACCAAAGCTTTGACCCGCAATTCCTGTATACGTATATTTGATTTGACCCTGCGTTAACGCATAATTGCCGAAACGTTCCGCGATCCAGCCGCCCATTCGTGCGCCGACTGTGCGATTGACGTTGTTGATTGGATAAGTCATCTCCACTAATTCACCATTTCTGATGGCACCTTCCGCGAAATGATCCAATTCAGGCCATTCCCGTTTTTCTTTGAAGGGATCTTCCGTCTTTCGTTGAATCCCCACGCTAGTTGAAAAGATGCGGGAAAAATCTAATGATTTGGCTTTACCTTTTGCAATAAAACGAGGCTGTAAGACTTCGGTGTGACCGATCATTTCGTCAATACTTCTAAAGCCGAGCTCCGCCATGATCTCTCGTAAATCCTCCGCGATAAAATGCATCATATTAATTAAGTGTTCAGGTTTACCAACAAAGAATTTCCGTAAGGCTGGATTTTGGGTCGCCACCCCGACCGGACACGTATTCAAGCTGCAGACCCGCATCATGACGCAGCCGATTGCAACTAGCGCCAATGATGCAAAACTATATTCCTCAGCCCCTAATAAGATCGCCATCGCGACATCCCGACCAGTCATCAGCTTACCATCTGTTTCTAACGTCATTCGTTGACGTAGATTGTTCATTGCCAAAGTTTGATGGGCTTCAGCGACACCCATTTCCCACGGTAGCCCGGCATCCCGAATCGAATTTCGCGGCGAAGCCCCGGTTCCACCGTCGTACCCAGAGATCACAACGACATCGGCGCCTGCTTTCACCACTCCGGTAGCAATCGTACCGACTCCGGTGCTTGAAACCAATTTAACATTGATCTTGGCATACGGATTGATCGCTTTTAAGTCATAGATCAGCTGCGCCAGATCCTCAATCGAATAAATATCGTGATGAGGCGGTGGCGAGATCAGTCGGACACCTGGTGTCGAGCCGCGAATCTCTGCTACCCATGGAAAGACCTTATTCCCCGGCAACTGTCCGCCTTCACCCGGTTTCGCTCCTTGCGCCATTTTGATTTGTAATTCTTCTGCGCTCATTAAATACTCAGCATTAACCCCGAAACGACCAGAAGCCACTTGTTTGATCTTACTATTAAAATTCTTACCATCCGCTTGCGCTTTGAACCGTTTGCGATGTTCGCCGCCTTCACCACTATTGGATTTTGCCCCAATAGCATTCATCGCCTCAGCGATACATTGATGAGCTTCTTCACTTAAAGAACCATAAGACATCGCGCCGACTTTGAAACGTTTCACGATTTTACTCGCCGGTTCCACCTCAGATAATTTTACCGCTGGTCGCTCGTTTTTAAATTCCCAAAGCGAACGCAAGGACGTTGGTTCATCCAGCGCTTCTTGATTCATTTGATCGACATAATGCTTGAACAACTGATAATCACCTGCACGAACTGCTTGCTGGAAATTATAGATCGTTTTAGGATTGAATAAATGATGCTCTCCGTCTGCCTTATATTGGAAACTCCCGCCAGAAGCCAGCAGATCATTTTGCCGCGAGCCATAGGCAGCTTCGTGCCGGGTCAAATATTCTTCTTCAATCTGGATCAAGGACAGTCCACCAATTCGGCTGGCTGTTCCAGTAAAGTATTTATCCGTCACCTGTTGACTAATCCCCACTACTTCAAAAAGCTGAGCCCCATGGTAACCGGCGATCGTCGAGATCCCCATGCGGGACATGACTTTGACGATGCCTTTTTCCGCTGCTTTACGATAATTTTCCAAGCCATTTTCAATCTCAAAGGTTTCCAAGGTCGCGTAGGCCCCATAAGGATGAATACCACTGGCTCCATAACCGATCAAGGTCGCGAAATGATGGACTTCGCAAACTTCCCCAGAGTCTACCACTAGACTCACGTGAGATGCTTTTCCTTTGCGGACTAAATGATTGTGCAACCCAGAAACAGCCAACAAGATTGGCAGCGCCATTTTGTCTGAAGCAAACCCGCGGTCACTTAAGATTAAGATCGTCGCTCCTGCATCAACGGCTCCTTCTGCTTCTTTAAACATCTGCTCCAAGCTGTCTTCTAAAGCATTTCGCGCACCAACACGATACAAGGTCGAAACAGTCACGACTTTTTGCTGCTTGGTAGCTAGTTGTTGAATCTTTTGGAAGTCACTAGTGCTTAATACCGGACTGTTGATTTTTAATTTTTGACAATTTTCAGCCTGATCCACTCGCACATCGCCATCACGGCCTAAAAACATTTCCGTCCCGATCACAAGCTGTTCGCGAATCGCGTCGATTGGCGGGTTGGTAACTTGGGCGAATTGTTGTTTGAAATAAGTAAACAAAGATTGCGACTTGTCGCTTAACACGGCTAACGGAGAATCAAAGCCCATTGAAAGAACCGGTTCTTCCCCTTTTTCCGCCATTGGTAATAAAGCCCCGCGAATAATCTCATCCGTGTAACCATTCAGCTTCCACATCATCTGCAATTCTTTTTCCGATAATTCCAGCGGTGCGGCTTCCACCTCAGGCAACTCTGTTAAGGCAATTCTGTGCTCCGTCAACCATTCACGATAATGATGAGCCTTCGCATATTTTTCTTTGATTTCTTGATTACGGTAAAACTTGCCCTTCGTCGTATCGACTAAGATCATGTTAGCGGGTCCTAAAACCCCTTTTTCAATCACATTGGAAGGTGCGAAGTCGACGACGCCGGATTCAGAAGCCACCTGTACAAAGCCATCCTTCGTAATCGAATAACGAGAAGGTCGTAAGCCATTCCGGTCCAAGGTCGCTCCCACCATCTCACCATCGGTGAAACACAAAGCTGCCGGACCGTCCCAAGGAGCCATGAAGCTGGCATTGTATTCTTGAAAAGCGGTCATTTCTTCGCCTAAGTTGGCTTCTTCCGACCAAGCTTCTGGTACCATCATCATCAGTGCGTGAGGAATGTCACGACCGTTGCGGTAAAGATATTCCATACAGTTTTCCAGTTTGGCAGAATCTGAATCTTCTTCATTATAAACTTCAATATCATGACTCTTCATCCAATTTTCTGAACCTCGTAAGGTATTAATCTCTCCATTATGAGCCAAGAAACGAAACGGCTGTGCTCGATCCCAGCTAGGAAAAGTATTGGTAGAAAAGCGTGAATGAACAACTGCGATACTCGCTTCAAAATCTTGGTCCTTTAAATCATCATAAAAGATCCCCACTTGATAAGCATGGAGCATGCCTTTATAGACGATCGTTTTAGCGGATAAGCTACAGATCGAAAGCTCGCCAGCATGATAAATTTTTTCTAGTTTTCGGCGTAGACGGAACAAACGATCTTCAAACTCACGATCCGTTGCTACATCTACTGGTCGCTTAATGAATAACTGTACAAAGCTAGGCATGACTTTTTGCGCACCTGGCCCACAGTTTTCGTATTGAAAAGGAACATCGCGTTGCCAAATAACGGGATAACCCGCCGCTTCAATTTCAGTGACTAAAGCTTTCAACAAGCCTAGCTTCTGCTTCTCTTCCGTTGGCAGGAAAAACATTCCTACCGCATATTGCGACTTCGCTGGTAGCTGAGCCCCAAACTTTTGGGCTTCTCTTTGAAAAAACTTGTCGGGAATTGTCGCTAAGATACCCGCTCCGTCCCCTGTCTCAGGTTCTGCGCCGGTACCCCCTCGATGGTTCATTCGTTCTAACATCGTTAATGCATACTCCACCAATTGATGGGACTTTTTGCCCTGCATTTGAGCAATAAAGCCCATACCACATGCATCCTTTTCAAAAGCAGGATCATACAAGGTCGGGGCTTTGGTATACTGTTCCTTTAACATTCACATCAATCCTTTAAATAGTTTGACAATTCTCATTTATTTTTAATATCCTACCCTTTTTATAACGATTGTGCAAGTTTTCTAAGAACTTTTTTTTAATTACCGCCGTTATAACATCTCTGTGTCTTTAAAATAAAAATCCAATCAAATGGAAATAAAAAGATTTTTTTGATAAACTAAATCTGATATGCTTCGTTATGAAAGGATGAACATCAATGACACCGAACCGCGAAGATTATTTAAAATTAATATTAGAATTAGGTGGCGACGAAAAAAAAGTCAGCAATAAAAAAATCGTTGCCGGTTTATCCATTTCTGGAGCTTCGGTCAGCGAAATGATCAATAAATTAGTCAAAGAAGGCTTGGTGGAACACTCCCCTTATCAAGGAGTACAATTAACGCCAGCTGGTTTGAAAAAGGCCAGTGCCTTAGTCCGCAAACATCGTTTATGGGAAGTGTTCTTAGTCGATCATCTCGGCTATTCCTGGAATGAAGTCCATGAAGAAGCAGAAGTCTTAGAGCATGTGACGTCTCCTCAATTGGAAGAGAGATTGGACAATTATTTAAGCCACCCCACCTTCTGTCCTCATGGAGGCATGATCCCTCAGCAGGATCAAACAGTCCATGAAGAGGAACGAATGACTTTAGCGAACTATTCTGAAGGAACTCAGATCCGCATCGCCCGTGTCTTAGACGAGAAGGAGCTGCTGGATTATTTGATGGACTTAGGCGTAAAAATCCACGAAGAATTTACCATCACGAATGTCGCTGCTTATGAAGGGCCAATTACTTTACAAAACCAACAAAAAGAGGTATCAATCAGTTATAAAGCCGCATCAACGATCTTCGTTGATGCCCTATAAGATTTGAGTTTGTCTGTCCTTGGAAGCGGTGACCTCCAGGGCAGAATTAGCACTTATGTAATCACTACTAACTACGAGGAGCGTAACTTTATGGAACAAGCTGCATTATTTACGATATTTGGCGGAACCGGCGATCTAGCACAACGGAAATTGTATCCTTCGTTGTTTCGCTTGTATAAAAAAGGCAATCTCGCTGAACACTTTGCTGTGATTGGAACGGCTAGAAGACCTTGGAGCGACGATCACTACCGCGAGATCGTTTGTGATAAAATCAAAGATTTGAATCCTACCGATGAAGAAAAGAAAGATTTTGCCAGCCACTTTTATTATTTATCCCATGACGTGAATGATACTAAGCATTACGATCAACTAAAGGACTTATCTGACAAATTAGACGAACAATATGGTTTGCAAGGCAATCGGATATATTACTTGGCGATGGCACCTCAATTTTTCGGTACGATCGTTAATCATTTGAAGTCTCAAGGGATTTTGACAACAACTGGCTACAATCGTTTAGTGATCGAAAAACCTTTTGGCTTTGACTACGATTCCGCGGCTGAATTGAATCAACAAATCCGTAATGTCTTTCCAGAAGAAGACATTTTCCGGATTGATCATTACTTAGGCAAAGAAATGATTCAAAATATTTCCGTGATTCGTTTTGGTAATAATATCTTCGAATCCCTTTGGAACAACCGCTATATTGAAAATATCCAAATCACTTTTTCCGAAGCGTTAGGCGTAGAGGATCGAGGCGGCTATTATGAACAAAGTGGTGCCTTGAAAGATATGGTTCAAAATCACATCCTGCAAGTTGTTGCCTTATTAGCGATGGAAGTTCCGACTTCTTTTTCAAATTCCTCGATTCGCCAAGAAAAAGTCAAAGCTTTAGAAGCGATTCGCCGCTATTCGTCAGAAGAAGTTTTACAAAATTTCGTCCGTGGACAATATGACGCCGGAACGTTAGATGGTAAAGATTTTGTCGCGTATCACGACGAGCCTAAAGTCGCTGAAGATTCCCTGATGGAAACTTTCGTAGCTGGTAAATTCTTAATCGATAACTTCCGCTGGTCAGGTATTCCTTTCTATATTCGCACCGGTAAACGGATGACCGAAAAAGGTACCCGAATCAATATCGTGTTCAAACAATTACCAGTCAATGTCTTTAATTTTGAACAAGAAGAAGCCAAAGGCGCTGACTTGCCGCAAAATATTTTGACGATTTATATTCAACCAACAGAAGGGTTCTCCTTGACCTTAAATGGCAAAAAAATTGGCCAAGGCTTTAATACGGAACCGGTCAAATTAGACTTCCGTCAAAGCGCTGAAGTGACAGAAAATAGTCCTGAGGCTTACGAAAAATTATTACTAGATGCTCTAAATGGTGATGCTACCAACTTTTCTCATTGGGACGAAGTTGCAAACTCATGGGAAATCGTTGACCGCATCCGTCACACTTGGGACAAAACAACACCAGGCTTTCCAAACTACGCTGCTGGAACCATGGGCCCCCAATCTGCCTTTGACCTGTTAGCGAAAAATGGTCACGAATGGACTTGGCAGCCAGATCAATGGTATCGTGAACGTGGTAAACTAAACTAGCCTGATTGAAGCTGAGTGATTTTTCTCAGCTTCTTTTTTATGCACAAAGAAACCCGTGTCAGCCATTCGACACGGGTTTCTTCTATTATATAGGCTTATTCTAATCCTTCTGCGACCGCTTCTGGATAATGCTCTTCCACGATATGGGCACATGAAGCACATAAGGTTGGTAATTTTTCGTCTTCACCGACTGTCGTACGAACTTGACGACAGCGGTCACAAACTTCACCCTCGGCTTTTTCTACTAGAATCGCAACATCATCGAATGTCTTCGCATTTTCTGGTGCAGCTTCTTTTGAAATACTGAATGAATCAGGTGAAACGATCAATAACTGCGCTAGATCAGCATCAAGTGCGGTCAACATCGTTGCGACTTGTTCATTTGGATAGATTGTTACTTTTGCTTCCAATGATTTTCCGATAACTTTTTCATTCCGCGCTTCTTCCAAAGCTTTCAGAACATTGTCACGGAAATCCATGAAGGCCTTCCAAGTATCCAACAATTCCCCTTGATTCGCGAATGCTTCATAGCTTGGTAATTCTGCCAATTGAACATACTCTTCGTCCTCTTTTAAGTATGACCAGATTTCTTCGGTCGTATGAGGAATAATTGGTGTCAAAAGCTTCGTCAAGGCAACAGCCGCTTGATAGAATACGGTTTGCATACAACGGCGTTCATAGCTGTCTTCTGCTTGGATGTAAACGACATCCTTCGCAAAATCTAAATAGAAGGAAGACAAATCAACCGTTAAGAAGTTAACAACAGTTTTATAAATTTGTGTGAAGTCATATTTCTCATAGCCGTCTTCACGAATCGTTTTGATCACTTCATTTAAACGAACTAGCATGTATTTATCCACCGAGCGCAACTCGTCGTAAGCAACGGTGTGTTGAGTTGGTTCAAAGTCCGTCGTATTTGCCAATAAGAAACGCATCGTGTTACGGATTTTACGATAGACTTCAGATACTTGGTTCAAGATATCCATTGAAACCCGCACATCTGCTTCGTAATCCACACTGCTGACCCATAGTCGCAAGATATCGGCACCCATTTGATTGATGACTTTTCCTGGAACGATCGTATTGCCTAACGATTTACTCATTTTGCGGCCTTCACCATCTAAAGTAAAACCTTGAGAAAGAACTGATTTATATGGTGCTACACCGTTGATCGCTACACTCGTTGTAATACTTGAGTTGAACCAGCCACGGTATTGGTCCGATCCTTCTAAATACATATCCGCTGGGAAGGTTAAGTTTTCCCGTTGACGTAAAACAGCTTCATGAGAAGAACCAGAATCAAACCAAACATCCATGATGTCTTTTTCTTTGGTAAACTCACCATTTGGCGAACTTGGATGCGTGAAACCTTCAGGTAACAATTCCTTTGCTTCACGTTCAAACCAAATATTCGAACCATGTTCCGCAAATAATTGTGCGACGTGTTCCGTTGTTTCTGGTGTGATGATTGCTTCTCCATCCTCACCATAAAAGATTGGCAATGGTACACCCCAGGCACGTTGACGAGAAATAACCCAATCACCGCGATCACGGATCATATTATACAAACGTGTTTTGCCCCAAGGAATGATCCAATCAACTTTTTCAATTTCATCTAAAATATCTTGACGGAATTTATCAATCGATGCAAACCATTGTGGAGTTGCCCGATAAATGATTGGTTTCTTCGTCCGCCAGTCATGTGGATAGCTGTGAGTAAAGAATTCCAATTTCAACAACGCGCCATTTTTTTCTAACAGCTCAGTCACCATTGGATTGACCTTCTCGTAGAATACTCCTTCAAAACCAGGAGCGTCTGCCGTCATGACTCCCCGATTGTCCACTGGTGAAATGATGTCATTGCGGTATTTTTTCCAGGCAAAGTAATCGTCCTCACCATGACCAGGCGCCGTATGAACCAAACCAGTACCAGCATCTAACGTGACATGGTCGCCTAAGATGACTAATGATTCGCGATCATAAAATGGATGTTGGGCAGTCATGTATTCAAGTTCTTTACCAGCAACTTCCTTCAGGACTTTCGGGTCTGTCCATTCCAATTCTTTCGCTACTGTCTCTAATAGATCCTTCGCGATCACATATTTTGCTCCGGCTGCTTCCACAACTACGTAAGTATAGGCTGGATTCACAGAGATTCCTTGGTTAGCTGGCAAGGTCCATGGTGTGGTGGTCCAGATAATAAATGACGTATCATTATCTAAGATTCCTTTGCCGTCTTTAACTTTGAAAGCCACATAAATCGAAGCCGATTTTACATCCTTGTATTCAACTTCCGCTTCAGCTAAAGAAGATTCACTTGATGGTGACCAATAAATAGGTTTCAAGCCTTTATAAATATAGCCTTTTTCCGCCATTTTACCAAAGACACGAATTTCCGCAGCTTCATAATCCGGTGTCAATGTGATATATGGATGATCCCATTCGCCGGCGATTCCTAAACGTTTAAAATCTTCGCGTTGTTTGTCCACTTGTGACAAGGCATATTCTTCACATTTTTTGCGGTACTCCGCCATCGTCATTTCTTTACGTTTGATGCCTTTATTGGCTAAAACTTGTTCAATTGGCAGTCCGTGAGTGTCCCAACCGGGAACATAGGGTGCCCGAAAACCGGACATAGATTTTGAACGAACAATGATGTCTTTACTAATTTTATTTAAGGCATGACCAATGTGGATATTCCCGTTGGCATATGGAGGGCCATCATGTAAAACGAAAGATGGTTTGCCTTCATTTAATGCTTGACGCTTCTCATAAATTTTATTTTCTTCCCACTCTTTTTCCCATTGTCCTTCGCGGTTTGGTAAATTGCCCCGCATTGGAAAACCTGTTTTCCCTAGCTGAAGGGTTTCTTTTGTTTTCACTATTGATCGTCTCCTTTTAATAATCTAAGCCATTCAATTAAGAAAAGCATGTTTATAAAACTAAGTATTACTTGGTGATACGATTGAAAAACTGACAGTTAGCTCCCAATAAAGGTAGCATCTTTCTAAAACGAAAAATGCTCTTATCGTCACCACACATACGATTCCACTAATTGCGCGTTGCGCAAAGTGGAACTCGCAAAAAAAACAAGCTCATCCGCATAGGGACGAGCTTGTCGTGGTACCACCCAAAATTTGAAACTAATGTTTCCTCTTGTCATCGGTAACGAGATGAGCCGCCAACTGCTACTTTTTTCACAGCTGAATGTCCTAGAGGATCTTTCTAATTAGAGGGTCTACCGAACTTTCACTATCATCGGCTCGCTAAAAAGAAATCTAATCAGCTTTTCTGTTCTAGAATTATTCTTCGTCTGATTTAATTAATTCAGGTATATCAATCGTTAGGCCCATGTCCTCATCTTTCGGCTCATCAAGCACGATTGGTTCATCTGAGTCTACTGCATTCACTGTATCATTGTCAAGTTCATTCGATAGGACTTCTTTCAAAACTTCATGTCCATCGCCAACGTATGCAGACATTGGCTTCAATATTTCTTCCCAATCGCCGCTGCGAGCTTGATCGATTTGTGTTTCTAACAACAACAATAATTGTTGGTGGAAGACCCGTGTTTTTTTCTTCAAATCGTTGGTTTCAGCAGCCAATTGACGAGCGTTTGAAGTTGCATCGGTTAAGATTTCTTTCGCTTTGTCTTCTGCTGTGGTAGTTAATAGATTTGCTTTTTGCATCGCATTAGAAATCATTTCATCCGCACGGTTTTGAGCTGAAGTAACAATCACTTCAGATTCCTTACTTGCAGAAGATTTTACTTTATCGGCAGTATCTTGCGCTACAACGATTGATTGATTCAAGGCTTCCTTCAACTCGTTGAAGTATTCTAATTTTTCTTCAGCATGCTTTAATGATTTTTCTAATTCACGATTTTTCGCGATACTTTCTTCATAATCACGAACGATCATATCTAAAAAGTCATCAACTTCATCTTGATTATAGCCACGCATTTTAGTGGAGAAACTTTTGTTTTGAATGTCTAATGGAGTTAGTGCCATTTTTCTGTTCACCTCATAATAATTATTTTCGTAATACGCCTAAACGCAAACGGATTTTTTCTTTCTTTGTTTTTCCTTCGATTCCTTGTATCTGAATTCGTCCAAATCCACGAACAGAAACAACGTCCAATAAATCTAACAAATAATCTGGTCGTTCATTTACAGACCAATTGACCTTGACTTTCCCCGCTTCCACCAGTTGCTTCGAGCGTTGACGGGAAATGTTATAGACTGTTGAGATAATAACGTCTAGCCTTAACGAGCTAGCTGTAGTAACTTCTTCCAGCCAACTATCTTTCGGAATAATAATATCCGTATAAGGGCGTTCTTCTAAATGAACGGTTACGCGACCGATCTTTGTCACTTGATTTACGATATAGCTGGCCGAATCCTTCGCCAAAAAAATTTGCCATCGCTCTCCGTTTGAAATAATATCGCCAAAATAATCTCGTTTGATTCCAGCACTCATTAAAGTTCCTAGAATCTTTCCATGAGAAAGATCCGTAAATTTTTGCGGATACTTGATCTCAATCATGACCAGTTCAAAATCATCGGTTTGCGGTTCAAAGTAATCCGGATAAATCAGACACCGACAACGCTCCGCACGTTCATACCCGCCATAAAACGAAAACTTCAGCTCACTTGTTTCACGAACCAAGGTTTCCAAAATATACGCTTGCCGAGGGTCTAAAAAATTCGTCAAATAAGGAGCGTACTGGCTTTCAACTTGTTCTAACCAATCGCCAACACTGTCAATAAATGCATGTTCCTCTTGTCTAAAATGCTGATAGACATTCGCATTCATTTTGCCACCTCCTTAATAAATAATATTGATCAGAATTTTTCTTAAAACCTCCATGAAAAAATTTAATGCGAGAATTGCTGCCATGATTGAAAAATCGATTCCGCCAAATTGCAGCGGCAAACGCCGAAACAAATTAAGAAAAGGCTCACAGATTCTTCCTAATAATTGGCCCAGTTTGGACTGATACGCCCCTGGAAACCAAGACATTAACGCATAAACCACTAAGAGAATCGAATAAAAATAAACCAGGCGATTCAAAATACTAAAAAGTGTAATAAGTAATTCCAACTAAGCGGCTCCTTTACATTTCTAATCCAAAAATATCTTCATCAACAATCGAACTTAATGTAGAATTATCAATCTCTATATTCGTCGGTGTACACAAGAACATTTCATTTCCAACACGTTTGATGTCACCGTCGATCATAAACACCGCACCTGTCAAAAAGTCAACCACCCGACGAGCTTTCATTTCATCAAGAGATTGGAAATTAATTAAGACAACTTCCCCTTGACCAACACGTCTTGCGATCGTCATTGCTTCAGAATAAGCTCTAGGTTCTACCACTGAGATTCGGCTTTTACTTTTTTCTTCAACCTTTGGTGCAAAACGCTGAGTTCTATTATTACTTGGCATAGAAACAACGTTATCATTTTTCTTTGGTGTGCTTTCAGCCATTTTGGCAACCGTTTCAGCTCTCCGATTGGTAGCTGGTGCAGCCGGCTGAACTCTCTCTCTGGGGCGCTCTTCTTTTTGCTGATAGGTAGGACGTGGTTTTACACGTTCCTTTTTCATTGGTGTACTTCTTGGTGTTTGTTGCTGTGGGCGACTAACCTGCTTCTTTGGTGCAGGAGCTGCCTCTTCGTACATATCATCATCTGCTAAACCAAAAAAATCAGTGATTCTTGCTAGACTAATTCCCATTAACTTTACCTAACCTTTCTTAAATAGTGCCGTTCCGATCCGTACAAACGTAGCACCTTCTTCAATTGCCGTTTTGAAGTCTTGGCTCATTCCCATACTTAATTCTGTACAAGGCGCATACTGCAAGTTTAAATCTCTCACGCTTTCTTGGAGCTGTCTCAATTCAGAAAAGACTGCACGAACCTCTGATTCATTCGCGTCATAAGGTGCCATTGTCATCAATCCGATCACATGAACCTTATCCAATCCCTCTAATTCTTTAATGAAAGAAAAAAGCTCTTCTGGCGAAACGCCGTGCTTTGATTCTTCCCCGGAAACATTTACTTCAATAAAACAATCTATTTGATGTTCGGCGCGCTTTTGAATTTCTTGTGCCAAACGTAAACTGTCTAATGCATGAAAGCAATCAATTTCATTGATAATTAATTTTACCTTGCGGCGCTGTAAATTGCCAATAAGATGCCATTTGATGTGCTGCTTTTGTGAAAGACTTTGCTTTTTCTCAAGTAATTTGTCTACTCGATTCTCGGCTAAATTTCTGACACCTAGTTCAACAAGTTCATTTGCTTCGGTAGAGTCGACACTCTTGGTCACTGCAACCATAGTAATATCCTGTGGGTTACGTGAAACAAGAGCACACGACTCCTGAATCTCTTGCTGGATTCTATGCAAGTTTTCAGCGATCATGTGCTCTCCCCCTTTTATTTTCTGCGGCGAAAGAATGGTGGTGTGTCTAGTTCTTCGTCTTTTTCAGGTTTTACTTCTTCACGATTAAACGTTTCAAATTCTTTCTTTTCGATATTATCAAATTGTGTTTCTTCAACTTTAGGACGGATGTTTTCTTCTTTACGAATATCCCATTCGCCAAAAGCAGATTGACCTTCGTTGTTTCTTGCAGGTTCAATATCTAAATTTTGTTTTTGTGGAACTGACTGGATTTGACTAGCGCGGTCACGTTGTGAATTGCGCGTAGCCTTACGCTCCTTTTTTGTTGGATCAATTCCTGTCGCAATTACTGTCACGCGAATTTCATCGCCTAGTTCTTCGCTGATCGATGTACCTAAGATAATATTTACATCACCAGTTGCTGCATTCGCAACAATATCAGAAGCATCTTGAGCTTCGAATAAGGTCATGTCCAATCCGCCAGTAATATTCAACAATACTTGTTCAGCCCCATCAATAGATGTTTCAAGTAATGGAGAAGAGATTGCTTTCTTAGTTGCTTCAACGACACGATCTTCGCCGCTAGCAACACCGATACCCATCAAGGCTGTTCCTTGATTAGCCATGACAGTCTTCACATCAGCAAAGTCCAAGTTTACGTAACCAGGTGCAGTAATCAAGTCTGAAATACCTTGAACCCCTTGACGTAAAACATTATCTGCTTCACGGAATGCTTCAAGCATTGGCGTCTTCTTGTCAACAACTTCTAATAGACGGTTGTTTGAGATGATCAACAATGTATCAACATTTTCTTTCAAAGCTGAAATACCTTCAGCTGCGAAACGTCCACGTTTTGGTCCTTCAAAGCTGAATGGTCGTGTAACAACGCCGACTGTTAAAGCACCAAGGTCTTTTGCGATTTTCGCTACGATTGGAGCAGCTCCAGTACCCGTTCCGCCGCCCATACCGGCTGTAATGAAGACCATATCTGCACCTTCTAAAGCATCGCGAATCGCTTGTTCACTTTCCTCAGCTGATTTTTGACCAACTTCTGGTTGTGAACCGGCACCTAAGCCACGAGTGTATTTAGGGCCTAATTGAATAACTGTTTCAGCTTTAGAATTTTTAAGAGCTTGAACATCAGTGTTTGAAGCGATGAATTCAACGCCTTTGACGTTTTCTTCGATCATTCGGTTGATAGCATTGCCACCGCCGCCGCCAACACCGATAACTTTAATAACTGCACCTTCGTTAATATTGTTATCTATTGAGAATTCCATGTTTTCTATTTCCTCCTACTTCGTAATTAATGGATTTATTTTCCATCAGAAATATCCGCTTGATTTTCAGTACAAATAATACTCTGCAAATTAATCAAAAATATTTGAGAAGAAGTCTTTAATCTTCCCAGTTACTTTTTCATCATTCTTAGGTTTTGTTTCTTCTTCGTAATCATTAGAAGCGTCGTAGTCATCATAAACAGGTGTTGTTGAAACAGCATTCGTTTGCGGCGCAGCCGATAACGAAACCTTTTCACCAGTTACAGCTGATTTTGCTAAATGATAGACATCACTCAATTCAGCTGAATAGTTCACGATGCTGATTACGTTAGTAAATACTGGATTTCTCAATCCCATTTGATTTGGTACATGCAGCTTAACTGTGGTTCCAAAAATATCTTCTGCTAAGTCGACCACACCCGGTAAGCTTGCGGCTCCACCAGTTAAAACGATTCCACCTGGTAAATCAAGTGCTTCGATTTCATCAAGTGATTCTTTCGCTTTACGGAAGATTTGTTCCAGTCGAGCTTCAATGATTTCAGCTAAGTAGCGTTCATCAACTTTAATCGGATCAGTTTTTCCAATCACATCTACTGGGAACTCTTCATCAGCTGAGGTACGACTTGGATAAGCATCCCCATAATTAATTTTTAACGCTTCTGCATTATTGAATGATGTATTTAAGACGATGGAAATATCTTTAGTAACAAATTCTCCACCTTCTTGATCAACATGGGTAAATTTCAATTGCTTGTCATGCATAACCGCCGTCGTTGTTTGACCGCCGCCCATGTCAATGACAATTGTACCAAAGTCTTTTTCTCCATCCGATAACGTAGATTCTGTTAGTGCTAAAGAAGTAATCACTGTTTCAGCAACAGTCAGTCCTGCTTTTTCAACACATTTCGTGATGTTGTGAATGATTGTCTTAGGTCCAGTAAAGACTAGGCCAAACATTTCAAGACGAACACCGATCATGCCGCGTGGATCTTTGATGCCTTCAAAACCATCAACAGTAAACTCTTGAGGAAGTAAAGCAACGATCTGTCTTTCAGGAGGAACGGAGCGAACCATTGCTGCTGAAGCAACATTCCGAACATCATCATCCATAATTTCTTTTGACTCATTGTTTACAGCGATCATGCCCTGACAAGGCTCAACTTCTAATAAATTGGCAGGTAATCCCACGCTGACGCTTTTGATCTGAATCCCAGCTTTTTCCTCGGCCTGTTTCACTGCTCGTTGAATCGCCTGTACTGTTTTATCGATGTCTACGATAATCCCACGATTGATTCCTTCTGATTTTGCGTTTCCAACACCAATAATATTCATTTGGCTATCGATGTATTCGGCGACAACAACTTTTATCGATGTTGTCCCGATATCAAGGCCTACATACATTCCTGCTTTTGCCATGAATGGGATTCCCTCCTATTTTCAAATAAATGCTTTATTCAGATTTAAAAATTTAACTTACTGTTAAGCATGAAATATAATTTTTTGCAAGTAATTCACTGCCTTCAATTTTACCACATTTTACCTGGAATGAAAAAGAAGATTCAACATTTTCTTGTAATAAATTTAATCATTTCCAGCAGGTGTTTCAGATTGATCTGTGGAGTTTTGGGTCGCTTCTTCGCTAGTAGAATTTTCCGCGTAAGGATAACTATAAATTCCAGCTTCCATATCCACTACGCCTTTCATTTCTTTGGCGCTCATTTCTTTCGCAATTTGTGGATAATACTGCATTTTAGTCCCCATATCGTGAATGCTGACTAATACTTTATTGCCATCATTCATGAAAATTTCCAACAGCTCTTTGTTTTCATCCGTTGGAGCGTATTTTATTTGCGAGATGCCTTGCTTCACTTCACCGGATAATTTCTTATATTGCTCCAAGACACTTAAGATTCTTTTTGAACTGGTGAAGCTCTCTAAAATTGGCAAATCACCATTCCCTTTAGCCACTTCAATGGGAATAATCTTGCCATTTGAAATAACGGGAGAATATTTGCCATCATTATCTATGTAAGCAACTTCTGGGTATTCCTTCACCTTCACTTCAAAATGATTGAATCCTTTAAACTGGACACTGGCGTCTTCAATCTGTAACTCTTGTTTTTTTAAATTTTTTATATTGTCTTGGCGATCAAAATATTGTGACCAAAGATTGTCTCCTACCGAAAAATTCAGTTCTTTTTCTATGGCTTCCGCTGAAATTCTTTGATTGCCTTCAACACTAACTCCGCCAAGTTTTCCCAATGGAGAAATGTAATACAATAATAACAGTGCTGGAATAGAAAATAAGCCAATTAAGATCGTGGAGCGCCGCAGTAGTCGTTGATTTCGTTCATGCTTAATATTAGGTAAGCGATCCAAAAAGGAGCCATTTTTAGGACCAACGGGAACCTCTTTCATTGGTTCTTCCTCTACTAGCAACTCTTCCTCTGACTTTTCAGAATCTGGTTCTGTCTGGATAGTTTCTTCTGCTGGCTCACCATCGTCGTCAGGTACCGATTCCGATTCTTCAACAGGCTCTGACTCAGTTTCACCCTTTTCAAGCGCTTTTTGTTTTAAGTATTCGATATTGGCCAGCTGCCAGGGTGTTAAATTTTCTTGCTTGGGCCGCTTTTCTTTTTCTTCCTCTGGAAACTCTTCACGACTAATGGTTCTCACCTCCAAAAGTTATTTTACAATTTCATTTACCAATGACCAGAGACGTTCTGCTGCATCGGGAATTCCTTCTTGCCTTGAAGCTCTAGCCATGCGTTCTTTCAGCTCAGAGTCCCCCATGATCTGATCCACGGATTCAACCAAATTATCACCCGTTAACTCAGCATCGGAGATCATTTTGACTGCTCCGGCTTTCACTAAGCTTTGCGCATTTTTTGTTTGATGATCATTGGTCACATAAGGACTAGGAATCAAAATTGCCGGCAGACCTAAGGCAGTAAATTCAGCAATTGATGTGGCACCTGCCCGACCGATCAATAAATCAACATTCGCCATAACATCCGTCATATTTTTTATATACGGCTGTAGTGACAAATTACAATTGATTTTTTTTACATCCACTTTCCCGGATAGTTCGTTATAATAACGTTCTCCGGAGGCATACAATACTTGATATTCTTTTTGGGCGAATTGCGGCAAGGCTTGAATGACCGCTTGATTGATTTTCAAAGCACCTTGACTACCGCCAAAAATTAATACCGTCGGAATATCGGTTAATAAGCCATATTGTTCTAACACATCCGACTTACCGCTAGTCATCACTTCTTGTGCTCGTGGATTCCCCACTAAGACCGTTTTCTTTTCGGGAAAATATTGTGCTGCATCAGGAAAACAAATACCTACTCGATCCGCAAAACGACTCAAGAATTTATTTGTGATTCCTGGTACACTGTTTTGTTCATGAACGATCGTAGGAATCTTCATACGAGCAGCGGCATAAACCACTGATCCCGAAACATAGCCTCCCGTTCCGATCACTACGTCTGGTTTGAAGTCGCGCAAAATTTCTTTTGAACGCTTGATACTTTCAAGGAATAATTGAACAGTTTTCACGTTATCCATGGAAAGCTTCCGTTTAAAGCCTTGAATTTTAATAGTTTTAAAAGAGATGCCTGTTTCAGGCACAATTTTATTCTCCAATCCACGATGTGTTCCGACATATAAAAATTCTGAATCAGGTTGGATTTTTTGTACGTAGCGGATAAACGCTAAAGCCGGATAAATATGTCCGCCGGTTCCGCCGCCTGTCACAAGTATTCTCATTACTACTTCCCTACTTTTCTAATTGTTTCACCGCGTGCATAAACTTGTCTCCACGAATCTCAAAACTAGGATATTGATCCCAGCTAGCATTTGCTGGAGAAAGTAAGATGCTATCCCCTGCTTCGCTTTGCTCATAAGCTAGAGGTACGGCCGTTTCAACGTTAGCTGTCTTAATAATTGTTTGGATCCCCGCACGTTTTGCTGTATCAGCTAATTTTTCCTTGGTTTCACCAAATAACAAAATGGCCTTGATTCCTTCAAAAGCTGGAATCAATTCATCAAAATCATTCCCACGATCTAATCCACCAGCCAAGAGAATCAGGTTTTCATTATCAAAACCGCTTAACGCCATTTCTGTTGCTAAGGCATTTGTTGCTTTTGAATCGTTGTAGAATTTCCGGCCATTAATCGTGTCCACATATTGCGTCCGATGAGGAACACCGTGGAAATTGCTTAATGCGGAACGGATGCTTTCATTTGAGACACCCTTTAATTTGGCAACGACAATCGCTGCTAAAGCATTTTCAACATTATGAGCGCCTGGTACGCCTAATTCAGCGGCAGGCATAATATTTTCTGCTTGATAGTATAAATCGCCATCAAGTAAATACGCGCCATTCAACAATTTTTCTTTGGTAGAAAAAGGAACTACTTGGGCCTTGGTTTGTTTGCTCATTGTTTGCAATTCCTCAGAGTTCCAGTTTAAGACGAGAAAATCTTCGGCGGTCATATTCGCCTGGATCGCCCACTTCGCTGCTACGTAATTCTCACGGGTCTTATGGTAATCCAAATGTGCTTCATAAATATTTGTGATCACCGCGATTTGCGGCTTGAACTCTTCGACACCCATCAACTGGAAGCTTGACAATTCCATCACGATATCATCCTCAGCACTTGCCTGCATCGCTACTTCACTAGCGGGAAAACCAATGTTCCCAGCAAGCAATGCCTTTCCAGCCGAACGTTCCTGATTTAATAAAAGTCCAATCATAGTCGTCGTAGTCGTCTTGCCGTTTGTTCCAGTGATCCCAATAATCGGACATTCGGCAATTTGATACGCTAACTCTACTTCAGTCAAAATTGGGATCTGTAATTCTTCTGCTTTGGCAACTAGAGGATTGTCATACGGGATACCGGGGTTTTTTACCATCAGTGAAAAATCCTCATCTAATAATTCAATCGGATGATGCCCAGTAATAACTCGTACACCTTGTTCCAATAAACCTTGGGCTTCAGGATTTTCTTCAAAAGGTTTTCCGTCGTTGACGGTAACAAGTGCGCCCAAGTCATTCAATAACTTGGCCGCACTAAATCCACTCTTAGCTAATCCTAAAACTAAAACTTTTTCGTTTTCATATTGTTTAATTTGCTTCATTTCTTAGTCATCTCCTACAGTACTATCAATAACACAATGATGGACGCGACTAGTCCGATTGACCAAAAGACCGTGTCTACTTTCCATTCCGACCAGCCAGACATCTCAAAATGATGATGTAGCGGAGACATTTTAAATACCCGCTTACCAGTCATTTTAAAGGAAGTGACTTGAATAATCACGCTTGCTGTTTCGAATATATAAACTAAACCAACCAATAGTAAGGTCCACTCTTGATGTAAGACGACCGAGATAGCCGCAAGTAAGCCCCCTAGAGCTAACGAACCAACATCACCCATAAAAATTTTGGCCGGCTTTTTATTATATGGGAAGAAACCGACTAATCCACCCATAACAGCTAAGCAAACAATTAAAACCTCGTACTGTTGCTGCTTCCAAGCAATCAATCCATAGGTCGCAAAAGAAATTGTTCCTAGTCCTGAAACTAGGCCATCAATTCCGTCCGTTAGATTCACGGCATTTGAAAAACCAACCAACCAGAAAATGATGAATACTCCATAAAAAATACTCAGTGGCAATTCAATGCCAAAGAAATTCAGCGTATTCGGATAACCCTCCATGCGATAGACCACGTAAAAAATAATGGCCACAACGACTTGGGCGATAAATTTTTGTTTTGAAGTTAAACCTTCATTTTGTTTTTTTGCTAATTTAATGTAATCATCTAAAAAGCCGATGATTCCATACAGCAACAAGACGAAAACTAGTATCAATAACGACGTTGTCATTTGTTGTTGCCAAAGGCTGAACCAGATAGAAGTAATCACGGCAGCGGCCAAAAATCCTAAACCGCCCATCGTTGGTGTTCCCGCTTTTGAATTGTGCCATTTAGGCCCTTCATCGCGAATCTCTTGTCCTTGCTTTCTCATTCTAAAATAACCAATAATGAATGGCATGCCTGCAACAGTAATAGCAAAACTACTGGCAAAAGCAATAAAATATTGTGCCGGTTCCATTTTTTTCTCTCCAGTCCTAACCTAAGGTAATTTTCAATTTCTTTTTCGATATATCTGCAAAAGGGGCAATGCTTTGTTTTGTACAATAGCCCTCACCTTTGAAGCTGACATCGATATCTAGTAGGTTTGTTAATTTTAATATATCTGCCTTTGACCATCCACGAACATCCGGCATCTCTTTCTTACCATCTGTTAATAGGATCAAATGCTCATTTGCCATGACTTTTTCGCCAGGCTTGGCCGATTGTTTTGTTACTTCATCACCGTCACCTACAACCACCGCTGTCAACCCACGCTTATTCGCATCAGCAGCAGCTTTTGAAGTAGCTAGATTACGGTAATCCTCAACCGTTACTTCTGTATCATTTTCTTCATCCGCGGAATCCGATTCATTATTTTGAAATTCCATTGCACGACTTAACAATGGGTTTGCAATTTCTCCCAGCACGCCGGCTGAATAATGTTGTGGTTGCTTCATTGTCAGATACAAAATGTATTCAGGATCTTCTGATGGCAGCATCAACGCAATCGAGTAGATATAGTTTGTATCTCCCGTTAAATAGCGACCATTTTCTGCAATCTGAGCCGTACCTGTTTTAGCCGAAATATGATAGCCTGGTACTTTGTATTGATCATAGGCTGATCCATAGTTCTCACTTTCGATCGTATCTCGCATATATTCACGAACCTTTTGTGCAGTCTCCGCTGTGATAGGCTCACCTACTACTTCCGGTTTCGTGATGATTTCTTTATTCGTATTTGGATTAGAAACTTTTTCAATATAATGAGGTTGCAGCATTTTCCCATCGTTTGCAACGGCAGTAAAGCCCCGCATCATTTGGAAATTTGTCACCCCAATAGCCTGACCATAAGAACTCATCGCCTGGTCGACAATATTTGACGTTGGCAATGTGCCTTTAGATTCGCCAGGCAAACCAGAGTAAGTACTTTGTCCAAAACCAAACCGTTTCACATACTCAGGCCATTTGTCGCCTAATTTTTCTTCAAGCTTGACCATTCCAACATTACTTGACCAAGAAAGAGCTTGACGCATCGTTAAAACGCCTTTTTTTCCTAAATCCCAGTCATTAATGGTGGCATCCGCTACTTGGATTTTCCCAGATAAGTAGCTTTCATTTTCATCAAAAACACCTTCATTCACAGCAGCTGAAGTCGTAAAGACCTTCATCGTCGAACCTGGTTCATAATTGGTCTCGACTAAGAAATTCTGCCAGGCGTCCTCTTCGCCTAATCCTTCTTTAGTTTCAGGATTGAACGTTGGCCGTTGAGACATCGCCAAGATATCTCCAGTCTTCGCTTGCATCAAAGTCGCGGTTAGTTCTTTCGGCTTGGCCTCAGCATTGACTTTATCCATTAAGGTTTCCAAATAGCTTTGTAGTCCGCCGTCGAGGGTTGTATAAATATCTTCCCCATCGACTGCCTTTTTCTCCTCGGCTACACTGCCAGGGATTGGTCGTTGGTTTTCATCCTTTTGATATACAATTTTTCCATTTTTGCCTTTCAGCACATCATCATAAGCAGCTTCAACGCCCATCATCCCAACAAGTTCTTCCTTTTTATCAGGTTGAGCATATCCAATGAAATGAGAAGCAAAATTACCATTCGGATACATCCGATCCGTATGTTCAGTAAAGTACAGTCCCTTCACTTTAGCCTTTTTCATGGCATCTTCCATGTTCTGTTTCGTTTCTTCAGAGATGTTCTTTCCTTTATTTCCAAATTCGACTTGATAGTATTTACTTGTTCCGTCACTGTTTACGCCGCTTTTTAATGTTTTCAAAGCAGTCTTTTCTTTAATATCCAAATTGTTATGTAAGATCGAAGCCAACTCATCAAAATCCTTTTCTTGCGCGTAAAGCTTTTCTTTCCCAGAAACATAACTTTCTGACAGAATCGCATAAACAGAATAGGAAGTTGCGTCCTCAGCGATTACTTCGCCATTACGGTCATAGATTGTTCCCCGTTTCGCTTTGACGACATCTTCTCCTCGATAGAGTTCTTCGGTCTTTACTTTTAATGAGGTGCCTGCTACATGACCGCCTGCCACCACATAGATCATGCGAACGGCAAACAAAAAGAACAATCCAATACTCGTAGCAAACAAAACAACACCTACTTTTTTGCGATTGTTCATCGGAGTCAAATTCTTTTTTCGGATTTTTCTTTTTAGCCTTTTAAAACGCATTTACTTCACTTTCCTTAAATTTGCATCATTGATTGAAAGTCCAGCTTTCTCAGCAACTTCTTTCAAACGATCAGAACGTGATAATTCGCTCTTTTCTTGTTGCAATTGAGTCGCTGTCTTTTCTTTTCCATCTATATCTGTTTGAATACTAGTAATGTCATTTTGTGTCTTGCTGATTTCATTGCGATAATTCACCATTACGATTGATAAGCCAATCAACATAACTAAGAAAGCTAAAACAGCGACCTTCTCAATCCGGGTGATTTTCTTTAGACGATCTCCGGGTGAAACAAAGACTTGGAAAGAGTCTGGCGTTTGATGAATCTCTTCTTGAGGGTAATCAAATTGATCATATTGTTGCTTCTTTAATTCTGCCATACTCCCTATCCTTTCTTCACTTTCTCCGCGATCCGTAATTTAGCGCTTCTCGCACGATTATTATCTTGTAATTCCTCATCTGAAGGAATAATTGGTTTTCGATTGACTAATTTCAATACTGGTTGGAATTCTTCCGGCACAACTGGCAATCCCGGAGGCATATCCTTCGGTGTGCTGAATTCTTTATACATCGTTTTTACAATTCGATCCTCTAAAGAGTGGAAGGTAATAACACTAACTCTACCATTAAGCGCCAATAACTCGATTGCTTGTTCCAACGAGCTTTCAATGGCGCCTAGCTCATCGTTGACCGCAATTCGAATGGCTTGGAATACCCGTTTAGCTGGGTGACCGCCTTTTCGTCTGGCAGGAGCGGGGATCGCTTCTTTGATCAAATCTACCAATTCACCAGTCGTTTTGATTGGTTCATCGGCCCGCTTGCGTTCAATCAAGCGCGCGATTTGTTTTGAAAATTTTTCCTCACCATAACGGAAAAAGATCTTTACTAATTCGTGGTAAGAATAGTCATTGACTACTTGATACGCACTCAGTGGCGCTGTTTGATCCATTCGCATATCTAGCGGAGCGTCTTGGTGGTAACTAAAACCGCGCTCTGCTTCATCCAATTGAGGAGAAGACACGCCAAGGTCATATAAAATACCATCGACTTCTGTTACGCCTAAACGGTTCATTTCAGTAGTAAGCTCTCTGAAATTCGCTTTGACGAAAGTCACTTGGTTTTGTTCCACATATTTTGCTAAGCGGATTTTAGCATTGTCGATTGCTTTTTGATCTTGATCAAACGCATAAAGGTGTCCTGCTTTACCTAATTGGCTCAATAGATACTCGCTGTGTCCAGCACCGCCTAATGTACAATCAACATAAACACCGTTTGGTTTGATTGCTAAACCATCGACAGTCTCATGAAGCAAAACGGTCGTATGTTGAAAGTCTGTCATTACTAATCCTCTTCTCTAAAATCCAAAATCTACCATTGTTTCTGCTATATCATCAAAACTCGCTTCTGTTTCTTTAGTAAAGTCATTCCAGCGAGTCTGATCCCAAATTTCAATTCGATTTGCTACACCGATAATCACACATTCTTTTTCAAGCGAAGCATGACTGCGTAAAGAAACGGGAATATTAATACGTCCCTGTTTATCAATCTCGCATTCGGTAGCAGCGGAGTAGAAAAAGCGAACGAAGGCACGCGCATCTTTTTTTGAAAGAGGCATTTCGTTCAATTTTGTTTCTAACTGGTTCCACTCGGCTAAGGGATAACCAAACAGACAGCCATCCATGCCGCGGGTAACGACGAATTTCTCGCCTAGCTGTTCACGTAATTTCGAAGGAACGATCAAACGTCCTTTTGCATCAATATTATGCTGAAATTCACCCATGAACATGTAGACTTCCCCCTTTTTCCCACCGCATGAGTTTAGTCTACCACAATCCCCCACAATCTACCACATTTTGTAAAAAACAAAAATAACACTTTATTGACCTTTTTTAACCATATTATCTAATCAAGGTCCAAGAGGCTAATCAGGAGTTTTTTTATAGTTTTTTTATTTTATAACGCATAAATAATACTGACCAGGATTAAAATCAAATACATCACAACCGAAAGCAAAAACGTTAGACGCCAAAACATTTTAAAGAAACGTCCATACATTATTTCGCGATAGCGATAGGCTTGAAAAACCACTACGCTTATTCCCAATAACAATATGGTTAATAAAAAATATGGTAAAATAGAGAACGTGCTAATACTTTTAGATATTTCGTGCATTCCGACGATTAAAAATGGTACGGTAATATCCGGTGTCCTCAAATTGAATCGCTGTTTTAGTTTAAAAGTTGTTACAATATAATCCGACGCTAAAAAAACTATTAACGGAAAAATGTACCATAACAAAATAACTGGTGAAAATGCTGCCAACAACTACAGTCCTTCCTATCAAAAACTATTACCCTAACTATACTGCATTATCGTTACATTCGTGTTTCATTTCATTTAAAATATAAAGGATTTAGCAAGTTTTAACAATTGAATTCATGATATAGTCGCGAAAAGATTTTTTAGTATTTTTTAAAAGTTTTTTTCGAATAATTGCGGAGTTTTAAAAAAAAGAGTATGATGAATTTGAGATTTTTATGAGGATGGTGACAGCATGAATAACAAGAAATCCACTAGCACATTTTCTAAAGTAACTAAAGTCGTTATTTGGACTATGTTAATATTAACGATTGGCTCATTAATTTTAAGTAGCTTGATTAGCATCATGTAAAAAATTGACAAACGACCTTCGTTTCAGTTGGAATGCAAAAATAGCCGGAGCAGCTGCTCCGGCTATTTTTTTGCTAATTGTAATAATTCTTTTGCGTGTTCTACCGTTAAGTCTGTAATTTCGGTTCCTGCTAACATTCGAGCAATTTCTTCTGTTCGCTCGTTTTCGGTCAGCTCTTCCACTTTTGTCAGTGTCCGACCTTTGACGATTTCTTTACGGATAAATAATTGATGGTCTGCTTTGGCAGCGACTTGTGGCAAATGTGTAATACATAATGCCTGTGAATTTTTTCCGATCTGATAAATTTTATCGGCGATTGCTTGGGCGACGCGCCCACTCACACCAGTGTCTACTTCATCAAAAACGATACTGGTCAATCCTTGCGTTTTTGAAAAAATCGTTTTAAGAGCTAACATCACTCGTGAAATTTCTCCGCCAGAAGCGACTTTGACTAATGGTTTCAATGGCTCCCCAGGATTCGTTGTAATATAAAATTCGACTTCATCAAAGCCATCGTGGGTATAATTACTTTCCTTAAAGGCTACCTCAAAGCGAGCATTTTCCATGTACAAATCTTTCAGCTCATGCTGAATCGCGGATTCCAATTTTTTGGCCATTTCTTTACGCGCTCGTCGTAATTGTTTCGCTAAGCTCTGCAACTTCTCTTCTTTTGCACGCAACTCATTTTCTAACTTTTCTAGCTTGTCACCTGAAAAGTCAGAGTCTAATAATTCTTGGCTGATCTGATCGTAGTAGCTAAGAATCGTTGCAATCGACTCCCCATACTTTCGTTTCAATTGATGGATCAACTCCAGCCGCTCGTTGACTAAATCCAACCGTTCTTCATCCAATTCCAAGAGGTCTAACTGCCGACCAATCTCACTAACTGCGTCTTGCAATAAATAGTAGGCACTGTGGACATTGTCAGATATCGTTTCATAGTCTTTGTCTAAAGAAGCGATTGTTTGTAACTCTTGACTAGCGGAACCAATCGCATCGAGGGAACTAGTTTCTTCATTCGTCATGGCCTGATAGCTGTAAGAAAGGCTGTCCACGATTTTTTGATAATTCGTCAGCTTTTCTCGTTCCTCCATCAACTTCTCTTCCTCGCCAAGTGTTAGTTCGGCATTCCCGATCTCTTCTTGCTGAAAGGTCAGCATATCGATCCGTTGGACAAAAGATTGCTCATTTTGTTTGAATTTTTTGACTTGATTGGCTAAGGTCTGATAGCTTTGATAGGCCGCTTGATAATCTCGTTTGATTGCTTGGAAAGGCGCATCTCCAAAGCTGTCCAGCAAACGCAAATGTGATTCTGGATGCATCAGTTCTTGGTGGTCATTCTGACCTTGGATATCCACTAGAAATTGTCCGATGCGCCGTAAATTGGCTAATGTAACAATCCGACCATTTACCCGGGAAATACTCTTACCAGAGACATTCAAATCCCGTTGAACGATCAAGCCAGCTTCGTCCACTTCAATTCCTAATTCCTCCATTAACACTTGGAACTCTCGCTGCCTAGGGAGATCAAACAACCCCTCTACCAAACATTTTTCACTGCCTTGTCGAATGTATTCAATGGACGAACGGGCGCCAGCCAGCAAACTAACGGCATCAATAATGATCGATTTTCCTGCGCCGGTTTCACCAGTTAACGCGGTCATTCCATCGGTAAAACCTAAATGCAAAGAAGAAATAATCGCAAAATTTTTGATTGTCAATTCCTGTAACATTTTTACACTCCTATTCCCATTAAGACCTTTTATCTAATTGCCACTCTGACTTTTTTCAGCAATCTCTTGCTGGATCCGTTTGGCGTCTTCTTCTGTCCGAGCGATCATTAGAATGCTGTCATCATCATTCAAAGTAGTAAACAGCTCCTTTGAGAATTGCTTTTCTAGCAAATTTGCAGAAGCTGAGGCATTTCCCGGTAAAGTTTTCACATTAATAAATTTTTCCATTTGATCAACAGAAAGGACAGCTTCTTTTAATAAGTCCGTTAATTTTTCATTGACGTCCTCTTGCTCCTGTTTCGGCAGGCTGTAGCGATAGCCACCATTTTGCGCCGGAACTTTGATCAGCTTCATTTCTTTAATATCCCGCGAGATCGTCGCTTGCGTCACGGTAACTCCCTGTTGCGCAAGAATCATCACGAAGTCTTCTTGTTTTTTTACATCGTATTCATTTAACAATTGCGTAATGATTCGATGCCGCTCTTGCTTTCGCATCCGTTTCCCTCCGAAAATAATTATTTATCCAGTTGTTGATGGGCTTCTGCTACTACTGTTGCTAGATCGATGGATTGATTTAATTGACCAGTCGCTGGAACTTTTTTTAAATGAGCCAAAAACTCAATATTTCCCTCGCCGCCGGTAATCGGTGAAAAAGTCAATTCCGCAACATCAAATCCATGAACAGTTGCAAAGCTGGTAATTTCTTCTAAAACCATCAAATGGGTCTTGGGATCTTTAATAATCCCTTTTTTGCCGACATATTCTTTTCCCGCTTCAAATTGCGGTTTGATCAATGCCACCACGTCACCATTATTGGTTAAGATTTCATGAAGCGGCGGTAAAATCAGCTTCAAAGAAATAAAGGAAACATCAATCGTTGCAAAGTCCGGTTGTCCTTGCTGGAAATCTTCTAGCTTAGAATAGCGAAAATTGGTCCGTTCCATCACAACGACCCGTTCATCTTGACGAAGTTTCCAAGCCAACTGATTGTAACCAACGTCGAGAGCGTAACTCATGGTCGCGCCATTTTGTAGTGCGACATCAGTAAAGCCGCCGGTTGATGAGCCAATATCCAATAAAATTTTGTTCTTGATAGCTACATCGAATTCTTTTAACGCCTTTTCTAATTTCAATCCACCACGAGAAACATACGCTAAGCGTTGCCCTTTGAGCTGCAGTACGGTTTCAATCGCGATTTTTTCTCCCGGTTTGTCTAGCCGTTCATTTTTTTGGTCATAGACTAAACCAGCCATTACACCACGTTTAGCCTTTTCTCTAGTTTCAAAAAGACCTTGATTGAAAGCTAAAACATCGACACGTTCTTTTTTCATGTTATTGCTCCTTATTCATCCTAAGGGAATCGCTTTAAGTCCGTTTCATTTATTGAAAGCTTATAACTTAAAAAGCGTTAGTAATTCTTCAAATACTTCAGGTTGGAATTCAGTCGCTTCGGCAAGCTGTTGAACCGTTTTTTCTGCTTGCGCCAATTCAGTGGTTAAAGCTTGCTTTGCTCCCTCAAGACCAAGTAATCCTGGATAGGTACTCTTCTCTGATTTTTGATCCTGCCCGACTTGTTTGCCTAACTCTTCTGTTGTCCCTACAACATCTAACAAATCATCACGGATTTGGAAGGCCAAGCCAATGTGATTACCAAGCTTTTCCAATAGCTCAATCACATATTCTGTTTGCTGTGCCAAAATCCCGCCAGCCACAAAGGCATAGGTTAACAGCGATCCCGTCTTGCCGCGATGAATTGTTTTTAATTGCTCCAAAGATACCTGTTGTTTCTCAGCTGCCATATCCCCAGCCTGTCCAGCAACCATACCGCCGATTCCTGCGGCTTTAGCTAACAGCTGGATCAGCAGTACATTTTCAGCTGGCGCTAAGGTCGTTTCACTGATTAACTGAAACGCGCCGGTCAATAGTCCATCACCGGCTAAAATCGCCAAAGCTTCACCATAGATTTTATGATTAGTAGGCTTTCCTCGTCGCAAATCATCATCATCCATCGCCGGCAAATCGTCATGGATCAACGAATATGTATGAATCATTTCAAGCGCTCCCGCCGTTTGATAAACCGGTGCAGACAGTTCTTTCTTAAAAGCACGCATCGTTGCCAAAACAATCAAAGGCCGAATCCGTTTACCGCCGGCTTCGACAGAATACAGCATACTCTTTTTCAATTCATCATTAGCGGAACTGGTATTGAGGAAGTCAGTGATCTCTTTTTCGACTTTCGGCAGTTCTTTAGCAGAAAGCTCTTGCAACATTAGGCTTCCTCCTCACCGCTAAAAGGTACTTCTTCCTCTTCACTCATCATTTTCGTTAAGGTTTTTTCCGCTTTTGTTAAAGTATCTTGGCACTGTTTGCTTAAGACCATTCCTTTTTGAAAAGCTTCTAAAGCTTCTTCTAAGGGAACATCGCCCCGTTCAAGCTGGGTCACGATTGTTTCTAATTGCGCGATTGATTCTTCAAAAGTCGTATTTTCCATCATTCTTCTCCTTCATTCACCGCATTGATTTCTAAGACAGCGGCTTTAACCGTCCCATCAACAAAATGAACCGTCATTTCTTTTTCTTGCAGGTCCTTCACCGAACGAATCACCTGATCCTCTTGTGTTGTATAAGTAAAACCCCGGCCCATCGTTTTCAAAGGACTTAATAAGTCCAATGACGTGATTGCTTGCTGCAATCGACGCTGTTGATTGTCTAAATAGCTCTGCATCTGTTGTTGCAATCGCTCTTGTAAATACGTCATTTGCTGCTGGGCTTGTTTGACCCGATTAATAGGGTTTGCTTGCGCCAAACGATTGCTGTATTGCATCAATTCACGCTCACGCTGATTGACTAAAACAGTCATATTTTGCTGCAGCTGCTGGGTCAAGCGATCGAGTTGAACACTTTGCGCTTCATACAAACGATTGGGCTGCCTAAAAATATACGACTGCTGCAGTCGTTCGAAACGTTCCTTTTTCCGTTGCAACTGGTGCAAGAAGGCTTGCTCTAGACGGGCTTGTTTTTCTTTAATTCGTAAGATTTCTTCCGACAAGACAGGGACCGCTAATTCTGCCGCCGCCGTAGGAGTGGCCGCCCGAACATCCGCGACTAAATCAGCGATCGTCGTATCGGTCTCGTGTCCCACCGATGAAATAATCGGAATTGGTGAATCCGCGATCGCCCGAGCGACCACCTCTTCATTAAAGGGCCATAAATCCTCGATTGAGCCGCCACCACGACCAATAATCATCGTATCAAAATCCAGCGTCTCGGCTTGTTTGATGTTTTTTACAATATCCGCCGCTGCTTTATCTCCTTGTACTAACGTTGGAAATAAAACGAGCTGAGCAATTGGATAACGACGCTTGACGGTGGTAATAATATCGCGAATCACCGCACCGCTGGGACTGGTGATCACTGCGATGCGTTTTGGGTAACGCGGGAGTGGCTTTTTAGGCAGTGAGAAAAGCCCCTCTTTATCTAGTTTTTCTCTCAATTCGGCTAAAGCTTGATACAGGGCACCCACGCCATCAGGCTCCATATGATCGATATAGATTTGATACATTCCGCTGGCTTCGTATAACGCTACCCGGCCCACCACTAATACTTTCATGCCTTCTTTAGGCGTGAATTTCAATTTTTGAAACGCCCCTTTAAACATGATGGCATTGATTTTGGAACGCTCATCTTTTAGGCTGAAGTATTGGTGATTATTGGGCCGCATGCGGAAATTGGAAATTTCTCCAGTCAAATAGACCCGCTCTAAATAAGGGTCGACGTCGAATTTTCGTTTAATATATTTATTTAAAGCACTGACGGTCAAATACTCTTGCGTCATGTAAACACCTCTTTGCTATTCGTGATCCACTACTTGACGTCGACAGCATTCAATAGTTTGCTGAAGCAACATCGTGATCGTCATTGGACCGACACCACCAGGAACTGGCGTGATGTAACCTGCGATTGGCTCTACTTCATCAAATTTTACGTCACCAATCAATTTTCCGTCTTCATTGCGATTCATTCCCACATCGATCACGACAGCACCAGGCTTGATAAATTCTTTCGTGACAAAATGTCCTCTGCCGATCGCTACAACTAGAATATCAGCTTTACTTGCAACTTTCGCCAAATCTTCCGTTTTAGAATGAGTTAACGTAACCGTTGCATCCGCGCCTAAAAGTAAGATTGCCATCGGTTTACCAACTATATTGCTGCGACCGATTACGACGGCTTGCTTGCCAGCTAAAGGAATATCATATTCTTCAAACATTTTCATGATGCCATAGGGGGTACAAGGAATCGTGTGAGGCATGCCAGCAAAAAGTCGTCCCATATTCATGGGATGAAAACCGTCAACGTCCTTCAATGGATCGATGGCTAACAAAACCTTTTCTTCATTGATATGATCCGGTAAAGGCAATTGCACCAAAATACCATGAAACTCCTCTGAGCGATTGAAATGTTCGATTTCTTTAATCAACGCTTCTTCTGTAATCGTTTCTGGATAGCGCATTACCGCAGAATGAATGCCGGTTTTCTTCGCTGCTCGTTCTTTGTTTCTAACATAGATTTGACTAGCCGCGTTTTCACCGACCAGCAAAACAACCAAACCAGGCTGAATTCCTTGTGCATTCAAAGCTTCGACTTCTTTTGCCGTATTTTTTTGCAGCTTCTCCGCTAATTCTTTTCCGTTGATAAGTTGTGCCACTCTATTCCCTCGCTTTTTCGGATAGTTTAAATGAAGCTGGGAAAAATAGCTCTATTAGCTATTTGCCCCAGCTTCATCGATCTCTTTCATTACATTAGATAAGATTCCGTTGACGAACTTTCTTGATTGGTCATCACTGAAAGTTTTGGCTAATTCGATTGCTTCGTTTAAAACAACTCGATTGGGTACCTGAGTATTGTATAACATCTCATAGATCCCTAGTCGTAAGATAATCAAATCCATTTTTGCAATTCGTTGAATCGACCAGTTCGAACGTAAATGTTTTTGGATAATTCCATCTAGCTCTGCTTGGTGTTCCACGACTCCGCCAACTAAATCATCCAGATAAACAGGCACGAATTCCTCTTCATCTTCACTGACAAATTCTTGTTGATCAATGCTCAAGGCATGATTGATGGCGTCCTTTTTAGTTAAATCCTGATTAAAATCCAACGGAAACAAAGCTTGCAGCGCCTTTTCCCGAATTTCATGACGTGATAATTCTTTATTCATTATTTTCCTCTTCATCATTAAATAGTTCTTCTAGTGTCGGTTGTTCCATCTTCTCTGCTACGACACCGACTACATGGATATTTACTTCAGTTAATGCAATGTCCGTCATAAACAAGACTTGTTGTTTTACCCGTTCTTGCATTGCCATTGCCACTTTTGGTACGGAAGTGCCATAATCAAAATAAGAATAGATATCGACCTTCAAGCCATCTTCATCATTTTTAAGATAGACGCCTTTGCCGTGAGCGGATTTTCCAAGTAGTTCAGTCACGTTACTAGCTAAAGAGCCGCGCATCCCATAGACGCCGTCAACTTTAGAAGCAGCGATCCCGATGATGACTTCGATCACTTCAGGTGCAATGATAATTTCTCCAAGCTCAGGACTTTCGCCTAAAACTAAATTTTTTTCATCTGTCATTGTACTCTCTCCTTATTCGGTCAAATGTATTTATTTTTTCTTTCAGAAAAAATAAGTCTGATTCTCATGCCGTATATCATCCAACTAAACTTCAGTAGTCTTGTCTCGCTGATGATTTTTCGATTCCTCATTGCTTTAGATACTGCCAAAAGTTGGACTGACATCCTTATTCGGTCAATTGTATTTATTTTTTCTTTCAGAAAAAATAATTCTGATGTTCCTGTCGTATCTTAGTTTAGGCTCGTGAAACGTAGCTGCCGTCTTGTGTATTCACGATTAATTTATCACCTTGATTGACGAAAAATGGCACGTTGACAGTTAAGCCAGTTTCCATTACAGCAGGTTTTGATCCGCCTGATGATGTATCGCCTTTAATATTTGGTTCTGTTTCAGCGACTTCTAGCACTACTGTATTTGGTAGTTCAACCCCTAAAACTTCGTTGCCATACATGATGACGGTCAACTCAGTATTTTCTAAGACATAGCGCATTTCATCCGCAATTTGTTGTTTCGGCATTTCGATTTGTTCATAGCTTTGCATATCCATGAAAACATAGTTGTCGCCGTCATCATAGAGATATTGCATTTTATTATTATCAATCTGTGCTTTTGCAACTTTTTCACCGGCACGGAAGGTTTTTTCTTGAACCGCACCCGTACGTAGATTTTTTAATTTTGAACGAACGAAGGCTGCACCTTTCCCCGGCTTCACATGTTGAAAATCGACTACGCGCCAAATGCCGCCGTCCACCTCGATCGTCAAGCCAGTTTTAAAATCGTTTACTGAAATCATGATACTTCCCCCTAATTCATTGCAAGGTAATTACTTTGGTAAAGTGTTACAAAATAATTCCAAGCCTTGTTACATCTGTTCGTTTTCTTGCAAGGCAAAGAAAACAGACACATTGATTGATACCCCATCTTTTCAGATTTGGTTCTAGTTTATCATTTCTTGTTTACTAACGCTACCACTACTCAAGCACTCCTACAAAATGATGAGCTCCTTTGGCGATTGCGTTAAAATTCGATTACCTTCTGCTAAAATCACTAGATCATCCTCGATCCGTACCCCACCTAAGCCAGGTAAATAAATGCCCGGTTCATCGGTAATAACGTTGCCTTCCATTAATGGTTCATCATTGGAACGGCTGATATTCGGTCCTTCATGGATCTCCATTCCGATCCCGTGTCCGGTGGAATGGCCAAAGGCTTCCCCGTATCCAGCTTCGCTAATGAAATCGCGAGCAACCGCGTCTAGCTGCGAACCCGTCACACCTGCTTGTGCAACTTCAAGAACTTTTTTCTGTGCTTCTAAAACGATTTGGTAGATATCCTTCAACTGCTGTCCTGGATCTCCGATTGCAAAGGTCCGTGTGATATCAGAAACATACCCTTGATAAACACAACCGAAATCAAGCGTAATCAGATCTCCTTGTTCAATCATCTTTTCACTGGCCACACCATGAGGCAATGCTGAACGTGCACCACTAGCAACGATCGTCTCAAAAGAGGTTCCACTGGCACCTAATGACCGCATATAAAAATCAAGTTGGTTGGCAACTTCAATTTCAGTCATGCCCGGCCGAATCATTTTTAGTACATGATCAAAACCTTCGTCAGCGATCGCACAAGCTTTCTCAATAATTGCGATCTCGCCATCATCTTTTTGCTCCCGCAATTTTTCAATCAATCCGCTAGCAGGTGCCAACTCGGCATCGATCACCTCTTCAAAGATCGAATAATCGG
Source organism: Enterococcus devriesei (assembly GCF_001885905.1). GTDB lineage: Bacteria > Bacillota > Bacilli > Lactobacillales > Enterococcaceae > Enterococcus_A > Enterococcus_A devriesei. The sequence continues at coordinate 355,911 of NZ_JXKM01000001.1, read as the reverse complement.
CATAAGTCATTACAGCATCTTCAAAGCCGAGCACGTTAACTGATTCACTTTCCATTAGTTTAAGAATTTCACTAACGATATCCCCTTGATGCTGAATAATCGTCATTCCTTGAATTTGTTCGCTAGCTTGTTCAATGTAGCGAAAATCTGTAATAAAGAAGGCTTGCTCTAATGTAATCAAAGCCATGCCCGCCGTGCCAGTAAAATTCGTCAAATAACGAAGATTTGCTGGACTGGTAACTAAGTAAGCATCGATGATTGCTTTTTCCATCAATGCACGTAATTTTTCAATTCGTTTTATCATTCTTATCACCCATTATCCATTATAGCAAAGAGTTCCAAAAAGCTGAACGAACACGATTAGAAAAAAAGATTGAAGCTTAAAGCCTCAATCTTTTGGATGAAGAAATATGATTTATTTGTAAATAAGAAAAGAGTCTATGCTACAAAAAATTTTTTACCGTCTGCCGGTAAAAAAGGAAGCTACGGCTACAACAATGACCGCGCCTAAAATAGAGGGGACTAACGCCATACCTGCAAGATGTGGCCCCCAGTGACCAAATATCGCTTGTCCAATATACGAACCGGCTAACCCAGCGATAATATTTAATACGCAGCCCATTTGTTTTCCTCGACCGGAAATACCACCACCGATGGCGCCAATCAACGCGCCAATAATCAATGTCCATAACATAATAATCCCTCCATTTTTTAAATTCATCCCGAATACATCTTTTGAGCCAAATAATTTATGCCTCTGTCAAGCGCCTTTTGAGCCCTTTTGCAAAAAGTTTCGCAAATGTGAAACCTTAAATAAGCCCGCCATAATCCCTTTTCCCCTTTTGTAAGCGGCTAATCCACTGTAAAAAAACACCAATTTGGCTGTACCTGTGAATAACTCTTATCAAATAAGATCTTTTCGCAGCCTTACCCCATTTTTTGCCCAATCGATCGGACCTAAGCGATAAGGAAAGTTTCCTTCTATTGAAAAGCTGCCCACTTCAGGCACATTGATTTTATTCATACGGGCACTCCCCTTCGCTAAATACCCCGTTCCCATTTTCAGCATATCTTTTAAATTGAGATTACTGCCGGAATATTCTTTAACAGTCCCATAATTATTCGTAATAGCTGACAACCGCGGACGCACTGTTTTACGTTTCATTAAGCGAATAATATCCTCCTGCCGCTCGAAAACGTCGATTCGACCATCCTGATCAATTTGATAGCTGATATACGCATCAATTTCTGCCAAAGTCAGACGTTGTTCGCCTTTTTGAAACGTTTGGCCGCTTTTCAAAGCGGTGAACTCTTTGTAGACGGTCACTGGCATTTTGCCATCTGCCTCCAAACCAGCCTCTTCCACTCCTAAAAGACTATCCGACTTTTTCAGAATCAAATATTTTTTTACTTCTATTGAAAAAGCCAGCGAAAAATAAGTTAAAAATTTTTCGATCGGTACTTGAGTATATAATTCGCCTAAAGTCAGCTTTTGAATTTTTATCTCTGGTGAGACCCGCAGTAAACTATTTACACCGCTGGTCAAATCATACACAAAGAAGCTCGAATACTGACGGTCATCAAATACAAACAAAACTTTCATAACGATCTTCCTCTCTAGAAATAAGTTTAGCGAAAACCAACGACAAAAACATCCGCCAAAAGTCTGAAAAAACCGCTTTTTGATTAGTTGCATTAGCAAAAATAATAAACAATGATACAATGGATACGGAGAAATTCCTACAAATAAAAAATTGCAAAATATCCTTAGCAGAAAGGATCGATCATGAATACCATCAGTTATGTAATTTTAGCGATGCTGATTCGCTCACCCTTGACCGGTTACGAATTAAAACGTTTCTTGAATCTTTTTTGGGAGGCCCATCATAGTCAAATCTATCCTACTTTAAAAGAGCTGCGAAAACAGGAATTAATTGAGATCGTCGATATTCCCGACGGTAAACGTAAAATCTATGATATTACTCCCGCAGGCAAAGAGTTAGTAAAGGAATGGGTCTTCAGTAAAAGCCATGCTCCCTCCCAAAAGGATGAATTTTTGGCGAAGGTCTTTACAATCTCTGCCTTGGATCGAGACACTTCAAAATTTTTGATTATGGAACGTCAGCAGTATTTTCAAGAGCAGCTAAGCGAGTATTCCAAAGTCTTAGACAGCTTGAGCGACTTGAACCAAGCAGAACGTCATAAAAATTTTGGACGGGAACTGATTATTGAACGAAAAATCCGTTTGTGTAAAGAAGAGCTGGCTTGGTGTGAGTGGGCAGGAGAAAAAATTGAAGCGTACTTTTTAGAAAAATAGCAACTAATCATTGGAGCAGATCATTTGAGATCTGTTTCTTTTTTTACAAAAAATATATGTAAATTTATTTATGTAAATATTGACATAAATTAAATTCATGATTAAACTAGTGAATGGAAAGTGGTGACTTAATGGAAAATTTAAACGAAAACGAATTGGTTAAGGAAAAACAAAATGGAAAGGCTGCTTACGTTGTCGCGTTTGCTTGTATGATTGCTTTCATGGGGATTGGCTTGGTTGACCCAATCTTGAACTCCATCGCAAAATCTTTACAAGCAACACCGGCGCAAACAACCTTACTGTTTACCAGCTACATGATGGTGACAGGAGTCGTGATGCTCTTCACCGGTTTTGTCTCTAGTCGGATCGGCACAAAAAAGACCTTGATGTTAGGACTTTTTATTATTATTTTATTTGCGCTTTTTGCTGGCTTATCTCATTCGATTGATGCCTTGATTTATTTTCGAGCAGGCTGGGGCTTAGGAAATGCCTTATTTATCTCAACGGCTTTGTCCGCGATCGTCAGCGTATTGATTGGACAAACAGAAAAATCCATCATGCTTTATGAAGCAGCGATGGGCTTGGGAATGTCGATTGGACCGTTAGTCGGCGGTTCACTAGGGTCAATTTCATGGCGTTTGCCCTTTGCTGGTGTTTCTGTGCTAATGCTGATTTCTTTCTTGTCGATCGTTATCATGTTCAAAGAACCCAAGGGCGATCAAGAAAAAGTTGCGCTATTAGCCGGTGTGAAGGCCTTGAAAAATCATAAATTACGTTCGGTTGGCTTGATCGCTTTGCTTTACAATTTTGGCTTCTTTACCTTATTAGCCTATGCTCCCTTCTTACTACCAAATTTTTCTGAAATGCAGATTGGTATGACCTTCTTCGGGTGGGGTATTTTACTAGCGATCTCGTCCATCTTTTTAGCTACTTGGATTGAAAGAATGATTGGAACTTTTTATACCTTAATGATCGGCTTCATTGGTTTTGTCATTTGTTTACTCTTAATGGGGATCAATGCTGATCAGCCTAACCTTGTCGCGACTGCGTTGATCGTAGCCGGCTTCTTCCAAGGAATCATCAATACTTTGATGACTACGATTGCGATGGAGATTCCTGGAATCAAGCGTAACATTGCTTCTTCTACTTACAGCTTTGTCCGCTTCTTTGGCGGCTCACTGGCACCCTTTGTCGCAGGCCTGATTGGGGCAAAATTTGGCGGGAATTATACTTTCTACTTTGCCAGCGCAATGGTCTTTATCGGGATTTTATTGATTGTTATTCATTCACAGTATTTTGAAACGGTTGAAGAGGAAGAACTAGAAAATTAATTTAAAATAGGCTGCGTTCTCAATGAGAACGGAGCCTATTTTTTTGCTCTTAATCAAAAAAGAGTACAAATGAATGCACTCTTAGAAATTATTTATTCAGTTAATTCACTCGCGGCTTCTTGGTCTAAGATCACTGTTAAATTAGGATGCAAACGTAAAACTGAAGCCGGCACGTCTTCTGTGATTGGGCCTTCCAATGCTTGTTTGATGATTGCCGCTTTCTTTTTCCCATTAGCGATCAATACCAGTTCCTTAGCAGCCAAAACCGTTTGTGGTCCAAAGGTGACCATTTCCGTCCCGGGTGTATGAGGTGTCGCTTGATCCAGCAGTTGATACAAATCATCACCTGGAGCGATCGGCACACGATACACCCCATAATCAAATGAAGTAAATCCCGGCAGATTACCACAAAAATGACCGTCCTCGCCGATCCCCATCAAGACAAGATCCAACCCACCAGCTTCAGCAATCTGATAGTCATAATCTTGGTAATTTTCGGCATCTAAGACTTCAATATTTTTATCTTCAATTCCTAGCGGTTGAAATAATTCTTGCATCAGCGCCTGCATCGTCAACCCGTCTGCTTGATCCTTCAAGCTGATTTCATCAAAGTTATAAAAATGTGCCAAGCTTTGATCAAACTGTACTGCTCGCAAACGCTCAACCAAAATCTCATACGTTCGTTTCGGCGAAGAACCTGCCGTCAAGGCCAAGTTCACCCGATGATTTTCCGACCACTTCAGCAAAATCAAATCAGCCGTTACCTGACTCAATGTTTCATAATCTTCTGTTACTAATAATTTCATCTTACCACCTACCTTTTTTATTTAATAATAGCATAGCAAAAAAAGAAATGTAAACGGATTCCAAATCCGTAAAACCTCTTCAAACTTGACTTTGATGCAAAATATAAATAGTATAAATTATAGTAAGATAGTTAACATTGCTATAATTTATACTATTTTAAACTAATCGAAAGGAGTTCTTCTTGTGCGAACAATTGATTTGATTGTCTTAGGTATTTTAAAAAGAGAAGCTCTTAGTGCGTATGATATTCAAAAACAGGTCACCTCACGGAATATTTCTCAATGGGTCAAAATTAGTATTCCATCAATCTATAAGAAAGTCATCCAGCTAGAAAAACAAGGCTATCTAAAAGGTACAACAGCAAAGACAAGCAAGATGCCAGAAAAAGTGATTTACTCCTTAACCAAAAAAGGCCGCCGGGAGTTTGAGAAATTAATGCTGGGCATCGCTACCCGTCCGATTAATCTTCACTTAGATCTCAACGCCGTTATTCTAAACTTAGACAATCTTTCTCCCGCAGATCAAAAAACTTGTTTAAGCATTCTTGAAGCAAATATTAAAAGTACCCAGACAAAGCTAACGAAGATCAACGAAACACAACAAGAACTTCCAACACTTTCCACAACTGAAAAAGCGGTCATGCATCAGCAATATTTATTAATCGAAACGATTGAGCGATGGCTCACGGAAGTAAAGCAAACCTTTTAATCCCAGTCAAAGTGATTGTTATACCTTCATTAGCCTTCTGAAAACTCGTTGATTTCCTTATTTAAGAAATAAGAAATCAAGGTTCGAATGAGGACGATCATCGCCAACTTGATGATGTCTTGGAAAGTCGGATGAATGATTGATTCAATGATGTCCGCTACGATCAGAAATTCCAAGCTTAATAAAATATAACTGCCTAAATAAGCCTTGATATATTTATTTTTCTCCAAGGTCGAGGAACAGGCCTGATTTCTTCCTTGCTGGAGCAATTTGATCAAGGAAAGAAAAGCACCGATCACAATAATAAAAATCGATAGGACATCTAGCAGTAGAACAATTGGATGAAAAAAGAATTGAATAAGTGCTTCAAATTTTGCCACTTTACACACAACCTTTTACGCTAGTTTACTTCCGTCAATAGCGTATTCATTTTTTGGTAAATACAACAAAGCCTGGCTGCTCAGGATGATCGATCAATAAACCCTTATGAATCCCATGCGCTTTCCAAAAAATCAATAAATCAGCGGTAGCCATAAAAATATTAAACGCCGAAAGCAGAAGAAACTCCGTATTAGGCACTAACAGCGCAAGAAGAAAATAGCCGCCTCCCAGTACCACAGCTGGCGCTAATACTCCGAGCTTATAAGCTTTTACCTCCAAAGCTTCACAGCAATGACAATACGGCATCAGCTCAATCAGATTAAAACCAAAGCTGATACTTTTCATTTTCTTTTTAGCGTAATTCGCCCAAGCCAGTCCATGCAGCAGCTCATGAACTGGAATGGAAACAACCAACAAGAAAATGACCAGCTTAAAATCACTTTCCCACAGCGGAATCGCCTCTTTGCCCCAACGCCAAAAATAGCCGGTCACCACCAACACAATCAATGGCAACGACAACAGCATATCAAGGGAATTCGTATCCTTCAGTGAGAAGGTCCGATCCTCTTTCAAATAATTCTTCTTCTCTAAACGTTGACACAGCGACTCAAACTCTTCATATTCTTTCTGCTTTTTCCCTTTACCCTTCCTTTTCAACTCCATACTTATCCCCCCAACCCCATGTCCCCACATAGGTGATTTGTAAAAACATTCTTCCCTTGATACCAACCACGGATCTTTGTACTAATTATTTAAGACTCGACGTCCAATAAATACTCTGCAAAAAATCTTCTCTCTCCATTATAAAGCCAAAGCCAATCCCGCCTCTGCCCATTTCCTTAATAGATTTATCAAATTACTGGTTTCACTTAAAAAGAACAGCCAAACTTCCAATCAAACTTTTACTAATGAATTCGAAAAAAACCAGCGACTCTTTTGATAAGTCGACTGGTTCTATTTTTACTCTTGAATCATTTCACCGCTTGGTGTTTCGGTAAGATAAGCATATTCTCCCACAGTCTCAATAAAAACTGCGCTACTTTCAGTCTCCGTCTGATTCCCTTTCAATAGCGAAATCTTTTGCGTGATCAACTGTAACAACGGCTTCAAATTTTCTTCACTATCAATCGCTTTTGTAGCAATCGCTTGGCAAAGGGCTCTTAGTTGATTGGTTTGTTCCATTGATTCCAAGTATTCCTCGCCATCTTCAAGCTCCTCACCTAATTGCTGCCAATCAAGCTGATCAAAGTACGCATCAAAAATTGGAAAATCCAATTTAAAAATAGATAAAAGGAATAATTCTCTGATTTTTTGGTTCTCTTTTAACAATTTAGCTAGCTCACCAGAACCATTAGCAATTTCCACTCCAAGCTCAGTTAGTACTGAAAAATTATGTTCATATTCCTTTTTCAGCTTCTGATAAATCTGCCGCGTTTGTTGCACTTCTTTTTGTTTCTCACGATACTTAACGAATTGGAACAGCAGCAAAACCGCTAAAATTGAAAAGAAACTACCAAAAAAAGCCGTTGACGCGCCAATATATGTTTCGATAATGTTGATTCGTTCATTAAAAAACTGCTGATTGAAGTAAACTAGCGCGATGCCGGTAATAGCCAATACCTCACCAATTAGAACAACTGCCAGAGTGATGATCGTTAATTTTTGCTTTTCAAAATTCATTGTTCACCCACGCATCCATTTCGAATGCTTCTCCTTATATTTATTTTTATTTTTTTCTAAAACTAACAGCTATTTATCAACTCACTTAAAAATGCAAAAAATATCAATTATCTTTATACGGACAACGTTATAATCGCTTTTAAATTATAACTAAAGATAATTACGTGCGTTCTAATAACATTTTTTATTATATCATTCTTCTATTACATTATAAAGAGCACATAAACATTTCAAATAAAAAAACTCGAAACGCTGAATTCTCAACATTTCGAGTTTTAGATTGATTACTAACCGACAGACCCTTCCAGCAAAAGGTTAACTTTTTCCAGAGCTTCTGATAAGCTCTAATCGTTGGTATGACAGCATTCTATTTTTTCTGTGAATACTGCGAAATTCTAGTAATTTTTGTCAATTGTAGTTAGTTTTGATTTAGTTTCAAACTGTTTTAACTAGAAAATTGGGATATTTTGGATGTTTTTAGTAAGACCATTGCGAGCTAGAACAATTACTCTTAATAAAGAATTCTCCAATTAATCAAGCATCGAATAACGGGATTAAAAAGATAGTAATTCCGTTATTTGTATTCCGTTAATGATTCTAAATTAAGGAAAGTTTCCCAAAATTGAAAAGTTGATAAAAATACTTGTTTTAAACAAATATTTTTATTTTCACAATATTAGAACCGTTTGATAAATTCTGTATATCCGACGGAAATTTCCGGAAAAACATTAAGTGTTCCCCTGTTAAAAATCCTTATTTTATGGTAACATATTCATCTAAGGACGGACTATTCCGAAATGGAGGATAAATAATGAAGATTGAAGATGTTATTGGATTAGCAGAAAATCATTTTCAAGAAAAAGAAGCACTATTCAGAAAGTCTCTTTTGAAAATAGCGGAAAATGAAAAAAAAGCAGGAAAAAACAATAACTACTCTATGTTATTAAATGTATTAAGTAAGTATCCAGAAGAAAAAAAATATGAAGCATCTTCTGGCTTGAAGATGTTCGATCATAACAAGAAAAAGGATAATTCAAGTATTCCAAAATCTAAATTGTACGATGTTTTATATCCATCAGGTATTGATTCAGACAACCTTGTTCTATCAACTGAAATCGAAAACAAAATTGATTCACTAATTAATGAGTATACTAACAAAGAAAAATTTGAAGACAGAGGTATCATTATTGAGAATCGACTTTTACTTTGTGGACCTCCTGGTTGTGGAAAAACTACTATTGCCTACCATATTGCGAAAAAAATGAACTTACCTATTGTCTATGTCAGATTAGATTCATTAATTTCTTCCATGTTGGGTCAGACTTCCTCTAATCTAAGAACAATATTTGAAGAGCTAAATAATAAAGATGCAATTATTTTCCTTGATGAATTTGACTCTATTGCAAAGAAAAGGGATGATAGCAACGAATTAGGAGAATTAAAAAGAGTTGTAAATTCATTACTTCAAAATATTGATCAAATGCCTACAAACAATTTCTTAATCGCAGCTTCTAACCATGAAAAATTATTAGATTCTGCCGTCTGGAGAAGATTTAACAGTATTTTATATTTAGACAAGCCAGATACAAAGCTACGAGAAATTTACATTAGAAACTTATTACTACAGTACAAGTTTCATATGGACAATAGTAGCATTGAAAAAGCCAGTCACTACTGCGAGAATTTCAGTTTTTCAGAAATACGGGAAGTTTGTATGAAAACAATGAAAAAATCAGTCTTAAATAATAGTTCTGATATTTCGTTAAAAGAATTTTCAGAATCTATCATCGAAGTGGTTCTAATGTATAACTTTTCTAAGGAAAAAATTGATTATGAGAAGATAACAAAACTAAGAGAAAACGGTTTAACATTAACTAGTATTTCAGAATTATTAAAAATTCCACGCAGCACACTTGCAGATAAACTGAAAGGAGGTAAGTAAGGATTATGGACGATGATAATAAAGGAAAAAAAGGGAAAAAACATTTTACAATACCAGATAATGAAGTACAGCGTGAGGACACTAAACGCATAGCTATTCCAGAACCAGTTGAGATTGATTTTAGAAAACATGGCGAAAAAATTGGTGAAGGTCTTTTATCAATAAAAGAAAGAAATACCCCTAAACATAACATACTGTCAGACGATTTACTGTTCTTTCAAGTTGAACTTCCAGATGATAAAGTTGTTGATTCTCGAGGAGATTATGAAAGGATTTTTGCTGATAATAAAATAAATATCAATGCTATCAGAGACTCCCATAAAGCCATCGTATCAATAAAAAAAGATGATATGATCTCTTTAGAAGAAAGCGCAGTACAGTATACACAAGGTACTGCACCTAAAAGTTCTTTTTGGCAATATATTGATGAAATATCGCCAATAGATATCCACGACAAAAAAAGTAAAAAGCTAGATTACTTACAAAATAACGAAAATAATAATGATATTATTGATGCACAAATTACCGTCGTTCCAAAACTAAATGAAAAACAATATGCAAAAATACTACCTCATCTAATCACTTTAGTAGAAAGCTTTAATGGAGATATAGAAAGCGATGGAATTTATTATCTAGCAGACCATACTCCTGTTTTACATGCTTACCTACCATCTAGTGCAGTAAATGATTTGATTGAACAAGAGGTTGTATTGGATATTGATATCACTCATAAGTATAATGGAAGTCATCAAATTACCAAGAACGGACAAAATGTGGCAGCTTTTGATTTTTATTCTGACAATCTGGATGATCTTCCACTTATTTGTGTTTTGGATGATGGTGTGTCTTTCCCTGATAATATTTCTGCTGCTATAGCTGGTAGATGGACTGCACCAGATATTAATTATAATACTTCTGCTCATGGTACTAAAGTAGCTAGTAGAATTGTATTTGGAGAAAATTTGCATGAACAGATAAGTAATCAATTACTTATACCTAAGGCTAGAATAATTGATGCAGTAATATCTGATGGGAATACTGTAACTGAGACAAAAATAATTTCAAGAATCAGAAAAGCTGTACAAGAAATAAAGCATATAACTACAACATTTTGTTTAGCTTTTAACGATAACTCGTCCTCCATTTTTGGTGAAAAATCAGTAAGCAAATTAGCTTTTGAATTAGATGTTATATCTTATAAAGAAGGTGTCAATTTTGTTGTGTCAATGGGCAATCACGAATTATGGCGAACTTTAAATGACATTAATGACATTTGTGAACATGACGATGCTCGTTTAGCTTCACCAGCTGAAAGCCTTCATTCATTATCAATAGGTTCAATCACAAAAGATCAGCATCCAGACAGCATATCTAACAAGAATGCGTTGTCTCCTTTCAGTAGGGTTGGATATGGATTTGCAAATTCATATAAACCAGATCTAGTTTATCCTGGGGGAAATGTGTGCAAACAAAATACACGATGCTTCATACCAAAAACTTCTGGTATGTTTGTCATTAATTCAGATGGTTATATTTCATTAGATTTTGGTACAAGTTTCTCCACTCCTTTAGCAGCATTCGATTTAGGTTCATTACAACATTCAGTTATTGAGTATCTAAATAGTATAGGAGATACTAATAATTTGGATAGAAAAGCAACTTTTATCTCTAGAGGATTGCTTAGTCATCATGCTAAATCCATAGATAATATGTCAGATACAAGCACCGAAGAGTACAATAAAGTATATGGTTGTGGTTATGGAAATTTAGATAGTGCAAAAGAGTCATTTGCATCTAAGCCTACTTACATTAGGTACGGAAAAATGAATAGGAAAACAAAAGAAAAAGTTGGATTTCTAATTCCTGCGGTTTTATCAGATAAAAGAAAAAGTGGTGTGAAGTTAGCAAAAGTTACAGTAACATGCTTATCTATTTCTCCAGTGGATATGAGTAAAGGTAGCGAATATTTAAGAGCATATATAGATACTTCGTTACATATGCTTAATTCGAATTCTAAATTAGTTACCAAAAACCCTTCCCAAAAAAACGGTCGAAAAAAATGGAGTAACTTGCATCATTTTTCTCAAGAGTTTACTGTTTTTGATTCTGGCGACTGGCAATTGTGGTTAGAATTATATACAAAACCAGAAATTCCAGATGAAGAAGAAATTGAATATGTGTTAATAATAACAATCGAAAGTCTATATGAAAATGAAGAATTAAATCTTTATGGTGAAATTGAAGCCACTAATAGATTCAATATTCTCCAAGAAATCTCTATAGATATCGGTACACCTGAGGAGGATGAATAATGAAAAAATTTGAAATATTAATGCCTGTAAAGAAAGACGAATCACAAATAGAGAAAGAATATGGTGGTTCAAGCGGGAATGGAGCAAGTTTTGCAAGTACAGCAATTGATTTTAATGAAATTACAAGCTTTATAGAGAGTTTAGGGTCATATGAACTAGATAATATTGAGTTAAACTTAGAAGCTGCTGTTGAAACAAACGGAATCACAAAACTGTTTGTTGGTGCTTCTGGAACCGCAGGGGTAAAAGTGACTATTAAAAAGAAAAACTAATTTTATTATTTTTTATGTGACGGAATATCCATTCAATTTTACAATATTTTATCACTCTAATAAGCATCCTAAAAGGACTGGAAAACGAACTCTCTGAGTTATTTTCCAGTCCTTTTTAACTCTGAGCAATTTAAAATATTACAATTGCTATTTAGAAATCCATTTTAAGCTAAAAAATTTTCCAAATCTGGATCAGTTCTTCTTTCTATTAAATCGGTCCATTTAGAACTAATATTTCTTTCACAGCATCTCTTATAGGCTGCTTCACCCATTAAAATTCGTGTTTTTTCAAGATTAGGAGGCTGAGCATTACTTTTAGTAGTATGATAAATCCAACCACAGAAATGTACTTTGTCCGCTTCCTCTATGTCTCTTTTATATCGAAGAATATCACTACTTTTTACTCTTTCAGTGTTTCTAAACTCAGGTACATTGTTATTAACAAAACTCAAGAAGTCATTCGGTGTGAATTTATGATCAGGATCATACTGAATATTGAATATCTCTATTAATTTCCGATACAGTTCTTTAACAAAAAAAGAATTAACTTCAAAATCTCGAGTCATTTCCAACTCAAAATACTCATTTGTACCTTGAATGCCAAAAATCAAAAGAAATGGTTCAATGTCAGCCAAGAATAGAACGTGTGCTCTAACTCCATTATACTCTATTGTAAATCTCTGTTTTTTCTCACCTACTTGATTCATTGCAATAAATAATGGTTCAAAATTTTCTAGTCTCATAAATTCCCTCCTAAAATAATCTAAGTTTTCTTAATAAATTAATTCTATCATGTTCCATACCATTTGAATAATACTTTTGGCAAAAAGGAGTTGAACAAAAACCCGTGTCCCCACTAATCAGAAGTCCCTCTCTTAAACTAAAAAACAAAAATAACTTAAAGGAGGAAAAGAAACAATGACAACTAAATATAAAAAGCACAAACTAGCCAACTATCTGGGATTGATAGTCATTATGGCTAGTTTTTTTGTTACTCCTATCACTGCTCTTGCTGCTACCGTCAACTACACAAGAATTGCTGATTACGTTTCTACTTGGTATTTAGCGAACCCTGCTGGTCTTCATTGGACAGATGATGGTGTTCACATGATTAAAGCAGAGGGTGAGCCTGCCTTTTGTATTGAACATGGTTCCATTTTAAACGGCGGTTCTGGTTTTGATCCATCTGAACTCACTATTGCTGAAAAAGACCGCTTGTCTCTGATTGCCTATTATGGCTATAAAACGAATCCTACAAGTGAAAACTATGGAATAACTCAAAATATGATTTGGGAGTCGTTTGGCGATCAGCTACTGTCTACCACCCTTCCCAACTATCAAAATCGGAAAAATGAAATTCTAGAAAAAGTGAATGCACACAATACAAAACCTTCATTCAATAATCAGACGATCACATTAAATGTTGGCGATACAATCACACTTAATGATACAAACGGTGTTTTAAGTAAGTATGGCAATTTAGCTAGCAATTCCGCTAATCTACAACTAAATAAATCCGGAAACCAATTGAAGTTAACCGCAACCAGTTCATCGAAAGAAACAGGAAAATTACAGTACAATATCGCAAATGCGAATGATGTTGGTACAAGTTTTGTTTTCAACAAACCCAATGAACAAAAAGTAGCTACTTTCAAATTATCTAATGCCGGCTCCTTTCAGCTAAATATCAAAGTCAATTTAAACGGTAATGTCAAATTTAAAAAAGTAGATGAGGATACCGGACAGCCTGTCCCCAATACAAAAATGAAATTTGAGTTTAACGGACAATCCAAAGAAATTGTCACTGATACGAATGGTTTAGCTCAAATAAATGACTTAAAAGCTGGTACCAAAATAAAAATCACCGAAGTAACGGCCAACAATGGCTTTGTAAATAAAGGCGAATCTAAAGAAATTACGATTGAACCCAATAAAACAATTGAAGTGGTGTTTGGAAATAAAGCCCAACAAGGATTGCTTCACCTAAAGAAAACAGGGCAAAAAGCTTCTAGTGTTACAACCAAAGATTCAAAATATGGAAAGCTACATGAAATCACTTTCGATTATGTTCCTCTGGCGGATGTAACTTTCACCATCAAAGCTCGTGAAGATATTAAAGTAGGCAACTATGTTCATGCAAAAAAAGGAAGTGTAGTTGCCACTGTTCAAACAGATAACAATGGTGAACTAATGAATATGCCAAAACTTTATCTCGGAAAATATGAAGCCATTGAAACAGCTGCGCCTGCTGGCTATTTGATGAATACCACTCCGCTTCCTTTTGAATTCACCTATGAAGGACAAAACGTTGAACTTGTATCTCAATCTATTGAAGCAAAAAACGATTTTCAACAACTAAAGATCACTCTCCATAAAAACGAAGAACAGATTCAGGAGTGGAAAGAAAATAAACCAATTATAGAAGAGATCAAAGCCAACGACAAATTATTCGGTCTGTTTACTAATCAAGAATTTACAATGACAGATAAAACAGTGCTGCCTGCTGATTCTCTACTAGGTTTTGGCACAGTAAAAGATGGTGGACTTACGTTCCCTAGGCAACAATTAATGGAAGGAAACTATTATGTTAAAGAATTAGATGCTGGTGAAAATCATGATATTGACACTAGCCATCATGAATTTGAGTTTACAGCTGCTGACCACGAATCCGAAAAAGTAATCGACATTTATGCTGCGAAAGAAAACTCAGAGGATGAATCTGTACCACTTCTAAATAAGCTTCACTTCAATCAATTTTCACTAAAAAAAGTAAATGAAGAAGCCACTTTAAAAGAAAAAAATGGCTATGATTTTGCTTTTACAGGGAATGGAAAAGGCACTATTTTGACTTTAGAAAATGAGGAGAAAGAAGTGATTCAAACAGTCACTGTTGATGAACAATCTCTTGCTACCTTTACCAATATCCCTGTGGGAACATTCTATTTGAAAGAAAAACAACCAGCTTCTGAACAGTATGTCCTATCTCCTGAGACCTATCAAATTATCTCTACTCTAAAAGGAATTCAAGCCTATGACAGTAAAGGAACTTTACTTGGTGAAATCCTTAATGAAGAGAAACAAGAAGAAAATCCAAACAAGCAATTAACAAATGAAACTACACCAACTGAGGAACCACAAACCAATCAAGAACCACTTCTACTGCTGGAGATTAAAAATCATTTAGTCAAAGGGATTGCTGAACTAACCAAAACGGACGTGTCCAACGGAATAGAGCTGCCAGATACAGGCGTTCGTATTCTTGATAAAGATAAAAAAATCATCATTGAAGGAAAGACGGATCATCAAGGTCGTTTTAGTTTTGAAAACTTACCACGAGGAGTTTACTATTTCCAAGAATATAAAGCCCCTACTGGCTATCAAATAGACGAAACGCCGATTAAGTTTGAAATTCAAGAAGACGGTGAGGTTATCAAATGTAACATGACAAATAAAATGATTCCAAGTAAAAAAGAAACTTCTGTAACAGGAAGCTTACCACAAACGGGTGAAGTTGTTTCTTTTGCAGGAATTATTTTAGGGAGCTTATTGTTAGCTGGAGTTGCTGGCTATTACCTTTACAACAAAAAGAAAAAGCATCACAACGATAATTAGAAAAAACGGAGGCAGTTCTATGTCTCTTTTTTATTATAAAAAAGAAAGAAGGAAAAAAGATGTCCAATCGTGTCACAAGCATTGTCTTAAAGGACAATCAATTAGGAAATAAAATCAAAGCAACCGTTAAAGAAGAACGAGAAATTTATGTAGAGGGAAAAAGAATCCCTTGTCGCATTTTTACAGCCTCCTCTGCTCTTCATCCTGACTTTGAAATCATCGTTCCAAATTTACGAAACTCCCTACGTTTTGAAGGTCGTAAAGAAGTCGAGCTGCGTGAAGTTACACTTGTTCCTAGTGCCAAACGAAATAATATTGGAACAGTTAGTCGATCACTTGAATTACGAATTTTCGCTAAACAACTGCTGACACTGAACTAGAAAAGGAGAAAAATGATGAGTTTAAAATTTGAAGATAACATTGTGAAAGATTTTGATACACGTAGAACATTTGGAAAATTATTCTATTTGAATAGCCAAAAAATTTATGAAACAGATACAGAAGGTAACCGAACAGATTTTGTTCGTGAACAACGCATTACTGTCTATTCCGAAGCTAAAAATGACCAAATTGATATTACTGTTCCAGAAACTGTTGATACTACAGCGTTCTCTTATGATGATGAAGTAGAGCTTACAGGAGAAGTCACTGCACTTGCTTGGCTTTCTTCTTATACTGGTTATAACGATTCGATTCAGTCAGAGCAAGCCTTCAAAATCCGAGCAGAATCCCTAAAAAAAGTAGAATCAGTTAATGTAAAGCAAGCTAAAGGGGACCAAAATCTGAAAAACTAATTGAATGGAGGCAACTATGAACACATTCTTTCATTATCGTGGACGTAGAATTCGTCCTCTACATCTATCTGTTTATCGTACCTACCTTCTACTAGCTTGGTTTCCTTTTCTATTATCTGCTGGTTACTATAGCTACCTTTTTATCTATCCGCTAATACAGATGATGCAACAAAGACAAATAATTGATTGGATTGCCCTCTTAGTTCCCATTGGAGGGCTTTTTTTAATACTCTTCTTGCCGTTGTTAGTTTTGGTCATGATTCGCAGAGTTTCTTTTTTAAAGGGTGGTTTCTTCTATCGAGTCTACCAACGACAAATGTTAGCTCGCCTCTTGAAAAGCAATGGATTGTATGAGAAGAAGGAACGGAAATCAAAAGAACAGGCTACTGAAAAAATGGTTTTCCCAAAAGTTTATTACCGTAATACCAAGGAAATTCTTTATTTAACGGTTCCCACAGATGGCATGAAATGGCATGATCGCTTTCAAAAAATTGCAAAGACTTTTGAAGAAATGTACATTGCTGACTTCATTGAGGAACAAAAGGAAATGGGCTTCACCACCTATTTATTAATGATTGATGTGATCAGTAAGCGGATTGGAATTGAAGATTGTATCGTAACAAATGGACAAGTCAAACTCATGGATGGCGTTGTATGGGACTATGCCGAAGTGCCTCACATGTTAGTAACTGGAGGCACAGGGGGTGGCAAGTCCTACTTTCTGCTCACCTTAATCCATGCGCTTATTCAGGTTGGAACAGTTGATGTATGTGATCCAAAAGAAGCAGATTTAAAAGATTTAGAAAGTCTACATTTATTCAAAAATCACGTATTTTACGGAACAAAATGGATCACGAAATGCTTAAAAAATGCTGTAGAAGAAATGAATCGACGTTATGTTTATATGAAGGCTCTCCCTAACTATACAACAGGGAAAAACTTTGCATACTATGGTATTCCTCCCTACTTTATTATTGTTGATGAGTGGGCAGCATTTTTTGGCACCTTAACCTATAAAGAACAGGACGAAATTCTGCGATATGTAAAGGAACTTGTTCTAAAAGCACGACAAGCAGGTGTTTTTCTAATATTAGCAACCCAACGTCCTGATGCAGATAACTTTGGTGGCGGTGTACGTGATAATCTTCTATTTCGAGTTAGCTTGGGAAAGCTATCAGAACAGGGCTATTACATGACTTTTGGATCGGATCAAAAAGGAAAAGCGTTCATCAATAAACGAATGAAAGGCAGAGGCTACTGCGATAGTGGCTCAGGAGTTCCTCGTGAATTCTATGCCCCTCTTGTTCCGAAAAAATATGATTTCCTAGCAGAACTTAGACAAATAGGTACTATGCAAACATTAAATATAAAAGAGCTTTTACAAGAAATGACTACTGAGGAAATTAATGAAGCACATTCAGCTTTTGGACTTTCACAGAAAAAATTAGGGTGAGATACTCCCTATATCAATGAAAAAAGGGAAAGGAAAAGCTTTATCTTTTGTTGCCCTTTTTTCGTTGCCTCAGCGGATGGAAGAAGCTGATACTAACCGCTTCGTTTTATGAACAAGGTTTCCTTGTGAAAGCCGCACACTTTGGTGTGTGGCGGTAGAACGAAAAGGAATAGGCAGGTTTCCTGCCTATGACTGTGCGTGGTTAGGGCGAGCAGTGCTCGCTCTAACCTGTTACCCCCGCTAAATAACATGGGGGTAACTTTTTACAAGAAAGACAAATTGGTTATCCAAATCCCTTATTAATAAAGCTTTTCTTTAAGAATAAAGCTGTAAACAATTTTCATTTATTTTGTGAACAACAAGGCAGGTGACCCATGAATAATCAAGAAATAAAAATTTTACGAAAGCGACTACAATTAACACAACAGCAATTTGCCGAAAAGCTTAATTGGAGTAAATCATATCTCTCCATGATTGAAACTGGCAAACGAGCGATTACAAAAAAATCTACAGAAAAAATACGTAAAACATTCCATTTGGATGGTGGCATTCTACCAATGGAAGCAAAAATTGATTTTCTTCGTGTTCGATTCAAAATCCACTCCCCTTCTCAAGTAATTGAGAAGATATTACAAATGAATCCAGATGTATTCATTTACAAAAACTATGGTTTTAATCATTATACAGAAAGCTATTGTTTCAGTGACATCTTTGTTTTCTCAAATCCAGAAAACCTAGATATGGGTGTAATGATTGAACTGCGTGGACAAGGTTGTCGAGAATATGAATTGGTACTAGAAGAACAGGAAGAAACTTGGACAACATTCTTTTGGCGGCTTTATCAATCGAATATTTTTGGTGAAGGTCTAATAATTGACACCAAAATTACACGAATTGATTTGGCTCTGGATGAACATCTCTCTCTTCTTTATCCCAATTATGATTTATTTGAGTTGAAAGAAAAAGTTGAACAAGGATTAGTCGATACCACATTTCGCAATTTTGATTTTACAGGAGGAATTGTTGTTAAAAGTGGACAGCGGCTCAACAAAGGACTCTCTCTTTATTTTGGTTCCAGACAATCGCCGTTTTATTTAAACTTTTACCAAAAAGATTACGAACTAGCAAAAAAAGAAGAAATCTCTGTTGAAATGGCTCGGCAAAAATATGGCATTAAAAACCGTTATGAAATCCGTTTAGCTGACGAAAAAGCCTATCTCTTTGTTGAGTATTTACTTTCTACAGGAGAAACAATTGAATGGATTGTTAAAGAATTAATCGATACTGCCATTAAAGTATATGATTGTGACTCAAATGGACTGCGCACTCATTACAGCCAAAATTGGCGCATGGTCATTGAAAGCATGCAAGAATTGCGATTGACCATGAAGGGTGAAAAACCAAATTATGATAAAGCGTTACGCTGGCTCTCAAACTATCTTGCTCCTACACTAAAGAAAATTTGGATTATGGATCAAACATTTGGCAAAAATGAGTTAATGTCTAGAATTCAGCAAGCAGAGCTAAAAGAAAAAGATCAAGAAGAGTTGGCAAAACTTACAACAACAATCAAAGAATTATTGATACAAGAAGAAACTCGAACGACTACTCCCTCTTCTGTAACTGTTACACAAGATGAAGTCGAACAACTATTAGCACAATTTTTATTTAATTGAGAGGTGAAAAACATGATTGAATTATATATCGAAAATCTTCATACCCATAAAGGGCGATGGTTTGAACTACCTATTGATTGGGAAGAAGTCAAAGAAAAAATCGAATTGGACGATGGGCAGGAACATTTAATAACAGACTACATGGCACCATTTACCCTTTCTCACTATGAAAATTTTAATGAAATGAATGAAGTAGCAGAACAACTGGATGAGCATAGTGGACACCCAGCCATTCACTATTTAGGTGAACTTGTAGAGTACGGATTTTTCAGCGATATTTTAGATGCATTTGAACAAATTGATGAAATTCAAGTCTACTCTGACTGTTATTCTTATAAAGACTATGCAGAACAATTAGTGGATGATCTTGGCTATTTATCTGGTGTTCCTGATTTAATCAAGTGGAATGTTGACTATGAGGGAATTGGCGAAGATTTACGCCAAGATGGACGCCTCTATCAAGCAAACGACAATACTATTATTGAGGTATTGTCATGAATCAGAAATATCTCAAAGAAGAACTAAAAAAATATGGCTTTTTCTATTTAGAAGGACAAATTCCCGAAAGACAAGCTCGGCAATTTCTCACTGTAAAAAAACTAACTCAACGAGAAAATCTGGTTTTTATTCCTAAAAAAGAAGTCTGTTTTGAACGAATTCTTTCTAAACACACCAGTCTTTATATTGAAGGACTAGAACGTTATAGCGATTCCGGCGTTTATCTTGGTTATTCGTATGATTTTTACAAAGCTACCTATCTATTCAATTCTCAGCCTAGTCGTTTAAAAATTTATGGTACGCAACTTTCTGCAAAGGAACTCCTTTATTTGGTAAAGGGGTTCCCTTTTTTAATAATCGCAAAGGAGTAATTCAATGAAATTTATCAAAGAGAAAAAGAATCATCCCCCAGCTTTACCAAAAGAAGAAAAAGCCGCTAGTATCCGAACGACTCGTACCTTCTTTCTAATCCTAACGCTTTTTTTAATCAGCAGTGGTCCCTTTGCCTTTTTTAAAACTACCCAAATGCAAAGTCTTATTCGCAAAGAACAAACCTCATTAACCGAAACGATTCAGAAAGAATTAGCAAAAAATACAAATACAGTTGTTACATCAGAATTGTATAAACAGTTTCTACAGCCTTTCATCACAGTTTACATTAATATTCCTACCGATCAGCAAGCATTTGAAAAACGTTTTAATTCACTCCAAGAGACCTATTTCATGATCACTCTAGATGAAGAAAAGAATACAGGGACTGAACGAAAACTACTCTCTTCTGATTTTTATAATCTAGTCAACGAAAATGGACAATTAGTGGCTCAATACCGTATTGCTTATGAAATCAATGCTCCAGTTACAAAAGAACGTGATGTAAAGAAAAAGGAAGATGATAAAAAAGTAGTTATCAAAGAAAAATATATTGATTACGAAAAAATTGAAAATCGTGTGTTGTTAAATATCCCTTTTGTGCAATTAAAAAATCAATCGTTTAAAGTGACTGCCTATCCTTATTTTACTCTTGAGCCTTCACTAACTTCAAAAAACGGGCAACTAAAAATGCCTGATATTTCTCAGTACCAACAAGTCGATAACAAAGAAGAAAAAGCGGTTATCAGTTTCATTCAGTCATTCCTTGATAAATATGTATCTGCTTCATTGGAAGATATGGCATTTATGATGAAAGAACCAGAGATTCTAACAGGTAATTATCAGATAAACAATAGCCAAATTAAGCCCTTCTTCAAGGACGAACAACTCTTTGCTTTTGTTACCTTTGATGTTATTGATGGTGAAACAAAAATAGGACACAAGGAAACCATGACTTTATTATTGAAGCAACGAGAAAACACTTATTTTATTGAAACCATTCATCATTATTTAGGAGGAATTTAAATGAAACAAAAGAAAATAGTCCGATCTCCTCAGCAAAGACAACTACTAACCGTCAAACTCACAACAATATTCAGCAGCCTTTTATTCTTCTTCTTTCTATCTCCTGTCGCTTATGCTGATGCAAATGCTAAAGAAGCCAGTAACTATATCTTGAATGACTGGATTGCACCAATTTTTGGGGTAGTTGTTGTTTATTTAGTCATCAAAGAATTTCTAAATTCAAAATGGATTCAAGGTTTTGCAATGCTCTTTTTTGGCGGTATCATTTACGCTGTTATTAAAGACCCTACAGGCGTTCTTAATTCCCTTTCTAATCTAAAAAGCTACTTTGGGTTATAGTCATGAATGTAGAAAAACAGATATTAGACTATAGAGAGCCCTTCAATGCCCCCTATATGATTCGAGAAATTGCTAAAAATGTCCACTTACCTTTTGTCGTTTATGCACAGGACTTCACTGTTGCAACAGTCAGTTTTGCGATTGTGTTTAGTACTTTGTTGATACTTTTTGGAATGAATCAATTAGTCGTCATGATTTCTCTGGCGATTCCTTATGGATTAGTACAACTATTTAACCGAGTTGAACCAGATGGAAAGAGAGCGGATATTTTTTTGAAAGATTATTTTCTCTATCTTCTGACCTTTGTATTTGGGCATAAATCACTGTATCATGAGCAACTTCACTCATTTAAACAAGAAAAAGTAATTTATGATCGCTGTACCGTTGAACAGCTTTCCATAAAAAAAGAAGGAGAAGCAAAAATGAATACATTAGATGTTGACCAATTGAAACAAGAAATAAAAGATAGTGTTGTTCCAGAACTAATCCATGAATTTGAATCCTTAAAGGCAAGAGAAGAAGGTTTCTATGAATTGTTTGAAACAGATGATGAAGTATTGCTAATGAAGAAAATACTCTTTCGGCAATTTGCAGACGGAGTTATCCCGATGTCAGAAATTCCTAAATTAAAGGAACAATATCAGTCATTAATCAAGCAATCCATTCGTAAACGAATCACTAGATTATTATAGAAAGGTGGAAAAAAATGAAGTTTAAACAGCCATTTCATAAGGTTTATCATAATTTATTGCTTACTACAGAAAATGAAGTTTGGGCATATTTTACTTGTCCTAGCGACTATGTTATTGGTCAAAATAAAGAAATTCAAGAAAAGCATAAACAAAAATGGAATCAATTTTTACAAAGCTTACGCCGTTTTGAGGACTTTGAACTATTTCTAAATCCGCATTCTTACAATCTTAGTGAGCGGCTAGCAGCTTTCTCCGAAAATTTTGATGAACAAGCAAAATCAATGGGCGATAGTTTAGTTGATCGAACACTTTCCGAATTAGAAAATCAACTTCGAGTTCTCACAACGGAAAAATTTTATATTGGGGTTAAACTTTCTAGTTTATCTTCTGCAACAACTGTAAAAGGAAAAGCGATGGAAGTCGTTGACTATTACGCAGGAAAGTTATTATCCTTGAACCATTATCACCTAACTGTTGATGAAGATTTTTTAAAACGATACCGTTCAATAGAATCAGAAATTTTTCAACTTGTTGGAACGGTTAATGGGCGTAGACTTACTGAACAAGAAGTGCTACAAGCCTGCCGTTATCCCTATGTACGTGGAATGAAGACTTCCTTTGATCTTGATTTTGTTGAAAATAGCAGCTATTCATTAACAGATACTATTCTTGATCCTACAGAAGAACAAGGCTTATTAAAGTTAAGAAGCTCAGAAGGAACTAGCTACATTGCTCTGCTTCCTATTCATAAATTCGCCCCCAACTTGGCATTCAATCATATAGCAGAAGTGGTGCAAAGTCTCCCCTTTCCAGTAGAATTCCGACTCAAAGGGCATTTTGAACCCTTAAAAGGTGGTAGAGGATTAAAAGGAAAGTCTTCTCGTGCTGCCAAGCGATTAAAAAATAGTGCAAAAGAAACGGTTTCTATGGGCGATTCCGAAATGAAATCCAGCCGCTTTAACCGTTATGCTTTGACTGACCTAAACAATAAAATAGATTTAAGAGTCCCTGTCATTAAATGGCTGGGACTTTTTGGTGTCTTTGGACAAACACCAGAGGAATGTCGCAGTCGGATTCGTACCGTCATTTCTTTATGCCAATCTCGAAATGTTGAAATAGTCAAAGGCTTAGCCGATCAAGTGTTTCTCTTCCATCAATTTTTAGCTGGTAACAAACTAGGTCCTGAAAAAAATTGGCTTCACTACACCACAGTTGAGGGAATTAGTGAAATGTTATTGAGTGTTGAAAATCGGATCGGCGATAACGTAGGAATTCCTATTGGTATGGTTTCGGAATTGAAAAACACTCGAAACTTAACACCAAAAGAAGTGGCAAAAACGAGCCGAAAACCCATTTTCTTTAATCCATCTATCGGGAACCAAAATGATATCGCCGATAAAAAAGCCAATAGTCCGCACATTGCCATCACTGGACCCACTGGAAACGGAAAATCCTACTTAGCAAAGTTTATTTTCTTCCTTTCAGTTTTAATGAATGGAAAAGGATTGTACGTTGACCCTAAATCTGAATTCTTCGATTGGATTATGGAGGTTATCAATCATCCACTTTATCAAGAAAAGTATCCCGACACTTGTGCTTTCATTCAACAGCACTTCCACCAAGTGAGACTTGATCCAAATAAAACCAGTAACAAAGGCGTTCTTGATCCCTTCTGCTTTATTCCTAATCGAGTAGCTGCAAAAGATATGGCACAAGACTTATTTGAAGAGCTTTATGATTTCACTAGTGCTAGAGAGAAAAAATCAAGATTGGCAATGCTAGAAGGAATCGAAACTGTATTAAAAAGAAGAGATCAAGGCGAACGAATAGGCTTACTTCATGTAGTTGACTTCATGCTGGAAAGTCCACATGAGGAGGTACGAGATACGGCCAGCTTAATCAAGAAATCAGTACAAGGTTCTATTTTAGAATTAGCTTTTAGTTATGGCGAAAATGAAGGACTAAATCTCACGAATAAGGTGACTATCTTAGAAGTTTTGGGGTTAGAAATGCCTCGTGCAGAAACGCTTAGCAGTGATTACAGTGCTACACAAAGAAAATCGGTCATGTTGATGATGTCTATTGGAAAATTCTGTGAACTTTTCGGCTTACGTGACCGAGAAGAAAGCACCGTTGTTCTATTTGATGAAAGTTGGATTTTTAATTCTTCTAAAAACGGTCGTGCGATTATCAAATCCATGCGCAGAGTTGGTCGAAGTTTTAACAATACCCTTATTATTGTCACTCAATCGGTTAAAGATACAGCCGAAGAAGACGATACAGGAAACTTTGGACGAATTTTTGCATACGATGACAAAGATGAACGAGAAGATATTCTTCGTCATTTAGGATTAGAAATCACTAATGAGAATATTGAGTGGTTAAAAAACCTACCAAAATATCATTGCCTTTATTTAGATTTACGAGGACGTGTTGGCAAAATGCTTGTCTACTGTCCTTATGAAGAAATCCATCAAATGCTGCAAACGGTCAAAAAAAATACAAGTGCAGATGTGGAAACGACCTTTAGCGCTTAGAAAGGAGCAGCTATGTTACTAAAAGATTTATTTGATATTGACAGTTTCCAATCCTTTTTTGAAAAAGGCGGCTGGTTTAGCATCAATGAAAACTTGCAAAGTGTGCTAAATGCGTTGCTCAATATTGCCTTTGGATTAATCAAATACCTTGTTCTAGCATTAGATTACGTGATAAATAAACTCTTTAGTTTAAATTTATTAGAAGGAGTATTACCAGATTTATTCTCCACTACTGGTGCTATTTACAACAAATTATTTAGTATTGTAGGGATTCTCCTTTTTACATTTGTGATTGTCATTTCAGTGAAGGATTTTTTTGAAAAAGGAATCAGCAAGGCATTAATCCGTTTTGGTATTTTCACCTTAATCTACGTGGGTAGTATGACCTTTTTTGCCGATGGTGCCAACAAAGTTCAAGAAGTGAATACCCTCTCTCAAAATGTGCAAGGACAATTAGTTGATTTAACAAGTGGCAGTTTCACGAAAAACACTGGCAATATCTCAGAAAAACTACTTGGATCAAACCAACAATTAGATGGAACAAGCAATATCCGAAATCTCATTTTTGATGAATTTGTTATTAAACCTTATGCTTTACTAAACTATGGAAAAACAGACATATCAAAAGAGCAATTTGAATCCTATCTTGTTAAAAGTGGTGAAACATTTGACCAAAAAAAGACAAATGAAATTGCTGACAAAATAAAAAAAGACTCCGAAAAAAATTCTTATCTCACCTCAGATCGTATGACCGAAAAAGTTGCTGTTTTATTAAATACGTTTATCATGCTAATTGTGATTGGAACGGCCGTACTAATTATCGGAGTTGCAAACATTTTAATCCAGCTATTAATTTACGGCATCCTCTTTCTCTTTCCTTCACTACTTTTTTTAGCTTTGATTCCAAACATGCACCATCTGTTAAAAAATGGCTTCATGTTACTAGGAACACTGTTTGCTTCAAAAATAGGGATTGGATTCGGTTTTGGTCTCTTGTTCTCTATTTTAAATTTGTTAGATTCCTTTTTTGTTGTCACAAACATTGTCACCATGATTGTCGGACTGTTTGTCAAAGTTTTGTTGGGGCTATTCATCTGGAAAAATAAAGGTCAGATTGTTCGTTCATTGACGAAAGGTAAAGCAGAGTTAAAAGATTTTTCTTTCAATCCCAAACAAGCTCTTCAAGAAAAACAACATCAGCGAGCACAAAAAGAAGATCAGCAAAATCGTTATGCTGAACAAAACTATAAAACGCAAACCGCAGAAAATGATTACCTTCAATCAGGTATAGAGCTAGATCACGCTTATCGTCAAAATGAACTACAGGATAATTTATTAGTGAAAGCTGGGGAGGAAGAAGCTTCTTTGCATCAAACGACAATGTCTTTTGATGAACAACCAATGGAGTCCAAAGAAGAACCACTCCCTACAGATACTTTTGATGTAAAAGACTCAGAAGAATCATTTAACTATTCTGTTGATAATGCCTCTGGTTCTGTCTCAAATACAGAGCCATTACTCACAAAAACCGCATTACCTAGAGAAGAGGTTGATGATCATTTGCTTAGCCCAAATGCTTTAACAGAGGAAACAGAAATACCTGTTGTTGAATCAATCATTGAAACAAAAAGCAGCAATGTAAAGGACGACTCATCAGAAACAGAGTCACACCCCCCTTCTCCAGTTACAGAACGAGAAGCCCAGCAACTGGAAAAAGAAATCAGTCACCTAAGACAAGAAACCTATACTACACCAGAAATTAATGAGGAACAAGCCTATGAAAATGCGTAAGTTATTTCCATTGCTTTTTTTGAGCTTCTTTTTTGTTTTTTTTATGCTCATTGCTGGTAGTAGTTCTTCTACTACACACACAGCCTCCGAAGAAGGAGAAAACCTTCCAGAAGCAGTGCTTCGTTGGAAAGATAAAGTCACAAAGGAAGCAACTAAAAATGAAATTTACGAAGCTGTTCCTTATTTATTAGGAATCATTATGGCAGAATCAGGTGGAAATTCAGAAAAATATCCCGATATAATGCAATGTTCCGAAAGCCAAGGAAAGCCACCAAATTCAATCAAAAATCCAAACGAATCCATTGAAGTTGGCGTAAAATATTTTGCAGATATGTGGAAAGAGCATCGTGATTACGATGTTTTAAATATTGTGCAAGCTTATAACTTTGGAGGTGGCTTCTTAAGTCACTCAGGTAAAAGTTATTCTCTGGATAATGCGATTCAATTCTCAAAAACTCAAGCAGGTGGAAAAACAGTCACTTACACGAATCCTATAGCTATCAGCTTAGGCTATGATTATCGTTATGCGTATGGCAATATGTTTTATGCTCAAATTGTTAAGCAATACATCACTTCTACTTCCAACAACAATAGCCAAGGAAATTCAACTATTGTAAAAGCAGCACTTAAAGAATTGGATGAAGGAACACATGATGGTGGAACGAAATATTGGCAATGGTATGGCTTTAATGGGCGTGTAGAATGGTGCGCTATTTTTGTTTCTTATAATGCTGAAAAAGCTGGGGTTAAAATGGAACGGTTCGCTTATTGCCCAACAGGTATTGAAAATTTTAAAGCTAAAAATCAATGGCTGGGGAAAGGAAGCTTGCCTAAAAGTGGCAACATCATCTTTTTTGACTGGGATGGTGATTCTGTTAGTGACCATGTTGGGATTGTTGAGAAAGTAGAAAATGAAGTTATTTTCACAATTGAAGGGAATTCAGGAGATAAGATTGCTAAACTAAATTATGAAAAAAATAGTCCTTATATTATTGGATATGGGATACCATAAACTCTAATAACAAGGCTAATAGCTCTTAATTCAAGAATAACTGGTTATTTTATTTCATTTCCTCAATAGATCATTTTACTTTATTTTCTTAATGTTAATGTAAATTGAATATGCTTAAAACAATAATTTGAAAATAGGAAACACGCAACCTGTTCAAATATCAACTAGTTTTATAGTGAATATCTATATAAAAGTCTAGATATTCGATTGTAATATTTAGTTTAAAGTACAAAAATATTTGATAATAAAATAGCTCCTATCCTCTATCTCTGCAAAGAGATTCGAGAATCGGAGCTAAAATAAAAAGCTAAAGAGAAACGTAAATAAATAAACTATAGCAGCTAAAATGTATTTTCTTGGATTTTTCCATATATCTTTTTTTAAATGCCATTTTTTTATAGGAAAACGTATCTCCAAAATGGTTGAAAATATTGATTCGAATAGTATTAATACTGCTATAAAAAAAACGGTAAACAAATTTGCAGTTATAATATTCAAATAAATTAGTATAAGAAAAATGAAACCATTCATCGAAGAAAAATAGACAAGCAGTAGTCTAAAATACATCATATAAATATATCTAGAATTTGGCAATGACTTAATTTGTTTTAACATTCCTCTATCCGACGATATTAATGTTGCAATGGGTGAATTAATAGAAATTATAGTAAAAATTAATGGTACAATAACATGAACATTAGTATTTTGCATTAATAGATATGCAATGAAAACCATCCCAAAAATCAAGTTGATAAAAAAAGCACCATCCATAACTAAAGAATTGGTAAAATAATTATTTTTAACAAGGCTTGATCTGCTTCTTAATTGTTCAGAAATATAGACTAAATGTTTTATTTTTACTAATTTAACCATGGCAACTAGTAATAATAAGAATAGTAGTATGAGACTATCTATCAAAATCGGAATAGTCATAGCAATTAGATATGTTATCATTTTAGAAGCTTTTTTATAAAAAATTAGACTATCTTTCTGCATAAGATCAAATGTAAAGAAGCTAATCAATATAACATACATTGAATAAACCAAACAGTATATAAATGCTGGAAAATTACTAATAAATTGACTATAAAATATGACTCCCAATATTAACAATCTTTCAAGTAAATTTACAAAGAAAACACTTGTTAGAAAAATTACATAAAAATGATTTATTGGTATTGGTAGTTGATAATAGTCAATGATCCTTCCTTTGATAAAGTATGAAAAATATGTCTGCATAGATGAGAGAAATGTAACAATAAAAACACTAAAAAAAATAATGGACAGATTAAAATGAATAGTAAAATTATAAGAAAAATACCCAGCAGCTAATAAAGAAATTAAGGTGAATGTTAGCTTCTTTAAATTAAGCAAATCTCTAAAAGTAATAGTTATCATTTAAAGTTCTCCCATTATTTTTTTAAGTAATTGATCAGAAACTAAGTCCTGTTGCAATTTGAAACTATTTATCTTTCCGTTTTTCAGTACCATAATTTCATTACATACTCTTGTTATACTTTCAATAATATGCGAACTCATAAAAATTGAGCCATATTTTTTATATTCCATGAGTTCTTTATAAAGAAATTCTGTAGAATCAAAATCAAGACCATCCAGAGGCTCATCCAAAATTAATAGAGGCCGCCTAAGAAATAGTCCTGAAATAAGAAATACCTTTTTTTTATTACCTGTGGATAAATCTTTAATCAGAACATTTCTATATGAGGTAAAATGAAAGCCCTCAGTTAAATACAATAATTTTTCATTATCAAATACTACGTTATATAACTTACATAGCAACCGAATGTATTGATCAAAATTCCAATTCATAAATCCATTATTTTCTGTAAAAACAGTAAATCGATTTTTCTTGAATTCTAATTTTTCAAAAGATATTGGTTTGTTCAACCATTTAATTTTAGTTACACTATATTGATCAGTTACACTACTCAACGTATTAATAAGTGTAGTTTTCCCTGCACCATTTCTCCCAACTAATCCAACTATACTGTGCTTAAAAATTGTTAGTTCCTCAATATCTATTATAAATTTTTCTTTCTCATACCAAGATTTGAGATTGCTTATAAACAATAGTGGTTCATTCTCACTCATTTCGTTTGCCTCTGTTCAATAAATATACAACTGCCACCACAAAAAATACTATGGCGTAAATGTATTCTTGCTTAACCAAAAATACAATGCCACCTACTAAAAAACAAATAGCAATAAGTATTCTTAATAACTTTCTATCCATAAATAGCTCCTCCTAACTTT
Source organism: Enterococcus devriesei (assembly GCF_001885905.1). Lineage (GTDB taxonomy): Bacteria > Bacillota > Bacilli > Lactobacillales > Enterococcaceae > Enterococcus_A > Enterococcus_A devriesei. Next base: position 326,088 of record NZ_JXKM01000001.1, on the reverse strand, counting down.
CTAATTGTAATAGATACTATCATCAACATTCCAACTATAAACCAAACGACAATATTTTGAGACTTTAAGGCTACTACTAATAATGCAATCATAGGAATAACTAACAAATACAACGTGATTGTTCGATAATTAGCATTCAGATTAAATCTATCTATTATGCTTGTAGTAAAAAAAATCACTAAAATAGAAAAGACGTCTAAAACAGTAAGCTGAAAGATGAATAATCCCATTCCTATAAAAATAAATAACATTTTCTTCTTATCTTTTAAATTTATGATTTGCTTTTTTATCACTAATAATATACTAACTAAGAATAGAGAAATATTCAATAACCAAACTTTACTATCTAAAATCCCTATAAAAGAATTGTTGAATAAACGATTGCATAAAAGGAGTAGAGTCATGAGAAAGATTCCAATATTTATAGTACTAATTAAATTACTAAGAAAATTAGGTGTGGAAAACGATTGCTCTTTAAAAAAAATCAGCATATTACTGAACTCTAACTCTAACATCAAAATAATGAAATAAACCAAACAAACTAGATAGTTTGATACATTAGGTGGCTTTATTCCATAAATTCTTAATCCCCATACAATAAGTAACATAACTAGGTTAACTATAAAAAGAAAAACAGCTTTCTTTTTTAATATAGAAGCTTTTCCCAAGTCAATTCCTCCCAGTACTTTTCAAATTCAATTACGCATTCAAAATTTTCTATTAGATAAATCATTTCTTGATTATGAAACCTAAACTCATTTAGAAATATTTTATAACGTTTTAATATCTGAGATTTTTGGGTTAGTAGTTTGGGTAAATCTGTATTTTCGTAATATGATATTTCTATTCTTTTATTTTCCTTGTTAACATTAAACTTAAGCCCAATAACAGTGAATTCTAATATTCTTAAAAAATAGATAATTAACTTTGCAACAAAGGATTCTTTTAAAATAATATATCCTTTGCTTTTAGAAATTACAGAATTAAAAATCGAATTCATAGAAATAGGTACGTACTCTTTTCTCTTCTCATTTATTTTTTGATTATGAGAGGCATAATTAAAGTGTATAAAAGAAAATTCATTGTTTATTAAAATGTTCTGTAAAATTCTCAACTTAAATTCTTCAATTTGATCTTCTGTTCCCAAAATCTTATCGACAGATGGATAATTATCAGGATATAACTTTCTTTCCTCTATAATAATCTTTTTTTCTGTATTAAAATCTTCTTCTTGAAAAAAGGTATCTGCTGAAAAACTAATAGGAATTTCTTCAAAATCACTGTGAATAAATACAAAGTTCATCTTCTTTTTATCAGTTAATGCGTTATAAATATTATTTTTAAGTTCATACTTTTCTAATTCCACTTTACTATTTCGTATAATCATGTGTTCAAGCAAATGTAAATAACCTGGTAACATTTCAAATTTTGGATATATATATATATGATCTACTGAAACATTGATAGGAAAACTAAATTCCATATAGATATATTCTTTATTCATTATTTACCCCAATCTTTGTACATACAAATTCACTAGATAAAAATTCACATTGTAGATCATCCACATTTAATTTATCAATAACGTTGATTATATCTTCTATAACTACTTCTTTATTGAAAATCCAGAAAGGAAACAGAGTGTAGCAAGATTGATTTAGACTAGAAGAAATTAGAAGGTTTTTTTTCAATCTCTGTTTTGCTTTCCTCAAACTATCGCTTGAAAACTTCGCGCTTTGGATACTTTTTCTAATGAATTCGCTTTTTTCAATACTATACTCCGCCACTGATCCTATTATAAAAATACTTAATCTTTCATGAAATTTCGCTACTGTCGAATAACAGTACCCCTTCTCTCTGATATTAAGTAACCCTCTGTTGCTTTCCCATAATTGTTCATATAATTTCAATTTTGCAAGCTCTTCATATGAATTTAGAGATTCAATATCAAAATAATTACCAATAAATGATACATTCGTATTTCGTGGTTCACCATTCAATTCAAATTTACCTAACAAAATTTCTTTGTTTGGGATGAACTTATAGTCATTCCAATTTTTAAATTGATTATTTAAAATTATAAAAGTTTTGTCAGTATTATTTTTAATTTTTCTTTTTAAACCAATATCCTCAATTTCCAAACTAGAGATATCAATTGAACCTAATGAGTTAAATTGTTTTTTTTCTAATACTCCTATTTTTGTAATGATTTCTCTATACTGAGTTTCTGTTAACTCATCAACTGATTGAATACTAACCAGTTCAACGAATGAGCTGGAAATTGATCCTACTACAAACATTTTAACCACTATACCTAATTCAAGTTCAATATGATTAATTTTCGATATAATTTCTTTCTGTACCAAAAGAATTGTTCTTTTAGTAGCTTCATTGGGAAGATGCCTAAAAAAATACTTAGATATACATTTCATTTAGACAGCACGACCTTCCTTATATACTTCCATAAATTCAGCAAGATCATTGTGTTTTATCCAAGTACAAAATTCATTAGGTTGTTTATCAAAATTATTTTCTAATCCTTTCATGTAGCAACCTAAGCATGATAAATATTTTGGACACTCTACTGAACATCCATTCTCTGTACTAGGTGGCTTTATTTTACTTAACTGGCTGTAAATGTCTTTGCTAAAAATATTTGAGAATTCTTCTTGAAAAATATTTCCAAAAATCTTGTTTTTAGGAAATATTGCACAAGGACGGATATCCCCGTTAGAACCAATAAGAAAAGAATTGATCCCAGCACCACAGTTTGATGATGCTTTTAAAAAGAATTCTGATTCAATTATAGGAATAATATCCTTAAATTTATGAACTGTATCATTTAAATATTTACGATACTTCTCTGTAGATGCAATAGCATTAGACTCGTTGAACTCTATTCCTCGACCAAAATCTTCAATAAAATTATAAACAAAGATTTCTGCACCTAATCTCTTTGATAATTCTGCTAGTTTATCAATTTCCCACATATTTTTATCGAAAATCGAGGATGCAACTCTTACATGAATACCTTCATCACTTAATTTTTTTATAGTTCTACATGTACTCTTAAAAGCTCCTTTGAATCCTCTAAAAGAATCGTGTGTTTCCTCCGAAACACTATCTAAAGAAATACTAACCACTAACTTATCTTTATTTCTTTTTAGAATTTCTAGACTTGATTTTTTTAAAATTGTTCCATTGGTCAAAACTGCAACTTGAGCAAACTCTGCAAACGCTAGTTCCAAAATTGCATCAGCATCTTTATTCATGAAAACTTCTCCACCTGTTAACTCGATAGATAAAACGTTATTTTCTTTTAATTCTTTTACTAAAGGCTCAAAACTTTCATAGTCTATTGAAGTAGTTTTATTACATGATGCATTTAAGTAGCAATGATCACAATAAAGATTGCATTTTTCAGTAATTTCGATAGTTACATGCATTGGAGATATTAAATTAGTCTCTCCAAATATCACTAGAACGTGAGGCGTTTTGCTTGGCTTTTTTTCAACAAGTATAATTTCTTTACGAATCATATCCATTATGAATTCAGTAATCCATTGACGATCATCTTCAATAAGATTATGTTTTTTTATAAATATATCTATGATCGTTTCGAATTTTTCTACTCCATTTATACTTTCAAGAATAAGTTTTCCTGTTTTGTTAACAGAAAAATAATCATATATTTTCCTTTTGTTGGAATCTTCTTTTTCGATGATTATATTGTATGCATCTTTTGTCAAAAACATTGATACCTTAGGATTAATTGCTAAATAGTTCATTCGAGACACCTCCTCTTATTAAATTACAAGTTAAATCCAACTATTACATAATACGGAGCTTATCATACTATTACTCCGTATTATGATGACACTATTATTTATAGTTAAGTAGTAATGTATTTGCTTAATTATTTTCTAACCAAATGCTGTGAAAATAGCAGATACCCCTGCAATTTCAAAATCTGGAACTGGTCCATCCGCTAAACAAGCTGCTCCAATAGCACATACTGAACAGCTTTTGTTATTTACAATCATGGCTTTTTCCATATCATTTTCACCTCCTTTTAATACTTTAAATACTTTAACCAAATGCTGTGAAAATAGCAGATACCCCTGCAATTTCAAAATCTGGAACTGGTCCATCCGCTAAACAAGCTGCTCCAATAGCACATACTGAACAGCTTTTGTTATTTACAATCATGGCTTTTTCCATATCATTTTCACCTCCTTTTAATACTTTAAATACTTTAACCAAATGCTGTGAAAATAGCAGATACCCCTGCAATTTCAAAATCTGGAACTGGTCCATCCGCTAAGCAAGCTGCTCCAATAGCACATACTGAACAGCTTTTGTTATTTACAACCATTGCTTTTTCCATTATTCTCCCCTCCTATACTATATAATTTGATACCTATAAAATAACTTTTTGTGGATAAAACATAAATTTAACTTCAAGAAAAGTCATTAAACAGGTAATTCTTAAGAGCTAGTAAAATACATTACTACTTGTTACCAATGTAACAAATTCTTCAAAAAAAAAATTGACATGTAATAATCGACAATCAAGCTGTCTTAAATAACATAAGAAAATTTGAAAACAATTAATACATAGAAACTGTTCGCATTGTAATCTATATTTCCAAAATGAAAACTAGCATGTTAAAATTATTTAAAGTGATCAACGTTATTTTCAAATTTTGTTTATCGTTACGTTTACTTTGCTGATCATGACAAATCAGACGATTTTACTATTGAAGGAGTTAAAATTGATTGTACAATATTTGATTTCTTTATGCCGTTCATAACTAATTAAAGATTGGAGCCTCAAATATGAAGACCTTAAAAATTGCAATATGTGATGACATTCCAATAGTTACTAGCTCTATTGAAAATTATCTATTAGAATATACAAGCGATAGTTTTACAATAGATTGTGATATTTTTAATCAATCAGAGCGACTCATTAACAATCTTAACAATAGTCACTATGATATTTACATTTTAGACGTCGAGATACCAACTATTAATGGTTTACAATTAGCGAAGCTTATAAGATCAACTGATGTACATGCTTTTATTATTTTTTGTACTTATTACACACAATATATGAAAGATGTTTTTGAGGTAAATACTTTTGATTATTTAATAAAACCCGTAACCAAAGAAAAGCTATTTAAAACAATTGATAGAATAACAGATTTACTTGATTCAGAAGAAGAAGAATTTTATTATAAAAAAAGAAATGAAGTAGTTTTGGTGCCTTTTAAAAACATTATTTATTTTGAAAAAAAGGGGAGATACGTTTTAATTCATACTGAAAATGGTGCAGATGAATTTATCATGTCAACAAACGATTTATTAAAAAAACTGAATGACTCTTTTGTTCAAATTCATACGTCATTTATCATTAATCTGAAATCTTTAATACGTTTATCTGGTGAAAATGTTATATTGAAATTTAGTAATCACGAATTACAAAATCATCAAATTCTTCCAATAAGTAGAAAATTCAGATCGTATGCAAGAACTGAAATACTTAGATATATGGAAAGGAAATTTTAATATGACGATATTCTTGTTAATGACTTCGACACTCATTGATATATTCTTATTTTATTTTTTTATGAAAAGATTTGCAGAATGTAAAAAGAATAAATTAATAATAGGCTTCTTCGGAATTTTCATACCAAATTTAGGAATAAATACCAGTCATTTCATTCCCTTGAGTGAATCAACTTTAACACTACTTAATTTAATATCATATATACTTTTTATAGCTTTTTTAACTTATAACATTAAATTACCAATGATTGATAAATTCTATTTTGGGGGTATTTATGTCTTAATTACTTTATTAAGTGAGAGCATTACAGCTCTGGAACTAACTCAATTACTTAATTATGATTTAGATAAAATTCCCTTAGTTATAGATGGAACAATTCCAACATTTGCTACTAAGACAGTTTTAATTATCTGTGCAATAATTCTATTAAAACAAGATTTTTTTAGAACAAGAAAAGCTTCAAAGTTAATTGTTTGTCTTGTTCCATTAACCTCATTGTTTGTATTGTCTTGTTATATGTTTTTATATTTTATAATAGAAATACCTATCGAAAATACGATTCTTACTTTATTGCTGATATTTGAGATTTCTTTTCTCAATTTAGGTTTTTTTATTCTGTATAATCGTATGAAAAAAGAAAACAGAACTGATTTAGAGTATCAAAAACTAGAATTTAACTTAATTAAGCAGAAAAAGGAACTTACTAATGCTATTGCTTCACAGGAGCAACTTCAATCTATGAGGCACGATTTCAAAAACACGGTACTTATCTTAGCAAGTCACATTGAAAATAAAAAATATACAGATGCGATGAATTTCATATCAACCATTCAATCGCAAATTTCAGAATTAGATAATAACTCGCTTGAAGTCTACACTCCAAATAAAGAATTGAATTATTTACTTTCTCATAAAATATATTTTGCAAAAAATCATGGTATAGTTACTCAAGTAAATTGTCTCATTCCTGAAGAATTAAATTTAGAAAATGACATCATTATTGTACTTTTGGGTAATTTACTTGATAATGCTATTAATGCTTGTTTAGAGATTGATAAATCTTGTTTCAAAAAAATTGATCTAAAGATTAAATATTTTGATCAAAGTTTGTTTATTAACATAAAAAATACCATTGATACTAATCATAGTGAAATTCCCAATGAAGGAATAGGAATAAAAAACATAAAAAAAACTGTCCGTGAAAATAGTGGTATTTACGAGCAATTTATCGAAAATGATTATTATTGCGTAAAAATAATTTTATGGGACTTTAATTAAAATTTCTTAACTTTTTTCAAACAAATTATACAGTAGTAAGAAAGTAACTCTATATTTCTAACTACTTATAAATAAAATAAAAATAAAGGAGATATGGAATTATGAAGAAACAAATTCTCAATTTAACAAAAAAAATAAGTTTTGCTAGTGCAGGACTGTCTGTAAACTTTACTTGTGCATTTATCTTTGGGCAAAAAAAAATTCCTAAAAATGTAAAAAAATTAAGAAAATTTTAGAATATGCAAAAATTTACTAGAATCATAGCGAACACTTTAGTCAAAGAAAAAATTATAGACTTGGATGAAGTAGATATATACATTTATGGATTAGAAACGCTTTTTCAATATCTCTTTATCGCATTTCTTATTTTAACTTTAGGTACAATTAATCATTTCCTTTTAGAAACAATACTTTTTACTATCTGTTTCCTTACCCTGAGACGATATGCTGGAGGACTACATTTAAAAAATGATCACTTTTGTATTCTCTTCTCTCTATTGCTAATTCAATTGATGATAATATTAGTCAAATCAGATGCTGTATCAATTAATATTTTAGAATTTTTAGCTTGTGTATCTTACATCTATATTTATTTATCCAATCCTGTTGATAATAAAAATAAACCATTTGATAATGAAGAGTTAGTTTACTTTAAAAACAAACTGAAATTATCACTTTACAAATACTTATTTGTTTTTCTTTTTTGTGTGATTTTTCAATTCAAATTGTTAATTATTATGTTAAGCTGGAGCATTGTTATTAATGCACTCTCACTTTCTCTTGGCAAATTTTTTCGAAATAGAAAATCTAAACTATTTTTGTGAACTAAAAATATGAGATAGAGATCATAGTGGGCCATGCTGCTAATAAGTATTTTCGAAATGGCGTCTCTTCTCTCCTTTTAAATTGTTATTCAATTAGTAAATTTACATTCCTTACCCTTATTAAATAAAAATTGATAAGCCAATGATAGTAATTGCTAAAACGGCAGTTATTATCATAATAACTGCCACTTTTACCTGCACAAAAATATCTATCAATAGAGAAATAATTTCGAATAAAAATTTTGTAGATTCACCAATTTGGGCTAATTTTTTCTATTTTCCCTCATAAATTACTTTTTTGTATTCAGAAAACAGTCTGTTGACATAAATAATCTTTATTACCCACTTTTAATTTAATAAAGCAACAAAAACCGACTATCAATTTATTAGATTGATGGTCGGTTTTTGTTGTAATTTGGTAACTTTAAAACCTCTTATTAATAAAGAGGTGATTATTTTGAATCTGTTAGAAGAAAAAAGAACCCTGATGAAGCTGCTGGTTGAATTAATGCATGAAAGAAAAGCCGTAGCCAGTCTATATGAAGCCGTTGAAAAACGATTAAATCGAATAGAAGAAATAGAAAATACTATTTCTGAAGGACATGCACTTTCTCAAACTACTATTATCCAAAGAAAGAAATTGATTACACAAAATTTAAGGATCAAAAAATAAAGCTTTCTTCTATTCCCTATGACATTATTTCTAAAGATATCTGCTACATTTTGAAATCTTCTGGCATACCAATGAATGCTTCACAAATTTATTCTGTAGTCACAAAAAATCTACATTTCAATTTAGGTTATAAAAATCTAGTAAGTAATATTTTACCAAAAATGGTAGACGATAATAACTTGCCTGTTGAAAAAGTTTATAGAGATTTTTGGCAGTATCGACATACGGAAAAAGTCACATAGATATAGGAGGTAGTTCACATGGCAAATACTCCAAGTGATAACAAACTAAAAAAATACATTCATATAGGAATACACTATCAAGCAAACAACTATTATAGAAAAAAGAGAAACTACTCTGCTAAATTACTCCTTACCGATTTTCAAGATATCACACTCGATTCTTCTTACACAGATAATTATTTTAATATTATCAATATGACATTACTTGACTTGATAAACCTTGAAACGTATTTTGAAGATGAAATGCTTATAAAAGCAATCAAACAGCTTAATACTAAAGAAAAGAGATTTCTCTTAGAAAAATATGTTGTAAAAAAAAGTGATACTGAACTTGCACAAGAAAAGGAAATATCACAGCAGGCAATTTCTATTTACAAGAAAAGGTTGCTAGAAAAGTTAAAGAAGTTAATGAAAAGATAATCTCAGATTTATTTATATACGAGCTCCTCCTTTAAAAAATTTATAAAACTTTTTAAGGGAGGAATAGAATATGGAAACTCTTACTTCTTTAGCTATTAAAGCTCAGAAAGGCGATCATGAATCAATGGTACATTTGTACCAACAGTTTCAACCTTTATTACTAAAAGAGTCTACACGTGATGGCAGGATTGATTTAGACTGCTATCAAGAGTTATCAGAGCGCTTTATCAGGTTGATAATGGATTTTGAAGTTCAATAATAAGAATATCAAGTATTTATTTACAACCCAAATTTGAATTAAACCAAAAAAATGGCTGAGAGTACAAACTCGGCCATTTTTCCATATTTAACAAATTAAATGTTGTATTTTCTTATCCAATAAACCTCTTATTAGTATATAACCAAAACTGCTCTTTGAAAATTGAATAACTTATTCAAATACATTTTGATTACAATAAGCTAGGTAAACAAATCCGCAATGACTTTGAAAAAAACGAGCGATTATTATTTGATTTACACTCTTCATTTAGGAATTTGAAGAAGCCATGATTTGTATTCACTATAATGATACTCCTACCTTGAACGCTTCACGGCATTGGGTAGCTTCTCCAAGTTTGAGTTGAGGTGAAATTCCTGTGGACTTTCCTAAGTCGTTTGAATAAGTGATAACATTCCTTAAAACAATTATCCTTTTTCTACTTAGTATAGGAAAAAGATGCTGAGCGTATTATAATTAAAGTACAGTATTTAATTCTAGCTCGCAGCATTTTGAGGCAAATACACTCTTCATAGAAGAAAGGATGACTGCTGATTTTTTTCAACGATATTACGCAAATAAATATCGAAACCAATCTATTGTGTAAAGAAAGGTAAGATCCTATGAATATGCCTGATAAAACATCACTAATTCTCGGAAGATATATTAATCAACAAACTTTGATGACGGAATTGCACATTGGTTATGACACCTTAAAAACACTTCATCTAAATGGATTAGAAGTAATTATGATTGGTCGGCAACATTTGTATGATCTTGAAGATGTTAAAAATATTTTCAATCAATTAAAAAATGATTCATCTGATTAAAGCCTCAATTATTAAAATCTTACTAAAAACAAAATACCCTAATCCAAATAATGAATTAGGAAGGAAGATTTTAATGTCTGTTTCTTTTAAGCAATACACAAAATACAATAAAAAACTCTGGAAATTCCAATGCTATCTTGGAAAGACTGAGTTTGGTGAAGAAGTCCGCACCACAAGAAGTGGCTTTCAAACAAAAAAAGATGCCCAACAAGTCTACAGACAACTACAATTAGATTTTGACAGAAATCTAATTAAAATGAATGGCAATATTACTTTTAAAGAGTTGTATGAAGAATTCATCGAGCAATATCGATTGAAAGTAAAGCCGTCTACTATCATGATCACTAGAAGAGCAATTGAAGATCATGCACTTGAATATTTTGGAGACAAAAAAATAAATGATATTTCTGTTCGATTTTGTACTCAAGTTAATCGTCGCTGGATACGAGATGGATATAAACAGGCTTACTATTTTCGGAGAGCGGTTGCTCAAATTTTTCAATATGGTATCCAACAAGAACTCATTACTGAAAACCCAATGCGAAAAACTGAGCCAATTAAACGTCAAGAAATTGATGAACATTTAGTCGCTACTGAAACAATGACAGCTTATACACCAAAAGAATTAGCGCTTTTTCTAGATTCATGCAAAAAACATGGAAATAAGAAAATCGAAACCTATTTTCGTGTCCTGTCCTATACAGGCGCTAGAAAATCAGAAATACTTGCTCTTGAATGGAATGATATTAATTTTGAAACGAATAAATTAATCATCAGTAAAACACTAGCTGAAGTCGAAAGTGATCCTACTACTAAAATAACTAAAGTAGCTAGCCAAAGTGCTAAAACAAATGCTGGAAAAAGAACCATTTCAATTGATTCAGAAACTATGACTATGTTACAGGAATGGAAAACTAGACAGCAGTTAGAGTTAACTATTTTAGGATTTAAATCTACAAGTAAGCACCAGCTTGTGTTTCCAAATAGAGAAAATATGTTTTGTCGTCCTGGTCAAGCAAACGATTGGTATGATGTCATTGCAACCAAGTACAACCTAAAACGTATTACTCTTCATGAATTCAGGAAGACGCACGTTTCTCTTTGTGCAATGGCAGATATGAATCTAGAGGATATTATGTATCGAGTTGGACATAAAGATTCTAAGATGACTCGTCAGGTTTATAACTACTTCTATCCTGAACGCGAGGAACGCAGTGCGGATCAATTTGCTAAATTTATTGAAAAAGAGAAATATCTCTTTTAACCTCCGTTGTAGTTAGTTTTGTAGTTAGTTTACTTTTCCGAAAAAAAGAAGCACCAGAAACATTGATAAATCAACATTTCTAGCGCTTAAATTAAAATTAACCTACACTGCCTTCCATCTCATACTGAATCAGACGGTTTAATTCCACGGCATATTCCATTGGTAATTCTTTTGTAAATGGTTCAACGAATCCCATCACGATCATCTCTGTTGCTTCTTGTTCAGAGATACCGCGACTCATTAGGTAATATAATTGTTCTTCTGAGATTTTTGAAACTTTGGCTTCGTGTTCCAAAGAGACATTCCCATTCAAGATTTCGTTATACGGGATCGTATCAGAACTTGATTGATCGTCCATGATGATCGTGTCGCACTCGATGTGACTGAATGAGCCTGCGCTATTACGACCAAAGCGCACGGTTCCTCGATAGTCTACCGCGCCGCCGTCTTTGGCGATGGATTTTGAAACAATTGAGCTGGAAGTATTTGGTGCATTATGGATCATGCGCGCACCGTTATCTAAGACAATGTTTTTGCCAGCTACGGCGATTGATAGCATCGTACCACGGGCGCCTTTGCCTTCCATGTAGACACTTGGATATTTCATAGTCACTTTTGATCCTAAGTTACCATCGACCCATTCCATTGTCGCGTTTTCTTGAGCTTGCCCACGTTTGGTTTCCAAACTGTACACGTTGTTCGACCAGTTTTGGATCGTCGTATAACGGCAATAGCCATCTTTTTTAACAAAAACTTCTACGACTGCGGCATGCAAACTATCTGAAGAATAGGTTGGTGCGGTACAGCCTTCAACATAATTGATGCTGGCGCCTTCGTCGACGATGATCAATGTGCGCTCAAATTGTCCGGTGTTGGCTGAGTTGATCCGGAAGTAAGACTGGATCGGAATATCCGTCTTCACACCTTTTGGCACATAGATAAAGGTTCCGCCAGACCAAGCCGCTGAATTTAGCGCAGCCAATTTGTTATCTGAGGGTGGCACCAATGTTCCGAAATATTCTTTGAACAACTCAGGATATTCTTTCAAAGCTGAATCAGTATCAGTAAAGACGATGCCTAATTTTTTGAACTCGTCTTTCATGTTGTGATAAACCACTTCGGATTCGTATTGAGCCGAAGCACCAGCTAAGTAAGCACGCTCTGCTTCTGGTATTCCTAAACGTTCAAAGGTTGTTTTGATTTCTTCTGGTACATCGTCCCAATCGCGGGCCGGTTTGTCGCTGGAACGAATGAAATAATTGATTTTATCGTAATCCAGTTCGGACAAATCAGGTCCGTAACCGGGCATTTCTAATTTTCTGAATGTTTCTAAGGACTTCAAACGAAAATCCAACATCCATTCTGGTTCTCCTTTTGCGCGGGAGATTTCGCGAATAACTTCTTCAGATAGACCTTCGCCGGTGGTAAAGACCGGTTCGATATCATCGTGGAAGCCAAATTGATATTCCTCTTGCATTTCAGGTACACTCATGTAATCCCGCTCCTAACTTCTTACTTTATATGTACTTACTTTCTTTTCAGAAAGATAAGTCTAGTATTCTTTTAATCCTTATGAAATTGTCCTTCTCTAGCTTTACCTTGTTCATTGGTCAAGGCTTTGCCTAGTGCTTTCCAAGCTAAGGTGGAACACTTGATACGAGCAGGGAATTTTGCGACACCGCTAAGCATCGCCGCATCGCCCAAAGCCTCTTCATCTTTTTCTGGGATCTCATTGCCTTGAACCATTTGGGCAAAAATTACTGCTAAATGTTCCGCTTCTGAGACAGGCTTGCCCACCACTGCGTCAGTCATCATTGACGCGCTAGCGGTTGAGATTGAACAGCCACTGCCAGAAAAAGCGATGTCTGTAATGATGTCGTCTTTTACGATTAGTTCAAGCTCGATCACATCACCACAAGTTGGATTATTCATCTCGATCGTTTGCGTGGAATCACTCAATTTTCCACGATGATGTGGATGAGAGGAATGATCCAAGATCACTTGCCGATATAAATTGTCTAATTTAGAGAGCGCCATGCTTGAAAAACTCCTTCGTCGCCTGAATTGCTTCGATCAAACGGTCTGCATCTTCTTTCGTATTGTAGAAATAGAAGCTGGCCCGCGCCGTCGCTGGCAGATTCAAATAATTCATTAATGGTTGTGCACAATGGTGGCCCGCCCGAACTGCGACACCTTCCATATCTAAAGCCGTCGCTACATCATGAGGATGGATACCGTCTAAATTAAAGGCGATCACACCCGTATGATGTTCAGGATCTTGCGGTCCGTAGGTGGTGATTCCATCTATTTCGTGTAATTTTGGTAACACATAGTCCACTAATTCTTGTTCGTATTGATGGATCTGCTCCATCCCGATCTCGTTTAAATAATCAATCGCCGCACCTAATGCGATCGCTCCAGCGATATTGGGTGTGCCGGCTTCGAATTTCCAAGGTAATTCTTTCCATGTACTATCATAAAGATTCACGAATTCGATCATTTCGCCGCCAAACTCGACAGGTTCCATTTGTTCCAGCCATTGACGCTTGCCATATAATACACCGATTCCGGTTGGTCCACACATTTTATGTCCACTAAAGGCAAAGAAATCTGCGTCCAACGCTTGGACATCTACTTTCATATGGGGAGTTGCTTGAGCGCCATCTACAATCATCACCGCGTTATTGGCATGAGCCAGCGCTGCTAATTCTTTGATTGGATTGATCACACCAAGAACATTGGAGACGTAGGCGAGTGACACAATCGCTGTTTTTTCATTGATGATTTCTTTTGCAGCAGTCATATCAAGGAAACCGTCATCCGTTAATGGGACATAACGTAATGTCGCACCCTTGCGTTGGGCTAATTGCTGCCACGGAATAATATTTGAATGGTGTTCCATGTAGGAAATAACGATCTCATCGCCTGCTTCAACAAAGGCATCGCCGTAGCTGCGAGCCAGCCAATTCAGACCAGTCGTTGTTCCACGGGTAAACAATACTTCAGCGGTTTCCTTAGCGTTGATGAATGCACGAACTTTTTCGCGACTATTTTCATAATCTGCGGTTGCCCGCTCAGCTAAAGTATGGACGCCGCGATGAACGTTGGCATTGTCGTTTTCATAGTAATGACGCAGCGCATCCAAGACTTGCGTCGGTTTTTGTGTTGTTGCTGCATTGTCTAAATAAACAAGTGGTTCATCATTTACTTCTTGGAAAAGAATCGGAAAATCTTTTCTAATCGTAGCAAAATCCCTCATTATTTACTCAACTTCCCTTCGATCGTTGCGATCAGTTGCTCTTGAGTGGCTTTGATTGGAATTGCGGTGATCACAGGTCCTAAGAATCCACGGATCACTAACCGTTCAGCCGCTGCTTTTTCTAACCCGCGACTCATTAAATAGAATAATTCGTCTGGGTCAACGCGACCAACACTGGCTGCGTGTCCGGCGGTCACTTCATTTTCATCAATCAAAAGGATCGGATTGGCATCGCCACGAGATTTTTCAGACAACATCAAGACACGACTTTCTTGTTGCGCATCAGCTCCCTTAGCACCTTTTAAAATATGCCCGATCCCGTTGAAGGTTAAGGTCGATTTTTCAAGGATGACACCGTGTTGCAAAATATGTCCGATCGTATGAGGGGCTTTATTGGTAACTCTTGTATCGATCCCTTGGATTTGTTTACCATCACTAATCGCGACGATCTTGACCTCTGAATGGGCACCTTCGCCGACTAAATCAGAATCAAAGTCAGCAACTACATTGCCATCATTCATGATCCCCAAAGCCCAATCAATCATGGAGTCCCGCATCAAGTATCCCCGACGGTTCATGTAAGTCGTAATGTTTTCACCTAAAGAATCTACTGCCGCAAATTTCACCCGCGCACCTGGCTTCGTAATGACTTCAACGACAACGTTTCCTGAAAGTTTCTTGGCGGCAGCGCCTTGTGATTCAAAGCGCTCCAAGTAAGAAAATTCACTGTTGTCTTCTGCTACGATCAATACGTGTTTGAAGAAATGTGATTCTTCATCACCATTATGGATGAATAAGCTCTCAAGTGGTTCTTCGATTACGACATTTTTTGGTACATATAAGAAGACGCCATTGTTCATAAACGCGGCATGTAAAGCAGTCAAACTATTTTCTTCCACTGGCACAGCTTTCGTCATGTAATATTCTTTGACTAACTCAGGGTGTTCTTGGATCGCTGTTACAAGATCCGTAAAAATCACACCTTGATCTGCCAATTTTGGTGAGATTTGTTCGAAAACGGTTGTTTCACCCGTTTGGACGATCATTGGATTGTCTTTCATTTGGTCGAAGCTAGGAATTGTTCCAGCCGCTGCTTGATGTTCTGGCTTGACGTTGTAAAGATTCCAACGAGCGAATTTCACCTTTTCAATGACGGGTAAAGGCAGCTCGTCGATTTTATTTAATGCGTTGATGCGTAAATCAGTCATCCATTGAGGTTCGGCCCATTCGGCTGAGAAAGCTTTGACGGCCTCAAGATATTCTGTCCATTTTTTCATCTATCTTGCCCTCCTAAACTTCTTCTTTGTAATCGATACCTAATTCAGCAGAAATCCCTGCGTAGCCTTCAGCTTCTAAACGTTTCGCAAGATCTGCATCACCAGTCAAGACTACTCGTCCATCCATCATAATGTGCACAACATCAGGTACGATATAATTCAATAGACGTTGGTAGTGAGTAATGATCAAGGCACCAAAATCATCGCCCCGCATTTCATTGATTCCTTTTGCAACGACTTTCAAGGCATCAATATCTAAACCTGAGTCGATTTCATCTAGAATCGCAAAGGTCGGTTCGATCATTAATAATTGTAAAATTTCATTGCGTTTCTTTTCTCCACCTGAGAAGCCTTCATTTAAATAGCGTTCAGCCATTTCTTCTGGCATATTCAATAATTCCATTTTTTTATCTAGCTTTTTCAAGAATTGCATCACAGAGATTTTTTCATCTTCTTCACGACGGGCATTGATTGCTGCCCGCATGAATTCGGCGTTACTGATCCCAGGAATTTCGCTTGGATATTGCATTGCTAAAAACAAGCCTAAGCGCGCGCGTTCGTCAACTTCCAAGTCTAAAATATTTTTGCCATCAAAAAGGATTTCGCCTTTAGTCACTTTATAGTTTGGATTTCCCATGATTGCGGCAGATAACGTTGATTTACCTGTCCCATTTGGTCCCATAATAGCGTGGATTTCCCCAGTCTTCATTTCCAGGTTAACGCCTTTTAAAATTTCTTTATCTTCAATGGCTACGTGTAAGTCTTTGATTTCTAAAACTGACATGAAAGTACCTCCAAATATTTTTTCTCGTTCTCACACATTTTAATCTAAATGAGAATGGAATACAAATTGATTCACCGATTTTCTTACGGAAAACTGAGGTTTATTTAGAATTATTATAATTTCGTTTTTAGATACGACAATTTAAGTTTTATTTATATATAAAAAAGAACCTGAAAAGATTTTCCTTTCAAAGCTCTTAATCGTATTAGTATAAACAAGTAATATGATGTTGTTTTAATTTATCTATTTTCTCAATAGAAAGTGGTATTTCCGTAATTAAATAATCAATTTCATGACAGGCAAGTGATTGATACATATACTTATGATCTAATTTATCTATTGTAGCCAGTACCGCTACATGATTTGCCTGTCTTCGAAAAGCTTTCTTAATTAACGCTTCTCCTTCGTGAGTTTCTGTGATTCCATGATCAAAATCCAATCCCCGACAACCTATAAAAGCTATGTCAGCATTATAAGTGAGTATATCATTGTAGGCTTTCGAGCCATTAATTGTCGCTCGTTTGGGTACAATAGATCCACCTAATATAGATACATGAGCACTAGTAAATTCGCTTAGCATAGCTGCAGTCAACACACCATTCGTAATTATTTGAAGTCCATCAAACTTACTTAGATTTTTTATTAAATGTAAGCTTGTGGTACTTGAGTCCAAAAAAATAACCATATCATCTTTGATTAGAGTACACGCCACATCTGCGATATATTGTTTATTATCTTCTTCATTTAAATGTGTAACTTTCATTAGATAAGGCACATCAATTTTTTTATTATCTACAATCATGGCCCCACCACGGGTTCGCCTAATCAATCCACTACCTTCAAGTAAAACCAAATCTCTTTTTATTGTAGCTTCACTATAGTTAACTAATTCAATTAAGTCTGTAACTGTTGCAAATTGGTTAATTTTCAAGTAATTAACAATCTGCTGTTGCCGATCTTCAACTGTAGTTAGCATTTTTATTTAGCTCCATTCCTATAAAATATTCTCACTTATACATTAACATTATTAATGGAAAAGAAGACAGCTCTTTCAAAAAATTGAAAGCCCTGTCTTTTTTATTAATATAATTCAGCTTTTCCGATTGTGTTTAGTACGCCTAATTTGTGTTTTACAACTTCTCTCACTTTGTCATTGGCTTCTGGAAAAACATCTCCTGGCTCATACATTTCTGGATTTTGACTCAATACATCACGTAGAGCATCAAAGAAAACGCTCTTTAGATCAGAACTTAAATTAACTTTTGCTACGCCATACTTAACAGCCTCACTAACCTCAGAATCAGGATTCCCTGACCCACCATGTAATACAAAAGGAATATCAATCCGTTCATTCAATTCTTTTAGCAAATCAATATTTAATTTTGGCGTCATATCTTTAGGATAAAGTCCGTGAGCAGTTCCAATTGCTACGGCAAGAGTATCAATTCCAGTTTCCTTAACAAATTCCTCTGCTTGATCAGGGTCAGTATAAATAATATTTGCCGATCCACCTTCTGCTGATCCATTATTTCCGATTGTACCTAATTCTGCTTCAACTGAAACATTTATATTGTGTGCCAGTTCAACAACTTGTTTAGTAAGGCTCATATTTTCCTCATAAGGTTTAGTAGATGCATCAATCATTACAGAAGTATATCCATTACGAATAGCTCGCATCACATCTTTAACTGATCCCCCATGATCCATGTGAATTACCACCGGGACTTTACTATTGTGTGCGTATTCTTTCGCTGCCGCTACAAATTCATCATTTAGATAAGCAATTTCATCTGGATGTATCTCCAGAATAACCGGAGCATTTTGTGATTCTACTTCCTCCATAATAGCTTTCATCATATCATAGCTACAAATGTTAAATGCAGGTACTGCAAATTTATTTTCCTTCGCAATTTTCAATAAGTCTTTCATTGTATACAACATTAAACTTCCACCTCATTAATTATTTTTTCAGATGATTCTTTTTTTATTTCAACTGTTACTGTTTTTTTCAAAACACCAACAGCTAACGCCGTTACTATAGTTCCAGCAACAATAGCTAATACGTACATTGGCAAATTATTCATGACGTTAGGAATCAGCATAACCCAAATCCCACCATGAGGAGCCATTGAGGTTACTCCTGCTGCCATAGAAATTCCTGCCGCAGTAGCAGATCCAAGCATTAAGCTAGGAATTACTCGAATCGGATCTGAAACTGCGAATGGTATAGCGCCTTCAGTAATATAAGAAGCACCTAGTATCCAGCATGATTGTCCGGAAGTTCGTTCTTCCTTAGTAAATTTATTTTTAAATAAAATGGTCGCTAATGCTAATCCCAACGGAGGAGTCATGCCAGCTGCCATACATGCAGCAATTGGTGCATTAACCCCTGCGGACATTAACCCTATTGAAAAGGTAGAAATTGATTTATTGATTGGACCACCCATATCTGCAGCCATCATAATACCAATTAACAAACCAAACATAAGTCCAGAAGTATTTCCTAATCCATTTAACCAACTCGTTAACGCCTCCAACACCCAAGCAATCGGTTTATCAATTAGAAATACCATAGCAAGCCCAATTACTAAGATTGAAACCAAAGGAACAACAATTAACTGATAGATTGCAGCAAGTTGTTTTTTAACATTAATTTTATTGGCCAACAAGTCAGTAGCATAACCAGCTAGCAACCCACCAATCATACCACCCAAAAATCCAGAACCTCCATTAGCCGCAAGTAAACCAGCAACGATCCCTGGAGCAAATCCGGCTTTACCAGCAATTGAGCTGGCAATACCCGCACCCAGTGCAGGAACCATCATTGCAAAAGCTGTCCCACCTCCAATAGTTGATAGTGCTCCTGCAAGAACGTTATAATCAGCAGACTCAGGGTCAGAAGCGGTTATCCCAAATGCGAAACTTAGAGCAATAATTATTCCACCTGCAATTACAAAAGGCAGCATATAATTTACTCCATTCATGAAATGGTTATAGATTCCTCCTTGTCGTTCTTTTGAATCATTTCCTTTATCTGCTGAGAATTCTATCGTTCCAACATTATTAAGTGCTTCTTCAATTACTTCTTCGGGCTCCTTGATTGCCCTACTTGTCGAAACTCTCTTAACTTTTTTTCCTGCAAATCGACTTGTATCAATATCTTTATCAACAGCTAAAATAATTGCATCCGCGGAATTGATTTCTTTTGCTGTAAGTACATTTTCTGTTTTTGCACCTTGAGTTTCAAATTTTGCTTCATATCCTAATTTTTTTGCAGTGACTTCCAGCTTTTCAGCAGACATATACGTATGCGCAATTCCCGTTGGACAAGCTGTAATTCCAATTATTTTCATGATGATTCCTCCTTGTTTATAATCTCAAGTATCTCGGCTGCGTTAGTAGCTGATTTCAACTGTTTTCTAAATTCTAGGTCCATTAATTTTCGTGACAATCCACTCAAAATTTCTAAATGAATTTCAGAAGCTTTTTTAGGTACTATAATAGCAAAAACGCATTCAATGGGTTTCTCATCTAATCCAACGTAATTATCCATTTTTCCTGTATGCGCGAAGCAAACTGTAGGCTTTAAGACAGCTTTACTTTTTGCATGCGGAATTCCAAATCCATCTTCAATACCAGTAGAAGTCTCTAACTCTCTTTTGTATAAATCCTTAATTACTTTTCTTGCTTTCGTAACACGCTGATTTTCTTCAAGTATCCGACCTATTTCTTCAAAAAGCTCATCTTTTGAGCTTATCGATTCATTAAAAATAATCAAATCGCTCATCATCAAATCAATCAAATTCATTGTAAAACCTACTTTCATAACTAGGTTAGCGCTTACCTTGTTTATGAGGATACTATATCATCGCTACCTATATCGTTCAACGTTTTGAACGATTTTCGGTTAAAAAGTCTTTTGTAGCTAAAAAAGCTCATATATATTGATCCAAAATGATCATTATATATGAGCTTTAGAATAATAAAAAAATCCTTAATACAGATGTATTAAGGATAAACGTTCTATTTATCGACTTGCTTCACTGAGCCGTCCCATTTCTTCAAGATCCAATCTTGAACATCTTTTTCATGTAACACTTTCACTAATTTCTCGATGCGAGGATCATCTTTATCTTCTGTTCGAACAGCAATGATATTTGCATATGGAGAAGTGTCTTTTTCAAGTAATAAGGCATCCTTCACTGGATTTAAGCCAGCACCGTAAGCAAAGTTTGCGTTGATCGCTACTAGATCGCCTTCGTCGTTGTTATAAGTCGTTGCAAGTAACGCTGGATCGATTGAGTGTTCGAATTTCAAATGCTTAGGATTCTCAGCGATATCGTCAAAGGTTGCTGTTTCTAAATCAACACCGTCTTTGATTTTTACTAAACCTGCATCTTGTAAAATCGTAATGATCCGACCCCAGTCAGATTCGGAATTTGAAGTAATGATGGTTGCCCCATCTTTTAAATCTTTGATGTCTTTGATCTTCTTAGAGTATAAGCCCATTGGTTCAATGTGAACCGCACCGACATCGGTAAACTTGTAATCATTTTCCTTCACGGCTTTGTTAAAGAATGGTTTGTGTTGGAAGTAATTGGCATCGATATCTTTATCTGCTAGTGCTTTGTTAGGCAAGACATAGTCATCAAATTTTTTGATTTCCAGATTCACGCCTTCTTTTTCAAGTAATGGCTTCACGTGCTCTAAAATTTCCGCATGGGGTGTTGGCGATGCTCCCACAACTAGCGTTTCACTTTTTTCTTTACTGCTACTGTCTGATGAACCGCTGCTGCTATTTCCGCAAGCCGCTAATCCGACTGTTAATAATGCTACTGCTGCAAAACCTAAAATTTTCTTTTTCATTATAATTTCCTCCTAGTTTTTAACGTTTATCTGTTCTCTTCGTCAAGAAATCGCCGACTCCTTGAACGATAAACACAATAATTAAAATGATGACTGTTGCCACTAACGTAACTGTATAATTTCCACGTTGATAGCCTTCTTGCCAAGCCAACGCTCCAAGCCCTCCTGCACCGATCGCACCAGCCATTGCGGTGAAGCCGATCATCGAAACCGATGTAACCGTCAACCCAGAGATCAACGCTGGTAGACTTTCTGGAATCAAGACTTTGTAAATTGTTTGGAAATAGCTGGCCCCCATCGAATCTGCCGCTTCCAAGACACCAGAATCAACTTCCCGAAACGCAATTTCTACGAGTCGGGCATAAAATGGGGCTGCTGATAAGACTAGCGCCGGAATCGCTGCTTTCGCTCCCAGCATCGTTCCTACTAACACTTTCGTGAAAGGAATGATCAGGACCATTAAGATCATAAACGGGGTGGAACGAAAGATATTACTGATAATGGAGACTAAGCCGTATAAAATACTATGGGCACCTGAATGCTTTCGTCCAAGGGAATACAGCAGTAAGCCTAGTAATAAACCTAAAACAAATACTATCACCATCGAAATGATCGTCATGAACAACGTATCATTGATTGCTTCCTTCAAGGTGTCCCATGATACTTGTTGGAAATTTAAATACGTCTCTGTAAAACTTTTATCCACGGTGCAACACCTCCACGCCAACTTGTTGAGCTTCAATAAAAGCGATCGCTTGGTCTACCTCTGCTGAATCACCAGTGAATTGGACGGTCAGTGTTCCAAAAGAACTTCCCGTAGAGCGCTCGATATTGCCATAAACGATGCTGATGTCAATTGGAAATTTACGAATCGCCTGTGAAACCACTGGCTCACCAGCATTGTTTTCTAAGAAGTGGAGCGTCGCTAACGTCCCGGTTGGATTCTCTTTGATAAACTCTGCTAACAAAGCTGATGGATCAGCTTTCGGTTCTAAATCTTGTTGAACGAAAATCTTAGTCACTTCCTGTTGTGGATGGCGGAAGACTTCGCGAACGGAACCTTCTTCGACGATTTTTCCTAATTCCATCACAGCGACCTTGTTACAAATTTTCCGGATCACATTCATTTCATGGGTGATCAGCACGATCGTCAGTCCTAATTTCTGATTGATATTCGCCAACAACTCTAAAACCTCTTCGGTTGTCTGGGGATCTAAAGCACTAGTAGCTTCATCACAAAGCAGAATATCAGGATCATTGGCTAAGGCGCGAGCAATGCCGACCCGTTGTTTTTGGCCACCGGAGAGTTGTGAAGGATACGCATCCCCCCGACCATCTAAGCCGACCAAACTTAATAATTCTTGCGCTTTTTGTTGACGCTTGTCTTTGGCTACGCCAGCCAGTTCCAACGGTAATTGAATATTTTCACTGACCGTCCGTGACCATAATAAATTGAAATGCTGAAAGATCATCCCAACTTTTTTTCGAAACGTTCTTAATGCGGGGCCTTGTAACTTGGCGACGTCCTCATTATTGACTAAGACTTGACCGCCAGTCGATGCTTCCAACCCGTTCAATAAACGAACTAAGGTACTTTTGCCTGCACCAGAATAACCGACGATGCCATATACATCTTTTGCTTCAATTGCTAAATTTACTCCATTGACTGCGTGGATTGTTCCCTTTTTGCCGGCGAAACTCTTCTCCACTTGCTTCAATTCAATCAATGCCATCTTTCTTACTCCCTTTCTGTGGAACGGTAACTTACGGATTATTTTTTTGCGACTAGAATGTGATGAATCCTGAAACAACTAGCTCAGACGGATGACTATAAATTTTTGACAAAATTTATTTTTATCTTCGTCGACATATCATTTTTCTAACCTGCTAAAGCAGGAAGAAAAACTGACAAAAAAAGCTTCCGTCCTAATAAATGTACGTTTGTACATTTAGGACGAAAGCTTTGACTTCCGTGTTACCACCTAAAATTTATTATGATTTCACAATCATAACCTCTACCAGTACTTGCCTATGGCGCATACTGAGGTGCTATAACGGGCACTCCCGTGAAGGACTTGGCACTCGCCTCGTCGATCCTGCTCAAAGACCATTTTCCATCTCACTCGCGTCACTCCTTTTCAGCATACCGGAGCTCTCTTTGTACGTTCATCAGATGTACTTTTCTTTTCATCGCTTTCTCATGTGTATGAAAGGATTATATCAGGGGATTTTTATCCTGTCAAACATCAAATGAAAATTTTCTTTATAGTTTTTCAAAATCAGCTGCGTCTACTTCTCGCAGTGAAAGAATCCAGGCATCCATTTCATCCTCAGTATTCAATGCTTTCGGATCAGCAGCTACTTTTTCGCTGATGGATGAAACGACTCCGGTTAATGGACTTTTAAATTCTTGGACCGCTTTTTCAGCTTCGATTTCCAATAACGGTTCGCCTGCTGTTACTTTTTGGCCGATCTTCGGTAACGAAATGAAGGTTACCTCGCCAAGTGTTTCAGCCATTTCTTCGGTTAAACCCATACAAAAATCTTTATCATTATGTAAAATCCACAGACCATCATTTTTTTTCAAGTAATTCATTTCTTTAAACGCCCCTTTTGCTAGTATAAAAATTTTTAATATAGCCGGTGAACATCCAGCTTCTGCTATGAGAAGCTGGCTCGGCTTTCTTCATAAGTTGATTCTTTAAAGCCATTCACAACAAATTGATCGTTGTTAATCAGCATTGGACGCTTCACCAGCATCCCGTCACTAGCTAATAGCTCACTCGCAGCTTGAATCGACAGCTCTGTCATTTTATCCTTCAATCCCAGCTCACGATACTTCATTCCGCTAGTATTGAAGAAGCGGCGAACAGGGAGCTGGCTAGTTGACAGCCACTTTTCAAACTCAGCCGCTTGCGGCGTAGCTTGAATCAAATCAATCGCTTCATAGGAAATATTTTCCTGGTCCAACCAGGCTTTGGCTTTTCGACAAGTCGAACATTTTGGATACCAATAAAATTTAAGCATGTTGTGAGCTCCTTGTTGGTTTCATTACTTGTTTACCGGCACTTTGATAACGCATTGATAAAATCAAGCCAATTCCGATCATGTTACCGAGAATAGAAGAACCACCTTGACTGATAAAAGGCAATGGGATCCCTGTTAATGGTAGCAGACCAATATTCGCTCCGATATTTTCAAAGACATGAAAGAGCATCATCATAACGATCCCTGAAGCAATATAAGCATAAAACTCATTATTCATATCAAAACATAAACGGATCATCCGGTAAATCAAAACAAAATAAACTAAGATCACAAAAGCACCGCCGACAAAACCAAAATTCTCACCAATAACGGTGAAAATCATATCCGATTCGCGCACCGGCACATAAACATGACTCACGTTATAGCCTGTCCCAAAAATACCACCAGACCCAATCGCCATCAACGCATGAGCCAATTGGAAACTAACTCCTTGAGGATCATGGAAAGGCTCTAACCAAGAATCAATCCGAGCGAATTGATAGCTCTTAAAACCCAGATTTGTTAATAACGCTCTTCCGGTATCTGTCGAAACTAAAAAGATCAGTGAGACACCTAATACCACCGCCAAAGCAATCGCTGGTAAAACGATCAGCCAAGAAATTCCCGACATCAAAAACATCCCAGCAAAAATAGCCAAGAAAACTAGCATTGTCCCAAAGTCCTTCTGTGCCAAGACCAAGCCGATCACGGGCAGTGTGACTAACAACATTTTGCCAATTAATAACGCGTCTGTCTTAATTGTGTGAAGCTTGTTGGCTACGTTATGTTTCGTAATAATCAGCGCCATCATTAAAATATAAGCAATCTTCATCAGCTCAGATGGCTGGAAGGTCAGGGTACCGAATTTGAACCAGTTTTTTGAACCGGTGGAAGCTGCCAGAACCGGATCGTAATATTTTAACAAAGCCAGCATGACAGCCAATCCAATGACATACAAAAATGGGGTCAAACGCCAAAGCATTTTCGCATCAAAATGAATGATAATAACAATTGCCAATGCTCCCACTGCGTACCACACGCCTTGCATGACGATATTGCGAAAAATATTTGGATCTCTCGGATCGTGAGATAATGCCACGTAAAGGGACAATAATCCAATCAAACATAATAGAAACACAGGTAAAATAACGCCGTAATCAATTCGGCTATCATTGTTTTTTCTTAACGTATTCATTTTTCATCTCTTTTCCACCAATTTACTCGCCTTATTATAGACGCTTCTCTCGCTAAAGAAAAGTCCGCTTCATTTCCTTTGCAAAATCTTTAGTCTTGGAGCGATCGATCATGTTGCAATCCGAAAATTAACGCCCACACTCCTAATTGTAACAGACTAAACATCACTACGAATTGAATTTTTTCAACGTGCCAGTTTCCTAATAAGAGTTGTAACGCGTGAAGCGGTTTAAGAATCAATTCGACCGAGTGAATCCGATCGAAGCGGCCACTGTAAACGGCAATTCCTGAAAGAACAGCTAAGCCTAGCAGACTGATGAACCGTTGCGACTTTTGCAATTTGACTGTCGCAAGCAAGTGGAAGACTTGCGCCATCCCAACAAAAACCATAACTAAAATCGGCAGCACTAAGAAAAAATAAGACCACCAATCACTCGCAACTGGTGCAAAAAGACCATGGGCGTGATAAATCCTCAAACTCTCTAAATGAAACAGATCTGTCAATAAATAGGGAACATTCGGGAAAAACAATAACCACAGCGCTGCAAATAGCCAGCGAACCGGCGAAATAAGTTTCATAAACAAACTACCAAAGACTAGCGGTAGCCAAGCTAGAAAAACATTCAAGCCCATAAACGAAAACGTCTCGCGAAATAGACTCATAAATAAAATATAAAGAATCACACCAAAGTGGAACAAATAATTTTTCTTCATCCTTCTCCCTCAATAGAAAGCAACTTTTCTTCCATACAATCAAAATAATATGAGAAAGGCTTTCGCGAACTCCCTCAGCTTTTTGCCAGTTTTTCTGCTTGCTTTATTGAGATTAGAAAAATGGTATGCGTAACGACAATCAGAGTCATTTTTCGTATTTTTGGAAAAATGATTCCCTAATTAGGAGTCAGCTGAGCAATCAGACCAAACTTTTGATAAATGACTGAGAAACACAAAGTTTTAACTTTGATGTTGAACAGTTCCTACTTGGTGCTTCTCAAATTTCGAAATCGTTTTGCTTATTGCCGATAAAGCTAGTTCGTGAAGCCAGACATGGCTAAATCTGCTGTAAAGCGTATTCCTGTGAAAAATTTATACTTACTTTATAAATAATAAAAAGCCGTCGCTATCTCGGTTTCCCTTTGATATGACGGCTTTTATAATTTATGCCAGCTATAGGATTCGAACCTACGACCTACGCGTTACGAGTGNTTCGTGAAGCCAGACATGGCTAAATCTGCTGTAAAGCGTATTCCTGTGAAAAATTTATACTTACTTTATAAATAATAAAAAGCCGTCGCTATCTCGGTTTCCCTTTGATATGACGGCTTTTATAATTTATGCCAGCTATAGGATTCGAACCTACGACCTACGCGTTACGAGTGCGTTGCTCTACCAACTGAGCTAAGCTGGCGTTTCGTACAAAAGGAATTATAAAAAACTTCTAGCAAAAAGTAAAGTAAGATTCCTCTCAAAAAGCGATTACATGAAAAAAAGTTGAAAATATGCTAAAATAGGGCATGTGATACCAATGGATGACCGCTCCACTTTTCATAGTTTAGCAAAATCCTGTGATTAAGTCGAGTCAAAATCCAAGATACTAACAAATCCGACGCAGTTTAAAGTTGAGATTTTCGTTAGTATGAAAAAGGAGGCGTTTAGAACAGATGGCTACATTTGGTAAAATAGAGACGCAAATTGATCCTTCCGAAGCTGGAAAAGATTTTCCAGTTCAGACACATGTGATGTTTACGATTCGCGGACAATCTCAGACTGGAATTGTCACGAAACAATTGAAAAATGCAGCAGTGGTTGAAATTGATGAAAAGCAAGACAACGGAGAGTTGATTAATCATTCCAACGGTGTTGTTGTAATCAATTATAAACAAATGGAAAAAATTTAGTTTTTAAACAAAGAAGGAGTTTGGGCGATGATCGCCCAAACTCCTTCTTTTGTTGCAATCGTCGGGACAAAAGTAGCTAACCACTTCTCCCCCAACCTATTTTAATTTACTTAGTTCCAAATAGGCGGTCGCCTGCGTCGCCTAGTCCAGGAACGATATAGCCTTGTTCATTTAAGTGATCATCTAATGCAGCTGTATAGATATCTACATCTGGATGCGCGTCTTGCAAGGCTTTGACCCCTTCTGGAGCAGCAACTAAACAAACGAATTTCATATTTGAAGCGCCACGTTTTTTCAATGAATCGATCGCCATGATCGCTGAACCACCAGTCGCCAACATTGGATCAACAATAAATAATTGACGGCTGTCGATGTCTTCTGGCATTTTGAAGAAATATTCATTTGGTTCTAACGTTTCTTCATCACGGAACATCCCGATGTGGCCAACTTTGGCAGCGGGAATCAATTCTAAGATGCCGTCTACCATACCAATACCAGCACGTAAAATCGGAACAATCGCAACTTTTTTACCGGATAATGTTTTTTGTGTTGAAACAGTGATTGGCGTCTCGATTTCAACGTCTTCCAATGGCATATCACGAGATACTTCGTACGCCATCAACATCGCGATTTCATTTACCACTTCGCGGAAAACCTTGGTTCCACAATTCTTATCGCGAATAATCGTTAATTTGTGTTGGATCAATGGATGATCAATTACTTGAAACTTGCCCATATTAATTTGCCCCTTACTCATTTTAATATAATTATTTTCATGTTGTCTATCCAGCAACCAGTTTTTCTTGAACTCTAAAAACTACTGCATGTTGAGCGGATATTCTTAGTATGCATTTCATTTATTATATGACAACTGCTTTGAGAAAACTAGTCTAAGCTGGCTTGAATCGGATGAGCATCGGTTAATTCTAAGACCGCCTTGCGTACTTCATCCAGCTTCGCTTCGTCACCCTTTGAGCGTAATGCTTCAACAATCAATTCAGCTACACGTTTGGCATCTTCT
This sequence comes from Enterococcus devriesei, assembly GCF_001885905.1. Classification (GTDB taxonomy): domain Bacteria; phylum Bacillota; class Bacilli; order Lactobacillales; family Enterococcaceae; genus Enterococcus_A; species Enterococcus_A devriesei. The sequence continues at coordinate 297,403 of NZ_JXKM01000001.1, read as the reverse complement.
TCTTTAAAGCCGCGGCTGGTAATAGCGGCGGTCCCAATCCGAACCCCACTCGTTTCGCGGAAACTTTTTGATTCAAAAGGAATAGAATTTTTATTGACTGTGATGTGAACCTGATCCAATAATTCTTCTGCTTCCCGACCGGTGATATCAAATCCGGTGACTTCCAATAAAATCAGATGATTGTCACTGCCCCCAGATATTACCCGGGTTTCCGGTGTTTGATTGAAGACTTTCACCATCGCTTGAATATTTTTCAAGACTTGTTCGCTGTAAGTTTTGAAATTAGGCGCTAACGCTTCTTTAAAAGCCACAGCTTTGGCTGCGATAACATGTTCCAATGGTCCGCCTTGTAACCCAGGAAAAACCGCGCTGTTGATTTTTTTGGCCATGTCCGGATCATTGGTTAAAATCAAGCCGCCACGAGGCCCACGTAAAGTCTTATGAGTGGTGGAAGTAACAACATCCGCGTAAGGAACTGGGTTAGGATGCAACCCAGTTGCCACCAAACCAGCGATATGTGCCATGTCCACCATTAACTTCGCACCTACTTCATCAGCGATTTCACGGAAACGGGCAAAATCAATGATCCGACTATAGGCACTCGCTCCTGCTACGATTAATTTTGGTTGATGTTTCCGCGCTAAAATACGAACGACTTCATAGTCGATCGTTTCTGTATGAGGATCAACGCCGTAGCTAACAAAATGATACAACTTACCGCTGACATTCACTGGTGAACCATGAGTTAAATGTCCTCCTGCCGATAAATCCATTCCTAAAACTGTATCTCCGGGTTCAATCAATGAAAAATAAGCTGCTTGATTGGCTTGTGAACCAGAATGCGCTTGAACATTCGCGAATTTTGCGTCAAATAATTCCTTTGCGCGATCAATCGCTAAATTTTCTACAACATCGATAAATTCACACCCGCCATAATAACGACGACCAGGGTAGCCTTCCGCATATTTATTGGTCAACACACTGCCTTGCGCCATCCGAACGGCTTCTGAGACGATATTCTCTGAGGCGATCAACTCAATATTTTGCTCTTGCCGCTGCCCCTCATCCTTAATTGCTTCCCATAGTTCGGGATCTAGTGCTTTGTAATCCATCCCAACGCCACCTTTCATTTTTTCTGATTTAAGTATACGAAAGTTTCTAGAGATAATCGAATCTTTTGTTTACTTTTTTACCCACAAATTTTTTTCCATGAATGAAGCGAAAAATTCAAGATTCAATCTAAAACTCTTTATACTTCGAAATATTTCTGTGCAGCAGCCTTTTTCAGACGATTCATATAAGCTAAGCCTAAATGATCTTCCGGAAAGACTTCTGCAAAAATCAAATCAACGGATTCTCCTTCATCCAATGCCCGTAAGCCACTGAATAATCCTCGCGTCGCCGCTTCGATCGAATCATCAGCAAAAACAAAACGTGTCGTTGACGCATATTGTTCAGCAATTTTTGGTGTCGCCAATAGTCCATAGCTTTTATTTTCCGCAACGGCCCACGCTAATGCTTTTGCCCAATCATTAGACTTAACCATTAAGACCGGCGTATCTGGTGAATAGTGTTTATATTTCATACCAGGAGCTTTAGGTGTCTCACTCTCTTTGACTAAATGTTTATCTAATGGGACTTCAATCCCTAGAGTGTCTTCCAGTAGTTCCTTTGTTACCGCTCCTGGACGCAAAATCGTCGGTACCTCGCCACTAAGATCAAGCACCGTTGATTCCACTCCGATCTGGGTCGCTCCATCATCAAGGATGCCAGCGATTCTTCCCTTTAAATCATGATAAACATGAGAAGCAGTAGTTGGACTTGGTTTCCCTGACGTGTTCGCGCTTGGTCCAACGAGAGGATCGCCCGTTTCTTCAATTAAAGTTAATGTTTTTTTATTATCTGGCATCCGAAAGGCCGCTGTGGATAACCCACCGGTCACCACTGGACTCAGACTGCCTTTTTTAATAGGGAAAATCAAGGTCAGTGGTCCTGGCCAGAAAGCTTCAACAATTTTTTCAGTCAACGGATGGTAATTTTCCACAAATTTTTCGGTCATGGAAAAATTCGCGATATGGACGATCAACGGATTATCACTTGGACGCCCCTTAACGGCAAATACTTTTTTAACCGCTTCCGGTAAAAGCGCGTCAGCTCCCAATCCATAGACTGTCTCCGTAGGAAAGGCGATCAATTCTCCCTGACGTAATAATCCCGCCGCTTCTTTTAGTTCCTCTACTTGAAATATTTTTGTTTCCACAGCTTCTCCACAGCTCCCTTTTTTTAACTTTCCTTATTTTAAAACTTTTGCTTGCAAGTTATCCCCGTGTTGTTGATAACTTGTTTGTCAAGTGTGTATAACCATGTGAATAACTTTTTCAAGCTTTTAACACCGTCATCCCAATGTTTTTTTATTACAATTGCTCGTAAAAATAATTTTTTGGCAAATCTCAACGCACCATGATCATGCGGTCATTTCCTGACAGATCTTGATGAATCGTTACCGTTTTATCAGGGTAGGTTCGTTGGAATATTTCTTGGACAGCGAGACCTTGTTGAAAGCCGATCTCCAAAAAAATCATCCCATCTGGTTGCAATAACCCTTGACTCTCCGCAGCGATCTTTTGATAGATTGCCAGCCCATCATTTTCCGCAAAAAGCGCCTGCTTTGGCTCATAAGTTCGCACGCTCTCATCCATCAAATCCCATTCTGTCCTACTGATATAAGGAGGATTGCTAATGATGATGTCCTGCTTTTCTGTAATAGCGCTTAGCACATCACTTTGCAAAAAAGTGATCGGTGCCTGCAAGGTCTCTGCATTTTCTGAAGCGACCTTTAACGCCGCTTCAGATATATCTACCGCCGTGACAGTCCATGCAGGGCGTGCCAGCTTCAAACTAATCGCAATCGCACCAGTACCGGTACCTATGTCCACGACCTTTTTAGCGGATGCATCATTATCGGACAAACTAAGGGCGACTAGTTCTTCAGTCTCAGGTCGGGGGATCAAAGTATCTTGCGTTACTTTGAAGCGATGCTCAAAAAAATATTCGTAGCCTAGCAAATACTGAGGCGGAATATTTTTCATTAGACTCGCCAGATCTTCTTCAATCAGCTGTTCCTCTGCTGTTGAGATTTCTTCCCGCATATGCAGCAGCCAGTCGGTTTTACTCCATTGTTTGCGAGCGAGGAAAAGGTATTCAATAGCATAGCCTTCTTTTCCGGCTGCCTCTAAAAAAGAGGAAGCCCCAGACAGGACTTCCACATACGTTTTACCCATTTTGCAACTCTTCCAGTTTTTGGGTTTGGTCATACATAATTAAAGCGTCAATAATTTCATCAAGTTTACCAGCTAGGATTTGATCCAGTTTTTGGATCGTCAAACCAATGCGGTGATCTGTCACCCGATTTTGCGGAAAGTTGTAGGTCCGGATACGTTCTGAACGATCCCCAGTACCAACCGCTGACTTACGACTTGCGTCATATTCACTTTGAGCTTCTTGTTGAATTTTATCAAACACGCGGGCCCGTAAAATTTTCATCGCCTTTTCACGGTTTTTGATTTGTGAACGTTCGTCCTGCATCGCTACTACGATCCCTGTTGGAATATGAGTCAAACGAACAGCTGATGCCGTCTTGTTGACGTGCTGACCACCAGCACCTGACGCATGATAAATATCTGTCCGAATATCATTATCAGCAATATCGATCTCGACTTCTTCAGCTTCTGGCATTACGACCACTGTCGCAGTTGAAGTGTGGATCCGCCCTTGTGATTCTGTTGAAGGGACCCGTTGAACGCGATGGGCGCCACTTTCGTATTTCAATTTTGAATACACGTTATCACCGGTGATCATCATGATGACTTCTTTATAGCCGCCGATTCCAGTTACATTGGCTTCCATAACTTCCGTCTTCCAGCCTTGCGCTTCCGCATATTTTTGATACATATTGAAAAGATCGCCGGCGAATAATGCCGCTTCATCTCCACCCGCTGCTCCACGAATTTCCATAATGATATTTTTATCATCATTCGGGTCTTTTGGTAATAGCAGAATTTTGATTTCGTCTTCTAAGACTTCTTTTTCTTTTTTCAAATCAGACAGCTCTTCTTTAGCCATCTCCGCCATTTCAGCATCTAAGTTCTCACCTAATAGTTCTTCGGCATCGCTGATACCCTCTACTACTTTTTTGTAGCGGCGGTATGTCGCAACAGTATCTCGAGTATTCGCCTCTTCTTTAGACAGCTGCATAAAGCGCTGGGTATCAGTGATGACTTCCGGGTCACTCAATAATTCGCCAAGCTCTTCATAACGATCTTCGATGGCTTGCAGTTGATCGTACATGGATAAAATTCCTCCTAATTCGTATTAAAGTATTTATTTTTCATACAGTGAAAAATGAATTTGATGCTCATCACGTATATCATTCCGCTAAACTTATTCAATCTGGATACAGTTTAATTCCTTTTTGATTCTTTGTACCACAATTACTGGAAAAAGCGGAACTGACATCCTAATTCGTATTAAAGTATTTATTTTTCATACAGTGAAAAATAAACGCGTTTTTCATTACATATATTCTTTGATTAATCAGTTATTCTTCATTGTGGGGAATCTGCGGATGCAAATAATGTTTGCGACAAACTGGATAGTAGGCTTCATTGCCGCCGATTTGGACTTGATCGCCCTCGTAGACCGGACGTCCGTTGATATAATGCAGGTTCATCGTTGCCTTTTTGTGGCAGAACCAACAAATCGTTTTTAATTCCTCCAACTTGTCCGCGTATAACAATAAATACTTCGAGCCTTCAAACATTTCATTGCGGAAATCATTTTTTAAGCCAAAAGCCATCACGGGGATATCCAATTCATCTACCACACGAGCCAATTCTAAGACATGTTCCTTCAATAAAAATTGCGATTCATCAATCAAAATGCAATAAGGTTTAAAATCAAGCCCTTGAATAAAATCAAAAATTTTTGTATCTGCAAAAATCGGTACAGCTGGGCTGCTTAAACCGATGCGGCTGGAGATTTTGCCTACGCCGTCCCGGGTATCTAAACCGCTAGTCATTAGCACAACGGGTTTGTTTTGTTCTTCATAATTATGGGCAACCTTCAAGATTTCGATGGTCTTCCCACTGTTCATTGCGCCGTATTTAAAAAAAAGCTGGGCCATTTCTTGTCACCTTTCCCTTTTGTTCCTATCGTATTATAGCGGAAAAGCAGATTTTTTTACAGTCATAATTTTCATTGTTTCCATATTCATAAAAAAACAACTGGCTCTTACTTTGGCAAAACAAAGGATTTTCTAATCTGAAATAGGTTATCTTTTAGTGATCTTTCTTACCAATGATATAATTTCAATGGAACTTTATTTTTCTATCATTTATTATTAGGAGGCTTTTTTAATGGAACAACCTAAGAAACGGCGCAGTTTTCCATCCGCTTACACAGTCATCATCATCGTTTTGATTCTGGTGCAAGCACTAACCTTTTTTATTCCTTCCGGTAAGTATAGTACCTTGACGTACGACGGCGGAAAAGATCAATTTATGATTACGGATGCTCATGACAAAACCAAAATGGAACCGGCGACGCAAGCAACTTTGGATAAATATGACATCCATATCAAAGTCGGCAAGTTTCGTGATGGGACGATCTACCGCCCTGCGGCTATTCCGAATTCTTATGAACAAATCGAAAAACCAGCTCGTGGGGTAACTGGAACGATCACTCAATTTTTAAAATCCCAAGTCCAAGGGATCACTGAGAGTGTCGATATCATGATCTTCATCTTGATCCTAGGCGGTGTGATCGGAATCGTCAATGCTACTGGCGCAATGGATGCCGGCATGATGCGGCTTTCGGAAAAACTGAAAGGCAAACAAAAGTGGTTGATCGTGATTGTTACCACGTTGATCGCAATTGGCGGAACGACTTTTGGTCTAGCCGAGGAAACCATTGCCTTTTACCCAATCTTGATCCCAATCTTTTTATTGGCGGGTTACGATACCTTGACGGCTGTCGCCTCAATTTATTTAGGAACAGCCATTGGCACGATGAGTTCGACGATCAACCCTTTTTCAACGGTCATCGCGTCGAATGCTGCGGGAATCAACTTCACTGATGGGATGCCGCTGCGGATCATCATGTGGGTCGCAGCCATTGGTATCTCGATTCTCTACACGATTCGTTATGCAGAAAAAGTTCGTTTGAATCCTGCTGCTTCATTAGTCGCCGATCAAGCGGCGAGCGACCGTGAACGATTTTTAGGTAGCGAGGAACGTAAAACCAGTACCGATTTTACAAAGCGTCAAAAATTTTCACTAATCGTCTTTGCGTTGGGCTTTGTTGTCATGATTTACGGTGTTCAACAATTAGGCTGGTACTTCACCGAGATTGCGGTTGTTTTCTTAGCAGTGACGTACATCTTGGCCTTCGTTTCCGGACTAGGTGAAAAGAAATTTATTGATAGCTTCGTGACTGGGGCGGCTGATCTTTTAGGTGTTGCCTTGATTGTAGGCTTGGCTCGTTCAGTAGGAATCGTAATGGAAAACAGCTTCATCAGCGATACCATTATGAATTTCTTTAGCGGTGCTATTAGCGGAATGAACAATGTTGTCTTCATTTGGTTTATGTTCTTAGTATATGTTATTTTAGGTTTCTTCATTCAATCTTCTTCCGGCTTAGCCGTGCTATCAATGCCAATCATGGCCCCATTGGCCGATGTGGTCGGAATTGATCGTGCAATGATTGTTGATGCTTACAACTGGGGGCAAGGCCTGATTGGTTTGATTGCACCAACGGGATTGATTCTTGTTTCCTTATCGGTAGTGAACATTGGTTTTGATAAATGGATCAAGTTTGTTACCAAACTTTTGATTACGATTATTGTATTAATTCTTGTCCTACTAGCAGCTGGCGTGCTGCTTTCATAACCGCAAACGACCGGAATCCTTGAAGGATTCCGGTCGTTTTTTTATTCTCTAGTCGTAGCCAAATATTTTTGATGCCACTTCGCATCTACTTGTCGGGTCCCGGCCTTAAAGAAAATCGTTTCAGTTCCCGCTTCATTCGCTGTTTGATAATACCATTTTTTCCAACGCAAAAAATCAAGTTGCGCTTGCAGTTCATGAATTTTTTGCTCCAATGCTGCTTCTTGCTCTGTCATAAAGGCATAGCGCTGCGGCAAAGTCGAATCTCCAGCAACGCACCAATCCATAAATTTCGCGATTTCTTTCACCGCGATGCCTGAACGTTTCAAGCAATCGATTACTTCGATATAGCCAAGATCATCTTCGGTAAATTCCCTGCGTCCCGCCGAATTTTTTTTAACGAAAGGCAACAACCCGGCTTTGTCATAGTATCTCAAGGTATCTTGAGAGATACCATAGCGTTCTGAAATTTCTCCGATCAAAAATTTTTTCATTTTTTTTCAACTTCCTTCTTGACCTGGAGTTAACTCCAAGTAGTACAGTAAGTCTATCATAATTTTGAAAGAAGGCAATTTATATGGAAAAATCATTAGTCGTTATTACCGGTGCCAGCTCAGGATTTGGAGCAGAGATCGCCAAAATATTTAATCAAGCGGGTTTCCCTTTGTTATTGTTAGGGCGCCGAGTCGAAAAAATCAAAGCCTTGCCGCTGAATTTTGACAAAGTCATGATCGAAGCGGTTGACGTGACGGATTACTCGGCGTTTGAAGCGAGTATCAAGCAGGCCGAAGCGGTTTATGGTCCAACTGATTTGTTGGTCAACAACGCCGGGGTCATGTTATTAGGCAATGTCCTGACACAATCGCCAACCGAATGGCAAACTATGCTGAATACCAACGTGATGGGTGTTTTAAACGGCATGCAGATCGTACTTCCAAATATGACCGAGCGAAAACATGGGACGATCATTAACATGTCTTCCCTTGCAGGCAAAAAAACCTTTACGAATCATGCCGCTTATGTTGCTTCAAAATTCGGTGTCCACGGACTGAGTGAAACGATCCGCGAAGAGGTTTCCGGCTCAAATGTCCGCGTGTCGTTAGTCGCTCCTGGTGCGGCCGAAACAGAACTGTTGACTCATGTCACGGATCAAAAATCTTTAATTGATTACGGTGCTTGGAAGGACAGCATGGGAGGAATCACTTTAGATCCAGTCCATGTCGCAGAAACGGTCAAATTTATCTACGATATGCCACAAGCTGTCAACATTCGCGAAATCGACATTGCCGCAACAGCACAAGACGCATAAATTTTTCTACTCCTGTCCAAGTGACGGGAGTTTTTTTATTTCTGACAACAGCCAACCTTGCAAATCATTTTTTCGGTAAGCTGTTAGACGAGTTCCCACAGCCTTTCTCAGCGAAGCATGCTATACTATTTTTATTGTTAAAATTTTATTTCTTTCTACAAATTACTTGTTAAGGAGTTCTCCATGAATTTTGAACGACGGATCAGTTTTTTTAAAAAGAACTGGCGTAAACTAAACAATCGGTTTTCTTCAATTCAGATTATCGTTTTTTACTATTTAGCGATGACGATCTTGGCCTTATTTTTATTTAGCTTGCCAATTTTTCGCGAACCAGGGTCTCACGTTTCTTTATTGGATCTAATTTTTATGGCAATCTCAACGGTTTCCGTGACGGGATTGACCACGATTGATATTAATTCCACCTTTAACAACGCTGGCGTGGTCATGCTGGAGGTGCTTTTTCATATTGGTGGCTTAGGGATCATGATGATTACCACTTTCTTCTTTATCGTTTCTAAGCGGCGAATTACCCTTAAACAGCGGCAGTTAATCATGACCGATATGAATCAACCCCGTCTGAGCGGAATCGTCAATCTGATTCGAATCACCTTTTCTATGCTACTAATAATCGAAGTCATCTTTGGCACGCTCTTTTCCATTTATTTCTATTTAAAGGGCTATTACCATCGTATTGGTGAAGCAATCTTTTATGGTTTCTACCAAGCGATTTCAGCGGTGACCAACTCAGGCTTTGACGTGACTGGGGACTCGATCATTCCATTTTCTCACGACGCCTTTTTCATTCTTACGATCATGCTGTTGATTTTCATCGGTGGGATCGGTTTTCCGGTCTTAATGGATTTTCATGGTTGGCTTTACCACAAACGGTCAAAATCAAAAATTCCTTTTCGGTTTAGCTTATTCTCGAAGATCGCCCTACTCGCTTTCTTTGTACTATTTATTGGCGGAACGTTAGCGATTTGGCTTTTAGAAAAAGACCATAGCTTCGCTCAGATGAATCTGTTTGATCAATGGCTGAACTCTTCCTTTTATTCCATGACGACGAGAAACGCCGGCTTGCAGATCCATGATCTGAATATTTTCCAGAATACTACCTTGATTATTTTTTCTTTATTGATGTTCATTGGCTGTTCACCAAGTTCGGTCGGTGGTGGGATTCGTACGACGACTATCGCTATTATCGGCTTATACCTGTATTCCTTCTTAAAAAATGAAAATGACATCAATATTTTTGGACGCAAGATCGCCCAAGAGGATGTGCGAAAATCGGTGGTCGTCTTTATGCTCTCCGCCGGCATGTGTCTCTTTAGTATTCTCTTTCTGACCGCCACCGAAGATCATTCCTTGATCTCGATCATTGTCGAAGTGACTTCCGCTTTCGGAACAACCGGGCTTTCATTAGGCATCACTCACGACTTGTCTAATACAGGAAAAATTATGATTGCGATCTTAATGTTTATCGGACGCGTCGGTATGCTTTATACGTTGATGCTTTTCGTACCAAAAGAAACCCGGGACTTAGGTTATGAATTTCCTGAAGAAAAGATTATTATTGGTTAGAAACTCGATTTTCTACTGGATTTATAGACGGAAAGATTAAGAAAAGGAAAAGCTGTTTAAAATTTTTTTTCAAATATGATAAGATGAATTAAATTTGTTAGAGACATGGAGGATGTGCGATGGGTTTACGAAGTCATCTGGCGATTGCCGCCGGAAAGACCGCGCAATGGGGATTAAAAACTTTCTTTAAAGGTGGATCAAGCTATCCCGGGCAATTAGCTTTAAAGTTAGATCCCAATATTTTAGATACATTAGTGAAAGATTACAAAGTCGTCGTCGTCACTGGAACAAACGGGAAGACATTGACCACGGCCTTGACTGTTAACATTTTAAAACAAGAATTTGATTATGTTTTGACGAACCCAACCGGTGCCAACATGGCCCAAGGAATCGTCTCGACTTTCTTAAATGCCAAAGGCAAGAAAGACGATAAAAAAATTGCCGTTCTTGAAATCGATGAGGCAAGCCTAAGCAAGGTTACGGAATATATCAAACCTGAGCTGTTCTTATTCACCAATATTTTCCGCGACCAAATGGATCGCTACGGTGAAATCTACACTACTTATAAATTAATCGTTGATGGAGCGGCAAAATCACCACAGGCCCCCATCTTGTGTAACGGTGATTCGCCAATCTTTAATTCATTGGAAACCATCAACCCTAGAAAATATTACGGCTTCGATCATTTGCCAGATAAAGAGCAAGACGCTCACTATAATACGGACGGTTTACTTTGTCCAAAATGCCAACATATCTTGAAATATAAAATGATCACTTATGCTAACCTTGGAAAATATTATTGCCCTAACTGCGGCTTCCACCGTCCTGAATTGGATTACAAATTAACTGAAATGAAGGCCATGGACAATCAATCCTCTGAGTTTGTGATTGACGGACAAGAGTATAAGATCGAAGTTGGTGGCATGTATAATGTTTACAACGCATTGGCAGCAACGGCGGTAGCGGAATATTATGGTGTCCCGCAAGAAAAAATCAAACGCGGCTTAGGCTACGATGAAAAAGTTTTTGGGCGGCAAGAAGAGTTTGTAATTGACGGTAAAAAATGTACGTTAGTCTTAGTCAAAAATCCTGTTGGTTTGAACCAAGTGATCGATATGATTGGTTTAGCACCCTATCCTTTTTCATTAGTTTCATTATTGAATGCGAATTACGCCGATGGAATCGACATCAGTTGGATCTGGGACGGCAATCATGAAGCCTTCGCTGAAATGGATGTACCGGCGGTGATTGCAGGTGGCGACCGCCACACCGATATGGCTTTACGTTTCCGGGTTGCAGGTATTCCTGACGACAAGCTGACCGAGACAGAAAGCTTGACGGAAACCATTGAAAAGATCAAACTATTGCCGACGGAACACGTGTATATCTTAGCGACGTACACCGCCGTCTTACAACTACGGAAAGAACTAGCCCAAAAAGGCTACATTGATGGAGGTATGGATCGTGGCTAATTACGAATTGAACTTAGCACATTTATACGGCAATTTACTCAACACTTACGGGGATAACGGAAATCTATTGACCCTGAACTATTATGCAAAACAAATGGGTATCGAGCTAAACTCGGAAATCGTCAGCATTTATCAAGACTTTGATCCTGATAAATATGACATGATCTTTTTCGGCGGCGGTCAAGATTACGAGCAAATGATCGTTTCAAAGGATATCCAAGAAAAAAAAGCTGCACTGAAAGAATACATCGAAAATGATGGCGTCATGCTAGCGATCTGCGGCGGCTACCAATTATTAGGCCATTACTATGTGGGTGCCGACGGTCAAAAAATTGAAGGCATCGGCGCGTTGGATCATTACACATTAAGCCAAGACAATCACCGCTTTATCGGTGACATCGAGATTCATAACCAAGAATTTGGCGAGACTTATTACGGCTTTGAAAACCATAACGGCCGCACCTTCTTAGGGAAAGGCGAGCGTCCGCTTGGTACGATCGTCAAAGGCAATGGCAATAATGGCGAAGATCAAGGCGAAGGCGTCATTTATAAAAACGTCTATGGTTCTTATTTCCACGGACCGATCTTAGCTCGGAATAAATCTTTAGCCATTCGCTTGCTTCACACTGCCTTAAAAAATAAATACGGCGAAGCAGTTGAACTACCGGAAATCGCTTAACAAAAAAGAATCATCCGCAATTTTGCGAATGATTCTTTTTTTATTCTTATTTTGTTCCCGGCGTTGAAGCGATGATCTTCATTTCGCCTTCGACTTTCCATTCCGTAATTTCCGCTGGTAAGATGCAGCTTGTGCCAGGCTTCATTTCATAGCTCTGGCCGTCAACGATCAAATTGCCATAGCCTTCGATCACAGTCACTAACGTATAGTCACCAGATTTTTTCAACGAAAGTTCACCGACAACATCCCATTCGTAAACATTAAAGAATTCGGTCTTTAGGTAAGTGATTACAGAAGATGTGCCTTTTTTGCTTTCCGTTACTTCTAACTCAGGGCTGATTGCTGGGACGGTCGTTACGTCGATCGATTGCTGAATGTGTAATTCACGCGTATTTCCTTGATCGTCTTTGCGATCGTAGTCGTATACCCGATAAGTCGTATCAGAACTTTGTTGGGTCTCCAAAATCATGATGCCTTTTCCGATCGCGTGGATGGTTCCACTTGGTACATAGAAAAAGTCTCCCGCCTTAACCGGCACACGGCGTAATAAATCATCCCACCGGCCTGCTTCGATCATTTCCGCTAATTCTTCACGAGTCTTGGCATTGTGGCCATAAACAATTTCTGAGCCGGGCTTCGCATTAATAATATACCAGCATTCGGTCTTGCCTAATTCGCCTTCGTGTTTTAAGCCGTAGCTGTCATCTGGATGAACTTGGACAGATAGATCATCTTCCGCATCCAAAATTTTCGTTAATAATGGGAAAACATCTCCTTCAGCGTTGCCGAACAGTTCCCGATGATCTTGCCAAAGCTCACTGACGGTTTTGCCTTTGTGTGGTCCGTTCTCTACGATACTTACCCCATGAGGATGTCCGCTGATGGCCCAATCTTCACCGATCTTGTCGTTCGGGATATCAAAACCGAAAACGGTGTGGAGTTGATCTCCACCCCAAATTTTTTCTTGAAATACGGGTTTTAAAAATAATGGTTCCATGAGTTGTTACTCCTTCTAACTATCGTTATTTTTGATAAATGTTGCTTCTTTCCTTTAAATAGCAGGCTAAAATTTCATCACGCTCTGCTACATAACGAGCTCGATGATCTTCTAGATGAACACGATTTGACAAAAAAATAAAGGCCGATTGCTTTTTTATATCCAACATCAGAAATGTCCCTGTGTAGCCAGTGTGAAAAAGCAACGGTGCTTGATCTTTCGGACTGAATTTCAAATCCCAACCTAGCGAACGCTCGCCAGCTTTCGTTGGTGTCTGATCCTTTAGCAATTCACGAATTGTCTTGTCATGTAAATAAATTTTATCCTGAACTCGACCAAGATTCAAATACATTTTTGCAAATTTACTTAAATCTTTCAGATTCGTAAACAGTCCTGCGTTGCCAGCATGTTCCGCTAAAATGCGCGCCTTCGGATCATGAGTAATGCCCTTTAGAATCCTTCCATCACTTTGCTTTTGCGTCGGAACGATTCGATCATAAGATGGTTCTGGTAAAAAAAGACTCGCTGACATCTGTAATGGCTGTAGCACTTCTTGTCTGAAAACCTCGATCACGTCTTTTTGATAGAGCTCTTCAATCAGAAAACCAAGCAAAATCGTTCCCGCGTCCGTATATTGTACAACTTCTCCAAGCCGCTCACCCGGTTCTAATTTCAGATAAGCCTCTCGTAATTCTGCCGCATTCAGTTGATTACGATTGGGGATATAAGTCTGGATATCTGATGTATGAGTCAATAAGTGACGCAACGTAATTCGGCGATTTTGAAAATTCGGCAATAAGTCATGCAGCGGTTGATCCCAAGTGAGCTTGCCTGCTTCAAAAAGTCTCAGCATAACAGTCGTAGTACAAACAACTTTAGTTAGCGACGCCACATCGAAAAGAAAATCTTCTGCCATCGGGATGACGGTCGGTTCAATTTGCGCGTTGCCTAGTACTTGTACATCTTCTTGTTGATCTTCGATGAATTGAAAAACTGCACCGGGAAAAATCTTCTGCTTCATCTTTGCTTCAATTAAGTGACGTGTCTCTGGATACATCTCAGCCCCTCTTTCAAAAATAGTTCCCCAAAAGTATAGCACAATCAGAAAACGAAAACTTTTGAACCTTTAAAAAATATGGATCTCCCAAATGAGAATTTTCCTGTAAAATAAACAGAAGGAAATCACATTTTAAAAAGGAGCAAAAAAATGAAGCAAAGAATGAAGCAGTTGCTTGCCCGTTTTTGCCAGCCGCAAAGATGGCTCATATTTCTCGGTTCGTTTTGTTTACTCTGGGGATTGCAGACATTCATTTCAGATTTGCGGATTCAAGTCATCGGTCTGTTTGTTATTTTTGCCGCCTGCAGCCTTTTCATCTATCACTATACCGACGATTTTCCCGAAAAAGGGATATTTTCCGAGCCACTGTATAATCTGGTTAGCTTTTTGATTTGTCAGGCCTTCCTCTGTTTGATCCTCTATGTCACTAATGACGGTGAAAAGCTTCAATTGTTTGACTTTCCTATTGTTTATTTTCAACTCTTAGTGCTTTTTCTATTATAGTCTTTGAGAAAGGCTTTCGCGAACTCGCTCAGCTTTTTGCTTATTGCCGATAAAGCTAGTTCGTGAATCCGAACATGGCTCGACCTGCTGTAAAGCGATTTATTCATATGAAAACTTTATACCTTCTTTATAAATCAAAAAAAAGCCGCGATTGCTCGCGGCTTTTTACTATTTCAATACAAACCACCATTCAAGTCCAGCTGGATCGTAAATCGTAATCAATGATTGCTTCTTATCACGGAAATATTCCCGCTCTTTCTCATCTAAGTGGCTGCTTAATTCCGTCAGCATTTCTTTTGAAACAAGAAATTGTAAAAAGTCTAATCCTAAAACTTTGTCCGTTGGTTCATCAATCGTTCCACCCGTAGCAACAGTTAAACCAACATTAAATTCGCCGCGGTTTAAAAGCAGCTCTTCTTCAGTCTCATCATGAACCTCTAAACCTAAAATATCCGCCAAAAAATCCTGCTGACGAGCTATATCACTAATATTCAAATGGATCTTGTCAAAATAAGCGTCGTGGATTTTCTCCCGTTTTGTCGCCTTTTTTTCTAATTCCTTAAAATCAAGACTGATCGGTTCCGCTGTTGAACGTTCATTACTAGGAGCGTAGAAGATTTCAATTTCATTTCCCTCAGGATCTTCAAACAGCAAGCCCTTTTCAGCATCTGCCTGTAAAGCAGACTTCACGGGATATTTTTCTTTTTCTGCACGATAGTAAACGTTCGCTAATTCTTCAATATTCGGTACAACTAATGAGACACGCTGCATTTTTTTGATTTCTCCACGATGTTCACTTGCTCGTGGGCTTTCTTCCAACCAAAGCAATTCGCTAGCTGGATCTTTGTATCCTAAAATCGCTAATTCGTTTTCTTCCCGCAACAAATGTAAACCAATGATATCACGATAAAAATGAATCATGCCGTCCCGATCTTTCACACGAATGGCGATTGTTTTTAAATTAAGTTTCCCTAAATGAAAATTATCCATGGTCGTCTTCCCTCCGTCACTTCTATTTTAACGAGGGAATCTGAATCACGCAAGTGAAACCTATTGCTGTCGGACGTTTAGAGACATTCCTTTTTCAGCAGGCTAAACTTTAGTAAACTCTTCAATCTACAGAAAAATTTGATCTTTTGAAACAACTAGGTCATTTTTGAAAATTTTTCGAGTATTTTCTTTTATATTCGTCAAATTGAATAAAAAAATACTGGATAACACTTGTAATCGCAGTACAAATAGATTAAATTGAAATCTATATTAAGAAAGAAAAGGTTTTGAAAAAAATGAATAACTCAGTAACTACAAAAGAATTTATGTCGCTTGCCGCAAAAGAATCCGTGGATGTTTTAGACTTAAGAGACCCTGAATTTTATGATAGCTTTGATTTATTGAAGGGCTCCAGTGTCCTGCAAATTCCTTTGACTCAATTACCGAATCAATTAGGCCAATTAAACAAAGGTAAAACGTATTACCTTTTCACTCAATTTGGCGGTCGTTCAAAAACAATGGCACAATTTTTAAGAGATCAGGGCTACCAAGTCATTAATGTCATTGGTGGAGCCTCAGCTTATCAAAAATATATGGCAAGCTAATCAAAAAGTGAGCGTTTCGATTATTTAGAGCAGATAAATTGCGCATTATAACTTTTTTGTGTAGGATTGTCAATAGTAAAAAGTAAATATTATAAGGAGTGTTCGTCGTGGCAAATGTTTTAGTCGTAAATGCCCACCCGTTATCAGCAGAAGATTCACAAACTGTTACCATTTTAGATACATTTATTGAGGAACATCAATTACGTCATCCGGAAGATGTTATCACTATGCTGGATTTGTATTATACTGATCTACCTGAAATTGATGGTGATCTCTTATTAGCTTGGAAAACCTTGCAAAAAGGTGCTGAATTCACTGATTTAAATGACGCCCAACAAGAAAAGGTTCGAATTTTTAATGAATTCACTGATCAATTTTTAGCAAGTGAAAAAATTGTTATTGCAAATGCTTTATGGAATTTGAATATTCCTTCAAAATTAAAATCTTGGTTCGATACAATCAACGTTGCAGGTAAAACGTTTAGATATACTGCCGAAGGACCTGTTGGTTTAATTACTGATAAAAAGGCAATCCATATCCAATCAAGTGGTGGTACATATAATGGGCAAGATTTTTCAGCACAATATGTCAAAGGAATCTTGAATTTTATCGGAATCACTGATTTTGATTCTATTTATATTGAAGGTGCCGATTATGCTCCTGAAAAAGCCCCTGAAATTATGGCCGCAGCGAAGGAAAAAGCAAAAGTTTTAGCCGCACAATTTTAATCTATCCACATTGTAAAAAAGGACCTGTCGATCATTGATCGACAGGTCCTTTTTCTTCGTTTTCATATAAGGGAGATACACGCTTATACCATTCAAATACGTGGATCACGACCACTTTTGCAACCGCATAAAATGGGATCCCCAAAATTACACCAGAAATTCCAAAAATTTTCCCAGCCGTCAATAAGACAAACATGATCGTTACTGGATGTATTTCTAATTGATTGCCTAAAACTAATGGTGAAACAATTCGTCCTTCGATCGTTTGCTCAATCGCAAAAACAATGATCACCTTCACGAGCATGAAAGGACTCGTGACAATCGCAATAAAAATGACTGGAATCATCGCTAAAAAGGAACCTAGATAAGGAACCAAATTTAAAAAGCCAGCTAAGATCCCTAATGTGATCGCGTAATTCAATCCCGCAATGGAAAAACCAATGATGAACATCACTGCCACGGTAAAGGCCACAGTCAATTGCCCTCGAATATAAGAAGCCAGCTGCGAGTTCATTTCCGTCAATACCCGTAACGTCGGCTCTCTCGTCTTATCTGGTAAAAATTTGAGCAAATACGGGGCCAGTTTGTCGCCATCCTTCAATAAGAAAAAGAGAATGATCGGTGCTGTAACTAAAGCAATCACGACGGTCGCCAATGTAGAAACAACACTTCCTAATCCTTGCAACGTTACGCGAGAAACATTTTGCGTAATCTCCGTCAAAGATTCTAATAATTTTTGCAAACTGCTTTCAATATGTTCTTGGAAGGGTTGAAATGATCGATCTTTAAAGATTTCATTTGCTTTGTCTGTAATCGTATCGAAGTAGCCAGGCATACTTTTAATCAACGAGCCGACTTGCTCCCGGATCATCGGCACGATCACAACGATGCCCCAAGCAATCAATGCGACAACGACAATGAATAGTAAAATAATTCCGATTGATCGCTTGATTCCCTTACTTTCCAAAAAGTTTACGACCGGATTCATTAAGTAATACAAAATTCCGGCGATCACTACTGGTAACCCGACGATCGCAAAAAATTGCCCTATTGGTTCAAAGAGATAGGAAACTTTTGTAAATACTAACGTAATCAATAGGAGCAATAAAACGATGATCAGGGCCACCACCACTTGGCTATTTAAAAACCATTTCCAAAACCACGAGGTGCGTTCACCTAATTTCTTTTTATCCATACTCTCACATCCCTACTGAAACGTAATCTTCATTCCGACTTCTAATTCTGGAAGTTTTTCTGGACTCACATAGACCGCATTCGCAATTGTTCCAACTTCTGCTTGAAAGAAAATTGTCGCGTGACCGATCTCATTTAAATTTTGATTTGCCACCGGGCCCACGCCCTGCACTTGATAGCTTTGGTCGCCAAAAATGATGCGACTGCCTGCTTTTAATGCAATCGTCTCATCGCTGATTTTTTTTTGAACGACAGAGACATCCAACAAATCTGGTGTGATGGTTTCACCAAAAAGTACGATAATATTTTCGTCATTAACTGCTTCTTTGCCAATTTGAGTTATTTCCGTTACTGTCATAATTCACGCTCTTTCTTAGTTTATTTTCCAATTATATCACAAAGTTAGCGCTATCCAAGAAGGAATAAACTTGCTAAAATAGGAGGTACATTGAAGGAGGTTTTCAAATGATTCAAAAGATAATCTTAGGAACATATACACGCCGTGTAAGTGAGGGCATCTATCAAATCGAATTAGATACTACCACTGAAACGCTGAACAATTTGCAATTGGTTACTAAGGAAACGAGTCCTACCTACCTTGCCAAAAGCAAAGAAAACTATCTGTACTCCGTAACAAGTCATGAAGGCGAAGGCGGCGTCTCTAGTTATGATCCGCAAAGTAAATTATTAAACATCGTAACAGAAGAAGGTGCGCCTCCTTGTTACGTTGCCGTAGACGATAACCGACAATTAGTCTATGGTGCCAACTACCATAAAGGTGAAGTAAATACTTACGCCATCCAAAACGATGGCTCACTAAAAGCCGTTGCTTCTATTATTCATACAGAGCCAACTGGTCCCCATAAAAACCAAGATCATGCCCATGCCCATTACAGCGATTTAACCCCTGATCAGCGGCTAGTTGTTTGTGACCTTGGAACAGATCGCATTTATACCTACGATGTCGCTGAGACAGGCGAAATTGAAGAGGTCGCAGTTTATGTGGCTGAACCTGGCACGGGGCCACGTCATCTTGTTTTCCATCCGAATAAAGCCTTGGCCTATCTGTTTGGTGAATTAGACAGCAGCGTGAGTGTCTTAGAATACGACAAGACCGACGGCAGCTTCACTCAAAAACAAAAAGTTTCGACCTTACCAGCAGATTTTGACGGCGACAACGGCGGTGCAGCCATTCGAATCTCAACCGACGGACGCCACTTGTATGCATCAAATCGTGGCCATAACTCCATCGCAGTCTTTGCCATTGATGAAGCCGGAACGACGATCGAAATGATCCAATCCATCTCAACAGAAGGCGATTTCCCTAGAGATTTCGCTTTAAGTTCCGACGATGCCTATGTAGTAGCTGCCAATCAAAATAGCGACAACCTAACTTTATACCGTCGCGATGCTGAAACTGGCCTTTTAGTCATGATCCAAAAAGATGTCTACGCGCCAGAATCCGTTTGCGTATATTTTGATTAAGTCAATTTGAGAGGATTCTGAAATGAATAAAGAAGAAGTCATCGAGCGGCTAAAAAAAGACTTGGACTTGCCGAATTTTAAAGGCCGGCTTGAGGAAAAAGAATACACCGAAGAAGAATATCAAAAAATTAAAAAAGATCTGAATGACTATTTCGAAGATTACGTAAGAAATATCGAGATCTAAAAGTCTGAGGCCCACGTGAATACTTCACGCGGACCTCAGCTTTTTTATTTTATATGTATGATTCTATTGAGTATGTTAAAAAAATTGATTTAACTACCATTGGCTAGATTGATTTATGGGATTCATTTTGCGAAACCCACGAAAAATGCGGTTGACTCTCACCACGCATACGATTCCGCTAAAACTCGCAGNTGCGAAACCCACGAAAAATGCGGTTGACTCTCACCACGCATACGATTCCGCTAAAACTCGCAGGCGACTCAATAAAAAAGAAAGTAAATTTTTTCAAGATTTACGCTCATTCTAGTCGACATATCATTTTTCTAACCTGCTGAAGCAGGAAGAAAAACTGACAGCTAGTTCAAATTTAGGAATGCATTTTGCGAAACCCACGAAAAATGCGTTTAACTCTCATCACGCATACGATTCCACTAATCACGCTAAAGCTCGCAAGCGACTCAATAAAAAAGAAAGTAAATTTTTTCAAAATTTACGCTCATTCTCGTCGGCATATCATTTTTCTAACATGCTAAAGCAGGAAGAAAAACTGACAGCTAGTTCAAATTTAGGAATGCATTTTTCGAAACCGACGAAAAATGCGTTTAACTCTCATCACACATACGATTCCACTAATCACGCTGAAGCGTGAAGTGGAACTCGCAAAAAAAAGCACCGATCGGCAAATCGGTGCTAAAGGAGTATTACCTAAATGCAATGAAAAAGAAAAGGTTGTTATTGGTTATGAAGTAATCATACCTGATTCTTTCTCTGCTGTATTTAAAATAACGTTATAATAAAATTAAAAAACCTTTGTTGTGTTTAAAGTTTATATTGTTTACTATTTCAATAACAGATTTGTAATTTTTTGAATCGTTTTATAGATTATATCGGTTGCTTCATCTTGTTTTTTTTCAGCTGCGTTGAATGCCTCTTCGTTGACTTCTGGCAACAAGCTATCGGTCATTTCTTGGCAACCGGCAACATATTGAACATACGCTTTTTGGAAGCTCTTATGATTTCCCATTACTTTAGCCGGTGGTTTCATCATACCGATTTTTTCTAAATTCAATTGGTAAAAATGAGTACCTTCCTCGAATAGATCATGAATCTCTGACAAACGTTCCTCATCAAATTCGTTGATTTTCTTTTCGTCTAAAGCTTTTCGAATTTCTTCATAGCTTGGGTGTAAACGTTCACCCATTTTTTCTGTATTTTGAACAATTTCGTTAATTTCTCCAGCATAAAAGCCTGTATTTGGTCGCATTCTTATATTCCTACTTTCTTTGGTATGATACTTCCATTTTACTGATTTTCTTACATTATGCAAAGCGGTTATGAAAATATTTAGAATCACCCATCATATCCGTGTTGAAAAAATCCATTAAAAAAAGCGGGCAAGGCTGACAAATCCGTCAAGCATTACCCGCTACATTAATTAATCTTTATTTTTCATTGCTCCACGTTGGAAGGCTTTTACGATCTCAACGATTGGAATAATCGCAAAGGAAGCACCGATCACGATTCCCCATTGATATAAATCTAGATGAGCCACCCGGAAAACGTCATTCAATCCTGGCACGACAATGATCACCATCATCAAAGCGAAGGATAATAAGATCGCCCAGTTAAAGCTCTTATTGCGGAATGCTCCGACTTTGAATAATGATTGATGAACAGACTTCACGTTAAAGGCATGGAACAATTGCATCAAGCCTAAAGTTGCAAAAGCCATCGTCAACGCATCTGAATGAACTTCAGCGTAGGCAGTATGAACCGGCCACTGAATCGCTGACCAATAGACGAATAATACAGTAGCAGCTTCTAAAATCCCTTGATAAATAATACTTGAGAAAACACCGCCAGAGAATAAGTTTGAGCTGCGACCGCGAGGCTTATGCTGCATCAAATCTTTT
The DNA here is from genome assembly GCF_001885905.1 of Enterococcus devriesei. GTDB lineage: Bacteria > Bacillota > Bacilli > Lactobacillales > Enterococcaceae > Enterococcus_A > Enterococcus_A devriesei. The sequence continues at coordinate 275,764 of NZ_JXKM01000001.1, read as the reverse complement.
TCGGCCGGCTCCATCCCAAGTGCAATCGCTGGGAAGGTATCGGTCACTAGGTTAATCCATAATAAATGAATCGGCAACAAGGTGTCCCAACCAAGTAAAGTCGCAATAAATAGGGTTAAGACTTCCCCAAGGTTAGCAGCTAGTAAATATTGAACCGCTTTTTGGATGTTCGAGAAGACTTTCCGTCCTTCTTCAACGGCCACGACAATCGTCGCAAAGTTGTCATCGGCAAGAACCATATCAGAGGCACCTTTGGAAACTTCTGTTCCAGTGATCCCCATGCCGATGCCGATATCCGCTTGTTTCAAAGCAGGCGCATCATTGACACCGTCACCGGTCATGGCAACGACCTTGCCTTCTTTTTGCCAAGCTTTAACGATCCGAACTTTATGTTCCGGCGACACACGAGCATAAACAGAATAATGTTCCACTTTTTGCGCGAACTCTTCATCGGACATTTCGTTTAATTGGGCACCCGTTAAAACGGACGCATCGTCCCCTTTTTCAATGATGCCTAAACGAGCAGCGATGGCTTCTGCCGTATCTTTGTGGTCTCCAGTGATCATGATTGGACGAACACCAGCATCTTTTGCTACTCGTACCGCTTCAGCTGCTTCAGCACGCTCTGGATCGATCATGCCGACAAGTCCTGCGAAAATCAAATCATTTTCAATGACTTCCGCTTCCAATTCAGCTGGAACTTGATCAACATACTTATAAGCCATTCCCAAGACACGCAACGCTTGTTGAGCCATGTCTTTATTATTCGCTAGAATATCTTGTTTTTCTTTTTCAGTCATTGGTACGACTTGACCGTTTAACAAGATTTGTGACGCTCGATCCAATAAAACATCAGGCGCTCCTTTGACAGCAACCAAAATTTTACCTGCTGCTTCTTCATGGAGCGTACTCATTAATTTACGATCGGAATCAAATGGCAGCTCTGCCACGCGGGGTTGTTCGGCTACTTTTTCACGGACATCAAAGCCGTTGTTCAACCCAAATTGAACCAGTGCCGTTTCCGTTGGATCTCCAATCAAGCTACCGTCTTGGGCAATTTTTGTATCATTGGCATAGTTCATGACTTTCATCGCCATGCTGTCTACAGGCACTTCACCATTTGCGTCATATTGATGATTGTCGACGTATAATTTTTCCACCGTCATTTGGTTCAAAGTCAACGTACCGGTCTTATCTGAGGCGATAATGTCGGTTGAGCCCAAGGTTTCAACGGCTGGTAATTTACGAATCACCGAGTTTCGTTTGGCCATGACTTGTGTTCCTAAAGCCAGAATAATCGTTACAATCGCTGGCAAGCCTTCTGGAATAGCGGCAACGGCTAATGAGATTGAAGTCAATAACATATCGACCCAAGAGGTGTCATTAAAGACCGTTCCAACGAAAAACATCACCACAGCGATAATAATAATTGCTAGGGTTAAAAATTTACCTAATTGGTTCAAATTGTTTTTTAGCGGTGTCTCTGTTTCATCAGCTTGAGCCAACATCCCGGCGATTTTTCCGACTTCAGTCGTCATTCCGGTATTGACTACCACACCTTTTCCGCGACCGTAAGTGACATTACTATTTGAGTAAGCCATATTGACGCGATCCCCGATACCAACCTCGCCTTCGTTAATGACGATTAGCTCTTTTTCAACGGGAACAGATTCACCAGTCAAAGCCGCTTCTTCGATCTTTAATGAAGCCACTTCGATCAATCGTAAATCAGCAGGTACCACATCACCGGCTTCTAGCATCACGATATCTCCCGGTACAAGCTCAGTCGATTTGATTGAGCTGACATGTCCATCTCGAAGCACATTGGCATTCGGTGTTGACATTTCTCGTAACGCTTCGATCGCTTGCTCCGCTTTTGACTCCTGCACGACACCCATCACCGCGTTAATAATCACTACCGCTAAGATAATGAATGAATCGACGACTTCGTGGGAAACGACTGCGGAAATCACCGCTGCAAATAACAAGACGATAATCATTAGATCCTTGAACTGTTCAAAGAACCGCACAAGCATACTTTTCTTTTCGCCTTCTTCTAGCTCGTTCAAACCAAATTCAGTTAAACGCTTTTGCGCTTCTGCTGAAGTCAATCCTTCTTCAGTCGTTTGAACTTCTGCTAAAACCTGGTCTGTTTCTTCTGTGTAGAAAGGTTTTATTAGTTGTTGCTTTTTTTCCTCTGACATCTTTTTCCTCCTTATTCGATTCGAATGTCACCATAATCTAAGTTCAATGGACATTCTTTTTATTCGTGTTTCTGTTGGAAGTAAAAAAAAAGGACTTGTGTATGCGAAAAACACATACATAAGTCTCACTATTTAAGACAACACCAGAAATATTCTTTCTTGTTGGTGGCGTTGCCACAGCGATCGCTGCTAGTTACTCCCTCATGAATACAAGAGAAATTATATCATGAGGAAAGAGAGAAATACAGTCTTTTATTCTAGAATCCATCAATTTAAAAGGCTTTCATGACAGGTTTTTACCCAGAAATCTTCAGCAGATACTTGCTCCATGCCCATTATGAATTTTTCCCGAATCGCTGGGTACTCTTGAGCCAAATTGGTCACGAGTTTTTTGATCTCTTCTCGCTTAGTTTTTTTATCCACAGGACACGGATTAAAAATCACCGGCAGCTCCTCGCGTTTCACAAAACGGATAATTTGTTTTTCTTCCAAATAGATCATTGGCCGGATCAGTGTTACTTTTGTCTTCGTTAAATAGCTTTTCGGTTCAAAGCTGTTCAGTCGTCCGTGAAACAAAAAGTTCATAAAATAGGTTTCAAGGGCATCATCCACATGATGACCTAACGCCACTTTTTGACAACCCAATTCGCTGGCGCGATTATATAAAATCCCGCGACGCAGCTTGGCGCAAAGAGAACAAGGCGATTTTTCTTCACGAATCTCAAAGACCACCTTAGCGATATTCGTCGGAACAATTTCAAGGTCATAACCCATGCTTTCCACAAATTCCTGCATCGGCGTAATATCGCAATCCTCAAAGCCCATATCAAGTGTGATCGGCACAATCTCAAAATCAAAACCTAAGCGGCGCTGACGGCGGATGCGATCTAGCAATACCAGTAAGGTAGTGCTGTCTTTGCCGCCGCTCATACCGATCGCCACTTTGTCGCCAGGCTCGATCATCTGATGATTTAAAATTGCGCGCCGCATTGGATTGTAATAACTCTGATTGTCTTTCTTTTTAAATGACATAGCTGCTCCTTCATTCTAGTCAAAGAAATTCTCCTTCAAACTATACTGTTTTCCCGTCGTGATATCATACTGAATCATTTGATAGTCTTGGTAAATTTTCTCCTGCTTTTGATTCAATTTGACTTCTTTATTCCAATTCCCCGCTTGGTAATACATACCTTTTTCAAAAGCTGGAAGCTCTTTTTGTAAATGAACCAATAGTTCTTGGAAGCCAGTCATTTGCAGGCGTCCTTGCTGGAACAGATCTGCGCCAAAATAAAAAGGACTCGTGACCGTTCGTTGATTATTCAATTGATGACGATTGTCATACATTAAAAATTCGGTCTCATGTAAGCGTGGTCCTTGATTTTTCGCCTGAATCTCGTCTGAGTAGATCCCCGGCAAATGATCTCCCCAAAAAACTACTAGCGTCCGCTCTGGCAGATCATCTAATTTTTTTAGAAAGGCTTGTAGCGCTTGACTGCTGTATGCAATGTCCTGCATATAACTACGCAAAGCGGTGGTATTCTCTCCGCGAGCCAGGTAAGGCAGTTCGCTGTATTTATTTTCATAAGGCATATGGGTCTGCATCGTGACCAAATGAAGAAACTGCGGTTTTTTCTGATTCGTTAAATGATCGTAAACTTCATTATAGGCCGCCTCATCTGAAATATACGGATTGTCTTCGATCTTAGCTTGATGCTTCATCGTCTCTTCATCTAAAAATTGATCGAAGCCAAAAGTTTGATACACATCTTTACGTTTATACATCGATGTATTGTAAGGATGAATCGCAGTCGTTTGGTAGCCTCTTTTTTCCAACGTGCTGACCAATGAAGGAAAACGCTCGAACTTTGGTACTAGCATCGTATACGGGGTAGACATTTGTGCATTGAACAATTCCATTGAAAAACCAGTCAATGCTTCGAATTCAATATTAGCCGTCCCACCGCCATAATTTTGCGACAACATTTGGCCGCTATAAGTTTGATCCGCGACTTCACGATATGCCTGTAAAGGATCGCCACCTAAGATTTCCAACCCCTTCAAACGACTAGGATCAGAAAAGCTTTCACTCATGACATACACAATATTCGGCTTGTCGGTCGTTGTCTCTGATTCAGCCGGTTGATAGCTTTTAGTAATTTTTTTGATTTCACTCGCTGAATAGCCTTGTGGCTGATTCATCGCTTCCACCGGTAAGTTATACAAAAAGCCACCCATGAAGCCAGTATTGTAATAATTCATTTTTTGACTATAAGGAATCCACAACGCGGTTTGATTGTAGGCTTTACGTAAAAGATTATTTTGATTATTGAAACCACCAATATAAAAAAGCAAGCCGCTCGTTAATAGAAAGATACCGACTCGCACCCATTGTCGCTGTTTTTTTAAGCGAATACTTTTTTTCAAACTCACTAAAATCAAAACCACGCCAGCGGCTAACAGCAGCAAGAACAAAAGAAATAAAGGCGTGCTGACCATATCCCGGATCATGCCAAATTCGATCACCATTTTCAAATCATTGGGATAAATTGGCTCCATTCGATAGGTCATTTTTAAATAATTAGCGATCCCGATCCCAATCAGCAATAGCGAGTAAAAAAGCCCGCCAATCCGTAAAGACCCCAAGAAGCTACTGATCCAGCCAAAGAAGATCAATAATACCAAACATCCCAAGAAAAATTTTTCCGTATGCCAAGAAAACGCGAATTTAAAAGCTAAGTCAAAGGAAAAATCATTTTGTGTTAATTGTAAAAATAAATTTGAACAAATAATAAACAGGACTACACCTAAAACTTTTCCCACTAGCCCCCAAGGAATCTTTCGTATTTTTTCCATAAGTCGCTCCCATCCATGAATCACTAGGTATTTTAACGAGAATTCCATAGAAAGTAAAGGCGCTAAAGGGAATCTACTTTTATTTTAAATGAATAAATAGTTTGAGATTGGTGGATGGGAAAATTATCTTCGTGCACATATCTAGCCGCTAAATAAAAAGCTGACTTCGTAATTTAAAAAAAGTATATCCACACAGAGCGAAAAGTTGGACTGGCAGCTAACTCAGACAATAGGATTCTTTTTTCGGAAACCACGAAAAAATTTTTTTATCTTCGTACGCATATCATCCAACTAAACTACTCACTTCATAATTCAAATAAGCAATGATCGTACACCTGAACTCAATATCCTGCAAAAAGTTGGACTGACAAAAATAAGCTTAGCGGGGAATCATCCCTACTAAGCTTATTGATTATTTCCAAAAATCATCAAAGACGGAAATTGGTAAATGGCGTTTGTGTTGGGTTTTATTCCACCAATTTTCAATCGTTGTTTGGGCTTTTGGATCAATATTTTTTCCTTCAAGGTAGTCATCAATATTGTCATACGTGACACCTAAGGCGACTTCATCGGCAACTAATGGCTTGCCATCTTCTAAGTCGGCGGTTGGAACCTTCAAATACAACGCTTCATCGGCGCCTAGTTCTTGTAGCAGCATTTTCCCTTGCCGTTTGTTCAAGCGGAACAACGGTAAGATATCCGCTCCGCCGTCGCCAAATTTAGTAAAGAAGCCAGTCACATTTTCTGCGGCATGGTCCGTACCCACTACGGCTCCTTGATTGTCACCAGCGATGCCGTATTGAGTAATCATCCGTTGCCGCGCTTTGATATTGCCTTTATTGAAGTCGCTGATTGTGATACCCGCTTCTTCAAGTGCAGCGACTTGCGCATCGACCGCTCCTTTGATATTTACCCGTAAGCTGACATCGGGTTGGATAAAGTCCAAGGCTCGTTTCGCGTCCGCCTCATCAGCTTGCTCGCCATAAGGCAAACGAACAGCAATAAATTTATAGCTATCGTCATCAGTCTCAGCTCGTAGTTCTTCAATCGCTAATTGCGCTAGACGACCTGCTAATGAAGAATCTTGTCCGCCACTGATTCCTAACACAAGTGTTTTTAAAAAAGGATTTTTAGTTAAGTAAGCCTTCAAAAATTCAATGCTCGTCCGAATCTCAGCTTTAGGATCGATCGTCGGTTTTACACCTAGTTCTTTAATAATCGTTGTTTGTACTGTCATAAACTATCAACTCCTAATCGTCTTGCTGCATTTTCTTCACAGAATTGCGAACTTGATCCATGATTTTATTTTTATGGTTCCAGCAATCTGTTGAAAGGTCCACTGGATATTTTTGCGGATTCAAATCACGTTTATATTCTTCCCACAATGAATCCAAGCTATCTTTGGCAGTTTGTTTCACCACTTCCAAATCTGGCAATTCATACACCAATTTCCCATCGACAAAAATATCTTGTAAAATTGGCCGTGCTTCGAAATTACGCACCGTCTTATTGATGTAGGTATAGACCGGATGGAACATGAAGATTTCACTTTCTTCTCGTGGGTCTTCATCCCATAAAGTCACATAATCCCCTTCTGATTTGCCGTCAGAATTACGGGTGATCCGCCAAACTTGTTTTTTACCTGGTGTCGTGACTTTTTCGGCGTTGCTGGAAAGCTTGATGGTATCCATCATTTCACCCTTCTCGTTTTCGATCGAGACAAGTTTAAAGACTGCGCCTAATGCCGGCTGGTCGTAAGCGGTGATCAGTTTAGTTCCTACACCCCAAACATCAATCTTCGCATGCTGCATTTTTAAATTCAGAATCGTACTTTCATCTAAATCATTTGAAGCATAGACTTTCGCATCAGGAAAACCAGCTTCGTCTAATTGTTGACGGACGCGTTTAGAAATGTACGCCATATCGCCGCTGTCGATACGAACACCTAAGAAATTAATCTGGTCCCCCATTTCTTTCGCCACTTTGATGGCGTTTGGAACACCTGAATTTAACGTATCATAAGTATCCACTAAAAAGACACAATCACGATGCGTTTGTGCATAGGCTTTAAAGGCATCATAGTCATTGCCGTAAGATTGGACTAAAGAATGGGCGTGGGTCCCACTGTCAGGAATACCAAAAATCTTGCCTGCTCGCACGTTACTAGTAGCATCTGCTCCACCAATGTAAGCTGCTCGTGTCCCCCAAAGCGCCGCATCTAATTCTTGCGCCCGCCGTGTTCCAAATTCTAATAAAGGATCATCGCCAATCACAGATTTAATTCGGGCTGATTTCGTAGCGATCAACGTTTGGAAATTAACAATATTTAACAACGCTGTCTCAACTAGTTGGCATTGTAATAATGAACCTTCCACTTGAATGATCGGCTCATTACTAAAAACCAACTCGCCTTCGATCGCTGAACGTACGGTACAAGTGAATTTAAACTCTCGCAGGTAATCAATAAAAGCATCTGGATAGCCTTCGACCTCTTTTAAATACGCCAAATCACTTTCACTAAAGCTTAATTCTTCCAAATAATTAACCAATCGTTCCAATCCCGCAAAGATGACATAACCGTTATCGAATGGCATATTACGGAAATAACATTCGAATACCGCATGAAGATCGGCACGTCCAGTCTCCCAATAGGTTTTCATCATATTGATTTGATAAAGGTCCGTATGGAGGGTCAAACTGTCATCTTCGTACAACTTTTTCATAATCATGCTCCTTATTTGTTTTAGTAATCTAAACTATTTTAAATATTATATCACAAGAGGAGCTAACTCGGGATTACAAGCTTTCCTGACCAAAGCTTGCATTCATAAAAAAAAAGAAAGACCGCCAGTCTTTCTTTTCGAAACTATTGTTGTGGAACTTGGTATTCTATTGCGATAATGTCTTTGTAGCTTTCCTTCGGCCGCATGCCAGCTTCTAAGATTTGTTTTTTATAGCCGACATCAACAGTTACCGCTTGACGATCAACTTTCAATAAGCGATGAATAATCGTATCTACCTCTTGATGACTGATCTTCCGCTGGCGATTCAAAAGTAACAACGTGATCGTGTCAAAGCGATCTGCGTAAATGATTTTTGTCCGGTCATAGGCATACAATTTCAATAATTTGATTGCCTTACGATTATTAAACATATGCTGCATAAGATTTGGATACAGTGTTTCTAAATTTACATTGCTATTTAAAGGTGTCTCAATTAATTTCATACAATTAGCTCCTTTGATATTTTATTCATCGTCAACAGTCTAATTTTAACATAGGAATGGAAGCATTTTTGATAAACAAAAAGATTTTTTTCCTAAAAAATAAGTAAAAAATCATGATTATTTTTTAAACGCTCGAACATAATCGTTCACTTTCAAAAAAAGCACTAACGACCAATCAAAGAGCAAAAAAGCATCACCGGAATTTTCCGATGACGCTAAATTATTCGGCTATGCTTACATCATGCCGCCCATCATTGATGGGTCCATTGCAGGGGCTGCCGCGCCACCTTCAACAGGTTTGTCAGCAACAACTGCTTCAGTTGTTAATAATAGCGCTGAGACAGAAGCCGCATTTTGTAATGCTGAACGAGTTACTTTCGTTGGGTCAACGATTCCGGCATCGATCATATCAACATATTCACCAGAGGCTGCATTGAAACCAGTGCCACGATCAGCATTTTTCAATTTGTCGATAACGACTGAGCCTTCAAAGCCAGCATTTTCAGCGATTTGACGAACGGGTTCTTCTAATGCTCGAACCACGATCTTGATACCAGTAGCGGCATCGCCTTCAGCATCTAAATCTGCGACCTTCTTAATCACGTTGACTAAGGCAGTACCACCGCCGGCAACGATTCCTTCTTCAACAGCCGCACGGGTTGAATTCAAAGCGTCTTCGATTCGTAATTTTAATTCTTTTAATTCTGTTTCAGTCGCCGCACCAACTTTAACGACGGCAACTCCGCCAGCAAGTTTTGCTAGACGTTCTTGTAATTTTTCACGGTCAAAATCAGAAGTTGTTTCACTGATTTGACGTTTAATTAATTCTACTCGTTCAGTCAAGCGTTCTTTGTCACCTGAGCCTTCAACGATCGTTGTATTGTCTTTATCGACAACAACTTTTCCAGCAGTCCCTAAGTTTTCGATTGTAGCTTCTTTAAGATCTAAACCTAAGTCTTCAGTAATAACTGTTGCACCAGTCAAGATCGCGATGTCTTCAAGCATTGCTTTACGACGATCACCAAAACCAGGAGCTTTCACTGCCACAACGTTAAATGTTCCACGGATCTTGTTCAAGACTAAGGTTGGTAATGCTTCGCCATCAACATCGTCAGCGATGATCAATAATGAACGAGATTGTTGCAACACTTGTTCTAACAATGGCAAGATATCTTGGATGTTCGAGATTTTCTTGTCAGTGATCAAGATGTATGGATTTTCTAAAGCAGCTTCCATTTTATCGTTGTCAGTTACCATATATTGAGATAAGTAACCTCGATCGAATTGCATCCCTTCAACAACATCTAATTCTGTATCGATCCCTTTAGATTCTTCAATGGTAATAACGCCATCGTTACCAACTTTTTCCATTGCTTCAGCGATCAATTTACCGACTTCTTCACTGCCAGATGAAACGGCCGCAACTTGTGCAATAGCATCTTTTGAGTCAACGACTTTAGAAATGCTGTGTAATTCTTCAACAGCTGCTTTGGTTGCCATTTCGATCCCGCGACGAATTCCCATTGGGTTTGCGCCGGCAGTCACGTTTTTCAAGCCTTCACGAACGATTGCTTGAGTCAAAACGGTGGCTGTAGTTGTTCCGTCACCAGCGATATCGTTGGTTTTTGAAGCAACTTCAGAAACAAGCTTAGCGCCCATGTTTTCGAAGTGGTCTTCTAATTCGATATCTTTTGCGATAGTGACCCCATCATTTGTGATCAATGGAGAACCATATGATTTTTCTAAAACAACATTACGTCCTTTTGGCCCTAATGTTACTTTCACTGTATCTGCTAATTTGTCTACCCCACGAAGCATTGCTGCGCGTGCGTCTTCAGAAAATTTGATTTCTTTTGCCATAATTTCTTCACCTCATTATTTTTATTCGACGATTGCCATAATATCTTTTGCAGCGATAATCAAGTATTCACTGCCGTCATATTTTACTTCTGTCCCAGAATATTTTTCAAACATTACCATATCACCAACAGCTACTGGCATTGGACTTTTTTGACCGTTTTCTAGTACATTGCCTTCACCGACAGCGACAACTTTTGCTGTTTGTGGTTTTTCTTTGGCTGCAGAAGCTAAGACTAAACCTCCAACTGTTTTTTCTTCTTCTTGAGTTACTTCAAGAATGACACGATCACCTAATGGTTTTAACACGATAAATCCCTCCAACTAGTAATGATATTCAAGTTGTTAGCACTCGATAACTTAGAGTGCTAACTCACAGTTATTATCATACTCATTTTCGATTCTTTTTGCAAGTCCTTCGTTTGTCTTTTTCGATTTTTCTCCCGCTAAGTTTTTATAGGAATTATGGTATACTTGGGAACAATAAGAGTTTAGAAAGGAAAAATAATGAACGCAAAAAAATATAGCTTTATTACGATCTTTACTTATGGCTTAGTTTTGTTCTCGCCCGTGATCTTTTTGCAAGTCTTTAGCGCAAATCCCTCGCAAATTATTCAGCTGACAACGTTGACTTATTTCTTAGGCGCGGCGTTGATGATCTTTTATCGTTACAAGTCTCAGCTCTTCGGCATCGAGTCTCAACAAAAAAAAGTCCTGATCGCCATTTTGATTGGCGTCATTGGTATACCGGCTTCGCTACTCTTGCAAATGCTTATTTTGCAAATTGAGCAGCGCTTCCTAGGTCAATCCGCTACTTCTCAAAATACGCAAAATATTGTGGATTTGATCATGAACAATATGGTCTTCATTTTCGCTACTACTATCGCTGGTCCAATTATGGAAGAATTCGTTTTCCGGCGTGCAATTTTCGGATCACTAGAAAAAAGATTCGGCTTTCTCATTCCAGCACTACTCAGTTCGCTGTTGTTTGCCTTCGCCCATAACGATGGCCACTATCTTTTGTATGCGGGGCTGGGCTTCTTATTCTGCGGCATGTATCGTTATAGCGGACGAATTTGGACCTCCATGATTACCCATGTCGGTATGAACTTATTAGTGATTCTGACCCAGCTCGCTGTTCATTCAGATAAGTTGATTCAGCACTAATCTTTTGCCTTTTTAGAAAAACCTCCTTAAACTGATATTAAGCAATCAGTTTAAGGAGGTTTTTTGATGAAAGTAGCAATTATTGGCGCTACCGGTAATGCCGGCTCGCACCTATTAAAAGAAGCGCTGAATCGTGATTTAGCAGTAACTGCGATCGTTCGCCATCCAGAAAAGTTAGAAGTAAAGGTTCCCATTTTAGTCAAAGATTTATTTGAATTAACAACACAGGACCTAACTTATTTTGATGTGGTCATTGATGCCTTTCGCCCACCGGTGGGTAAAGAATTTCTGCATCAAACTTCATTACGCCATCTAACCGACTTGTTAAAGGGCAGTCAAACGCGTCTACTAGTCGTTGGCGGAACATCCTCTTTGTTCGTTGATGAGGAGCATCGCATGATTGACCTTTCTGATCCTAACGCGGTTTACTATCCAACGGCCTACAATATGTACCAAGCATTTCTTGAGCTAAAAGAGCAGCAAGATTTAGACTGGACTTATTTAAGCCCTGCCGCAAATTTTATTCCTGACGGCGAACGAACCGGTCAATATCAAGTTAGTGATGAATATTTACGAAAAAACGCTGCTGGAAAAAGCGAAATCAGCATGGCCGATTACGCGGTCGCAATGATCGATGAAGTGATCACGCCAAAACACGAGAAAGAGCACTTCAGCGTTTATCATTAATATCCCTAAAAATGGAAGGAGCATCTTCAACCAATCGAGGATGCTCCTTCCATTTTTGCGATTAACTGTGAACAACTTTCTTTTTAGTCATCTCTACAATACAATTTTGCGGACAAATTTCTACGCACTCGCCACAATTAATACAGAGCTCCGGATCAATCACCGCTACATTGTTGACCATTTTGATGGCTTTTTGCGGACAAGTCTTCACACAACGATTACAAGTAATACAGCCGACCTCACAGATTTTACGTACTCCTCCGCCTTTTTCCTGATTGGAGCAAGCCACGATCGAAGTATTTTCGGCGGGCAGCATCTTGATTAAGTTTTTCGGACATACCGCGATACACTTTAGACAACCGACACATTTTTCTGAATCAATCTTCGCGATCCCATCCACTACTTCGATCGCATCATAATCACAGACAGTCTGGCAATCACCAAAGCCCATACAGCCAAATTGACAGGCTTGCGGACCACCAAAGATTTGATTGGCACCATAACAAGTACTCGTTCCTGCATAATCCATTTTCTTATTCGTAAATTCGCACGTTCCATTGCAACGAACAAAGGCGGCGACTCTATCTACCTCTCCAACTTCTACACCTAAAATCGCGGATAAAGCTGTCCGTGTGGAGGCTCCGCCAGGTGTACAGTTGGTTGCGCCGGCCTGGCCTTGCGCCATGGCTTTTGCATACCCATCACAACCGGAAAAGCCGCACGCCCCACAGTTAATCCCGGGCAACACTTCTCTTAGTGCCTCTTCTTTCTCATCGACAGGCTTATGGAAAATGATCGTGGCTAATGAAAGGATCACTCCTGCGATTAAACCCATTCCGCTGACGATGCCGATGGGTAACATGATCTCCGTCATTTACGTCCCCCCTATTTTGTCTGAATGATTCCTGCAATTTCCTTCACTCAACAGATTTATCGGAACAATCCTTCCGCCAATCCAGCAAAGCCTAAAAATGATAACGCAACGATTGCTGCCGCAATCAAAGTGATCGGCAATCCTTGTAATGATTTAGGAATGTCGTTGCCCTCTAATCGACCGCGAACGCCTGCAAAAATCACCATTGCGATTAAAAATCCGATGCCAGCAGCAAAAGCGTTAACCATCGATTGAATAAAGCTATAATTTTTCGAAAAGTTCAAAATCGTTACGCCTAGTACCGCGCAGTTGGTTGTAATTAAAGGCAGATAGATTCCCAAAGCATTGTACAAAGGTGTCATATAACGTTTCATCACGACTTCCACCAACTGAACAAGTGCGGCAATCGTCAGGATGAACACAATCGTTTGTAAATAATCCAATCCCATCGGAATCAGCAAAGCGCTGTAGATCGGATACGTCACTAAGGTCGCTAAAACCATAACAAAAGTAACCGCTAAAGACATTCCTACAGCAGTATCCAATTTTTTTGATACACCTAGAAAAGGGCAGATTCCTAAAAATTGCGACAAAACAAAATTATCCGTTAGAATTCCAGCAACTAAAATAGTAACAAAGGCCTGCATTAGTCCTCACCCGCCTTTTCTTCACAAATCGTTGTACAAGCTTCGGCAATTGGACAGGCGGAGCAATCTATTTCCTTGCTCTCGCGGTCGCTAAGTTTATTCGCTACCATGACAAGCATGCCAAATACAAAGAATCCTCCTGGCGGCAGCAGCATAATCGTCATTGGCGGAACAACCCCGGCAGTGATGGAAAAACCTAATAAGGTACCGCTACCTAATAATTCCCGGATGCCTCCCATGCATAAAAGCGCCATGGTGAAGCCCACTCCCATCCCCAATCCGTCTAAAGCAGATTGGATGACTGGATGATTCTTCGCGTAAGCTTCTGCCCGACCAAGAATGATGCAGTTTACTACGATCAGCGGCAAATAAATCCCCAAGGTCGCATCTAGCGCTGGTGCCAAAGCTTTTACCAGCAATTGAACCACTGTTACAAAACCTGCGATGATCGTAATAAAGGCGGGGATTCTTACCCGATCGGGAATCACTTTTCGTAAAAGCGAAATAACGATGTTGGAACCTAACAAGACAATCGTAGCGGCGATCCCCATCCCCAAGCCATTCATTGCCGATGTCGTCACAGCCAAGGTGGGACAAGTGCCTAACATTAGGCGAAGAACCGGATTTTCTTTAATTAATCCTTTAGTAAAAATGGCGAATTTCTTTTCGTTTTCCATTCCTTCTCCCCCTTATTTCTCTGAGTCAGCGACTTGATCAAAAAGAGCAAGTGCTTTCTCGACTGATTTCACAACAGCTGTTGACGATTTGGTTGCACCGGTGACCGCTTCTACTTGATTTTCACTAGTAGGAGCGCTTTTGACAATTTCTGGTGAACCTTGGAGATTGGAAAATTGATCAACAAACTCTTTTTTTGTGACGTTTTGCCCCAATCCAGGTGTTTCATTTGACGCATCCAAAACATCCACACCGACAACTTTTCCATCGGCTATGGCACTCATAACACTGACTTCACTGCCATAACCATAGGCTTCGGTAATAAAAAGGTAACCCAGAATCTTACCATTTGGATCAAGTGCTTTATACGCCTGTTGCCCCCCAGCTAATTTTTCTTCCTGAAAGTCCTGCGCTTTGATCAATTTTTTCATGACCGTTTGGGTTTGTGTCCATTCTTGCTTAGCGATTCGCTCCTTGAAAGCTGAGCGAGTCCCGGCAACGGCAAAGGTCACCACGAGGCAAATCACAAAGAGACACAGTGTATCTAGTAAGATCACCTTTGAGTGCTTCATTTCACCTTCGCCTCCTCACCAAAGACTTTTGGAATCGTTAAATGCTCGATATGAGGAACGAGGATGTTCATTAATAAAATCGCGTAAGACACTCCTTCAGGCAACGCCGCAAAGAAACGAATCAAGACAGTTATGATGCCACAGCCGACACCGAAGATGATCTTTCCATTTTTGGTGACTGGAGAAGTCGTATAGTCCGTTGCCATAAAAATAGCGCCCAGTAATAACCCGCCGGACATTAGTTGATACAACGGATTTCCTCCTAGTAAAGTAGCTAAGATAACCACGGTCCCGATAAAACAAAGTGGAATCACAGGTGATATCACCTTACGAGCGACTAAATAGACTCCTCCAATCAGCAATGCCAAAGCACAAGTCTCACCTAAGCTCCCGGCACGAATCCCTAAAAACATATCCAGCAGCGAAGGAATTTTTTGTCCGGTTTGCGAAGCTGAAAAATACGACGCCGATGAAATCACATCCGGTCGAAACATATAATAATTTAACGGCGGCTGCCACGTACTCATTTGTGACGCAAAGGACATCATTAAAATGATCCGGGCGGTAATCGCGGGATTGACAAAATTTTGCCCAACTCCGCCAAAAAATTCCTTCACAATTACAATGGCGATCACTCCACCTAAAGCAGCCATCCAAAAGGGCAGTGTTACCGGCAAGTTTAATGCCAGTAAAATCCCGGTAACGACCGCGGTTAAATTGTGGATCGTGTCAGACCGCTTCAAGATTTTCCTCGTTAAATATTCACTTAAAACACAAGCCCCCATGGTGACGATAATCAACATAAGTGCGCGAAATCCAAAAATAATGGTAGCAGCGATCATTGCTGGAATCAACGCGATAATCACATCCAGCATGATATTGTGGGTACTGCGCCCGCAGTGTAGGTGAGGCGAGATGGAAACAGGTAATTTGTTCATTGAACAGCCTCCCTTTCCATTTGTTTGGCTTGCTTCATTGTTTGGACAAGTCTACGGCCTGCCGGACAGACAAATGCACAGCAACCGCACTCCATACAGGCTGAAACATTCAGCTTTCTCAGCCCCGCTACATCCTTATTATGGGTACAACGTTCAATCTGCACCGGCAGAAGCGACATTGGACAAGCAGTGACACAGCTTCCGCAGCGGATGCAAGGAGACTCCTCCGGCAAACTTTGCGCCGCTGATAGAATCGTAATAGCATTCGTTTGCTTCGTGATCGGTAAGTCCATTGAAAATTGGGCGATCCCCATCATCGGGCCTCCTAGAATTATTTTGCTAGGCTCATCGACCAAACCGCCGCAATAGTCAATGACTTCGCCAATTGGCGTTCCAATCGGTACAACAACATTTTTAGGTTGAGCAACATTTCCATCTATGGTGATTCTTTTATGGGTCAAGGGCATGCCAATCTCGATATACCGCTGCAAAAGTGAAATCGTTGAGATATTCATAATCAAGCAGCCTACTTCAGAAGGGAGCTTTCCTGGTGGGATTTTTCGACCAGTTGTGGCATAGACCAGCATTTTTTCTGCCCCTTGCGGATATAATGAAGGAATCTCCATTACATCGATTGTCGGATCAAGCTCCGCCAGCTCATTCAAATGATCCCGCAGCCTTTTCAGGCCTTTTGGCTTATTGCTTTCGATCCCAATGACACCATGTCGAATATTCAAATACTTCATCACTAACTGCATTCCAGCAATGATTCGATCTGGATATTCTAGGCTTTCACGATAATCCGACGTAATAAAGGGCTCGCATTCGGCGCCATTAATAACCAGCGTGTCAATTGGCGTGTCCTCTTTGACGGCAAGCTTTACATGCATCGGAAAACCTGCGCCCCCGATTCCAACGAGACCGCTGTCGCGAGCGGCTTTTAGTAAATCTGCTTTTGAAAGAATCTCAATTGGATGTGGTTCAGGAAATTCAACCGGTAAGCCGTCACTTTTTAGATGGATTGCTTCACAGGTTTGTCCATTTGCCATCAACACAGGCTTGATTCCTTTCACTTTGCCGGATACCGAAGCATGGATCGGAGCGGAGACAAACGCCTCTGAATCACCAATCACCTGACCAACAGTGACAATATCCCCTTTCTTTACTATCGGTTTACAAGGACCACCAATATGTTGCTGCATAGGGATTGTCACAATTTCAGGAGGTTCCATAAAAACGCTCTCGTTTTCCGCGGTATTTTTATTATGAGGAACTTTGACGCCTCCCTTAAATTTTGCAATCGCTTTGACCAATGTATCCATAGACTATCCTCCTTTGTAATGTGAAGAAACGAACGATCTTTATTTTATTAGTGAATTAAACTTTATTTTATCTCTTAATATCAATATTATTACTTGTGAAAATCATTTCTATTAACCTTTGAGAAATGATTTTTCCCTCTCTATTATTTGTTATTATTATACCCTTATATAAAGCGCTTTCACAATCGATTCTAGTGAGAATCGTTCTTACTCGTACCAAAATCATCATGAAATAAAAATAATTTGTATGATTCTCATTTTTTTCCGACCTTATTGTTTAAAGGTACTTGGTTGGTAAAAGATGAAAAGAGCAAATAAAAAAAGTGTTTAGGAGATCGGCTTGCCGTCTTCTAAACACTTTAGTAACTATTTTAAATAGCAAATAATTCTGTGGCACTATCTGGATCTGTATCAAAGATTTGGAATTGATGATTGACACCCAGATCGTAACGAGTCAAAGTCTCCTCCATCGTCATATGAGCCAATTCCTTCATATTGTTCTCTCTACTTAAATGCCCTAAGTAGATTCGTTTGGTTCGATCACCGAGAATGTCTGTCATGACTAATGCTCCATCATCGTTAGACAAATGTCCGCGATCACCTAAGATACGCTGCTTCAAGCTCCAAGGATACGCCCCCATCCTCAGCATTTCTAAATCGTGATTGCTTTCGACTAAGTAAGCATCTGCATCGCGAATCGTTCCACGCAAATGTTCACTGGCATAGCCCGTATCCGTCAACATGACAAACGAATGACCATCTTTGTAAAAGCGATAAAATTGTGGCGCTGCCGCATCGTGAGACACACCAAAACTTTCGATATCTAAATCTCCGAAAGTCAAAACTTTTCCCATTTCAAAGATCTGCTTCTGTTCAACATCAACTTTCCCGATTAAAGGAGCCATCGCTTCCCAGGTTTTTTCATTCGCATAAACAGGTAATTTATATTTTCTTGCTAAGACCCCAACGCCATGAATATGGTCGCGGTGTTCGTGGGTAACTAAGATTGCATCCAGATCTTCCGGTTTTCGATCGACCTCTGCTAATAACGAAGTGATTTTCTTCCCGCTTAAACCAGCATCTACCAAGATTCGTTTTTTCGGACTCTCAAGGTATAGAGAATTGCCGGTACTGCCGCTTGCCAAGACACTGACATTGAAGGCCTGATTCATTTCTAACATGAGCAATTGGTCCTCTCTTTTAAAACTGTCCTCAGTATACAACCCTTTTTATGGATTTTCCACCTTTGGAACTAAATTATTCGTGATCACTTGATTGTTCAAAGCGTTGACCTTTTCAATCTGTGTCGTCTTGTCCGCGGTTCTAATTTTAACAAACCAGACAGGCACATAAACGTTTTTCTCTCGTACTTCCAAGGTTCTAAAATAGCCTAGATAAACATTCGTGATCGTGGATTTTGCCGGAATATTATTATTGATATACAAAGTGTTCAAGATTTCTTTTTCTGAATAAAGCGACATCTTTTCCCGTAATGGTTCGATCTCTTTCAACCGAGTTTGCGTATATTTCAAGACTTGTACTTCGCCATCAGATTTCTCGACGTCTAAAGTCACCCGTGAAGTCTCATCCATAAAGGGAATTCCTTCATAAGACTGAGCACCGACAATTTTAGCGAGCTCATTTTCCTTTTTTGAAATATCCGGTAAATAAGAATACTGTTGGCCGTCCATAATAAAAGTATTTTCCTGCATCAGTTGATTAAAACTTTTCTGCGTTGTCTTTAAGTCGAACTCCCGATTTTGACTGGGATAATCCGTTAAAATTTTGTCAGAAACACTGGCGGTTTGTGCAATTGTCTGATTGGAAGGCTCTGATAATAATGCTTGAAAATCATCTTGTTCGGCGCTTAAGTAATACCCTTCGCGATGTTCATCAGAGATTTTTTCATTTAACTCGATATCGTCATTTTTCAATCGATGAATGATATCTTCCCGCTGGTTTGAATTGGTGACTAAGCTTTGTTCGTGTTGATTACTCCAGAAAATACTAAAAAGAAAAATATTCAATCCGATGAAAACGAAAAAGAAGATCCATTCAATTTTTCTAAAATCCATCTAGCTCGCCTCCGTTTCAAAATTACCTAGCATCATTTGATTTGCTGAATACCAAGTATCTTCATATTTGACGAACCACTCTGGAGTCAAAGCAACCAGCTTATTTACCCCGTCGATATCTTGCCACGTATAGCCGATTATAAAACTTTTTATTTTACTTAAATCGATCCCGGCCGCCGCTAAATTCGTTTCGATTTCCAAGGTACTTGGCAATTCAACCTCTTCATCTGAAGGGATCGGGACTTGGACCGTATCCATACTGGTTTCGATTTTGACTTGCGGAACCGTTGCCGTATTTGATGGATCGATCGTTACACTCATTTTCCCTTTGGAAGACTGACTGAAGATCGGATAACCTTCGACGAAGATTCGATAATTTATTTTCCCATCTTGATGGTCGAAATAGCGCAAATTACCCACTGCTGTACCTAGTCGACTGACATAATTAAAGGTCTGGCTATAGACGCTTTCATCTTCCAAATCTTCTGGCAACTCGCCTGTAAAAGTGACCAATCGTTTTTGCTCGTCCATCATGATCTCTTCGTGACCACTGACAAATGAACGGGCCCCGCTTTCTTCTTCCTCACCTTTCGCCTGATCTGGATTTTGGAAAAAGGCATTACGGAAAAGAGAGTACGATTGTGTCGTTAAAATATAGCTGTATTTTTTCAACCGAACCTGTTCTTTCGTCCGCAGTAAACGAGGAATCAATGAATTCTCTTCTGTCATCGCCAAGTAACGGTTTTGATTTTTTTGATAAATTGTTTCCAAGCTGGAAAAATCAGCTGAGATTGAGGCTTCGTAAACCATATTTTTATGATAATTCAAAAAGCGAATCTTTTTCTTTGAAAAATCGATTTGAATTTTCGAAAAAGAGATACTATCCGCATCCTTCAAGGCTTTTAAACTGATAGGCATATCGAAAACTTTAACGTACTCAGTCAGTGAAAACCCGCCTTCATAATTCAATTCGATGCCGTGATCCAAACTATAATAGCTTTGGATTTCTTCTTCGCCTTCTGCTACTTGCTGCAGTTGGCCAAAGGTACTTTCAGTCAAACGAGCTTGTGTCGTCGCTAATAGATTCTCACTGCTCGTCTGATATTTTCCGTCTGCTAAATCCCAAATCCCACGAATCGGTAAAAAAGCATCCGTCGCTTTCGCGTAGTTTTGATCATTTTTCACAGCTTGCTTACTAGTATTTACCTCGGCAATTTTGGCGGTGGGGCTGAGCCAGATAGCATAAGTCAAAGCCAAGCTAATTAAGATCAATAGGAGAAGGGCTACGCGAATGATCTTTTCTGATAGTTTCATTCCCAAATATCCTCCTCATAAGGTTCATATGGTAAAGAAATGTAGAAGGTCGAGCCTTTTCCTTCGACACTTTCAACCCAAATCTGCCCTTGGTGAGCTTTCATCACTTCTTTTGAGATTGCTAACCCTAGGCCGGTCCCACCTTGTTTCCGAGCTCTTGCCTTGTCGACTCGATAAAAACGTTCGAAGACTTTTTCCAAATCTTTTTTAGGAATCCCTAGTCCTTCATCTGAAATCCCCAAAACGACGTTGTTATGGGTTTCCATCAAATGAACTTCAATCTTCCCACCATCTGGTGAATACTTAATCGCGTTGTTCATGATATTATCGATGACTTGCATGATCTTATCAGTATCGATTTCTACCCATAAGTCACGTTCCGTAAACTCACGAATAATTCGATATTTTTTCTCTTGACTCGTCACCATCATGTCAAAACGATCTAAAATATAATCGACTAGCTCATTGAAATTGACTAATTCCAAATCCATTTGCTGTGCACCGGAATCCATCCGAGAAAGATTCAATAGATCGTTAATCATCCGAATCATCCGATCAGTCTCGCCTAAGGTCACACGAATAAAATCAGGTGCGATCTTTTCGTCTTGCCAAGCGCCTTCTTCTAAGGCTTCCAAATAGCTCCGCACACTCGTTAATGGGGTCCGTAATTCATGAGAGACATTCGATACGAAATGACGCCGTTCCTCTGCCGTCTTCTCCTGTTCAGTAACATCGTGTAAAACGACAACTAATCCACTAATAAATCCTGATTCACGACGAATCATCGCGAAATCAGAACGCAAGGTCATGCGGTCTTCATCAGCCTCAGATTTAGAACGGTTGATCAAAATCTCTTCCGGTGTCTCTAGTAATTTCCGCAAGGTATATTCTTCATCTAGCTCCAACAAAGTCAAAATCGATTGACCGATCGCTGATTCACTCGTGACATCTAATAAAGACAACGCCATCTCGTTGATCGTAATGACCTTGCCGCGACGATCCGTGGCAATAACACCGTCAGTCATATGGGTCAAAACGCTGTCCAAACGGTTCCGCTCGGCTTCCATCGTATCTTGAGCGTCTTCGATTCGATCGGACAACTTGTTAAAGGTCTCTGCCAATTGACTCAATTCATCATGCCCGTGGACCTCAACCTTTTCGGAATAGTCCCCTTGGGCGATTCGCACGGCTTGCTTCTGCATCTCTTTGATTGGTTTGGTAATCGATCGGGCCACTAATAAAGCCACTACGATGGAAATCAAGCCGGCGATCATCGAGGCGGTAAAGAAGATCAACGCAGTGTTGCTAATTTCGGTATATTTTTGTTCAATGTCACTCTTAACATAAAGAGCCCCGATCACAGCCGAATCGCCGGTCGGGGACTGAATAGGTTGGACATTGATATATACCCGTTTATTATTGTCATCAAGCGTTACATATTGCTTCATTGAAAAATCATCGATATCACTGTACTCATTCTTTTTACCGACAATCGAATCCTTTTGCCCCACATCATTGGTGGCTAGAACGATTCCCTTGTCATCAACAACCCACATATCGGTAATATCGGAAGCGTTGTTGTTCTCAAGAATGCGCTGAATCTGATCCGATTCATTGTCACTATCTTCTGTCATAGTGGCACCTAATGTCGTACTCAAATTAGCCACTCGTTGATTCATATCTTTGGTAAAAGTATCGATCGTTGATTTTTCAAGTCCACGAATAAAATACGCGCCGATGATTTCAATCGAAATCAACAAAATCAAGATAAAAGAAAAAGCAATCTTGAAATTGACTGAACGATAAAAACGGACTTTTTTTTCCATAATTACTCCTGTTCAGGGTTGCGTAGATAATAGCCTACGCCACGTCGTGTTACTAAATAAGTCGGATGACTCGGGTTGTCTTCGATTTTCTCACGGAGACGACGAACCGTCACGTCCACGGTACGAACATCGCCAAAATAATCGTAGCCCCAAACCGTTTGCAATAAATGTTCGCGGGTCATTACTTGCCCGATGTGCTTCGCTAAATAATGCAATAATTCAAACTCACGATGAGTCAACTCGATGGTCTGACCGTGTTTTGTTACCATGTAAGCGTCTGGATGAATCGTCAAATCACCGATCGTCAAATCGCTTTGAGTCGTTGATTCTTCTTCCTTCGGCGCTTGACCGCCACGTCTTAGGTTGGCTTTCACCCGTGCAACTAATTCACGATTAGAAAAAGGTTTCGTTACATAATCATCGGCGCCTAGCTCCAAGCCTAAAACCTTATCGATTTCAGAATCTTTAGCTGTCACCATAATGATCGGCATCTCATGGGTCTTGCGTACTTCACGAGCCACTTCCAAACCGTCTTTTTTAGGCAGCATTAGATCCAATAAAATTAAATCTGGATTGACTTCTTCGACTTTTTCCAAAGCTTCTTCACCATCAAATGCAGTGAAGACTTCATAGCCCTCTTTGGTTAAATTAAATTTCACGATCTCCGAGATCGGTTTTTCATCATCTACAACTAGAATTTTTTTCACTAAGAGTCACCTCATACCTTCATAGGATTGTATGTACGCTTTACTATTATACAATAATTTCAATAGCGTTTCATCTTTTCAATTAGATGACCATTTATTTACAGGCTTTTAAGCAAGAAAAAAAGAAAAGTTTAATAAACACACACCAGTATTGAAGAAGACGCCAAGAATAATTTCAGCACAGAAGCTTTTATTTACCTTTAATGATGTTGAACCGTGTAAGTTTGAGCACACAAAAATAAGTCTATTCTGATTGAATTTGCATCATAATCAGAATAGACTTATTGTATTTCATATTAAAAATTCACAAAGAATCCAGAACAATGCTGCGCTCCTTAATATTTAATCTAAGACTTGGCACACGACACCTAATGAACCTGGACCAGTATGAACTGACAGCGCAGGTGAAACTTTTCCAAAGTAAATATTTTCGGCAGTCGGAAATAATTCCTGCAGCCGCTGACGCATTTTTTCGGCTGTTTCCATCGCATCTGCTTGGGTAATGGCTAAATTGAAACGTTTGTGAGTGCCGATTTGCTCTTTGACTAATTGGATCGTCTTATCAATACTTTTATTTAATCCCCGTACTTTGGCAACCGTATAATAAATGCCTTCTGGGTTGCAGGAAATAATCGGTTTTAATTTCAAGGCGCTCCCTAGTAATGAAGCAACTAGCCCAATTCTTCCGCCCTTTTGCAGGTATTCTAAGGTATCTACATTGAAATAGATCTTAGTAGTAGGAATCTTGCTTTCCACTTCTTGGATAACCTCGGTAAATGATTTTCCTTGTTTCACTAGATCCCCAGCGTAAATCGCCAAGATTCCCGCGCCAATCCCGACATTTTTTGTATCGATTGATTGGAAGGTCAATCCTTCATAGTGCTCTCCTAAAACACGTAACGCGTTATACGTGCCGCTTAATCCACTGGAGATCGTCACAATGATTACGTGAGTATAGCCTTCCGCCTTGATTTGGTCAAAGACTTCATGGATCAATTCGCCGTCTGGTAAAGAAGTTGTTGGCAATTCCTTTTTAATTAAAGGAAAGATCGTATCGGAGCTGATATCCACCCCATCCTTATATTCTCGATCACTAAAAATAATTCGTAACGGCACCATAAAGAATGGACCATTATCCACGACTTCTTTCGGTACATCTGTTCCCGAATCAACTAAAATCGCAATTTTCTCACTCATTCTTTTCGCCCTCCTGTTCTTTATCTAATTGGATAATTTTTTCGGTTAACATTTTTTGGGTGAAGGAAGCGACAGCGCCTTCCATCGCCAAATAATAAAAATCATTGCTATTTCTCGTTAAGCTGACCTCTTCGCCTAAAACGATTTTGGCGATTTGTAACAGTTTTTCTTCCTGAACGATGCAAAAATTGTTGTAGGCCTCTTGTGGTTCATATAGAGCCAACTGCATCCGAATTAGCTCGTTGATATCAGGAATAGAGAACACCTGCTTTAATAAAGTAATCGCTATCAAATAGGCTAAGTGATTGCGATTATAACGCTTTTTAACAGGTGCTGGGACTAATTTATGTTTAACATAGTTGTTGACCATCGCACTTGATAACAACGGATGCTTCTCGTCTTCTATCAGTGGCGACAAATAACGATCAACAAGTGTGATCACTTGATCCATATACAATTCTAATTCTGGCAACTCATCCCAGCGAGGTAGTTGAATTGTTTTTAACTCCTCCGCCCAAGCTTTGAGTTTGGTTTTTTCCATGAACGTCCAACTCCTTTCATTCTTATTTTAACAAAATCATCATAATTATACAACGTGGTTTCTAAGACCAGATAATTGAATTGCTTTCATAAAAAAATTTTAGTTTTTCTTCTTGCATTTTTATTTTCTCAGTGCTAACATATGAAAGTACTTTGTTTGGGCCGTTAGCTCAGTTGGTAGAGCAGCTGACTCTTAATCAGCGGGTCGCGGGTTCGAGCCCCTCACGGCCCATTGGGTGCCAAACCCACGCCACATAAGTGTCTTTGGCTACTTCGGTAGTTTAGAAAAAGACGCTTGATGTGGCACTTTTTATTTTTATTAAAAATAATTTAAATATAAAAAGAACATTGATTATTCCTAAAAAAAATAAGCTGATGCTTTTTTATAAACAACTCTTAACTTCATACAAAAACAGCCCAAACAACGATTGTTTGGGCTGTTTTTTTTAATTAAACTTCTACAGCTTTTTCACTTTTTAAATGCTGCAATTTTTTCTTATAGTAGGCTACTTCGTCTTCCGCTGCATAAATAAAATGTCCCGGTCCGATCTCTCGCAACGAACGTTCTTTGCCATCGTGTGGCTCGGTTTGATATTTGATCCGGCGACGTTGCCGCTCATGATCAGGGTCTGGCATCGGAATTGCCGATAAGAGACTTTCTGTATAAGGATGCACGCCGAAGTGATAAATTTCATCACTGCTACCTACTTCTAGTAAGTGACCATTATTCATTACGCCGATCCGATCGCTGATGTGTTTTACCATCGAAAGATCATGAGCAATAAACAAATAAGTCAAATTGTGTTCCTTTTGCAAGTCTTGCAATAGATTGACTACTTGAGCTTGAATCGATACGTCTAAAGCCGAGATCGGTTCATCACAAATAATAAAGCGAGGACGCACCGCCAACGCTCGGGCAATCCCGATCCGCTGACGCTGTCCACCAGAAAATTCATGAGGATAACGTGTTCCATGACTTGGATTCAGTCCAACTGTCTCCAACAGATCATTCACAATTTTATCACGCTCTTTGCTAGTGCTGGCCAATCCGTTGACATCGATCCCTTCTGCAATGATATCTTTGACTTTCATGCGAGGATTCAAGGAAGCATACGGATCTTGGAAGATCATTTGAACATCCCGTCGAAATTGTTTTGAGGCTTCTTTGCCGTGGATTTTAGTAACATCTTGTCCATCAAATAAGACTTCACCCGCCGTCTGCTGGTTCAAACGAATAATTGTTCGTCCCGTCGTGGATTTCCCACTGCCGGACTCACCAACTAATCCAAAGGTCTCACCCTCTTCGATATAAAAACTGACATCATTCACGGCACGAACTTCATCTTTTCGGCCGGCATTGAAATATTGTTTTAGATTATTGACTTCTAACAGCCGTTTTGTCATAGTGATCCTCCTCGTGTTACGCAGAATGTTGTTTTTGTTTTTTTGCAAAGATATCCCAGCGCCGTTGAATCTCGGCAGGAGGAGTAACTGCAGGTGCTTGCGGCGCCAATAACCAAGTCGCGGCTTTATGCGTTGCTGAGAGCTCGAAAAACGGAGGCTCTTGCTCAGCGTCGATTTTTAATGCAAACTCATTTCGAGGATAAAAGGCATCGCCTTTTGGCGGGTCTAGTAAATCGGGCGGCGAACCAGGGATCGCATACAAGCGATCATTTTCACTTTCTAATGTCGGCATTGAGCCTAGTAAGCCCCATGTATAAGGATGCTGCGGATTGTAGAAAATCTCTTCCGCTGTCCCAACTTCAATAATTTTACCTGCATACATCACCGCTACTCGATCAGCCACATTGGCTACTACCCCTAAATCATGGGTAATGAAAATAATCGATGTTTCGATCTTTGTTTGGATTTCTTTTAGTAATTCTAAAATTTGGGCTTGGATCGTCACGTCTAACGCTGTCGTCGGTTCATCGGCAATCAGGATTTCTGGATTACAAATCAGCGCAATCGCAATCACGATCCGTTGACGCTGCCCGCCGGAAAATTGATGGGGATAACTTTTTAACCGTTTCTCGGCATCGGGAATGCCAACTAAGTTCAACAAATCCAAGGCCGCTTTTAAGCCTTCTTTTTTCGAAACTTTTTTGTGCTTTCTTAAAGACTCGGCCACTTGTTTGCCGATCGGCATCGTTGGATCTAAAGAAGTCATAGGATCTTGGAAAATCATAGCGATTTCTCGTCCACGAATTTTTTGCATTTCTTTTTCTGTTTTGTTGACTAAATTATCACCTTTGAATACTATTTCTCCCTGATCGATATTCGCATTACTAGAAAGTAGCCGCATGATTGTCCGGGTGGTTACGGATTTCCCGCTACCAGATTCTCCCACAATGGCTAAGGTCTCACCTTTATTTAATTCAAAATCGACACCGCGAATCGCGCGAACTTTTCCCGCATAAGTATCAAAAGATATTTGTAAGTTGTTTACTTCCAGAATTTTTGTCATACGCTCGTCACTCTTTCATTTTCGGATCGAAGGCATCTCGCAAACCGTCTGCCAATAGATTAAAACAGATCATAATGACGGAAATCGTCACCGCTGGAATCCATAATAAGTATGGCAAGTATAAGAAGGTTTTGTACCCGTCGTTCAACAATGTACCTAAAGAAGCATTCGGCGGCATCAAGCCTAGACCGATGAAACTCAAGAAAGCTTCAAAGAAGATCGCCGTTGGAATACTGAACATCATTTGAATAATAATGACACTGGAGATATTCGGGACGATATGCTTGAAGGCAATCTTCCATTTAGATTCTCCTAAGGTCATCCCAGCTAAAACATATTCTTGATCTTTCAATTTCAACGTCTGGGCTCGAACAATCCGCGCCATCGGTATCCAGTTGGTAATCGCCATCGCAGCTACGATTGAGAAGATCCCTGGTTCAAAAACTACCAGCATCAAAATCATTACCACTAAGTTGGGAATCCCTGAAAGAATTTCCAAGAAACGCTGCATCGCATTATCGACTTTTCCGCCTAAAAGACCTGAGATCAAGCCATAAGCCACACCGATCGTAATATCAAAGAGAGCGGCGATAAAGGCGATCAATAGTGAGATCCGTGTTCCCATGAATAGTCGGCTCAACACGTCTCGGCCTAAGCTATCTGTTCCTAATAAATAATTCACGTTGCTGGGGACATCCGCTTGAGCGTATTTATTGACCAATTCACCGGCCACCATTGTTTTTCCGTTCAAACCGTTAATGTTCAGACCGGGAATTCGTGGTGGCAGATTGCTGTAATCCACATTTTGCTTCGTAGGATCTTGGGGTGAAATAAAAATCGTTAAAATTGAAACCGCGATGATCACGACCAGTAAACTCATAGAAATCACGGCTGCTTTATTTTTTTTCAAACGGCGCCAAGAATCTTGTAAGAAATTCAAGGAAGGCGCAGCAATTTCTTCCCGTTCCTTCTCGGTATTTTTTTGTAACGGTTGAAATTCATCAGCAGGAATATCAACGATCGAAGAATATTTGATTGTTTCCATCAGCTCTTACTCCCTTCTGATAAACGAATCCGCGGATCAACAAGCCCATATAACAAGTCTACAACTAAAATAACGAAGACTAGCATAAAGGAATAAAGGATCGTCACCGCCATGATTGTTGGATAGTCATTGGTGGTAATGGACTTAACGAATTGTTCGCCGATCCCAGGAATTGCGAAAATATTTTCAACTACCAACGAACCGGTCATCAAGGCCACTGCTAGAGGTCCTAATAAGGTCATTAGAGGAATCAAACTATTTCGTAAACCATGCTTAAAGGCGATTTCCCAACGACTTAATCCTTTAGCCCGTGCCAACTCCACATAATCACTATGAAGGACTTCCACCATCTCGGTTCGAATAAAACGGGCCGAATCGGCTAATGGTGACATCGCCAAGGCGATCGTCGGCAAGATGGTATAGGCGAAGCCTTCCCATTTGGCGATCGGTAGAACTTGCAGCTTCATGGCAAAGATATACTGTAGTAAAACAGCAAAGACAAAGTTCGGGATTGAACGTCCCAAAATTGCTACTAGCGTTGAGGATGTATCCACCCAAGAGTTTTGGCGCATTGCTGCTACCGTTCCTAAAATGATCCCCACAAGGGTACCAAAGATAATTGCTTGTAACCCAAGTTGTAAGGAAGGTCCGATTCGTCCAGCTAATAAAGTCGCTACCGCTTGGTTTTTAAACTGGAAGGAAATCCCAAAGTCTCCTTGGACTAGATTGGATAAATAAATACCGTATTGAACGATCACCGGTTTGTCTAATCCCACCTGCTTGTTTAACATCGCAATCGTTTCTGGACTTAGACGTTCCTGATTGGTATATGGTGTCCCTGGTAATAATTGCATCAAGAAGAAAGTGATGGTCGCAATCAGCCATAATGTAATCAACATAAAAAAGACACGCTTTAATAAATACTTAACATAGCCGCTCATCTGGTGCCTCCTAATTTCTATCGTGATATGTATTTTAAATACATCGAATATCATTGAATTGTTTTACTAACTTTTATGAATAGAGCAAAAGCCCCACTGAATTTAACAGCCTGTTCTTTGACTTTAAAGATCATTTTGTTTTACAGTATCAATAGCTGTCCTTAACTTAAAAATTGGAGTTGTATGTATGAAAAATAAATTATTTCCCATCAGTATCGGTAGTGGGCTGTTAATCTTGACTGTCGTCTATTCTGCTTTTCAGAATGATTTGACGGCCGTAGCCTTATCCAACCGATTCTTTTTAGTTAGTCTGCCCTTTTTGATTATCGGCATTTTGTTATGGATTTTTTCTTCAGGCTTCTTTGACTATTTTCAGCATTCTATGAAACAAGCCGTTAATAGAAAACAAAAGAAAAAATCAGAAGGCTTGACCCTCTCCGAAGTGGGACAAGGACGCTATTTCTTTTGGTTGATCATTGCAGCGATCTTAATCGTCGCATCAATCTTTTGTGTCATTCTAGCAATGATCTAAAAGGAAGTTGGAACAAGGAACGTTCCAACTTCTTTTTTAGTCATCATCCCCCGTTTGCCCATCAACCAGCCTTTCCCGATTGATTTTCCACAGGTTCTTTTACTTCTCTACTATTTTTCTACGTAAGTCCATTTGTAATCCCAAGAAGCGCCAGCTGGGTGATGTACGATGCCTTTGACTTTCTCGTTTACTAAATGAGCTTCTGATAATTGGTAAAGCGGCGCAATCCCTGATTCCTTAGAGATGATTTCGTTAGCCTTTTGCAGATCATCCCAACGAGCTTCTTCATCACTAGCATCTTTGTTGCCAGAATCATCGACTGCTTTATCATACTCTTCGTTGCTCCAACGTCCACGGTTGTATGAATTCCCTGTAACGAATAAATCAGTGAAGCTAGATGGGTCTGCATAGTCAGCTCCCCACCCGCCTAAAAGAACATCGAAGTCGCCGTTATTCGAACGATCTAAACGAACAGAGAATGGTACTGGTGTCGGTTTAACTGTGATACCTGGCAAGGTTTCTTCTAAAGCACTTTGCATATATTCGATCACCTTTTTCGATGAATCGGTATCTGATGCCATTAATTCGAATGAAAGTGAATCGATATTCAATTCCTTTTTGGCTTTATCCCAATATTCTTTGGCTTTTTCTTTATCATAAGGAGCTAAATTACCCGCTTCTTTCGCGAAATCTTCGTCTGTCTTAGGATCTTTTGACATTCCTGATGGTACTAGACCAGTCGAAACAACTGAGCCATCACCTAATACTTGGTTGACTAAAGATTTACGATTAACTGCGTAAGAAATTGCTTTACGCAAGTTTTCATTTTTAAATGGTGAGTCCGCTTTACGTTGATTGAATTCAAGGTAGCTAGTACGGGCTTCTTTAAATGATTTGTAGGCTGGATCATTGGCATTTTGCTGTGCTAATTCACCTGAAAGGATAATATCATCGGCTTCACCGTCTTTAAATAAGTTCAAAGAGGTCGAAGATTCTTTCACGACATTAACTTTGATATTCGATAATTTGACTTCGTCTTTGTCCCAATACGTATCATTTTTCTTATATTCCCACTCCGTGTCCGTCCCCGGTCCATCGAAGCCTTCTAAGGTAAATGGTCCGTTATAAACGGATTTGTCACTCTTAGTCGCATAGTCTTTTCCATTTTCATCAACCACTTTTTGGTTTTGTGGGAAGAATGAAGGAAAAGCCAATAGATAATCAAAATAAGGTGTTGCCTTTGCTAATTTGATTTCCAATTCGTGATCATTCACTGCTTTGATCCCTAATTCATCAGGTGATTTTTTTCCAGCAGTGATATCCGCCGCGTTTTCAACTGGTTCAAAGAGATAGGCATATTCTGAAGCTGTTTCTGGTTTCACTGTCCGTTGCCATCCAAAGACATAATCTTTTGCTGTTACAGGATCGCCATTCGACCATTTTGCATCTTCTCTTAATTTAACAGTATAGGTTTTACCATCATCACTGACTTTGACTTTTTCGCTAGCACCAGCAGGCTGAGGCTTATTGTCTTTGTCTAAACGATAAATTCCTTCATAAACATTATTTAATGCAGTGAAGCTGATTGTATCTGTAGCAACTGATAAGTCAGCGGTAGGCATTTCTTGTTGAACAACTAAATTGAAGGTGCCGTTGTTGTCTTTCGAACCGCTGCTAGAACTACTCTCGCTGTCCGATGACGACCCTCCGCCATAGCAACCCGCTAAAACTAGACCACATATTGCGATAATCCCATAAGCAAATTTATTCCTCATATCTTCTTCCCCTTTGTTTCAATTTTCAGAATAATTATGTTTTTCTGAGTTAAGCAGTAGTTTAATCATTTCTTTTTAATAAATCAATACATTTGCTTAAACTTTTTTTAATTTCAGCAAAAAATCCAAATAAATCTTGTTAAATCAACAATTAATTAAGAAAAATTTTTTTCTTAGCTAACTTAACCAATTAAATGTCGCTTATTTCCTAGTTGATTTCCATCAAGATGTAAACTAACTTCTTTTTTAAAGATAAAAATAATAACCACTATTTTAGAGCAAACTTTCATTTTTTCATTTTTAAAACGCAATCATAGACTTTAAAAATTAAAATACTTTCTCACCTTTTTTTCATAAATACCATTGACATTCTTTTTGTTTTCTTATACGATGTTAACAACAAATTTTATAAAAATTCTGACAATAAACGGGTGGTTGCAATGACGAATACAAAAACAGCTTTCAACGCAACTTTATTATTATAGCAGGGACTCTTTCTTGAAATTTTTTCAAAGAGTCCCTATTAGCATTGCATCGGAGAAGAAAGAGGTTCTTCTCCGATGGAGTGCTTTTTTTATACCCGCTTTTGACTAAGGAGGAAAAAAGATGAGAAAGATCCAATTTTTCGACACTACATTGAGGGATGGCGAACAAACACCAGGAGTCAATTTTAATGTCAAAGAAAAAATTCAAATTGCCCTGCAATTAGAAAAATGGGGCGTTGATGTCATCGAAGCTGGCTTTCCGATCGCCTCGCCGGGAGACTTTGAAGCGGTTCAAAGTATCGCGCGTCAAATAAAAAAAATGACTGTCACCGGTTTGGCACGTTGCCAGAAAAAAGACATTGATCGCGCCTATGAAGCCCTAAAAGAAGCAGTCGATCCGCAAATCCATGTTTTCCTAGCTACAAGTGAGGTCCATATGCAATACAAATTGAAAATGACTAAAGCAGAAGTTCTCGCCTCGATTAAAGAGCATGTCAGCTATGCCCGCAGCTTATTTAAAAAAGTTCAGTTTTCACCAGAAGATGCTTCGCGAACGGAAAAAGACTTCCTATTAGAGGCAGTCCAAACGGCGATCGATGCCGGCGCGACGATTATTAATGTACCGGATACGGTGGGCTATTCGAATCCCACAGAATATGGCGGGATCTTCCGCTATCTAATCGAAAATATTCAAAGCGAGACAGAGATCAGCTTTTCTTCCCATTGTCATGACGATCTAGGCATGGCTACCGCCAATGCCCTGGCAGCGATCGAGAACGGTGCCAATCGAGTCGAAGGTGCAATTAATGGGATTGGTGAACGGGCCGGCAATACGGCTTTGGAAGAAGTCGCTTTAGCATTATTCATTCGCAAAGATTTTTATCAATGTGAAGCAAGTATCGTTTTAAATGAAACCAAACGGACCAGTGAATTAGTTTCCCGCCTTTCAGGCATTCCAGTTCCAAAAAATAAGGCAATCATTGGCGAAAATGCCTATGCTCACGAATCAGGTATTCATCAAGACGGTGTGCTAAAAAATCCCGAGACGTATGAGATCATCACCCCGACTTTGGTTGGTGTCAGCCAAAATTCCCTGCCCCTTGGAAAATTGTCCGGCCGTCATGCTTTTAATACGAAACTTGAAGAGCTTGGCTATCAAATGAACGAGACAGATAGCAAAGAAGCCTTTAAACGATTTAAAAATTTAGCGGATAAGAAGAAACAAATCACGGATAAAGATTTAGTTGCACTATTAGCCGACCAATATCGAGAAGAAATTGAAAAATGGAAACTAGCCGACGTCCAAGTCCAATACAGCTCTAATGGTTATCAAGGAGCTATCGTTTCTATCTCAAGTGAGGAGAGCGATATCAAAGTGGCTTCACGGATCGGATCAGGAAGTATTCAAGCGATCTACAACGCCATTGATGAGCTGTTCCAGCAAGAACCTCGGCTGACGGAATATGAAATTCAAGCATTAACTGGTGGTGAAGATGCGCAAGCTGAAGTTCGAGTTACACTGTTTGATGAAAAAACCAATCGTGAGGTCCGCGGGATCGGGGTCGATTTCGATGTGCTTCATGCCTCAGCTAAAGCTTATGTACAAGCCAGTAATCATTTAATTCAAACGATAATCGAATAAGGAGATGCATTTATGAATAGTAAAATTGTTATTTTAGCCGGTGATGGGATCGGGCCAGAAATCATGGACAGCGGGTTAACGGTCTTAGCCGCGATCAAGGCACAGTGTTCTCACGAATTTACCATCGAAAAACAGCCTTTTGGCGGTGCCGGAATCGATGATGCGGGTGCCTCCTTGCCTGAAGCAACGCTTGCCGCTTGTCAAACAGCCGATGCAATCCTTCTTGGTGCCATCGGTGGACCGAAGTGGGAAAAAATGACCGATACACCAGAAAAAGGTCTATTGGCTTTACGTAAAGCCCTGAACTTATTCGCTAATATCCGGCCAGTCTCCGTTTCTTCTGCTTTGCTGCACCTCTCACCTTTGAAGCCAGAAATTATTGAAGGCACGGATTTGATTATCGTTCGGGAATTAAGCAGTGGCATTTATTTTGGCGAACCACGTGAATTAGGTGAAACGATGGCCTTCGATACTGCTCGGTACCAAAAATCAGAAATTAAGCGGATCTTACATGCGGCTTTTACGATCGCTCAGGGCCGCAGTAAAAAGGTCACCTCGGTTGATAAGGCCAACGTTTTGGCCTCCAGTAAACTGTGGCGGGCAACCGCCGAGGAGGTCGCAAAAGACTATCCTGATTGCCAATTAGAGCATCAATATGTAGACTCCGCAGCGATGAAGTTGATTCAAAATCCCAAAGCCTTCGATGTGATCGTTACGGAAAATCTTTTTGGGGATATTTTAAGTGATGAAGCCTCGGTCTTACCTGGCTCGCTTGGCGTCTTACCAAGTGCGAGTCATAGCTCTGATGGCCCTTCCCTTTACGAGCCAATCCATGGCTCTGCCCCTGATATCGCCGGCAAAGGAATTGCCAATCCGATCTCAATGATTTTATCGGTAGCCATGATGCTGCGTCAGTCCTTTCAAGAAGAAGCTGCGGCAGCCGCGATCGAAGCTGCTTGCGATACCGTCTTAAAACAAGGGGTATTTACTAGTGATCTTGGGGGACAAGCCTCCACGACAGAATTTACCGACGCTGTAGTTAAAGAACTAACGAAAAAATAAAACTGGCTAATCAGATAGCAAAAAATAGCCGATAAGGAGTACAAACGATGAGACAGACATTATTTGATAAACTTTGGCAGCGACATGTTGTTCATGGTGAAGCAGGCGCACCACAACTGCTTTATATTGACTTACATTTGATTCACGAAGTTACGTCACCGCAAGCCTTTGCTGGTATTCGTGAAGCGGGACGAACCTTGCGTCATCCCGAAAGAACCTTCGCGACAATGGATCACAACACTCCGACAGTCGATATTTTCAATTTCACGGACCTCGTCGCGAAAAAACAGATCGATACGTTGCGAGCTAATTGTGACGAATTCGACGTTCAACTTTGTGATAATGGTAGTCAACGACAAGGGATCGTCCACATGGTGGGACCGGAAACCGGCTTGACCCAACCAGGAAAAACGATCGTTTGTGGCGATTCTCATACAGCTACTCACGGTGCGTTCGGTGCCTTAGCCTTTGGAATTGGAACTAGCGAAGTAGAACACGTTTTTGCGACTCAAACCCTTTGGCAAAATAAACCAAAAAATATGGGCATCAAAATTACTGGCACATTGCCAAAAGGTGTCTATGCCAAAGATATTATTTTAGCCTTGATTGCTAAATACGGAACTAATTTTGGAGTTGGTTATGCTGCTGAATTTTGCGGAGAGACCATTGAAAGTCTCTCGATGGAAGAACGCATGACGATTTGCAATATGGCGATTGAAGGAGGCGCCAAGATCGGCTTGATCGCTCCCGATGAAAAAACCTTTGAATACGTCGCGGATCGCCAATACGCGCCTAAAAACATGACTGCTGCAATTGAAGATTGGAAACAATTATACACAGACGAAGACGCACAATACGATAAAGTCTTGACGCTAGAAGTCGGTGAGCTGGTTCCTTTCGTTACTTGGGGCACTAATCCCGAAATGGGGGTGCCTTTTGACGGAACATTTCCTGCGATCACCTCGCCGGATATTCAACAAGCCTACGATTATATGGGTTTGAAGCCCGGACAAACCCCGGCGGATATTCCGATTGGCTATGTCTTTATTGGTTCTTGCACCAACGGACGGCTTTCAGATTTGCAAGAAGCGGCCAAAATCGTTGCCGGAAAAAAAGTCAATGACCAAGTTACCGCGATCGTGGTTCCCGGTTCCCGCCCTGTTCGTAAAGCGGCAGAAGAAATCGGCTTGGATAAAATCTTTAAAGCGGCGGGCTTTGAATGGCGTGAGCCGGGTTGCTCGATGTGTCTCGGAATGAATCCGGACCGTGTCCCAGCAGGCGTTCATTGTGCCTCTACTTCTAATCGAAACTTCCAAGGACGCCAAGGAAAAGATGCCCGTACACATCTGTGCAGCCCCGCGATGGCCGCCCTCGCCGCCATTAACGGAAACTTTGTCGATAGTCGTAAGGAGGTTATCTAATGGAAAAATTTACCGTCTATACTGGAAAGACCGTTCCGTTGATAAACGACAATATTGATACCGATCAAATCATTCCTAAAGGTTTCCTGAAGCAAGTCGATAAAGCTGGCTTTGGTAAACATCTTTTTGATGAGTGGCGTTACTTAGAGGATTGTTCAGAGAATCCCGCGTTTATTCTAAATGCATCAGAGCGCAAGGAAGCGACGATTTTGATCTCTGGCGAAAACTTTGGTTCCGGCTCTTCCCGGGAACATGCAGCTTGGGCGATCCAAGACTATGGCTTCAAAGCAGTGATCGCCGGCAGCTACAGCGATATTTTTTACATGAACGCTTTAAAAAATGGCCTGCTGCCAATTCAATTGTCCCAATCTGTGCGAGACACGCTAAGTCAATTACCAGCTGATCAAAGCATCACGATTGATCTACCAAAACAAGAAGTCCGCACCCAAGACGCCTGCTATGGTTTTTCAATCGACCCGACTTGGAAAGAAAAACTGGTGGAAGGCTTGGATGATATCAGTATCACTTTAGGCTATGAAGACGAGATCACGTCCTACGAAAAAAAGATGCCAACTTATTAAAGCCAACACGAGCTCATTAAATCTTTTTCTAAAGCAGCAAAAAACTCTTCGAAAAAAATTTCGAAGAGTTTTTTTTAATTTAACACCTGTTCTTGTACATATTGGGCATAAAGCGGATGCGTGGCAATCAATTCACTATGAGAACCGTGTCCGGTCACTTCCCCTTTTTCAATGAAATAAATATGATCGGCATCCACGATGGTGGACAATCGGTGAGCAATTACCAACGTCGTCCGCCCTTCCATCAATTGATCCAATGCCCGTTGGACCTTTTCTTCAGATTGGGAATCCAAGCTGGCTGTCGCTTCATCTAGCATTAAAATCTTAGGATCTCGCAAGAAAGCACGAGCGATGGCGATCCGTTGTTTTTGTCCACCAGAAAGTTTCACGCCTCGTTCGCCTAACTCTGTTTCCAATTGCTCTGGAAAATCACGAACAAATTGATCAGCGTAGGCTAATTCCAACCCATGCCACAATTCGGCTTCCGTTAAGGTGCGTTCTAATCCATACTGCAAGTTTTCGCGAATGCTTCCGGCAAAGACCGCACTATCTTGAGAAACATAACCGATTTGGGAGCGCCAATTCGTTAGACTGATATCTTCGATGGTTTCAGCACCGATCTTGATCGTGCCATTGACCGGATTGTAGAAACGTTCCAGCAAGGCGAAAATAGTCGATTTCCCGCCGCCGCTTGGTCCAGCAAAAGCGATCACTGTATTAGGTTTCGCTTCAAAAGAAACATTTTTCAAAATCGGATGATCTTCGGTATATTGGAAGGATAAATTTTCTGCCTTAATCGTTTGTCCAGTGACATCGATCCGTTTACCCATTTCAATTGGTTCTAAATCCGTCTTGAGAATTTGTTCGATCCGTTCGGTTGCGCCCATCGCCTTTTGAACTTGAGAGAAGAACATGGCAAAACTAGCTGCCGGCATCATGATGTTAAATAGATATAATAGGAAAGCGACTAACTCTCCACTCGTTAAGGTGCCAGCTTGAACGCGAACTGCACCATACCCTAAAATCCCTACGAATAAACCTAACATAACCGTCGTAATAATCGGTTGCAACAAAGCCTCGACTTTAGCATCCTTGATCCCTAAGCTGAAAATTTTGTTAATGAAAGACCCGCCGCTTTCTTTTTCAAAGGTTTCACCGTTGCTAGCTTTAATCAAACGAATCTCCGATAATTTTTCACTAGCTTCCGCATTGAAGTCTGCAGTCGCCGCTTGTAATTGACGACCTAACCGAGACATCACCCGGCCGATCGGCATCATGATCAAAGCCATCACAGGCACCGCCAAAAACATCAGTGACGCCATCTTCCAGTCCATTACGAATAAAATCACCATGGAGCCGACTAGCTGGATTGCCCCAGTTATAAAGTTAGGAAATTGGGTTGCCACCAAATCTTTGATGACCGTTGTATCATTGACTAACCGTGAGCTGCTTTCCCCTGATTTATGGTCATCAAAATAACCAACGGGCATTTGCAGTAAATGACCCCATAATTTTTCCCGCAGTGTTTTAACCGCACTTTCTCCTACAAAACGCAATAAAAAGCTGCCGATTGCACCAAAAGCTAATTGCGCCACGAAAGCCAAAACTAACACAATCAACATCTTCTTATCGATCTGGGCCAATTTACTCGTATCGATCAAGCCTTTGGTTAATTGCGGTACGATCAAACTGGCACCGCTAGTCAACAAGCTCAAAAATAAGCCGATCATAAACAACGCTTTCTTTGGATTAACACTCGTGATCAATCGAATAAAATCCTTTAATTTATAGTTACTTTTAGCAGCAGGTCTTTCCTCTGCCATGTCCATTCCGCGATCCATGTGCGATTCCTCCTCTTTTAGCAAAATTTTTTGCTAAAAATCTTCCCATTCTGTCTCTTTAGTTGTTTGCTTTTCATCTGGTGTTTCGGGAAAATCACGGCTCCCCCAGAAATCCTGACGAAAATCATGTTTGAAGTCTCTTGAAAAATCACGAGAAGCCTTGCGCATTTCTCGCTTCATTTGATTACGCATTCGGTGCTGCTCTTCCCGCGAAAGATTTCGCCAGTCTTCCTGCCAATTTTCCGCAAATTGTTCACGCATTGCCTGCATCTGCCGTAAACGATCCATTGGATCAACGAAGCGCCCCGCTTGCTTTTGAAATTCTTCTTGCCAGCCAGCTGAAATCTTTTGCATGTAGGCACTGAAATTTTCCTGCTCTTCTTCTGTTAAACCGGCAAAAAAAGCTTCACTCATGTCTTCACTAACATGACTAAATTTCTGCGCTTTTTGTTGGCCCTGTTGTGTTAAGAAAACACGTTTGATGCGTTTGTCCTGCTCTTCTTCTTTCCGCAGAACATCCCCACTTTTTTCCATTTTTTTCATCAATTCCGCCAGTGAACTAGGACGAATATCTAAAATCTCGGCTAATTGGCTTTGAATTAATCCGTCTTCTTTTGCCAAAACGGCTAAGACACGTTGCTGCCCATTTAATTTTTGTCGTTTACTCATGAACGCATTACTAGCTGAACTAATAAAACGTAATTGTCGCATCAAATCTTTCGTAAAATCACTCATTATCAAGCACTCCTTCATCTTTTCCATTTAAAGTTCGGTACCTAACTTCATTTCGTTTGCTATTATAGTTCGGTGCCGAACTATTGTCAACAATTATGTTGAACTTTTTTTAAAAACGCAAAAACACCGACTCTAAAGCAATCTGCTTTAAAAGTCGGTGTTTGATTTTATTCTTTATTCTGCTCTTCTTTGACTGGACAGCCGCATTCGCAATCTTCACAGGAGCTGCCATTTTTGATCCTGCGATAAATAACCACTCCGGCCCCGCCAAAGATTAAGACGCTTAAAATTATAGTTGCCATTCTTTCACCTCTTTGATTTCTTCAATCGTAATCGTCGGTGATTGTTTCACTGGTTTTCTCAAGATGAAGTACAGCATTGCGACAATCAAACCGATTGCAAGGATAAAGCCAACGCCAAGTGCTCCGCCTTCAAAGACTACATGACCGATTTGGTAAATAATAAAACTAACCACGTAGGCCAAGCCACATTGGTAGCCAATCGCCCGCCAAGTCCATTTGATATCGCCCATTTCACGATGGATCGCACCCATCGCAGCAAAACATGGCGCGCACAATAAATTAAAGACTAAGAAAGAATAGCCAGCGACAGGTGTATAGGCCGCTTGCAAGGACTTCCAAATTTCTACTCCGTCTTCCGCTACTTCGGCATGCCGATATAAAATCCCAAAGGTTCCGATAACATTTTCCTTGGCTACTAAACCAGTGATCGCGGCAACTGCTCCCCGCCAATCACCCCAACCTAATGGCGCAAAAATCGGCGCGATCAACCCACCTAAAGCCGCTAAAATACTGTCATTTTCATTGACTGATTGTAAGGAGAAATTATAGCTGGAAATAAACCAGATCACGATACTAGAAACAAAGATGATCGTCCCAGCCCGTTTAATAAAGGCTTTACTGTGATCATACGTATAACGGATCGTATTACCGATTCTAGGCATATGATACAGCGGCAATTCCATAATAAAGGGCGATGGGTCACCAGCAAAAAGTTTGGTTTTCTTCAAAGCGATTCCCGATAAAACAATCGCTCCCATACCAATAAAATAAGCCGATGGGGCTACCCAACTACTATTTGGGAAAAAGGCTCCAGCTACTAGCGCAATGATTGGCAACTTTGCCGAACACGGCATAAAGGTCGTCAGCATCGCCGTCATTCGCCGATCCTTTTCATTCTCGATCGTGCGACTTGCCATCACACCCGGCACACCACAACCAGTGGCAATCAGCATCGGGATAAAAGATTTACCTGACAAGCCGAACTTGCGAAAGATCCGGTCCATTACAAAAGCGATTCGCGCCATATAGCCGCAGTCTTCCAATAATGCCAAACAAAGGAACAACACCATCAATTGCGGCAAGAAGCCTAATACGGCTCCGACACCGGCAATGATTCCATCTAAGATTAAGCTTTGCATCCAACCAGCCACATGCCATGACTGTAAGGTAGAGCCGACAAAATTAGGTACGATATCGCCGAAGAGATTGTCATTCACCCAATCCGTTCCCATCGCTCCAACCGTCTGAATCGCAATATAATAAATCAACCACATCACCAACATAAAAATTGGCAACGCTAGGAAACGATTCGTTACGACTCGGTCGATTTTATCTGAAAGAGATAATTTAAATTGATCCTCGTCCACTACGCATAATGTTTTTAAATCGGTAATAAAATTATAACGTTCGTTGATGACTAGGCTTTCAGCATCCTCACCGAAGATCTTTTCCGTGATCTTAGTAATCTCCGCTAAGTCCTTCTGCTGGATTGAACTTAAATCTAATTCTTTTTGTGCTCGTTCGTCTCGCTCAAATAATTTTAGGCTATACCAGCGGCTGTATTTTTCCAACACGGTACTGCCTAAAACTTCTTCAATCTCGCTAAGTGCTGCTTCCAGCTTCTTATCATAGTGCGGGAAATTAACTTCTTCGACACCTTTTTTGATTAAATGCAACGCCTCATTAACAGCTTTATCAATGCCCCAATTTTTTAATGCGCTGATTCCCACTACGGGCACCCCTAAGGCATAAGAAAGTTTTTCCAAATTGATTTGCTTGCCACTTTTTTTGATGATATCCATCATGTTGACTGCTACAACGACTGGAATACCGGTCTCGATCAATTGCGTCGTCAAATAAAGATTGCGTTCAAGATTGGTCCCGTCAATAATATTAATGATGGCATTGGGCGTCCCAGATAGTAAATAATCCCGAGCCACTACTTCTTCTGGCGAATAAGGTGACAATGAATAAATACCTGGCAGATCATCGATAGTAACATCAGAATTCTTTTTGTAGATACCTTCTTTGCGCTCTACTGTTACCCCTGGCCAATTGCCGACAAATTGATTCGTTCCAGTTAAGACGTTAAAGGTGCTGGTCTTCCCGCTGTTAGGATTCCCCGCCAATGCAATATGGACTTTTGCCATCTATTCCGCCTCCTTCGCGACAACAATCATCTCTGATTCATTTTTCCGTAAACTTAATTCATATCCGCGGATCCGTAATTCCATCGGATCGCCTAAAGGAGCTAATTTTACAACCTTGATCTCCGTTCCTTTCGTCAAGCCCATGTCCATTAAGCGCCGTTTAATTGCGCCGCTGCCATGAACATTCACAACAGTTCCTTGTTCCCCAACCTTCAATTGGTCAAGTGAGATCCACGATTGCTGAGCTTCCGTTAGGTCTTTCACAAGTATTTTCTTTAATAAAGATTGAGATAAGGCTAAGCGGGTATTGTGTAGCAGAATAATCCCGTTATCGCCAGAATGATTTACAACCGCAACCTTCGAACCCACAATCATACCTAGATCTTGCATGCGGTGCTTTAGATCATTATCTAGTGCCATTTCATCAATTTGAACTACTTGGTTCAACGAAACATCTGCTAAAGTCGTCATATACCCTCCACCTAACTCTAATCAATAATGAGAATCTTTCTCACTAAGAATAGCTTCATTTGGCAACAAAGTCAATAATTGGTCGAAGATTTTCTAGTTTGGCGAGCAGTTTGTTTGACAATCACTGATTCATTTGATTTTAAAGCTATTTATTAGTTATTAAAAAAACTTTTTCCTCGAAAAAAAACATCGTTGATTGCTTTTTTCAATTCCACAACGGTATTTTCCTTTGAAACAGTCTGCTTTCAAGGTTTTTGCAAAAAACACAAAACGTAGTATACCAACATTTGACCAACACAATATATGGTGTTTAACCGTTGACTTTTAGCCCACATCTTTTATACTAGTAATTGTAGAAATCAAGGGAGGTAGTCTTATGGTAAAAGTCTATTCTAAAAATAATTGCATGCAGTGCAAGATGACAAAACGTTATTTAACTGAGAACCAAATTTCATTTGAAGAAGTCAATATCGACAATGAACCCGAAGCAATAGGTTTTTTAAAAGATCAAGGTTTCCAAAGTGTCCCAGTTATTTTCGGCGGACAGCAAGCCATCATCGGTTTCCGTCCAGATCAATTGAAAGCATTAGCCTAACTCGAAACTTTGCGGTCCCACGATTGCAAAGTTTTCTTCTTTTATAGATAGAAAAGAGGCGGAAGCGAACGCCTTCAGCTTTTTACCAGCTCCAT
The DNA here is from genome assembly GCF_001885905.1 of Enterococcus devriesei. Classification (GTDB taxonomy): domain Bacteria; phylum Bacillota; class Bacilli; order Lactobacillales; family Enterococcaceae; genus Enterococcus_A; species Enterococcus_A devriesei. The sequence continues at coordinate 232,943 of NZ_JXKM01000001.1, read as the reverse complement.
TCCGCGCTTTAGCGTGATTAATAGACTGGTTGGCGCTATGACAATCAAACTCATTTTTCGCGTTTTTTTGAAAAACGAGTTTCCTAAATTGGGATTAGCCGAAGACCAAGACTGAAAAATCTCGTTCGTGAAGCCAAACATGAATAGCAAAAGATAAAATAGAAAGATGTGACGAAATGAGTTTAAAAGACCTCGGTGAAGTATCTTACTTCAAGCTAAACAATGAAATCAATCGTCCAGTCAATGGACAGATTCCACTAAATAAAGACAAAGACGCGTTAGCAGCTTTTTTTAAAGAGAATGTTGAACCAAATACACATAAATTTGCTTCCGTGCAAGAAAAAATCGACTATTTAATAGAAGAAGATTTTTTAGAAGAAGCCTTTATCGCAAAATACACCTCTGCTTTTATCGAGAAGTTGTACGCTTATTTAGCGGAGCAGAATTTTACCTTCAAATCTTTTATGGCGGCTTATAAGTTTTATTCTCAGTATGCTCTAAAAAGTAATGACGGCACTGAGTATTTAGAAAGTTATGAAGATCGAGTGGCCTTCAATGCGCTATATTTTGCGGATGGCGATGAAAAATTAGCCTTATCCTTAGCCGATGAAATGATCCACCAACGTTACCAACCAGCAACCCCTTCATTTTTAAATGCCGGACGCAAACGCCGTGGCGAATTAGTCTCTTGTTTCTTGATCCAAGTTACCGATGATATGAACAGCATCGGCCGTTCGATTAACTCAGCCCTTCAACTGTCTCGGATTGGCGGTGGAGTTGGAATCAATCTTTCTAATCTACGCGAAGCTGGCGCCCCCATTAAAGGTTATGATGGTGCAGCCAGTGGGGTTGTACCGGTCATGAAATTATTCGAAGACAGTTTCTCTTATTCTAACCAACTTGGTCAACGTCAAGGTGCTGGTGTCGTCTATTTAGATGTCTTCCATCCTGATATTGAAATGTTTTTATCAGCAAAAAAAGAAAACGCCGATGAAAAAATTCGCGTGAAGACTCTTTCACTTGGTGTAACTGTACCGGATAAATTTTATGAATTGGCCCGTAACAATGAAGACATGTATTTGTTCAGCCCTTATGGAGTTGAGCGTGAATACGGCGTGCCCTTTTCTTACGTAGACATCACTAAAGAGTATGATAATTTAGTAGCGAACCCTAATATTCGCAAGAAAAAAATTCGTGCACGTGATTTAGAAAATGAACTGTCTAAATTGCAGCAAGAATCTGGTTATCCATATATCATCAACATCGATACCGCCAATCGTGCCAACCCAATCGATGGAAAGATCGTGATGAGTAACCTTTGTTCCGAAATTTTACAAGTACAAACGCCTTCTACCATTAATGGCCGTCAAGAGTACGATGTATTAGGAACGGATATTTCTTGTAATCTAGGCTCTACCAACATCGTTAACTTAATGGAGAGTCCTGACTTTGGACAATCAGTTCGGACGATGACTCGGGCGTTAACTTTTGTTACTGATGAATCCGATATTGAAGTAGTACCTTCAATTCAAAACGGCAATCACTTGAATCATACCATCGGCCTTGGTGCAATGGGCTTACACAGCTTCTTTGCCAAACATTTGATGGAATATGGTTCTGAAGAATCAATCGACTTCACCAATGTTTATTTCACGTTGTTAAACTATTGGACCTTAATGGAAAGTAACGCGATGGCGAAAGAACGCAAGACCGTCTTCCATAACTTTGAAAAATCTGATTACGCCAACGGTTCTTATTTTGATAAATACATGACCGGCGAATTTGCACCAAAAACTGACAAGGTCAAAGAAATATTTAAAGAAATCTTCGTCCCTTCTGCTGAAGATTGGGCAAATTTGAAAGCAGCTGTTCAAAAAGACGGCTTGTATCACCAAAACCGTTTAGCTGTTGCGCCAAATGGATCGATCTCTTATATTAACGATACGAGTGCTAGCTTGCATCCAATCACTCGCTTGATTGAAGAACGGCAAGAAAAGAAAATCGGGAAAATTTATTATCCAGCACCTTACTTGAACAATGAAACTTTGCCTTACTATACGTCTGCTTATGATATGGATATGCGTAAAGTAATCGATGTCTATGCTACGGCCCAACAACACATTGACCAAGGTATGAGCTTAACTCTATTTATGCGTTCAGAGATTCCTGAGGGCTTGTACGAGTGGAAAACCGAAACAAAACAAACGACTCGTGACCTGAACATCTTACGTAACTACGCCTTTTACAAAGGCTGCAAATCGATCTACTATGTCCGGACCTTTACGGACGATGCAGAAGAAATCGGTTCGAATCAATGTGAAAGCTGTGTGATCTAGGAAAAGCGGAACGGACTCGTCTAGGTTCCGAACAATAGGACGAAAAATTTAAAAAAAGGCTCTTCACATTTATTAAAATTTTCGCTTATTGCTAAGGAAGCTAGTCCGTGCAGCTGGACATCTAAATTTCTATTCCCTCTTGAGCTTCTGCTTGAGAGGGAATGCTATGCGTGACTATATACTTATCTTAGGAGGAATCTTCATGGCAGAAACGTATTATGAAGCCATTAACTGGAATGAAATCGAAGACGTCATCGATAAATCGACGTGGGAAAAATTAACGGAGCAATTTTGGTTGGATACACGTATTCCGTTGTCAAACGATTTAGATGACTGGCGGAAATTATCACCACTGGAACACACCGTGGTTGGTCATGTTTTCGGCGGATTGACACTACTAGATACTGTTCAATCAGAAAGCGGTATGGATCAGTTGCGAGAAGACGTTCGGACGCCTCATGAAGAAGCCGTCTTGAACAATATCCAATTTATGGAATCAGTCCACGCCAAAAGTTATTCATCGATCTTCAGTACCTTAAATACAAAGTCCGAAATTGATGAAATTTTTGAATGGACAAATACGAATCCGTATTTACAAAAAAAGGCGGAACGAATTAATGAGATTTATAAAAATGGCACACCTTTAGAAAAGAAAATCGCTAGTGTATTTCTTGAGACGTTCCTATTCTACTCTGGTTTTTATACGCCGCTGTATTATTTAGGTAATAACAAATTAGCTAATGTGGCGGAGATCATTAAATTAATCATTCGTGACGAATCGGTTCATGGAACTTATATCGGTTACAAATTCCAACGTGGCTTCAATGAACAACCAGAAGCTGAGCAAGAACGTCTGAAAGAATGGATGTACGATTTATTGTATGAATTGTACGAAAATGAAGAGCATTATACTGAAGAATTATATGACGAAATCGGCTGGACGGAAGAAGTCAAAACTTTCTTGCGCTACAACGCCAATAAAGCCTTGATGAACCTCGGAATGGACCCACTATTCCCTGACACCGCCGATGATGTCAATCCAATCGTAATGAACGGGATTTCGACCGGAACCAGCAACCATGATTTCTTTTCACAAGTCGGCAACGGCTACCTACTTGGCCAAGTCGAAGCGATGAATGACGATGATTATTTAATTGGATTAGAGTAAACAAAAAAGAGAAATTCCTTATCGCAAGGAGTTTCTCTTTTTTGTTTAGATATTAATCATCCGGAGCTTAGTAATATTTTTATACATCGATAAATCTTCAATCACATCGGTATAATTCATCCCCCGCGGCAAATCAATCGTATAGACATTGGTGTATATTCGATAATCATCCATGAAATCCACGTCGAAATCGACATCCTCGACTTCAATATTTTTACTTTCGAAATAATTCATAATAAATTCTTTGGTGGCTTCACGATGAATGTAACGAATCTCGATTTTTTTAATCGCGTTGATCTTAATCACACGCTTCACCACAGTCAGCGCCAGCATTATGCCGACAAAACTACAAATGGCGATCGTATAATACCCCATACCGATAGCGATCCCCAAGCCAGCACCAGCCCAGATCGAAGCAGCCGTCGTCAGCCCCTTGACCGAACGATTGCTGACCATGATCGTACCCGCACCTAGAAAACCGATTCCGCTGACCACTTGAGCGATCAAACGGGCCTCATCTGCTCGAACCACTCCAACAAACTCAGGTTTAGCCGCCGCATAGCGCAACGCCTGATCGGCGATCTCAACTTGGATCAATGCAATAATAGTCGCGCCCATACACACCAAAATATGAGTCCGAATGCCAGCCGGGCGATTCTTATATTCACGCTCTATCCCAATGGCGCCACCCATGACCATGGCTAAAAATAAGCGCAGCATGATTTCATAAACTGATAATTTCAAATCCACTGGTCCATCACCTCTCTATTCAGTATAGCACGCTAGAGAAAAAAGCGAACTTCCTAACCTTTTAGCGAAGCTATTTCTTCTGCTGTCAATAATCGGTAATTTCCTTTAACTAACCCTGACGGCAATTCCAAATCTCCCATACGAATTCGTTTTAAGTAGGTCACTTCTTTACCGCAGGCCTTGACCATCCGCTTCACTTGATGAAATTTACCTTCGTGTAAAATGATTCTAACTTTTGACGAGTCTGCGGTCGTCTCATCAATCAACAATTCCGCTGGCAAAGTCTTTTCCCCATCTAACAAAATCCCTTCAACAAAGCGCTGTTGGTCTTCTACTGTCATCACACCAGCAACCTTCGCAAAATATTCCTTCTCTACATGCTTTTTGGGAGATAATAACTCGTGGGCCAACTGGCCATCATTGGTAATCAATAATAAACCTTCCGTATCTTTGTCTAAACGCCCTACCGGAAATAAATCACTGCGGTAATCTACTGGCGCGAATAAATCCATAACCGTTCGATCCCGTGAATCTTCTGTTGCACTCACCACACCCGCGGGCTTATGTAGCAGATAATAATAAAACTCCTGATAATGCAGCGGCTCACCTTGAAAGGCGATCTGATCCTTTTCCGGTTCCACTTGCTTCTTTTCCGATTTTTCAATTTGTTGGTTGACGCTGATCTGACCCTTTTTGATCAGCTGCTTGACTTCCTTGCGACTGCCTAGGCCGACCTCCGCTAGAAATTTATCTAAACGCATTCTTCTCATCCTTTTTACTCTGATAATTTACTATAGCCAATGGTAAGAAAAGAAGCAAGTAGATCATAAGTGAGAAAGGCTTTCGCGAACTCCCTCAGCTTTTTGCCAGTTTTTCTGCTCGCTTTATTGAGATCGGAAAAATGGTATGAGTAACGACAATCAGAACTATTTTTTGTGTTTTTGGAAAATGATTCCCTAATTAGGAGTCCGCTGAGCAATCAGACCAAACGATTTCTAAAATGCTGCTCAAATGTCGAAATCGTTTGGCTTATTGCTGATAGAGCTAGTTCGTGAAGCCGGACATGAATACACCTGCTATAAAGCGATTTATTCATGTAAAAAAAACGCCAAGGAACATTTCCTTGACGTCTCTATTCAATCTAATTCTTATAGTTTGCTAGCTGCATCTTCGTCGATGATCACGGTTACGTCAGCGTGGTTTTGTAATACGCTAGCAGGAACATCAGTAGTTACAGGGCCGTCGATCATTCCTTTGATTGCGTCAGCTTTATCAGTACCGAATGCCATTAACAAGATTTTTTTGCTTTGCATAATTGAACCAATCCCCATTGATAAAGCATGAGTAGGAACATCTTCTACTTTATCAAAGTTACGTTTGTTGGCTTCAATGGTTGATTCAGTCAATTCAACGACATGCGTTGTCACATCAAATGGTGTGCCAGGTTCATTGAATCCGATATGAGCGTTGCGGCCGATACCTAATACTTGCAAGTCAAGTGGATGATCAGCGATCACACCGTCGTAACGTTTGCATTCAGCTTCTAAATCTTCCGCTTTGCCATTTGGTACGAACGTTTCTTTAAATGGTTTTTTGTTGAATAATTGATCATTCATGAAGTAACGATAGCTTTGTACATCGTCGCCTGCTAAACCAACATATTCATCTAAGTTTACAGAAGTCATTTCTGAAAAATCTAAATCACTAGAAGTCATTTCTTGATATAACGTTTCAGGAGTACTACCAGTTGCTAGACCTAATACTTTTACGCCGTTTTCCATTCCATCTTTGATAATTTCAAATGCTTTTTTTCCGCCTTCAGCGGCATCTTTTACGCGAATTACTTTCATGGGTAAACGCTCCTTTGTTGTTTTGGTATACACCAATTCTAACACCATGATCTCTAATTTGCAACAATTAAGTCTAGACCAAAACTATTTTTTCTTCACCCCCGTGATTTTTTCTTCTATATGGGGAAAACTTTTGCTTAAAAAACAGCGTAGAAGTTCTTCTACGCTGTAAGATATTATTATTGATGATATCGTGCAGAGATTTCCGCAATTAATTCATCGTCTTTTAAATCAGTTACTTGTTGAATGACTTCAGCCACTGATTTTTCTTTTAACAAACTTTGTAATTCAACACTTTGTTCATCGTTAGGATCATTGTATTTCAACACCATTGCTACTACATCGACTAAGTTGTCATAGCCTAATTCTCTTTCCTTCAATTCGCGGATCGGACGAATGAAGCGTTCATCAAAGCCTAGTTTACGAATTGGAGTCCGTGCGACACGACTAATACTGTCAGAAATGTATTTATTTTCAAAACGACTAACAATCTTATCAATGTAAGCAAAGTGTTTTTCTTTGTCGAAGCCCCATTTATTAATTAACAGACTGCCGGTTTCACCTAAGACTGCTCGTAATTTTTCTAAGACTCGTTCATCTGAGATAGCTTCATCAATCGTTTTATAACCATCATAAGCACCCGTATAAGCAACCGTCGCATGTCCGGTATTGACTGAAAACAGCTTCCGTTCAATATAAGGTTCTAAATCTTCTACGTATTCCACGTCATCAAGGCGCAAGTCTTTGTTTTTACTTTGCGTTTCGTCAATCACCCATTCACTAAAAGGTTCTACAGAAACAAATAGCGGGTCTTCATGATGTTGAATCGGAACGATACGATCAACTGCTGCATTGGGGAATCCAATGTATTGTTCAACATAGGCCATATCCTCAGCTGATAAAAATGCTTGGACCTTTTCAAATAAGAACTGGCTGCCGCCAATCATATTTTCACAGGCAATCACGTCTAAAGGCGCTGTATTTCCTTCACTGCGACGTTTTTGAATTCCTTTTGCGATTAATTCTGCGATAAACGGCAAGATATTCGGACCGATTGCTGTTGTTACAATATCCGCTTTGCTGACAGAAGCAATCACCGCTTCCGGATTCGTTTGATTGTTTAGACCATCCACGTTTGAGACATGGATCTCTTTTTGACTTTCGTCTGCTAATTGGATCGTATATTCATTTCGTTCATTCAACGCATTGATGATTGTTTCATTGATATCGACAAAATCGATTGAAAAACCATTCTTTGCTAAAATCTCTCCGATAAATCCTCGTCCAATATTTCCTGCGCCAAAATGTGTTGCTTGCATCCTATTCTACCTCCTGAAGATAGCCCATGACTTCTTCTTTTGTTTTTGCATCTGCTAATTTTACGACATTTTCAACATCCGAACAAAAGATGGCGATTTTTTGTAGGATATCTAAATGTTCATTCCCGATTCCAGCGATACCGAATAATACCATTGCCACGTCTTCTGTATCATCTTTACCAAAGTGAACGCCAGTTGGGACTTGAATCACTGAAATTCCACTTTTTTTCACGTAGTGTTTGGCTTCGTCGGTCCCATGAGGAATCGCGATAAAGTTTCCCATATAAACAGAAACTAATTTATTTCTTTCAATCATGGCGTCTACATAGCCTGGTTCCACACAACCTGCATCAACTAACAACTGACCACAGGCCCGGATTGCGTCTTCCTTGTTGGCATATTCTTGATCCAATAAAATCATTTCTGGCATTAATTCCATTTTTGATTCACTCCTATCACAGATTAATTTTCCCGTATTTCTTTTACGAACAAAGAACTCAATAGTTGATAAATGATTTCTTTGTTGCCGAACTTGTAAATTTCCGTGTTCAAATCACTCTCAATCACGGAGCTGCTGATTTTTCCTAACAGATTTTGTTGATTTTCCGGCATTGGATCAGGGGCAAGCAATAATAATACTCGCGTTAATTCAATACTTTTTTTATCCATCCCTTGGATCAAAAATTTCTGGTCCAGATCATAGATGGTGAATAGAGGCTCTTTGACGTGAGGATCTGCAGTATGGAACAATGCGAAATTGGTCTTCGGTACCCCAATTGGTGCTACTAAATAGCGCTTGATCACTTTATCTGTGACAGTCGCCGCGTCGGTCACAATCGTTCCTTGCAAGGGATCAATGATTTTCGCTAAGGTCTGTTCAATCGTTTCTTCAGACGTAATCGGCTTCACATCAAAACTTTGCAACAGTTGATTGGCGATCCGCATCGTTTCATAAATCTCATCAAAGGCATCACTCGGCTCTTGTTCGGGTTGATTCATCATTTCAACCGTTTTATCAGGATGCAGCGTCTGAATATATTCTTTGATTTCCTTGATCTCATCATCTAGTAGCAAGGGTGAAATGACTTTATAGGGTAAATGGAACCCCGGCAAGAAGACCGTCGCTAAAATCAGATCATAACTTTTATAATCTAGATGATTCATTTCTGAAATTTTTGCGACTTGCACCTGCTCAATCTCATTCAAATATTTATGAATCCGGCTTTCCAAGATACGTGCCGTTCCGATTCCACTAGAGCACAAGACTAAGGCGGAGAGGGCTCGACCACTTGGGTGGCGTTCCAAGGATGTCGCAAAATGGATCACGACATAGCCTAATTCATCCGCAGTAAATTCATGATCTGGAAAAACTATCGCCAACTCTTTAATAATCGCCGTCGTCAGCTTCTGGTATTTCTCACGAATTTTTTGCAGCAATGGATTGTTTGCGCCTTGAATGACCGTCAAATTTCGTTTCAAGGCCGCCGACATATGGGCCGATAAGTCATTGAAAAGCTGCTCATCTTTGCGAAAATCGATCGCCGTCGCCTCAGAGACTAAACGAATCAATTCCTTGATCTGATAAGAAAGTTCCACATCAAAACTATCAATGAAAATATTTTGTGGCTGCTTATAATTGACTCCTTCCAATTGAAAGGCGAAGAAACGGACCTCCTGTGGCGGAATTGATTTCTTTAATGTTGTCGCCACCTTAATCATGATTTGGCTTGCAATCTGCATACTTTCAGGCTTGGCTTTGTTTTCTTGTTCTGCCTCGACAAAACGATCTTGTGCCATCCGATCAATCGACAATGCTAATAAAATCAAGACTCGCTGTAATTGATTGTCTGTGACCTTCTGGAAAGACTGCTGGGAAACTTGAGTAAAAATCTGACCGGCTAGTAATAAATTCTCTTGGCTCAATAATTTCAAAAAGAAATTATCAGTGACCGCCTCGCCTTCTTCCAACAAATCAAGAAACTGAAAAAAATCGAATTCACTCACACCGTTATAAATCAAATTACTTAATAACTGCCGACGCTGTTTTTCACGACCGTCGATCCGAATCCCTCGTCCTTTTAGACGGTTTAGTTCTAAACGATAATCAATCAAACTCTTTTCGATCGCCGCTAAATCGGAAGTGATCGTCGCGGGGCTAACTTTAAAATCAATCGCCAGTCCTTCGATGGTTTCTTCTTCATCCATCAGTAGCAACGAGCAGACGATCGCACTTTGCCGTTGAACGTTATCGGTAAATAGCTCCGTTTGTTTCGCGCCTAATTGTTGCTGCAGTTGTTCCAAACTTTGAGTCTCTCCAACTATCCGGTATCCCTCGCCACGAGGTTTGATGATTTGGACATCCACGGATTTGATCGTCTTTTCGATACTGGATATCTCACGATAGACCGTTCGCTTGCTGACTTGTAATATATCTTGTAACTCCTCCGACGTAATGCCGTTTGGATATTCTAACAAAAGGGAAAGTATCTTTTTTTCGCGAATCGAAAAATACACAATATCTCCTCCAATAATTTCAAAGGCTAAAAGCAGTGAGAATCCTCACTGCTTTAAGAGTAATACGATTCTTCAAAAAAGACTACTTTATTTTCTTAGATTTTGGATCACGCGGTCATATTTTTCTGAAGCAACTAAATCACTCAATGGTACATGAGTCGCACTTGGTGCTTGTTGTTCCGCTTTTATAGTTTCGTCATTGTTGGTAATGACTAAAGCATTTGTTTCATCTGCTAAATCCTTAATCGCTACAACTGTGACTGGATAATTCATCCCGTTGTCTTTCAGTAATTTCTTCAAGATCGTTGCACCCATATTAGCAGAGCCTTTGACTTGATCATAGGCAAAGACGACATGATCTACTTTCGAATAATCCGCAACGCCTTGAATGACATCATCAGTCAATGGTTTTTCTTCAGTATCAGCAGCAGCTGGTTCTTCCGATAGGCGGTTAACGATCTCATCGTAACGAGGGGAGTTCATAAAGTTTTCTACTTGGACAAAGGTTGCACTTGGTGCTTTTTGACTTGCACGATCGTGGAGTTCTTCTTGTGTCACAATCAAGGCATTTGGATCATCACTTAGATTGTTAATCGCTGAGTTAGAAACAGGTAAAGCTAACCCGGCTTTTTTAACTTTGTCTCGTAATACCGAAGCTCCCATCGCACTTGAACCCATCCCAGCATCACAGGCAAAGATGATTTTGTTGATGTTGCCAAACATTTCTTGATTTTCTGATTTAACAGCGTTTTGACCTTTGCTTTGTGCTTTTGCATCTGCCATAGCAGCTTGATTAGCGGCCAAGTCGTCTTCTTCGCTGTTGTCAGATTTGATAATAATCATTGCGACTAAGAATGAAACAATACATCCGACAATGATCCCAGCTAAGTTGGCGACAATAGCATCCGGTGGTGTCATAGCCATGATCGCGATGATTGATCCTGGAGAAGCAGCTGCTCGTAAACCTGCACCTAACAATTGGAAAGTAAATGTTCCGGCAACCCCACCGGCCATAACGGCTAAGAACAATAGCGGTTTCATCATGACATATGGGAAGTAGATTTCATGAATCCCACCTAAGAATTGGATGATGATTGCACCTGGTGCCGAAGATTTCGCTGCACCTTTACCAAACAAGGTGAAGGCTAATAAAATTCCTAGACCTGGTCCAGGATTTGCTTCTAATAAGAATAGAATTGATTTTCCAGCTTCTGCGGCTTGTTCGATTCCTAGTGGCGTCAAAATGCCGTGATTGATCGCGTTATTCAAGAATAAAATTTTCGCAGGTTCGATAAAGATATTGGCTAATGGCAATAAATGCATGTTAATGATTGATTCAACACCGGCAGCCATTAAATGAGTTGCGCCCTCAACGACTGGCCCGATAGCATAATAACCGATGATGGCTAAAGCAAAACCGATCAATCCAGAAGAAAAGTTATTGACTAACATTTCAAATCCAGCTTTGATCTTTTCTTGGAAAGCGTCATCAAATTTCTTGATACACCAACCACCTAAAGGTCCCATCATCATAGCTCCGATAAACATTGGAACGTCTGATCCAACAATAACACCCATCGCTGCAATTGCCCCAACGACAGCTCCACGTTGGCCATGCACCATGCTACCACCTGTATAAGCGATTAATAATGGCAATAAGTAAGAAAGCATTGGTCCGACTAATGTGGCAAGGTTTTCATTTGGAAAATAGCCATCTGGAATAAATAGTGCCGTAATAACCCCCCAAGCGATGAATCCCCCAATATTGGGCATTACCATCCCTGACAAGTGGCTTCCGAGACGCTGGACTTTTGCTTTAAGTCCACTCTTTTGTCTAGTAGCTTCCATTTTAGTTCCTCCTTAAATGATAAAATGATTTCGTTTACATTTTTATCATAGCGCCAGATTGATGCGCTTTCAAGGAATAGAAGATAGAGCTTTGGCACAGAAGTTTGTGCCAAAATTAAAGAGATTTAAATTTGACAAAATCTACTTTCAGTATTTATTTAGAAGAAAGGTTTTTGAGTAACATTTAAAAAAATGGGTAGGTCTTAAAGACCTACCTAAAAAAAATTATTTAATTAATGTTTGAAAATGCCTTTAATTCCTCGTTTTAAAACATCAAAAAAGCTTAATGAACGGACCATATGTTCCGGATCAACATATTTACGAATTGCCCGCAAAACTTCTTTAGGTGTTTTTGATGCAAAAGTATACGTTCCGTTTTTCTTTGTTTGAATGGCGTAGCGAGGAATTTTTTTTCCTTTGAACATGACTGAAGCAATTACGTAGTCCACTTCTTCCCAAGGAATCTGAATAAACTTATTCGCATCTCGATCATTATAAAATTCAAATCCTTTGTCACCAATCATAATCTTTCCGTAATCTGATGCACCTGCCAAAGAAGTTGCACTCACAACTAAATCGACCTGCGTATTGATTGATTGAACCATGAATAAATCTCCTATCTATAATTATAAATGTTGTTTAATTTATAATCACTTCTTTTAACTCAATAGTAAAGATTTTTAATCTATTTTAGGCAATGGAATTCTTGACTTATTCTGATTAAATAACCTCTATATCCGTATTATTTTTTACTACACTGATATTTTGAAATACAATAAAGCAGCAAAAATGTTTTACTTATATACATTATAGCAAAAATAAAATTCTAAATAAAATTTTTCCAAATATTTTTTATTCAACCATTTTCTTAATATCATTCTCAATTATCCAATAAACTTCAGATTTATCTTCATCTTCGCTCACGATACAGATACTGCAGTTTTCTAAATCAATAAATTCTAATAGTAAATTAGGATTATTTTGGTCGTATATTATGTTCTCCTCAATGGTAATTTCGGTTCTGGGGTAAGAGTACCAGTCCTCATTCCAAAATTTACTAATCGCCTCTTTCGCTGTCCAAATAGCGCTCTCTTTCATATATTGCTTCTCGACAAGTTTTTTTTCCTTTTTCGTAAAAGTTTTTTCAATTATAAATTCGTCAACAGACTGTTTATATTCACAATCTATCGCTATTTCATTATCTGATATTCCAACAGTTACAATACTACCAGAATGAGAAATTGACAAATATTGAGCGAATGTTTTAAAATAAGGCTTTCCGTGTTTGCCTACCTCAAATTCTTTGATGATAAACCCGTAGGCTATGCACAGTAATACATATGCTACGGCAGAATTATACCTATCTGCCTTTTTATAAAATCTATTTGAGTATCTAAAACGTTTAGGGGCATTACTTTTAACGAATTTCATAACCTCATCGTAAAGCATTTCCTTAACTTGGTAAATTACCACTTTCTTCATATACTTTTCACCTCATTAAAGTTCAAATGAAGAATCTCTTTAATCTTATCGCGAGTTTCCTGCTCTACAAATAGATAATCATGCTTTGAAAAAACATCTATAATTCTACTTTTGTTGAATATTTTTTCTATTTGTTCAATTTTTAACGGTTTATCTTCAACCATACTTCTAACAAATGTTGTTGGTGTAATAACGTTTTTGGGCTTATACTCTATTAGATCTTGAAAAACATTATGGTTATTAGCAACTAGCTTTTCTGTAGTAATATTTTTTTTGTTCATATCTTCAAAAATATGTGTCTCCTCAAAATATTTTCTGTAGTAGCCACTTTTCTCTCTAAGTTCAGCCAAATCAACATCATTTTGATCAATATAAAATGGGGAATCTAAAATAGTAAGTTCTTTTACGCTTTTTAAGGACCTCTCTTGAGATAGTTGATAACAAATTTCGCTTGCGACGACTCCACCGTAACTCCAACCCATTAAATTGATTTGTGAAAAATTTTTTTCAGGTACAAAATTCTCTATTAAATCTATATAGTATGTCGAAATATTTTCAATTCCATCAATCCTTTTGCCCGAAGAAAGTAAATTATGGGGTTCAATTACATAAATCGGAAAGTTAGGTTCGTCAATATTTTCAAAAAGCGGGCGATAAACATCACTTCCCGTATTTCCAGAATGTACTACAAATAAAGCTGGGGTGTTTCCCATACTAGGTGTTCTTTTTACAAAAGTATAAATTGGTTGGAATTTGTCCTCAGTGATTAATATTTGTGCCATATCACACAAGTTACTCCGCAGATGTAGTTCAACAAAATTTGTTCTTTTATTTAAATCTTGAAGGATTTTAACACCAAGTTCCATAATTTGAAGAGAAGTAGCACCTAATTTTTTGAAGTCACTTTCAAAATTTATGTTCTCGGTATTAATATTAAGAATCTGAGCCCATGTATTTTTTAAATATTTTTCGGCTTTTCGCTGTTCAGGACTAATATCTCTATCGTCGATTATGTTTTCTTGAACCAAAAGATCTCTAAATAACCTTTTCTCATCCGTCTTCCCATTACCATTTAAGGGGAGCGACTCTATTTGGATTATTCTCGTAGGTACCATTACAGCTGGTACTCGAGTACTCACTTTTTTTATAAGATCATTTTCTTTTTTTCTTATGTCGCTCGTTACCCAGCAATAAATTCTGTTTTCCTTTACAGCCATATAGGTCTGCTTGATACCAGGGACAACTTGTTGAATAACTTCTTCAATCTCTGCTAGGTCGATCCTTACACCATTTATTTTATATTGCCTATCTCTTCTTCCAAGATAATCAATTTCTCCAGTACTCAATATGCGCGCAAAATCGCCTGTCTTATATCCTCTAATTTCATCATCACTATCTGGAATTTTGACTGTAACAAAGGTCCGTTCAGTCGCATCATCATTTTGGTAATAACCAATAGCAACCTGTGGACCATAAATGAATAACTCACCAACTTGTTCAGCATCCAAGATCTGATTTTCTTTTCCTAAAATTAGTGCACTCATCTTATAAACGGGTTTACCTATAGTAATTTTCCCACTCGAATTTCTAATTTCAGAAATTGTTGCAGCCCCACATTCAGTATTTCCATATACATTGAATATTTGGTAGGGAATTTGACTTAAATCGATATTAGGAAACCTTTGTCCAGATAATGTTAGTAATCGTAAACTAGGTATATTCATAGTTCGTATTATCCGTTCTCCAATGACTGCGGTCGTATTCATCAATGTGATTTTATTATCTATAAGAAAAGTTTCTAACAAACTTAAATCATGACGTACTTTTTCACTTGCTATATAAATGGTTCCTCCAGAATAAAGTGTAGAGAATAACTCAATATAGCTAATCGCAAAAGAATAAGGCGTATAAGCAGCAACGTGATCGTTGCTAGTTATTTTAAATTCTTTTTTTTCCCATATTACAGTGTTCATAACATTTTCTCTAGGAATTTCAACCGCCTTAGGTACATCAGTTGAACCGGATGTAAAATAAATAGCCCATGCCTGAGAAGGAGTATGTTCCGGCTGATTAATTTTAGTGAATTTATATTGCTCATTTTCATCTAAAGAAATTAGCATGGTTGCTTTTGCAGTATTGATCATTTGCCGCAATCTTTCATCTGGTTGAGAAATGTCTTGTGGAATAAAAGTAATTGATAATTTAGTTAACGCCAGTATTATAATCGGAAAATGAATACTTCTAGGAATTTGAAGTACCACGCATTGATTACCTAAAATATATTCTTCAATTTGTTTTACCGCTTCTTCGACCCTATTTTTAAGGTCACGGTAAGTTAGTTCATAATTATCGTCTACTAATGCAACTTGATTTGGTAAGGTTTGTCCAAATTCAAAAATTTGTGATAAAAAATCTTTTGTATCATTCATTGACATGATCTCCTCCAAAGTTACTAGTTGGAATAATGATTGATTAACTATATTCGGTTTGAACTTGTTTTATAAGCCATTGCCACTATTTTGGCCAACTTTTGATTATTAATGAGATTTTTTGATTGATAATTCAACAGCGACTCTAAAATTTCTGGGTCTTCCACTTTAAATTCTGTTTTTGCAAAATAATAATTTATTTCAGCAAATAGGTTAGTTCCTTTAGGATCTAAATTTAGAGCTTTAGCAATAATATCTTTTTGGTTATTAAAGATTGTATCTGATGCGGTTGTTAAAACAGCCGCAATAAAGGCTTTATCTTGATTAATTGAATCGTTTTTAGCCAACTCATAAGCAGATTTTGATATACGAAAAATTTTTTCAAATTCATCTTTAATTTCATTAAGAAAATATCTTCTTCTTATATCATCATCAATAATTATATTATTTTCGTTTGTCAATTCATTTCTATTTAATGTTGAAAACCTTTTATTTTCTATATAGTAACCATAGCTTCTTTTTAAAAAGGGATGAATAACATATAAATCTGAATTCCACAGCCAATTAAGAAAATAGTTACACCCGTAATCCAAAGAAACATCTAAAGCCGCTAGTAGCCCCGATAAATAAGGAGGCTCTCCATTACGGTCCCAATGTATTTTATCAGCTATAAATACAATTTTTGTTAACTCTGATGCATTATCTATACAGGTAGTATGAAAAAGGATTGCATTTAATATTTCTGGTTCATAAATATTAAATAAGTTTCTCGCAAAAAATTCTCCCTGCTTTGCATGGACAAGCATGGGGACATTTATTTCTTCTGTATATAATGGGATTTCATAGAACTCAGCAATTTGTACTCTATCTGAGTCTGGAATTGCTCCACCAAGATCGTGAAGACTGCCTGCTATAAAGGCAGTCTTCGGATCAACATCGTATTTTAAAGCGAGTTCGTATGAAACCATTCCAACACCAATTGCATGTAAAAAATTCTCAGTAACTGGAGTTAAAAATGCTCTCTCTCGCATGTCTATTCCAACTCCTCTGTTAATAATCCATATTTTTCATAACGTACCTCTTTATCAATTTTATTATCATCATCTACTAGAACTACGTATGGTTTTGTTGATTTTGCCTCTTCTGAATCTAACTGACAATAACTCATAATAATTATTTTATCACCAACTGATACACATCTTGCTGCTGCGCCATTCAAACAAATCATCCCGGACTCTCTTGGACCCGCAATTACATATGTTTCAAATCTCTCACCATTGTCAACATCCGCAATTTGGACCTTTTCATATTCTAAAATATGACTTGCCTCCATTAATTCTTTATCAATAGTAATACTTCCGACATAATTTAATTCTGCTTGTGTAACTGTAGCTCTATGGATTTTCCCTTTTAACATTTCAACTAACAATTTAATATCCTCCTAATAAAGTTCTTTCAAAATAACATCTGAATTTTCAATTACTGAGTTAAGTATTTTTTCATACTTATTAGTATACGCTTGAACGGTTTCTTCTTTAAATAATACTTTTGAGTAATTGAAGTCTAGATTTTGTCCCCAAACAAACAGAGTCAAATCACTAAAAGCATCTTTTTGCTCCTGCTGATTCATCTCTTTAATCCCTTCAAAAAGATGGGAATGACTCAATGCCTCACCTTTGAATCCTTGAATACCAAAATATAGTGTATTCCCTTTTAGTTTAATATTATTTTCCTTCATCATTTGTGCAAGTGGCACATCTTGATTACTTTGAGCAGAAATAATCTTATTGTTTAAAACATTGACAAAGTCCCTAAAGGTCATTTTTTTTGAAATATTCATTTGTAGTAAGAACTGATTGATAAATAGGCCAATTAAATTTTCTACTCCTGATATATTCCTATTAAGCGTTGGAATAGCAATAGCAATTTTCTCTTGCTTACTTACTTGTGCAGTCATCAAATAGAACACAGCTAACAATATATCATGCATAGTAAAATTATTTTCTTTGATCATCCCTTGCAATTTTTTATATTGTTTATCACTAATATGAAGGTATATATCTCCTCCAGTGCTTTCAACAGCTCTGTTAGGTTCTTTCTCTGATAAATAAACCCCTCCATAATCAATTAGTTCCTTTTTCCAATAATCTAGTTGTTTTTGCTTTTTATTACTACTTAAAAATTCATATTGACATTTTGAATAATCTTTATATTGATAAGGAAGATCAGGCAAATCTTTCTTATCATAAAAAGCTTCGATTTCTTTCAAGAATAGTGAAGTGGACCAGCCATCAAAAGCAACATGGTCAATAACACAGGTGAACTCGTTATCATAGATATTGACTTTTATTGGAATTTCTTTTTCCAAGTTGAAAACATGAGCAAAATATTCTTTAGTATCAATCTTATCGTTACTTACGACTAAACTGCTTTTGTCAATAATTTGGTAATCATCATATAATTTAGTACGTAATATTTCTTGTCTATCTACTACGGCGATTACAGCTTCTGCCAATTGCTCAGGATTAACATTTTCTTTTAGTTTAAACCGTATCTTGATATTACTATATGAATTGGATTGGGTTTGCTTATATATTTGTTGCGCATAAGAAAGCTTCTGGTCCTTAATATCTAAAAATACCTGTTTAGAAACAGAAAGTTCATCTTTATCAATAAAATCATCATTAACTGATTCTGGACTAATTAACCGAGCTATCTTATCTATTGTCTTTGTATCAAAGATTTCTTTAATCGTCGGTCTATAACCCGTTCTTGATTCAATTAGACTAATAAGTTTAATTACTTTAATTGAATCACCACCAATATTGAAGAAGCTTTCAAGTATCGAAACATTTTTTGGATCTAACTCCAGCACATCACAAACTGCCAACAATACATTATTCTCATTTATATTGCGTGGACTTATAAATTCAAGGTGATTGTCATACGTAATTTCCGGAAGCGCACGTCGGTCAATTTTCCCATTAATTGTTAATGGAAATTCTTCAACATGTTGATAGCCTGACGGCATCATATAATCTGTCAAGTATTGTGAGATAACCTCTTCTATAATAGATTTCTTGATCTCTTCATCTGATTTGTAATAGACGCCCAAATACTTATTCTCCGGTTCTCCTAATGCTAATGCAAGAACTTGTTTTATACCGGGAACCCGTAACATTGCAGATTCAATTTCGCCTAATTCAATACGAAACCCACGAATTTTAACTTGAAAATCATTTCGACCGATTAACTCAAACTCATGATTTAACAAACGTCTAACAACATCACCAGTTTTATAAATACGAGAATATTCAGTCGATCCCACATAATTATATGGGTTCTTTAAGAAACTATTATTAGTTAATTCAGGTTGACCATAATATCCCCTAGAAAGCTGTGGTCCCCCAACATAAAGTTCACCAATAGCACCATCTGGAATTAATCTCATTTCCTCATCTAATATGAAATGAGCATAGTTAGGAAACGGTGTTCCTATATTAGAATAATTTTTTTCTATTCTTTTCATTGAAGTCCAGACTGTTCCCTCAGTAGGTCCATAAATATTTATTAGGTTAATACTTCTAAATCGATCAGCAAAAGAGTCATTCATTTTTTCTCCACCAACTAATATAGTAGATAAATTAGTACCTAATATTTCTTTATCATTATCTTGAAACAAATAACTAATTTTACCTGGAGTCGATTGTAAAGTAGTTACATAATGGGTTTTCATAAAATCAGGAAATTCCTCTGGTGTACCTGTGAATAAATTGATTGGTTTTCCTCTCAATAATTGACCAAATATTTCTGTTCCGAAAATATCAAAAACATATTCTGCAATACAACCAAACTCGATATCTTGAGTACCGGTATTTTTAATAGAAGCCAGTATATTCCCCAAATAGCAAATAAAATTACGATGTTCTACCATTACCCCTTTAGGCCTACCGGTTGTTCCAGATGTGAAGATAATATAGGCTAGACTTTCAGGTCTGACTTCTATGTCCAGATTATCATCATGAATAGAAAAGTCTTTTGCCATAAACTTATCATCAATAGTCAAACTAGCTTCAACTTGTTTTTGGATATAAGTAATTCTCTCTTTAGGGAATGTCGGTGACATCGGCACATAAACCGCACCGGCTTTTAAGACCCCTAAAATTGCTATAATCATTTTTTCTGATTTTGTTAGTATTAATGGAATCTTATCTCCTACTTTAATACCATATTCGTTGATTAATGCGTGGGCGACTCGATTTGCTGCCTTGTTCAATTCCTCAAATGTATACTGCATATCCCCATATTTTAAGGCAATTTTTTTAGGAACTAATAAAACTTGTTGCTCAAATAATGTTGTAATAGTTTTTGTTGGATAGCTTGCTTCACCAAATTCTGGAATATTTTTAACGTATTTAAAAGTATCAACCTCTTGAGTTATCTGATCAATCAAATACGCCATAAGTTCGAATAAACTATCAATCGTTGTTGATGAAAACAATTCTTCTGCATACTTTACTCGAATACTCAATTCCCCTGCAGCCTCAAACACAACTATGGAAATTGGATAGTCTAATTTTTCAATACCATCTGATTTTATAATTCGTAATTGGTCCTTTTCGTCACTAGCCACAGGCATTGGATAATTTTCATAAATGAAGACTGTATCAAATAAACGCTCTCCATTACTTTGTAATTCTGCAAGGTTCACATTACCATGCATCATATTTTCATTATTTAAATCTTGTAGTTTTTGTAGCTGATTATTGATTGAATCTTTGACATGATCAAATTGAACTGGTAGGGTCCTAATATAAAGTCCTACACTATCTTCCACTCCATCAATTGGAAGATTTCGTCCTGAATTAACTACCCCAATTGTCGTTTCTTTGATTCCACCGTAAATACTTAAAACTTTATGCCAAACATATTGAGTGACAATATTAACTGTTATACCTTGTTTTTTTGAAAAATTAATAAGATTGTTGTAACTATCTCCAGATATTTTAAAAATTTTGTCGCTAGGTTTCTCAATTCGATCAAAATTTTCTATTTTTGTATTACGCATATCTTCATTAAATATTCCGGCTAAGTCAGGATGCAAAACGTCTTTTAAGTTATCGTTCCAATAATCCTTACTCAAATCTTTTGTCTCTTCTAAGTACTGCTGTGACTTAATATAAGCAGTATCTTCAATCACTTTAACCCTATTATTCTGTGTAATCGTACGATAAGCTTCGTGTACAAAATTTAACAACACTGGATTGGACCAACCATCAAGAATTGCATGATGGTTAGTTAACACACATGTAAAATGTTCTTCTCCTGTTTTTACTAATCGAATTCTAAAAAGGTTCCCTTTTTCTAAGTTGAAAGGCACTTTTCGTTCCTTATTGATTACTTCTTCAATAGTTGCATTTTCAATATATTCAAAATCCAATGTACCGTATTTTAGAATTATCTGTAAAATATCTCCGAATTTTGAATTTAATGATAAACGTAAACTTGGATATTTCTGCTGTGCAAATTTCCAAGCTTTCTTATATGCTTCGATATTGATACTTTGCTCGTACTCAAAAATGAATGAACCAATGTATGCATCATCATTAGTGGTGTTATTGAGGCTTTGATAGACAAAACCTTTTTGTAACGAATTAGCTGGCAAAATTGCTTCAACTTCTTGTTCTTTTTGTAAAATATTTAAGTCTTGTTGAGTGAGCAACCCATTGATGTCCTCTACAGTAAGATAAGTTCGTTCACTTTTAGAAAGAATCTCTACTAACGATTCAAGTTCTAACTTGTAATTTTGAGCTATTAGTTCAATATCAGCAATAAAACCACTAAATTCTAGATTAAGAATCTTATTGTAAACTGCACCATTAATCGTTAAGTCTTCATCAAAAACAACATTTGTCGATTCACCTAAATTAGTTTGTACAATAGACCATTCTTTTGTTTCACCTGTATCAATTTGACCTAAATAGTTAAACAGTATACCTGGAATTTCCTTCGAATGAATGCCATATTTAGAAACATAGTCAATACCATTATCTTTAACTCTCCGATTTAAAGATTTTGTTTTTAATAAATCTGTTGATATCAATTGAGGATAAATTGTTGTGAACCAACCCACTGTTCGTTGAATATTCAGAGTATCTTTCAATTCAGCACGGCCATGTGATTCCAACTTGATACTGGTTAAATCACTATTGTTAACCTTTTTAAGAGTTCTAGCTAGTACTGTTAATAAAATATCATTGATATTTGTATTGTAAACATTATTTACACTTTCAACTAATTTAGTAGTTGTCTCAGTATCTACTGTTATGGAAGTCTTTTGATAATTCTTTCCACGCTTATATGTCTGAATAGGAACTTTCATATCATCATTGAAATCTATTTTTTTACTCAAATCATCAATTTCATTGCTCCATTGTCGATAGCTTGTTTGTTTTTTTGGTAACCTTTTACCTTCATATAAGTCTTTCAAATCTATTGTAAATATTTGCCAAGAGACACTATCAATAATTAAATGATGACCTATCATAATTAAAATATTTTCATCAGGTTTGATTGCAAAGCGATACAACTTATCGCTTAACTTGAAACTTCGCTGTAACTTATTAATATCGTCTACATTCTGAACAAAACTCAATTCAACAGAGTTAACTTTAGAAGAATAATACTGATTTTTATTATCAAACACGATTCTTAAAGCATCATGATAATTAATTAGATCAATCAATGCAGCACGTAATTTCTCAATATTCACATCTTCTGGTAACTGAATTGCAAATGCCTGATTGAAGTGAGCAGTATTGTACTCTTCGAAAAACCACTGTTGCACAGGTAGTAATTTAACTCCTCCAGTGAGTTCCCCCTGTTCATTGATTATCTCAACTTCTTTGAGTCCCTCGATAATTTTGGCGATTTCCTTGATCGTTTTTGCATCAAATATTTGTTTAATTGAAAGAGATTTATCCAATTTTTGCTTTATTCGATTACTTAACTGAATAGCTTTAATAGAATCTCCACCCAGATTAAAGAAGCTAGTTAGAATACTAATATCATTAGCCTTTATACCTAATATATCTGAAAAAATTTCTTGTAAATTTTTTTCCATAGAATTATTTGGTTCAACAAACTCTTCTGATTTTATAGTAGGAACTGGCAAAGCTTTTCTATCCAGCTTCCCATTAATAGTTAGCGGAAATTCTGCCATAAATATATAGTATGCTGGAATCATATAATCTGGTAATTTTTCTCTCAAGGTCCTTTCTATCATTTCTTGCGACAGTTCCATTGAGCCTGAGTAATAAACAACTAGTTGGTCCTCTACTTTTAGAACAATAGCTTGTTGGATACCCTCGATTTGTAATACCCTTTTTTCGATCTCAGTGAGTTCAATTCGTAATCCATGGATTTTAACCTGAAAATCGTTTCGACCTAAATATTCAATTTCTCCAGTATGAAGTATGCGTACTAAATCTCCAGTTTTATATATTCTTCCTGCTACTGAATGATCAACAAACTTCTCTTTAGTCAACTCTGCTTGGTTTATATAACCTCTCGCAAGTTGAATCCCTCCTAGAGCGAGCTCTCCAATAGCTCCTTCTGGTAATAACTGTCCACTTTTCCCTAGAACGTAACAATTAGTATTTGCTACAGGCTTTCCAATCAAGACTTTTTCTATAGTAGGTTGGCTACAATCAAATGCTGTAACATCAATACTTGCTTCTGTAGGACCGTACAAATTGTATAATTTTGTGTTGGGTAACATTTGTTTAAAACGTTCTACACTAGCAACACTTAGTGCCTCTCCTGAGCAAAAAACATATTTTAATGAAGAAACATCTAGTGAGCTGTGTTTATCTTTCGAATAAATTTCTAATGTGTCCAAAAATACATCAAGCATACTTGGAACAAAATGCATCACAGTAATCCCTTTATCTCTGATTTCATTTGCAAGATATAAGGGGTCTTTATGTCCATTTTCTTTTGCAAATACTATACGTGCCCCCACTAGAAGAGCCCATACTTGTTCCCAAACGGATACATCAAAAACAAAATTTGTTTTTTGATAAACCTTGTCCGTTTCATTAATAGGATAAGTTTCATTCATCCATTGAATACGATTGCTTAATCCTGAATGCTCAATCATAACACCTTTAGGATTACCCGTTGTTCCAGAAGTGAAAATAATATAAGCTAGATCACTTAATTCAGGTCTGTAATCTAATACTTTTTTGTTAGTGAACTCGAATCCTTTAAATGCTTCATCAATCAAGAATGAACTTTCAATTTGTTCAATAATATACTGTTTTCTTTCTTCAGGAAATTCCGGTGAAATAGGAACATATGCACATCCAGCTTTTAATATTCCCCAAATTGCAATAGACATTTTCTCGCTACGTTCAAGTAAAACTGGAATCTTATCTCCTTTTTCCACACCATTTTCTAATAGATAGTTAGCAAATTGATTTGTTAGACTATCGAATTCAGAATAGGTTATCTTTTTACCTTGGTATTCAATAGCAATTAAGTCCGGAGTTTTACGAACTTGATCTAAAAATATATCAACAACTGTTTTTGCTGGGTAATATCTTTTGACACCTATTGAAGATTTACCCGTTAGTTGGATATTCTTGATTTCTCTATTCTCATCTTCAATTACTTGCTCAATAAGATTAGAGTAACTATCAATCATCGATTGTATAGTATATTCACTATAAATATCTGTACAATAATTAAAATTTATTCCCCCATTTTCTACAAGTACTGATAAATCATACTTAGCAGAGTTTAAAACTAATCCTTCATTACAACCCATGAATAAATTATTTTTTATTAATTTTTCTGGGGCGAAATCTTGAACACTAAATAATACTTGAAAAATTGGATTTCTAGATGTATCTTGTGGGACATTTAGAATATCCACTATTTTTTCAAAAGGAATATCTTGATTATTTTGAATATTTACAATTGTTTTTTTGTTTTTTAAAATTAAATCTTTTACCGTTGCATCCGATTTTACCTCTGTTCTAACCGGAAGTGTATTGATAAAGAAACCAATCAGGTCTTCTGTTCCTTTTATATGACGATTTGCAATTGGTGTCCCCACAACAATATCTTGTTGATAACTGTATTGAGCAAGCATAATATCTAAGAGACTTAGCATAATCGTATATAAACTAGTTTCATATTTTCGAGCAATGGTCTCCAATGCTTCTTGCCATTCAGATTTAAATTTTATCGAGATATCAGCACCTCTATAAGAGAATTCTTTAGGCCGTTCAAAATCAGATGGCAGGTTTAGTGGCTCATAGCCCTTCAAATTATCTTTCCAAAAAGCTTCTTGCTTCTCTAAACTATGTCCATTAAATTCATGCCTTTGCCAACCTGAATAATCTTTATATTGGTTAGTTAAAGATGATAATTTTTTTCCTAGATATAAATCATTTAATTCAGTCAGTAAAATTTCAGTTGACCATCCATCAAATGCGATATGGTGAATACTGATCATAAGTTGACCATCGTAAATATTCACTCTTATAGGAAACTCTCTAGATAAATCAAACGGCTCTTCAATAAATTCACTTGGTTCAACAGAATCATGGGAAATATACAAAGTTTTTTCTTGTATAACTTGTCGCCCGTCAATGATCAACGTGCGAAGTACTTCATGTCTGTTTACTATTTCTTTAATTGCCCGTTCTAAATTTTCTAATTTTACATCTGGAGATAGCTCTAAAACTAATGGTACGTTATACGCTTTTAAATCATGTTCAAATTGGTCGATAAACCAAAGTCTTTCTTGTGCAAAAGATAATTCATAAGATGATTCTTTTATATCACCATAAGAATTCAGTTGTGCACTTCGCTTTTCTAATTTTGCCATTTGTTGAATATTCTTTGCTTGAAGAATTTGCTTAACTTGAAGGTCAATTCTGTTTGATAATTTTAATGCTAAGATAGAATTTCCGCCAAGTTTATAAAAGTCATCAGTAATAGATACTTTATCTAGACCTAATAAACCACTAAAAGCTGCTGCTATTTCCAACTCTCTTTTTGTTTTAGGTGCTATAAATTCTTGCCGTTCAAATACTGGCTCTGGTAATTTTCTTAAATCAATTTTCCCATTGATAGTTAATGGAATAGTTGATAATTTAATATATTGATTTGGCACCATATATGTTGGAAGTTCATTATCTAAAGAATGATCCAGATTTCCCGTATAGTAAACAACAATATTATTTTTCTTAACTAATGCAACGCATTGAAGAACTGATTCCTGTTCTAACATCCTAGCTTCAATTTCATCTAACTCTATTCTAAACCCTCGTAATTTAACTTGAGAATCATTTCTTCCAATATAGATTAAATCATTCGTTGGTAACCGTTTTACAATATCCCCCGTTTTATAAATTCTTCCAAATCGAGGATGATTAATAAACGATGCTTTTGTCTTACCATCATCATCGATGTATCCTCTCGCTAATCCAGCTCCTCCAACATAAAGTTCTCCAAGAGCATTATAAGGAAGGTCATGTAGTTTTGAATCTAACACAAAGTTCGTAGTATTATTCAAAGCTTGGCCGATATTTCGTGCATCCATATCACGTTCATAAATTTTAACTGTTGCACATACTGTAGTTTCAGTTGGCCCGTAAGCATTAACTATCTTCGTATCATTATTATCATAAGCCTCAAAAACTTCTTTTGGTGTTGTTTCACCAGCAACTATTAGCGTTTTTAATGGAAGTAGGTTTTCAGTACTCAATATTGCTGGAGGTAATGTTGCTAATTCAATTCCATTTTTCACTATCATCTGTCTCAATAATTGGTAATCTTTTCGCGCTTCCTGATCCACTAAATAAGTAGTAGCTCCAGCTAAAAGCGTATAAAATAATTCGAAGACCGATGCATCAAATACAAAGTCAGCAAAATGAATAGCTCTAGTAGTTTCATTAATATTATATAAATCAATCTGATTATATATAGTATTTACTACCCCACGATGTTCAATCATTACGCCCTTCGGTAGACCTGTAGTACCTGATGTAAAAATGATATATGCTAAATCAGAGTTTTCTATTTCTACATTAGGGTTATCCGTGTTTCCGGAAGTAATTTTAAACTTATCCGTAATGATTACTGGAGCCTTTATTTTATTTAGAATGTAATCTATTCGTTCTTTCGGATATTCAACGCTCAATGGTACATAGCATGCTCCAGTTTTTAATATTCCTAGGATAGCAATCACATAATTTTCAGAACGATTCAAAAGAATTGGGATTTGTGCTCCTGGTAAGATACCGTAATCATCAATTAAAGTATGCGCAAATTTATTTGCTTTTTGATTCAATTCTCTATATGTTAGCTCTTGGGTTCCATATATAATTGCCTTATTTTCTGGATAATTGATAGCTACCTTCTCAAATAATTGATCAATAGTTTCTTGTGGGTATGCTTTTTCTGTTCTTGATAAAATATTTGTTTCTAATTCAATATTTGAAATAAGTTGTCCTGATTTTACTATGATCTGTTCAAGAATATTCTCGTAAGTTTCAGCAATTCCTAATATAGTTTCCTTTTTGAATAAACTTGTAGCATAAGTAAAGTCAATATAGTCTTCTCTATGCATCACTGAAATATCAAACTTAGTACTAAAGAGATTTAAATTTTCATTAATTGACTGATACAAATTACTATTTGACATTACATCAGAAACATCTTGAAAACCAAACATAATTTGGAAGATAGGATTTCTTGATAAATCAGATTCCACGTCTAAGTACTTTACGATATTTTCAAAAGGCACATCTTGATACTTCTGAGCCTCCGCAACTTGTTGACTATTTTGTTGAATTAAAGTTTCAATTGGTAAGTCTAAATCTACTTCATTCCTAAGAGCCAAAGTATTTACAAAAAAACCAATTAAATCTTTTGTCCCTTTTATTTGACGATTTGCAATCGGAGTCCCAACTACTATGTCTTTTTGATTACTGTAAGCTGCAAGGAGAATCATAAACGCGCTTAGTGTAACGGAGAAAAGACTAGTCGCCTGTTTCTTCGCGATGACTTCTAAATCATCCATTAATCCTGGTCTCAGTTCATAGATTAATTCTCTTCCTTTATAATCAAATTCTGACGGTCTACTGAAATCTGTTGGTAAATTTAGAGTTTCATAATTTGTTAACTTATTAACCCAATAACTTTTTTGTTCCTCTAAGTATTCTTCATTTTGGGTAATTCTCTGCCATTTTGCAAAATCCTTATACTGAATTTCTAAATTAGGAAGAACATTGTTATTGTATACTTCTGCAATTTCGTTTAAGAAAATATTTGTAGACCAACCATCAAATGCAATATGATGAATATTTATTGAAAGAACCAATTCATAGAGATTTACTTTTATCGGAATTTCCTTTGTTAAATCAAATTTGTAAGAAAAGAATTCACTATTGTCAATTGGTTCATGAGTTATAGTGACCTCTTCCTCTAAAACTTTTTGGTAGGAATCTTTGATAATCGTTCTTAATATTTCATGACGGTTCACTACTTTTTTAATTGCTTGTTCTAATTGAGATAGGTTTGTCGTAGGATTGAGAACAATTTCCATTGGTACGTTGTAAGCCTGTGTACCACCTTCTAATTGATCAATATAAAATAATCGTTCTTGAGCATAAGATAATATTTGATCAGATTCATTTCTAAATAGTTGTTTTTCCACTTCTAAATTCTTATTCTCAATTTTTGCAAGGTTTCGGATCGTCTTTTGTTCAAATATATCCTTAACTTGAACATCAATTAGGCTAGCTAATGATATTGCAGCAATTGAATTTCCACCCATTCGGAAGAAATCATCATCGATTGAAACTTTTGACAACTCTAGTATTTTACAAATAGCCTTTGCAATTTCTTTTTCACGGTCAGTTTCTGGTGCATGATACTCTTTACTATATTGCGGTTTTGGCAATCTCTTTATATCTAATTTCCCATTAATAGTTATTGGTATTTCCTTAATGTGCACGTAAGCAATAGGAATCATATAGTTTGGGAGATAGTTATTTAAAGATTCTGTAATAAAATTTGAATCTATTGCTTCTGGTGAAGTATAGTAAGCAACAAGATTTTCCTTATCCACTATTACTGCTGCTTGTTCAATTTTTCCAATAGCTTGCAATTGCTTTTCAACTTCGGATAACTCGATTCTGAAACCACGAATTTTAACTTGCTGATCTTTTCTTCCATAATATTCATAAGAACCATTTTCTAGTCGTCTAACTACATCTCCGGTGTCATAAATAAATCCTTCGCCATACGGATTATCTAGATAACGTTCTCTTGTTTCTTCTAGTTGATTAATGTAGCCTCGAGTTACTTGCTTTCCTCCAATAAATAGATTACCAACAGCACCGACAGGCAATAGCTGCTTTTCATCATCTAGAATGAACGGGTAAACTCCACCAATTGGTTTTCCAATGGATAAATCCCTTACATCATTATTCACAAAACTTAAAATGGTCGTTTCTGTTGGACCATAACAATTATTAATTTGAATATTTGTATCAGCATATTTCTCGATAACCTCGGTAGTAATTGCTTCACCACCACAATGAATAAATTTCATACTAGGCACTCGATTTAAATCAAGCTTGCTTGCTAATGAAGGTGTTATTCCCATTGCATTAATTTTATAATGATTTAAAGTGTTAATGAATTTATCTATGTCATAAATTAAGTCTGTATCAAGCATAACTACACTTTCTCCCATACTAAAAGGGCGAATTAAGTCATGGATAGATGCATCAAAAACATATTCAAAAAAAGCACCATTAATGATTCCTGGAGCCATACCCGAATGAGACATTTTGGACACTTCGACTACAAAATTGCTTAAGTTTCCATGCTCAACCATAACACCTTTTGGTTTTCCGGTTGTTCCAGAGGTAAAAATAATATAAGCTAAGTTATTTTCATTTATCTTCACTTCAGGACGATGTGTATCATCAGGAAACTCTATGGACATGAATTCATCGTCTATAACAAAATTTGACTCACAAGTATCAATAATATAATCAATTCTGTCTTGTGGATATTTGGGACTTATCGGGACATAGGCAGCTCCCGCTTTTAAAACTCCTAAAATCGCAATGACCATCTTTTCAGAGCGTTGAAGTAGCAAGGGAATTTTTTGTTCAATTTTTACATTTCGCTTGGTAATTAAATAATTCGCTAATTTATTGATCTCATTATCAAGTTCCGAGTAAGTTAACGAGCATTCCCCAAATTGTAAAGCAATATTATCTGGGGTTTTATCTACTTGCTCTTCAATTAATTTAATCACATTTCCATGTTTTGATAAGGTATCAAAATTCAATAATAAATTCTTATCTTCTTTTGATAATGCAGATAGTTCAGATATAGTCTCTTGATTACTTACTAAATAATTCTCTAATAAAGTAAAGAAATTTTTGCATAACCTATCTATTGTACTTTGTTTAAATAGCGAAGAATCATAATTTAGAAAAAGATCCATAGAATGACCTGAGTCCTCTATTTCAAAAGTTAAACTAAACTTAGCTGCAGTTGTTTTATAGGGATTCTTTTTAGCTAATCCTTCAAAATAATCTTGGTAACGAGTATTTTGGTAAACAAACATACAATCAAAGAAAGGGTTTCTCCCTTCATTTGCGGCATCTAAGTCTTTTGCTATGTTTTCAAATTGATAATTTTGATTAGAGAGAGTCGAAAGAATATTTTCGTTCATCATATTCAAAAATTGACGTGCGCTCTGATCTGTATCAACACTCACTCGAACTGGTAGAGTATTTACAAACATACCCAACATATTTTCAGCCGCTTCGTGAACTCTACCATTAGCAACTGTTCCAACAACAAAATCTTTCGATTTGTACATTTTAGAAAGTAACATACTAATCGTAGTGAAGATTAAAACATAATCACTTACTTTATTTTCTTTAGAGAAATCTCTAATTTTACATAGTAATTCTTTTTTAAATGGAATAACTTTCGTTTTCCCTACTGTAGGTTTATTTTTTTGAATTCTATAATCTGTCGCAATTTCCAACCTTTGATAACCGGCTAAATAGTCAAACCACCATTTTTTTTCGCTTCTCAAATCTAAATTATTTATCCAATGACTATAATCTTTGTAATGATATTTATTTACTTCGGTTCGTTCACCTTTATATAGAGTTGCCAATTCTTTATAAAATAGTTCTTCACTTGTTCCATCTGTTATAATGTGGTGTTTATCAATAAAAAGAGAATCCTTATCTCTTCCTTGAATTAAACGTACATGCATTGTAATACCATGCTCCAAGTCAAAAGGAGTTACTAATGAAGAAAAATCTTTAACTTGCGATACTAACTCAAAATCAAGCGTTCCTTCATTGAGAACCTCTTGAATATAATTCCCGTTTTTGCTATAAAACTTAGTTCGCAATGACTCATGGCTTCTAATCATCTGTAATAAAGCATTTTTAATTGTTGCTACATCAATTTTTCCGGAAAAGTCTAATACAGTTTGCTCATTATAATCAATTTCATTTTTATTTAGTTCATAAAAAACGAATGTTCTTTTTTGGGCGGGGCTCATTAGATTTTTCTTTTGTTCAATAATCGGGAACAACGAATTCTCTACTTCAGAATTTTGCTCCATAAGTCGCTCGGCTAATTGTTGTATGTTCAAAGTTCCTAATATTTCTTTTGTAGTCAGCCTTTTATTAGTTTTTTTCATAACTTGATTAGCTAATTTCATAGCCTGAAGTGAGGTCCCACCAAGTTCAAAAAAGTTTTCCAATATACTTACTGCTGGTATATCTAATATTTCTTCAATAGAGTCTACCAATATTTTTTCATAATCATTTGTTGGTTCAATCAATTCTTTTCTAGATATATTGACCTTAGGTAAGCTCTTTCTATCCAGCTTTCCATTATCATTTAATGGCAATTTCTTCAACCAAACATAAATATGAGGCTGCATATAATCAGGTAATTTTCTATTTGTAATTTTTCTTATTGTTTCGTCATTAATTTTTCTATCACTAACATAATAAGCGATTATGAATTGACCTTTATACCCTACAACTACAGAATTACTAATTCCAGGGACACTATTAATTTGCGTTTCAATCTCTGCTGGTTCGGTTCGTATACCATTGATATTCAATTGAAAATCATTCCGCCCAACAAATTCAAACTCATTATTTTCCAGCTTTCTTACTAAGTCTCCTGTTCTGCAAAGCCGACCTGAAGTGAATGGATTCTTTACAAAGTGTTTCTTTGTTTCTTCATTTAAATTTAAATATCCTTCTGCTAATTGTTGCCCTTCAACACATATTTCACCAATTTCACCGATATTCACTTCATTGAGATCTTCGTCTAAAATATATGCTTTCATACTATTTAGAGTAGATCCAATATTATTTTTATCTTCTACTGAACGAATCACTTTTGCTGTAACAGAATGGAATTCTGATTGTCCATACACATTAACCAATTTAACATCGTTTTGGTTAGCGTTTTCAACTAAGCTTGCAGGTAGCTTTTCTCCAGCAACACCAACGATTTTTAGTTCATTTAATTGTGAAAAATCTAAACTATCTGCTAAAGACGGCGTGCTTTGAAAGTAATTAATTTTTTTATCATTAATATACTTTGTAAATTGCTCGATGTTCTCTAAGCAGTTTGGTTCAGATATAACTAACTTATGTCCATGAAAAAGAGCGGTATAGATCTGTGTTGTTGCGACAGAAAATACATAATTAACTAAAAAAAGCATGTTGAGATGATCATATTCCCCAATAGACATAAATTTTGAATAGGCATCCACATGACTATAGACACTCTTGTGCGTATGCACTACACCTTTAGGATTCCCTGTTGTTCCAGAAGTGTAAACAATATAAGCTCTATTTTCAGGTTTAATTTCTATATCTAAATTTTCTTTATATTGTTTAAACTTTTGACTCATGAATAAATCATCAATTATTAATTTAGCATTCGTTTGTTCTTTTACAAAATTAATTCGTGACTCAGGGTATTGTAGAGAGAGTGCCGTATACGCTGCACCTGTTTTTAAGACTGCTAACATTGCTATTACGATATTTTCATTTCTACTAAGCAGCAATGGTACAATATCTCCAGAACCAATAGTCTTTTCAGTAATCAAATATTTAGCAATAGAATTGGCTTTATCATTTAATTCACTATAAGTCATAGTTTTTTGAGCAAATTCCACTGCGGTTAAATCAGGGGTTTTATCAACTTGAGATTCAAATGCTTTGACTATGTTATCAATCATATGACACTATCCTTTCTAAAAAAAAAGAAATCTGAGCCAAAAATCTTGAGCCCAGATCTCTTAAATAAAATTTCTACATTAGTCCAATTAGGTGGAATACAATACCAACTACGAACAAGCCCAAAATAATGATGATTGGAGAAACTTTTTTCTTCAATAACCACATACAGAATAAAGTTAATAGTAACGCAGCAAGCCCTGGAATTAATGAATCCAAGTTGTCTTGTAAAGTCGTTACTTTAGAACTATCTAATGATAATCCTGAAGCTTGTTGTTGTAAGGCTTCTTTGATTCCTTGGGCACCTGAAGGTAATTTATCCCATTCAATGTAAGCACCTTTATCCAGTTTGACAGTAGATACAACTGGTGCAAACTTGATTGATACCCAACGGTTTACCAATGAACCAAGGATAAACATCCCTAAAATAGAAGCACCTTTTGTAATATCTTGTAGTAATCCACCAGACAAGTCCTCAGTAATACGAGAGCCAGCTTTGTAGCCGAATTCTTGTGTATACCACATGAATGCCATACGAATAATATTCCATCCAACGAAATAAATGATTGGACCTAAGATATTACCACTGATTGCAAGTGATGCAGCTAGAGCTCCCAAAATAGGTTTAACAGTGAACCAGAAGACTGGATCCCCAATACCTGCTAGAGGCCCCATCATACCAACTTTAACCCCTTGAATCGTTACGTCATCAACTGGGGCACCATTAGCACGTTCTTCTTCAAGTGCCAAAGTAACACCGATAATTGGTGAAGCAACATATGGGTGAGTATTAAAGAATTCCAAGTGACGAGTCAAGGCTGCGGCACGGTCTTCTTTAGTTTTATATAATCTTTTGATCGCTGGGATCATTGAGAATGCCCAACCACCATTTTGCATACGTTCATAGTTCCAAGAACCTTGAAGAAAGGTTGAACGCATCCAAACAGAAATACGATCTTTTTTTGTTAACTTAACTTGTTCTGCCATTTTCGTGTTCTCCTCCTTCTTAGTAGTTATCGATGATATCGCCTAATGGGTCACCAGTATTTGAACCGCCGCCATTACCTGAACCGCCGCCTTGTTTAGATAAGGCTAAGTAGATAAGAGCTAAAGCTACACCGATAGCACCAAGACCGATAAGAGTAATTTGTGAAACAGTTGCTAAAACAAAACCAATTGCGAAGAAAGGCCATACTTCACGGGTAGCCATCATATTGATAACCATTGCATAACCAACGGCAACAACCATACCACCACCGATTGCCAAGCCATCTGTTAACCATGTAGGCATAGATTCTAATAAACCACGTACAGGACCTTCACCAACTGCTAAGATTAAAGCAGCAGGAATTGCAATACGAACACCTTGCATGGCAATGGCAATGATGTGCCATAATTCTACCATACGGATATTTCCTTCTTTCGCTGCGGCATCCATTAAATGAACGAATGCAGTTGCGATTGTACGACAGATAATAGTTAATAGTAAACCAGCGACAGCTAGAGGAACAGCGATTGCGATGGCAGAAGAAACTCCAGCACGACCTTGTCCACCTAATACTAAAATAATTGCAGATGCGATAGAGGCTAAAGCAGCATCTGGCGCTACAGCTGCACCGATATTTGCCCAACCTAAAGCGATCATTTGTAATGTACCACCCAAGATTACACAAGGTATTAAGTTACCTGTTACCAAGCCGATTAACGTACAAGCAATAACTGGTTGGTGAAAATGGAATTCATCCAAGATACCTTCCATACCAGCTAAAAATGCAACGATAACGACTAAAATCATTTGAATAAAATTTAATTCCATGATTATTAATCCTCCGTTTTCTTATAATAATTTGGACTATTTTTGTTTATTCAGCTCTTCTTGAGCTTTTTTAAGAATTTCATCCATATTTCCTTTTGAATCACTTGGTACTTTACGAACATCAAAAGTAATACCTTTAGCTTTCAATTTGTTGAAAGTATCGATATCAGTTTGGTTAAACGCCAATACTTTATTCGGTTGCACTTTACCAGGTGAATGAGCCATTGATCCAACGTTGATTTCTTTCAATTCAACGCCGCCTTCAACTGCTCTAAGAGCGTCTTCTGGGTTTTCAAAAAGTAGTAATGCTTTTTGTCCACCAAAATGTTTATCATCTTTTGCAAGTTCGATCATCTTGTCCACTGGCACCACGTGTGCTTTTACACCTGGAGGAGCAGCTTGTTGGATTAAACTCTTACGAAGTTCATCTTTTGCCACTTCATCAGAAACAACAATAATACGAGTTGGACCAGTTGTCTTAGTCCAGACAGTTGCTACTTGTCCATGTAATAAACGAGAGTCAACACGTGCCAAAACATAAGAGAATTTGCCGGGTTGTCCAGCATTTGATGGTTGTGCAGCTGTTGCAGCTGTTGGAGTAGCTTCAGCTGGTTCAAGTTCTTCAGGACGAACTCTAACCCCTTCTTTAGCTGTGCCTAAAATATGTGCAGCGATTTCATGTGCCGTTTCCATTGAGAAACGTGAAGCATACGCTTCGATCAACATCGGTAAGTTCATACCAGCAACGATTGCCCATGAATCTTTGTGTTCTTCAAACAAGCTATTGGCTTGGTTGAAAGGAGTTCCACCCCAAAGATCGACTAAGAATAATACTTCGTCTTGGTTTTCGAAAGAGGCGATTGCTTCCTTCATTTTTGCTTTAACGTCATCAGGTCCTTCACTGGGCATCAAAGTTACAGCTTTGACGTTTTCTTGTTCTCCAAAGATCATCGCTCCGGATTGCAAGATACCATTAGCGAATTCGCCATGACTAGCAATGATAATTCCTACCATCTCTTTACCTCCTATTAGTATTGTTACAGCTCAAAAATATAAATAAGTTCTAAAAACCTGTAACCAAAATTAAGTTGTTGCAGCATCTTTTCTTTTTTTGATCAATTGCATTAGATCTGTTTTGCGGTCTGTAGGTACTTGTCGTACTTCCAACTCGACTCCTAGTTCAGCTAAAGTGCTGAAACAAGCAATATCGTCCTCATTCATGGAAATAAAGTTTGTGATCATCTTTTTCCCTTCGCAAAAACGCATACCACCGATATTGACTGCCTTCAAATCAACGCCCGCTTGGACCACTTCTAACACATCCTGCGGAGAAGCAAATAGTAGCATGATCTTCATTCCATCAAACAAATGATCTTGATAAACCTCTACCAATTTTCTTTTTGTGACAACATTAGACTTGATACCTGGTGGAGCGGCTTGTTTTAATAGGAATTTTCGCAACTCATCATTAGCCACTTCGTCACTGACTACTAAAATCCGTTCAATTCCAGTTGCCTTTGACCATGCGGTAGCTACTTGACCATGGATCAAACGATCATCGATCCGAGTGAGGCGTATATCCATTACCATCCCACCACCTCCTACAACTAATACAAGGCTCCGATGCTAAAAGACTTGTGCTACAAATTAAGAGTACACTGACACACAGCTACTCACTTAATATAAAGCAATTGCCGTGCCAAAATACACTAGCAAGAAATTCTTTAGTTATCAGCTTTTAAACGATACACAAAAAAGGATACAGTATACTGTATCCTTTTTTGTGTATTTATTATGCGATTACTTCTTCATGATTTTTGAGTAATTGATAAATATAGTAACGCTCTGAGGTGGGAATCGAAATCCGAAGCTGACTCTCTAATTCGTTCAACCCTCGATTCATTACTTTATTATCCGTTACTTTCTGATAGATTTTTTTAGATTCTTCATCGACTTTCAACGGCTGCTGTAAAATTCCACGCTCAATCGTTCCAGCCATATGCATGACGAAGTTCACCATCAAAGCATAGTCCGAGGAATTCCCATTATTCTCGATAACCGTCGTAGCTAAATGCCATAAAGGCTCAATGATCTTGCTAGGATTGACAAACGTAAAGCTCTCTTCCATAAATTTGACACACAATTCTCGCGCCTGCTTAGCATCTAAGACGACTTCACCTTGATCTGCTAAATCATTTTCTAATAACAATTCGTCAATGACTTGCTCCGCTTTTTGGTTGATAAATTTTTCCATTGGGATATAAGGAGCACCGACCTTAGGATCAACAATTCCAGTCGTTGCGATAATTTTGTATTCTTCTTTAAAGACAGGGACTTTGGTTTTTATATCTCCTACCGCCAAAGTCAGCACTTCGATATGTTTTAAATTGCGCTGCTTCAATGGGCGTTCAATAATTTCCTTCAAACGTTGCGCTGTTCCTTCACCTGAAGCACAGACGGCCAAAATCGCCTGTTTCTCACTGACTTCCTCATTTTCTTGACTTACGTGCCCATAGCCGCGAAAGCCTTGCAAGGATTCATACAACTCATCCACACCAGAACCGAGTACACTGGATTTGCGTGCGGCTTCAATCAATAAGGGCGTCGTCACCATGTCTAAGGTTCGAACCTCTACCCCTGTGTCCTTTCGAATCTCTTCATTAAAAGTAGCAAGTGATCCCATATCTACCATAATCAAAACGCCGCTACCGTCATCAATTTGCGTGACTGCTTCTCGCATTTTTTCATAGGCCACCCGTGGATGCATATCTAGCGGCATATCCACTGCGTTGATATTCGTGACATCTAGCAACTCGCGAACGACTTGCGCCATCGATGACGCCGTACTATTTCCATGTGCCGCCACAACCACACCAATCTTGCCTGAAGATTGATCCTCGCGCAATGAAACCAGTAAGACCGTTAAATAATAATCTTCGCTCTCTGGAATAATCACTTGGAATTCCTGTTCAACTAAACGCCGAATCTCACGAGCTACCGCAAATTCTGTCGGATAGTCTTTGGCCATCTCACGAATATTATCATTCGTCTCACGAGTCTCACCAACATGGATTTTTTTCAAGAACGAAGAAATATGCAGGCTCATCGCATAAATAAAGTTCTGTTGAAAATGAGTTTCTAGTCGTTCACCTACAAGGGCAGCGATTTTATTGCTCGTATCAATCACATGCTTATCGACAAATTCCGTTAAACGTGTTTCCGTATCGAAGGTAAAGCCGTGATCTTTATAAAATGATTTCAAATGAACATTGATATCCGTTGAGATAAAATGATTGATCGTTTCTTGATCCAAACCTTCCGTTTTCAATAACGCGGCCTTATCGCCAATGATATCGTACAAATTATAAGGCAACTCATAAGTATCCGTCTTAATCAATTCATCGATTTCATTCGGAGTGACTACCATCTCTGGTTCAAGATACGGTGAGATATCCGTCGTTTTGATTCGATCGGCAGAAAGCTGGACTAAGCCGGCTTTGATTCCTTCCGTCAAATCATTCAATGTGATAGGGATTTCCTCTTGCATCATGTGGTTCATAAAACCACGGGCGCAAATCAATTGAACATTTGATTTTAATTGGCCGACATTTCCATAAGAGACGCTGCCAAGAAGTGCCTTTACCACATCTTCAGTCAAAGTGATCTTGCGCTGAATTCGATTGGCTTCCATCGCTACCATCACCCGAACCAAATCCAATTGCTCTGCAGCTGGACGACTACTGAAGGCTGGCATCTGGATATTGATCGGAATTCTTCGAACGAAGGTATCCAATAAAGAGGAATGAGGATCTTCTGTAGTCGCTCCAACGATCCGAACATTTGCGAAACGGTTTTTCCCCGTTTCTCCTAAACGACTATACGTACCATGATCCATAAAATAAAAAATCATTTCCTGGCCTTCAGGAGGCAAGCGATGAATTTCATCTAAGAACAGCATTCCACCGTCCGCTTGCTGGATCAGTCCATCTTTGTCGGTATCCGCTCCCGTAAAGGCTCCCTTTTCGTATCCAAATAAATGACTCATTAATAGTTCCGGATTGTTAGCGTAATCGGCACAGTTAAACACAACTAGCTCACAATCACTTTTAATGGTGCCTTCAGTTTGAGCAAATTGAAACATCGCGTGAGCAAAAAAGGTTTTCCCCGAGCCAGTAGGCCCAGTAATCAAACAATTCAAGCCACGTGGCGGGTATAAAATGGCCGCCTTCGCCTGCTCCACAGCGTTACGCATACTGCCGGTCGAGCCAATGATTTGAGTAAAAACATTTCCAGTATTATGATTCAGAATTTTTTTCTCTGGCGGTTCAATTTTGGTGGCTTTATCATGAACAGGTTCTGGATCAAACGACACTTCTACTGATTGGGTCGAAACAAAATAGCGAACAGGTCTTCCTTCACTTTTATTCAATTGGCCCTCTTTAACAAGTAAATTTAAATCTTTACTGGCATTTGTTCGTTGAATATCTAAAGAATCCGCAACATCTTTTGTTGTTACATTCGCGTTCTCTGATACAAAGCGATAAATGCGGTCAATCCGTCGTTCCATTCAGTCACCTACTTTATTAGTGTATTCCTATTATCAATCATCTATAGTTTTTGTTAAAATGTCAAATAATTTGTTATAGAATAATACACTATATTTTTTACAAATGGAAATTTTCTTGATTTTTCACAAGAATTATAAAAACTTCCTTAATAAATCCCGACAATTTCTTTTATCCTTTCCTAATTTCCTAAAAAGATACCTGGTTTCTTCTATATAAATAGGAAAAAGTTGGACTTCCCCATCTTTTTGCTCGAAACAAGCGGAAAAACAAAAAAATCCCATCTTCTAGGAAGACAGGAAAAAATCAAATTTAAACAGCATCTTTCCAAAAATCACATGAGTGAGACGGCGTCACTTCTTGATAACGATCTGGACTTTGTTCATTTGTACACTTCGCAACTTCATTTGGATTGATGAAAGAGATACCTAAAGCTTCGTCAGTCAATCGTTGTCCTTCCCAATACGCACAGTTGGCACAAGTCCGCTCAGCAATGTTGTGTTTTGTTTCCGCCATCGTCAACACTCCTTTTGCTTTTCTATCTTAATTATACGCTTTGATAGAAAGAAAGCCAGAACAAGCAAAAACCAAACAATCAGTCTGAGAATCGTTTACAGCAAAGAATTGGTCAAAAGAAGTCGGCTGCTTCTATTGCGTTAACTTCGCCAGAAGGATTTTGAAAAGAGAATCAATATCGGAAAGATTTCCAACCGTCCAGCTAACATGGCAAAGGATAAGGTCCATTTAGAAAGATTGGATAAAAAGCCAAAATTATGGGTGGGACCGACGCCGTTGAAGCCCGGTCCAACATTATTGATACAGGTCGCCACTGCTGAAAAAGTCGTATGGAAATCAACATTCTCCAAAGAAATAATCAGTAAT
This sequence comes from Enterococcus devriesei, assembly GCF_001885905.1. GTDB lineage: Bacteria > Bacillota > Bacilli > Lactobacillales > Enterococcaceae > Enterococcus_A > Enterococcus_A devriesei. Next base: position 192,654 of record NZ_JXKM01000001.1, on the reverse strand, counting down.
GAGCTAGCAAATACTAACAAATACAGAACTAAATACGAATGGATATTGCTGATCGTCTTAGGCGCAATCGCCTCTCCTTCAAAATTCAAGGTAGTGACTGTCCGAGAATGTAAAATCCGTTTTAACTCTTGCAGAGCATGCTTCGAGAGCATCATGATCCGCGAAACTTTGATCCCCCCGCCTGTGGAACCAGCACAAGCGCCAATAAACATTAAAGATAGCAAGATCACTTGAGAAAACATCGGCCACAAATCATAATCTGCCGTAGCAAAGCCTGTCGTCGTAATGATCGATGCCACTTGAAAAACGGCATAACGAAAAGCTTTCAAGTATGAAGGATACTGTGAAGCGATATTCACGGTAATTAGAATTGTTGCTACCGCGATAGTTGTCAAATAGCCTCTTAGTTCTTCACTTTTCAATACCGGAATGATTTTTCCAATAATAAAGAAATAAATCAGGTTAAAATTAATTCCAAAGAGAATCATGAAGACCGTGATCACACCATCAATATAGGCACTATTATATCCAGCGATTCCTGCATCAGTAACAGAAAAGCCACCCGTTCCAGCAGTCGCAAAAGAATTCAGCATGCTATCGAAAACCGGCATTCCTCCGATGATTAATAAAACAATCTGGAGTACCGTCAAAGCGCCATAAATGACATAGAGTATGCGGGCGGTGACCCGTACCTTAGACACCAATTTGCCAATCACTGGCCCTGGCATCTCGGCTTTCAAAATATGCATCGTCCGACCAGAGGCCAATGGAATAAAGGCAACGGTAAAGACCAAGATCCCCATCCCACCGACCCAATGGGTAAAGCTACGCCAAAATAAACTCGCGTGACTCATACCTTCAAGCGTCGATAATATCGATGAACCAGTCGTCGTAAAACCAGAGACTGTTTCAAAGAAAGCATTGGTAAAGGAAGGAATCTCACCAGTCAAAACGAAAGGCAATGCTCCAAAAAGCGACAGTAAACACCAGCTGACCCCAACGATGAAGAAGCCCTCTTTCGCATAAATGTTTCGATTTTTAGGCGTCTTTCGACACAATAAAAATCCTACTAAAAAAACGAATATTGATACGAAGGCATAGGAAGTGGTTACCTTTTCTTGATAAATCAACGAGACTAATAGTGGCAATAATAATAGCCCCGCCTCCACCTTCAATAATTTGCCTAATGTAAATAGAACCATTTTTTTATTCATAGTAATCGATCGTTATCTCCTTACCAGATCATTTAAGCAGCAAATATTTCGATCTGTTGTAATAATCACGATATGATCCTTCAACCGAATTTCGGTATCGCCTTTTGGAATAACAAAACCACGTTCTCTTGAGATCGCCGCAATCAATACGTTGTCCTTCAAGTGAACCTCAGAAACCTTTTTGTCTAGGAATTTTGACTGAGACGTGACCACAAACTCCATCGCTTCAACATCATCATTCACCAATCGATGCAAGGTCTTCACGCTGCTGTCATCATCCTTATTATTTTTTGCTCGAATGAAGCGCAAGATATGGCCAGCGATAATATTTTTTGGAGAGATAACACTGTCGATATCCAATTGGTCCAAGACATGGACGAAATTCATTCGCGTCACCTTCGCCACAGTTTTTTTCGCATTCATTTGCTTGCCGTAAAGCGAGATCACGATATTTTCTTCATCCAATCCAGTTAACGCGACTAAGGCATCAATCGATTCGATCCCCTCTTCAATCAATACCTCTTCATCACTGCCATCCGATTCAATGATCGTCGCCTCAGGCAGCTTTCTTGAAAGCTCTAAGCAACGCTTCGGATTGTTCTCAATAATTTTTACTTGAATCCCATGCTCAACCAATTGGCGCGCCAAATAGAATGCGATCCGGCCGCCGCCGACAATAATGATCCGCTTAGTCTTTTGTTTAAATAAATTGATATCATGACAAAAACGCACCAAGTCTCGATGCTGACCCATCACGTGAATTCTGTCGTTCTGTTCAAGTACGAAATTCCCATCCGGAATAATCAGTTCTTCCTTGCGGCGAACCGCACAAATCAACACATTCGATTTAGAAACCTTCACTAAACGATTCAACGGCACGCCGTTTAGACGTGTATTTTCTTTTAGCCGAAATTCCGCCAGCTCGATCTTACCGCTGACAAAAGTATCAACTTTAAAGGCTGAAGGAAAAAGCAAGATCCGCCGAATTTCATTCGCTGCTTCTAATTCGGGATTGATGATCATAGAAATTCCTAATTGATCCCGCATAAAGGAACGCTGCTTCAAATAGTCAGGATTCCGAACACGAGCGATGGAATTTTGAGCACCCATTTTTTTCGCCATCAAACAAGCTAAAATATTTAGCTCATCCGTTTCAGTCACAGCGATGATAATATCCGCATCACTGACTCCTGCTTCCATCAAGATGTCGTAGGTGGCACCATTACCGACGATCCCCAACACATCGTACTGATTCACGATTGCTTCGACCTTTTCAGCATGTAAATCAATGATGACCACATCATAATTATAATCTTCATTAGATAAATGCTGCGTCAGAGATTTCCCGACCTTGCCAGCACCTAAAACGATAATTTTCATTTTTTCTCCTTATTCGTTTCAATGGATTCATTTTTCTCACGAAAAATAAGTTTCATTAGAATGCCGTATATCATTCAACTAAACCGTTCGCTTTTTTTAAACAGTAATTTTCAGACGATTCGTCTTATTAGTAAACTGCTAAAGTTGAACTGACATCCTTATTCGTTTCAATGGATTCATTTTCCTCACGAAAAATGAGTTTTATTCGAATGTCGTATATCATTCAACTAAACCGTTCGCTTTTTTTAAAACAGTAATTTTGTAGACGGTTCGTCTTATTAGTAAACTGCTAAAGTTGAACTGACATCCTTATTCGTTTCAATGGATTCATTTTTCTCATGAAAAATAAGTTTCATTCGAATGCCGTTTATCATTCAACTAAACCATTCACTTTTTTTAAAACAGTAATTTTACAGACAGTTCGTCTTATTAGTAAACTGCTAAAGTTGAACTGACATCCTTATTCGTTTCAATGGATTCATTTTTCTCACGAAAAATGAGTTTCATTCGAATGCCGTATATCATTCAACTAATTTTGTTAAATAAATCGCAAAACTGAATTAACTTTCTTAGGACATTCTTACCCCTCATTCTAGCTTTTTATACAAGGGAAAACAACATCCTTTCACAAAGTCTTATCCCATTTTCTTCAATTAAACTTTATAAAAAATCAAATAAAAATATTACCAAGTATTTGCTTTTAGACAAACTAAAAACCAGTCAAAGCTTCGGGTCTGCTCTGACTGGTTTTATGTTAAATAATTGCGGTAACAAACGTGATCGCACCTAAAATGACACCTGGCACATTCGCGATAATAATGGGTACATCTTTTTTCTTTTGCATGGAAGCATAGATCACCCAAAAGATACAGTTAATCATTGCTACCATTGGTTGAATCGGATTTCCCTTATTTCCCGCCAAGTTATTCATAATCTGCGGGATGTAGGAAACATACATCAATACAGAGAGCGTTGATGCGATTCGCCCAAATACTAAAATCGTATGTTCTTTCTTGTCCATAAAAACACCTCTCATTTATTCCATAGTTAATATTAAATGAACAAGTGAAAAGAAGCGAATAATTGCTACGAATAAACAAAAAAAGTCCCAACCCTGAAAACAGGATTAAGACTTTTAAGTTATTAAGCTTCTTGAGCGACTGGGTAAACAGACACTTGTTTTTTGTCGCGGCCTTTACGTTCGAAACGTACTACACCGTCAACTTTAGCAAACAATGTGTCATCGCCACCGATACCAACATTAACACCAGGGAAAATTTTAGTACCACGTTGACGGTAAAGAATTGATCCACCAGTAACAGTTTGACCGTCAGCACGTTTAGCGCCTAAACGTTTTGATTCTGAATCACGTCCGTTAGATGTTGAACCGCCACCTTTTTTGTGGGCGAATAATTGTAAGTTCATATTCATTAACATGAGCTGCACCTCCTATGATTTAGATTCTGTTTGGACTTCGATGAAATCCAAATAGTCTTTTTCGATTGATTGCAAGCCTAACAATAAATGCTCTAGCAAAATTTGCGAGATATTCATCTGCTCTTGGGTCAAAGAATCATTTATTTCCATTGAAACATGAAGGTAACCACCTTCATCATCATTGGTTTCGATGTTCGGAATGACACCCGCTAGTGCATCCAAGCTATTTACAGTACTGATGGCTAACGCGGAAACGGCGGCACAGACGATATCGCTACCGTAAGGACCTGCTTCAGCATGGCCGGTCAGCGTAAATTCACTGATTAGACCCGCTTGGTTTCGAGTGAATGTACCTTTGATCAACTTAGGCACCTTCTTTTTTATGCTTTGATTGAGTCAATGACAACTTTAGTGTAAGGTTGACGATGACCTTGTTTACGGTGTGAATGTTTTTTAGGTTTGTATTTGAAAGTTACGACTTTCTTTTGTTTGCCGTGTTTTTCTACAGTTCCTTCAACAGTTGCACCTTCAACGATAGGAGCTCCTACTTTGGTAGATTCGCCGCCTACTAAAACGACTTGGTCGAAGACAACTTTTTCGCCAGCTTCAACGTCTAATTTTTCAATGTAGACTGCTTGACCTTCTTCAACTTTGATTTGTTTACCGCCAGTTTTGATGATTGCGTACATGCTTGTGGCACCTCCTTATTATTTATACTTAGACTCGCCATCCCAAGTGACCGAAGTACTTACTACTTGTTCTGTGCGGTTGTAGCTGTGGGTTCCACAATTACAACATTCATATTCTACTAAAAAAGATAGGTCAAGTCAATGATTAATTATTGACGTGGCGCCAGCTTTTTTCTACTATAATAAGGCGAGGTGATAATGATGGACTATCCAACAGGTTTAGTTGACCTAGTAGCAGAACGTTCAAAGGGCTTTCAACTAGAAGGTTTTATTGCAGGGCAAGGACCTATTCATCCGAAACTGATGTTAGTGGGGGAAGCACCTGGTCGAAAAGAAGTCGAGAACCACATCCCCTTTTCTGGTGCCGCCGGCAAAGAACTGATTCAAGCGATGGAATCGATTGGCCTCACCCGAGAAAATACTTATATTACGAGTGCCGTCAGAAGTCGTCCCTATAAAGTGTTGGAGCGTTTGAATAAACGAACGCAGAAAAATGAACGTGTTTATCCGAATCGAACGCCAAACAAAAAAGAAATCTTAGCTCACGCACCGCTTTTAGATTATGAATTGTCACAGGTCCAACCGACGATTGTTGCCACGCTAGGCAACATCGGTTTACAACGGCTGCTAGGACCAAAATGGCAGATCAGCGAAAGTCATGGGACCGTTTATCACGGACCAGTGTTAGAGCTAAGCAAAGCACAAGATCGTTACCAACCATCTGAAAAAGAATACACCGTCGTTCCCTTGTTTCATCCGGCGGCGATTTTTTATAATCGCTCATTAAGTGAGAAGATCACCAAAGACTGGATCACCTTAGGAAAATTATTAGAGAAAGAGGCCAAATAAATGCGTAACGAGATGATGTACCGTCCAATTATTAATGAAGATATTTTGCATTACTTGCGAACGGAGCAAAAGCAATTGACTGGAAAATTAGGAGCGTTGGAAGAATTGGCTCATGAAAATGGTGTGCCGGTGATTCCCCACGAAACCGTCGTCTTCCTGCAATTCCTATTGAAACAAAAACAACCAAAAAACGTGTTAGAAATCGGGACTGCCATCGGCTTCTCAGCTAGTTTAATGGCTGAATCCATTGGTAAAGAGGCTAAAATCACCACGATCGATCGGTTCCCAGTGATGATTGAAAAAGCCAAAGCGAACTTTGAAAAACTAGGCTTGACTGATCAAGTCACTTTACTTGAGGGAGACGCTGCTGATTTACTGAGCACACTGGAAGGTCCTTATGATTTTATCTTTATGGACAGTGCCAAAGCTAAATACATCGCCTTCTTACCAGAATGCTTACGTTTACTAGCTGATAACGGTGTGCTGATGGTAGATGATATTTTCCAAGCCGGCACCGTGTTGAAAGACATCGAAGAAATCCCACGAAAAAATCGTGCGATCCATCGTCATTTGAATGAATTCTTAGAAGAAGTTACAAAATCTCCCGAGCTAACCTCCACCTTATTGCCATTGGGTGACGGTGTTGCTTTAATTTCGAAAAATAACTAATAGATAAGACGGAAATTTGAAACTTTTTTGAATTTCCGTCTTTTTACTTGTACCTGAAAAAATTCGGCGTACACTAAGGAACTGAAATGGAGGAATTTCCTATGAAAAAGAAAATAGGAATCATCATATCAATCGTCATAGTGTGTTTTGTCGGAATTGTTCTATTTAAAACGAAAGATTCCGCTCATGCCTCGAAAAAAATTGAACCCCCCTTGGCTATCCCCGCACCAGTAATCATGGTACCTGGTACAAATGGCGATGTCGATCGCTTTGATAGTCTAGTGAATTCTCTAAAAGAAACAGAAAAAAATGTTGATGAAATAAAAATCACGGTTAACAAAGATGATTCCATTACATCATCTGGACAATTTACGAAAGAGACGAAACGGCCAATCATCGCGATTGCTTTCGAAGACGGCTCTAACCCTTCTTTGCCTAAACAAGCACGGTGGTTTCAAAAGGCCTTGGAGTATGCTGAGAAACATTATACTTTCAATACCTATGACTACTTAGGTTATTCTAACGGCGGATTGATTATTACCGGCTACTTGGAAAATGAGCAAAAGAGTAACGATCCTGCACTCTATCATTTGATTACATTAGGGACTCCGTACAACGATACCTCATGGGACTACAACGAAAACAGCTCGACCTTCACCAAACCAAAGGATGAGAGCAACTTGTTGAAGTATTACTTGAAAAATAAGCAGAATATCCCTAAAAACATAACGGTCTATAATATTGCCGGTAACGTAGATAACCAAAACACGGACACTACCGTTCCTTTGACTAGCGTCTTAGCTGGCCGCCTGATTTATGGCGATAGTGAAAAATATAAAGAAATCATCGTCAATGAGCAAGCCAATCACGGTTCACTAATCGAAAATCCGAAAACGTTGAAGCTGATCAAAGAATATCTATTTGAATCAGTAAAATAACTGATTAGGATTGACAAGCGTGTGTAGTTTTTCTATAATAGCAATTGTTGCAAAACTACTGTCACAGTAGCTCAGCCGGATAGAGCATCCGCCTTCTAAGCGGACGGTCGGGGGTTCGAATCCCTCCTGTGATATTTTTAAACCGTTAGGAATTCATTTTCCTAACGGTTTTTTTGTTGAATAATTTAGTTTATGCAGCCAGCTAGAAGGTAACTGTGTAAAAAGTCTCCCCTCTTAGATAGAAAAAAAGGTGTTCAGAAGGTCCCTTCTGAACACCTGCGTTTTTATTCTTTCACGGCTTTTGGTACTACTAGCAACCAACACATCGCTAATCCTAAAACAATAAATAGTCCTGCGCCTACGATATTTCCCTTCGTCAACATCGCAAAAGCGATTGTTCCAAAAAGACTTGCCACAGTTAAAACAATACCGGATTTTTGGATCGTTGTCAGATTGGCAAAAGTATTTCTAAAACCGATCGTCAATAATAAAGCGCCAACAAAAGAAGCAATCCCAAAAAGAATATGTCCCAGCAAAATAAGATTTTCCATGTCTCCACCTCCCTCAGAGCCACTATACTAGAAAGGTGGATAGAAGACGAAAATTGTGCTTGTGAGAAAAAAGCGAAACACTTCATGAATAATTTCGATAGGGCCTCTTTTTTATTCAATTTGATAGCGTAAAATCGTCTGACGTTTTTCAGGTGCTGTTTTGCGAGCATCATTGAGATAAATTTCTCGATGAGAGTAACTTTTTCGCTTTAATCCATTGGCTTCAGCGAATTGATCCAACTTTTGAAACGTTGCCGGTTCATCGTCGAAGGAACCACGATGCAATACTTGCAGGCATTTGCCATCTTCGATCGTCTCAAAAGAAAGTTTATTTAATAAGTCATTGGGTTCTTTCTTTGCCACTGCAGCGACTGCGGCCTCAAACATTTCTTGGGTGATCCAGTTTGGCTGCCGTAACATGATCCGATATTCAAAACTATCCTTATCAGTAATGTCTTCCACATTTTTGGTGGACCAGATTCCCTCTAAAGGAAAGATCGCAAACTCAGCGTATTCAAAATCCTTTTGTTGCTCTGGATGGAGCTGATAAAATTTTTTGAAGCCCATCTTGATTTTCCAAGCAGTTGGATATAACACTCCAACCCGCTCTGAAAAAGCTTGCTTATTGGGGTCGCCTACTCCTTTGATCGTAATAAATTTTTGCGGCGGGACTGTGACTACTTGCGGTAATTTTTTTACACCATATAAAAACTTCTCCTCTTTTTTCCAATCATATTTCATGGATGTACCTCACCTTCACTTTTTTCTATTATAGCAAGGATATTCTAGCTGCGCAGTTCATGCTGAATCAGATATGTCTTTAGTTTTAATTGAATTGCTCCTAGTCTGAAACTTTGGTAAATTGATAAGAGAAGACTCGTGATTCGAAATTATCATATAAGGAGAAGTACTATGAAACTAATTGCCTTACCGCAAGCATTGTCCGTTTACCAAGTCGCGGCGTTAACTGAGCTGGACTTGTCTCAGCAGCCGTTGTTTATTGGTGTGACTGACGAAGAAATCTCTGTTGTTTCGGCTACAGATAAAGTCCCTGCTGACACTATTGAGCGGGAAGACGATTGGAAAGCCTTTAAAATAGAAGGTATCCTAGATTTTAGTTTAGTTGGAATTCTAGCAAAGATCGCCCAGCTGTTAGCAGATGCCGACATTAGTATTTTTGCCGTCTCTACTTACAATACCGACTATATTTTAGTCAAAACAGAAAAACAGGCGGCTGCCAGCTCCATCCTCACTGCAAACGGGTATATGGTCGTATAAAAAAAGAAATCATTCTTCTAATCAGAGGAATGGTTTCTTATTTTGTTTGTTGCCGAAATTGATGGATGCTTGCTGGAACCAATAGCGCGTAAAAAGTCATCAGGACCGCTAGCAAAAATAGACTTACTTTTAAAACACCCATGATCTGCGCATTCACTAAGATGCCAATATAAGGTAGATAGAAATACGGTCTTCCAATCAGGTTGCGTTTATGGACAATGCCCATCTCCACTTTATCCGTATTATCCCCTTTGACAAAATATCCTTCCAAGCGATCATCTACCGCCAAGACACGGCGCGTTTTGATTGCATTTCCTTGATTCTCATAATAGGTGATTGGATCGCCTACATGAATATCTCGCTCCTTATTTTTGACAAAAACCAATCCGCCTTTACGATATTGCGGCGCCATTTTATTATCTTCTACGACATAAGGAGTAACATTGAGTATTTTTGGAATAACAATCGTTACTAGTGCTAAGGCAAATAGAAAGAAGATCATAAAAATATATACTATGGTTATTTTTTTATGTTTACGCACGCGTGGTTTTCCTCCGAACAAAGATTTTCCTCTTATTATTATAATAGCATATTCAGCAAAAAAATCCATTTTTTCATTATGTAATGAATAAAAAAGCGGAATAAATTTTGAAAGATTTATGCTTTATGTTAAAATTAATATACATACAAGTATTGCAGCTAGGTGCTTTTATAAAAAAAGGGGTGTTATCTTATTCCGTTTCTTAGAGATTTTAAAGTTGTTTTTAAAAAACTTCTAACGCGAAAACAACTTATCATATCTGTGGTTATTTTATTATCACTTATATTAGGCTCTTCAAAGTTTTTTTCTGACTTAAAAACAACAAATGTCCGTCAAATAACGGAGCATTGGTCTTTTTTTGTCAAGGATCGTTCGGACCATCTCGTCTTTGGTGAATCGGATCAGCGAATCAAAGATGTCGGGCCTAATCATTCATTGATTATGCAACAGATTTTAGATTCACCATTGAAAAATCCTGAATTGGCGATTCGAGCAAATCATCAATGGGTATCGGTCTATTTGGAAGATCAGCTTCTATATCAATATGCTGCTAGCGAACGTAACCCAACGCCTGGTCTTTTACAGACTACGCTGCACTTGCCTGAAGGCTATCAGCAAAAAAAATTAAGAATTATCACTAATACGCCTTACGAATATTACGCAGGAATCCCCGCTCAAGTATTTATTGGAGAGAAATCTGAGATCAGTCGTTACTTTGTGCTTCAGTCTATCCCACAATTAATTTTATTGATTGTCTGTCTCGGCTCGATAATCGCGGCGCTGGTTTTACTTTTTTTACGGAAAAAGCCTGCTCGTCAACGAGTTATTGGGACACTGCTCTTAGTGAGCTTTATCTTTTTAATTGGGTTTCAATCAATCGTTTTTAATATTCCAGCCAGTACCTTATTTAGTCCTACTAGTTTGTCGTTGATTTATAATCTTACCGGGATTTTGATTCCAGTTTGTTTGACTAACTATTACTTATTACGAACTAAAATGTATCACCGATTTTACTTAGCGGCGATTGTCCTACAATTCTTCATTTTGTTCGCGGGATTGATTTTTACTTTTATCAATCAAATCTCACTGCCGGTTACGATGCAGGTCTTTAATGGCTTTCATGTTTTCTTGACCCTTTATACCGCAACGATTGCTTTAGCCGAGTCAGCGAATCAAAATCATTTTTATGTAGTTTGTTCCCCAGCAATTGTAATCGCTGCCTTTATCCACTGCTTTTTCTATATTCAGTTGTTTGCTGGCGCAGCTAATTTAACAATTGACTGGCCGCTGATTCTCTTCAGTTTCTTGATGTTTATCATTTGTTCCTATCACTTTAGCGAAGATCTTGCCTTTTTACGCGAGCAAGCCAAACGACAGCAAGAAAAAAAGCGAAAAGCGGTCATTCGCGGCGAGCGGCAACAGAACTTGCTACAAACCTTTAAGCTTTTAGCACAACAGGAAAGCGGTAAATACGACCAGTTGCAATCATTGGAGCATGTGCTACAGCATGCAACGAGTTATTATCAGAAAGAATTTTCAAAGCGTTCGAAGTTTTTTACTTATCAAATTAAGGTTCCTAAAGAACATGAATTATTGCGAGAAAACAGTCTTTTGATCATTATCCAGTTGCTTGAAAACTTTTTGTTTGGCGATGAATATGGTGCAGTCGATATCATCATTCAAGAGCAAGCAGGAAAACTAGTGATTGAAAGCAGCACGAACGTCTTTACTCGTCATTCCTTCGCTGAAAGTATCCAAGTAGAAACAGCTGTTGAGCATCAATCCTTGGAGCATTTCGTAAAAAGTGCTGACGGCCAGTGGCATTGGGAAAATAAAGACAAAGAACAATATTTTAAGATCACTCTTTCAATCTAAAAAGCGGTTGTCCAATAAAGATGGACAACCGCTTTTTCTTTAAATTAATAAATCAACGTTAAAAAGTCTTCTTTGGTAATATTGCCAAAGTAATGAGTCAGATCAAGCTGATTGATCACTTCAGTCAACGCTTGCTTCTCATAACGGGTACCAATCAGCTGTTCTTCCACATCTTTGATCTCGCCTAACCCGAAGAAATCACCAAAAATCTTGGCTTTTTCAATCGAGCCGTTAGCGACATCTAAGCGCACTTCGATCGAACCGATTGGGAACCGTTTTTGTCGTTCCAAGTTAAACTCTGGAGAACGGCCATAATTCCAATCCCAGTTTTTATAATATTCATCAGAGATTTTGTTAATTGCTTGCCAATCCTCATCAGTCAATTCGTGGGTCTTGACTTGATCGACATCGTCTACGCCAAAAATTTGCAACAAGATTGCTTGCCGGAATTCTTCAGTAGTCATGGCTTGTTTGTCTTGTGGCAAATAATCTTTGATGTTCGTTACACGAGAGCGAATCGACTTGATGCCTTTTGATTCAATCTTATCTTTTTTGACTTTCAGCGCATTCACGACTTCATCAATATCGCTGTCAAACATCAACGTCCCATGAGCAAACATGCGACCATTCGTCGAATACATCGCATTGCCGGAGAATTTTTTGTCATCGATTACTAGGTCGTTGCGACCTTTCAATTGGGCACCTTCAATGCCTAGTTTATGCAAGGCTTCCACGATCGGTTCTGTCAATTTCTTGAAGTCCCGGAAGGAATTGCCATCATCAGGCATGATGAAACTAAAGTTCAAATTCCCCTGGTCGTGATAGACAGCGCCGCCACCGCTTAACCGGCGGACAACATGGATCCCTTTTTCATCGACATATTCCTTATTGATTTCTTCGATCGTGTTTTGGTTGCGGCCAATAATGATCGAAGGCTCATTGATATAAAAAAGTAAAATCGGTTCGTCCAAAGGCATATTTTGTAATAAATACGTTTCAATCGCTAAATTTATTCGTGGATCACGTTCATTATCATTTGGTACGTAGAGCATTTTCCCAACTCCATTTCTATATCTCAAAAATTTTGTGCGGTGCTGCTAATTCAACAGGAATCCCATTGCTTACAGCCGCTGCTTGTTGACGCAGTTTTTCTAAATCCCCTTGTTGAGGCAGATGGGTCAACACTAATTTTTTGACAGCAGCGTTTTTTGCGAATGTTCCCGCTTCACCAGCAGTAAAATGCGCTTTATGACGTTCGTTCCCGTCAAATAAATAAGTATCCGCTAAGAACAAATCCGCGTCCTTCGCGAATTCGTTAAAGGATTCTAGATAGCCCGAATCGCCGGTAAAAACAAACACTTTTCCGGTTTTTTCTTCCACGAAGCGCATCGCATAGCAAGGCACCGGGTGGATCGTCTTCATAAACGTAACAAGAAACGGACCAAGTTTCAATTCTTCTGCCTCGAAATAGGAATGCCCTTCAGACACCCCTTCCATCGTTAAATCATTGAAATGAAACTCATCTTCGGTATGTCCATAAATCGGTAAAATCGGTTTAGGTGTTTGGGTTGGATAAAGTTGCCAATAATATTGCAGCACGCCTAAATCGGCGATGTGATCATGGTGATAATGGGTCAGGATCACCGCGTCTAAATCTAACGGATCTAATTCCTTTTCCAACTCAACTAACGTCGAACTACCAGCATCTAATAATAAATTGAAGCCTTCCGACTGCAGTAAATAACTGGTCGTTCCGTGACCTTCATAAGGATAAGCACCTAAGCAACCTAAAACGGTTAATTTCATGCAAATTCCCCCTGCTCGATTTTTTCTTTGACCGCTTGATCATAAAATGCCGCACTCGCTGTATTCACATAAACAACCACAAATAATAGTCCAACGAATAAAGCTACTATGCCCAAAATATACCAGCCAATGAAAGATAACTGCAGTAAGATATATTTGCCCCAGCGGTCTTTCAATAATAGCCACGCCCGCTTGATGGATTCACTGACACTTAAATCAGGATAATCAAATTTGACCCAAACAGCGAATCTGAAAATAATACTAATGATCGTGGTGACTAATAAAAAGACCAATAGTAAAATGAAATACAAACCAAACAATCCAACACTCAATAAGGTACTGACATTATCTGTACTGGTCACTCCCCCTGATGAAATCAAGGAGAAGTAGACGCCACTGCCAGCTTGTAGTAGCATGGGAATGAAGAAGATCGCCGCTAAGGCATATTGAACGACTTGCGCGATGATATTGATTAATAGTAGCGGCACATAGTAACCCTTTTGAAAAACAACAAAGATCTGACCCAGCTCAGCTCGTCCACCACGCACCACATACAGGCTGACATAATAAAGCGCATAACTAAAGGCAAAGATTACGAGAATACTTAATAGGAAAGAAAAACCTAATTGCAGATTCGTATCATTGGGCATCGTAGAGACACTACTGATCGCTCCCGTTAACAATCCCACAATCACCACTAATCCAACATTGATCCCCCATTGACCACCTAAACGATCCTTGGCAGTTTGACGATATTCACTAAGTTTCATTGACTCACTCCTCATCTTGATATTAATAAACTTCCTTCTTCGCGGAAAAATCCGTAGTCTTAATAATTTTTGATCTCGCCGACGGTTTCGCTGTCTAAACGCGCCACGACCTCCGTCACTAATTTGACGGTATTCAAATAATCTTCTTCGTGAATCACTGACGTATGAGAATGTAGGTAACGAACCGGTACAGTAATCGCTAAGGAAGGTACTCCGTCTCTAGTTAGATGCATCTGTCCCGCATCGGTGCCGCCGCCGGCAATCACCGTATATTGGAAAGGAATCGCTAATTCTTCCGCCACATCAATTACAAAATCCAATAATTTTTTGTGAGGAACCATCGAAGCATCATAGATTAAGATTTGCGGACCGTTTCCTAAGACTGAATCCGCTTCTTTCGGTGTCATTCCTGGAGTATCACCAGCTGTTCCGGTGTCTAAGGCAAAGGCGATATCTGGATTAACGATATGTGAACTCGTGCGAGCGCCTCGTAAACCGACTTCCTCTTGCACATCGCTGCCAGCAAAAAGAACATTATGATGTTCCCGCTGAGATAAGTTTTCCAATACCCGCAACGCGACTGCTGTACCAATCCGATTGTCCCAAGCCTTTGCTAATAAAAATTTAGATTCGTTCATGCGTTGGTATTGGATATACGGTGTCACCATATCGCCAGGACGAATCCCCCACTCTTTGGCTTCTTCTTGACTTGTAGCGCCGATATCGATAAACATATCTTTGATCTCGAACGGTTTTTTACGAGCTTCCGGTGTCAATACATGGGGTGGTTTTGAACCAATTACCCCATGGATGATTTTCCCTTTACGAGTCTTGATCTCGACTTGCTGCGCCAGCATGACTTGGTTCCACCAGCCACCGATCGTTTGAAACTCTAAGAAGCCCTTTTCCGTGATCTTCGTTACCATAAAGCCGACTTCATCTAAGTGTCCCGAAATGAAAACCTTCGGCCCGCCACCCGCGCCATGCTTTGCAATCACACTACCCAAGCCGTCAAAAAAAATATCGTCTGCGAAGTTTTTAGCATATGCCTTAAAAACCTCTCTGACTTCTTCTTCATTTCCCGCGATGCCGCGAGCAGAAGTTAAATCAATCAGTAGTTCTTCTTCTTTTTTCTCCAAATCTATTCCTCCTACTTTATAAAAAATAATTATTCTGCTTCAAGAATATCCTAATTAAACAGGAGTGCTCGTTTGCCTTCCCGACTCAGTTGGATACTCACTTTTCCTTAGAAATAGTATACCATTGTCAAAAAAATCTGCGTAGTATGTTGTATAATCACAAGGAGGTGAGAGAATGAAACGTTTACTAGCGATAGAATTCACCATGATGGTAATGATTGAAAATGAAGAAGGGGAAATTCTAGTCCAAGATCGGAAAAAGAAAGATTGGCCCGGCTGGACTTTTCCCGGCGGTCATGTTGAAAAAAATGAAGGCAGCTACCTTGCAGCTGTCCGAGAGATCCAAGAAGAAACTGGATTAGCGATCCAGCCTAGACTGCAAGGGACCGCTGAATGGAATAATTTAGCAGCTGGAACACGTGAACTGGCCTTCCTTTATCGCGCAAGCGTTACTAAACAAGCAGTCTCAGAAAATCTTTTTTGGGTAGCTAAAGAAGACTTACAGTCTGCAGCTCTGGCTGGGACTTTACATGATCTGTTGCCAATCTTTTTTGGTGAAGAGCAGCAATATTATCGTGAAGTATAAAAAAGTCATTTTAGCGGTGTTTTCGCTAAAATGACTTTTTACGTATAAGGGTGTGACAGAAGCTTCTTCAGAAATAAGCCGCAACTTCTTGAAGCTGACCATGTTTGTCCCAAACTCTTCTAATTTATGCTTGAATTTTCTTTAACGACCATGTGCCTTTTTCTCGCATCGTGATCAAGTGGATCACCCAGAAGGCGGCGGCAAAGGCTAACAATATCCCCGATTGGAATAAAAATTTAACTAAAAACTTTTGATTGAAATCGACAGTCTTCCCAATCAGATCATTGTTTTGAGCAAACCAATACGTCGGCGTAAAGGCCGCAATCTTATTCACCACATCCGGTAAAAATTGGCTAGGAACAAAGACCCCGCCAATAAAACAGCTTCCCATAATAAAAATATTATTGATGCCAGTGATTGCATCCTCATTTTGCAGGACACTGGTGATCATAATAGAAAAACTGATGATGGCAATGAAGAAGGCAACAGTATTCAAAATAAAGTAGCCGTGCACTTGATCAAAACTGCCGCGGGTAACGAACTGAACAAAGGCAAGAAAGATCAGCCAGCAAAGGATCGCGTAAGACAAATTACCAAGCGAAATCTTCCGGGCCAATTTCCGGCGAGAAATCGGCGAACAGCTGTTACGCTCACGGATCTCCTTACGATTGAAGGCTAAATTGACTGCCGCATAGCCGCTAAAAACGGACATGAACATCCCATAAGCCAATAAACTATAAATTTGACCCGTTACATTTTGTTTTTTCTTTTTATGATAGGTGGAATCAAAATGGACCTCACCATCCTTGCTTAAAGTGGTCTTAGTCTTTTCCAATAGTTCTTTTTGACTAAGCGAAGGCAGTTGCTTTTGATAAGTTAAATAGGTGTTCAGATAATTATTGACGGTTGTATCGACTAACGATTGAGAAAAGGTCGCCGGTCGAGTCTTGCTGGCTAATGTAACCGTTTCTCCTTTGGATAATTTAGCAGAAAAATCTTTTGGAATCTCTAAAATGTATTGTACTTCATCAAAATACAAAGCATCATCCAAACTCTTCTGTGAGGTATCTTGCAAGTTTACAATCGTATGCTGTTTCGCTAAGTAAGCAACAAAATCTTTTTCCAAGCTAGAATCATCTTTCGAGAGAATAGCAATCTTCGCTCCCGTCAATTCTTCCGCGTCCCTCGTTAATTGTCCCGCGTAAAATAAAGTAATGATCGCCATAATGATCACACCTAACAGCAGACTGCCCTTATTTTTCTTTAAAATTTGCAGAATCGCTTTATAAGTGGTCATATTGCACCTTCCTCTCGAAAGAATAATTCACTATCACAAACAAAAGACCAAAGCCCGCTAGCCAAATCAGATTGATGTAGAAGGAATCTAAGGATTGATAATAGAATAATTGATACAAACTTTCACTAATCAGATTGACGATATTGATTCGTCCCAACAGCGGGACATGAACATCAATCCAATATTTGATCGATTGCGAACCCATCATCCCGGCTAAGAAACTCATAATCATGGAAATCGAGATACCGATGGAAATTTTTTGCTGGAAATCTAATTTCGAAAAGGCATTGCCGATCAAGGTACCAAAGGAAATTGCCGTAAAAGCTCCTAGCCCACAAACCAGTAAAATATAATTCCAATGGTCTCCGAATTCAACTTGATAGACAAACCGATAAAACATTAGGATCAAGATCACTTGAGCAACAAAGAGGAAAAAGCTAGCTAGCATATTAGTAAAGGAAACCAGCAATTTATTTCGGGGGATCAAGCATAGCCGCATGCCTTCTGGCGATTGATTGGCTTGCTGATCATTCGCGTTCCGTAATCCCCACATAAAGCCATACATCACTGTCATCCCCACTAAAGTAAAGAAATAAAAGGATTTTAAGTTAAAATTTCCTGTTCCATTTCCATCTTGAACAAAGTTTTTTTGTTCTAATGCTTGTTCAATAGCTTGCGGCTGGACCGCGCCTGAGGCCATTAAGTTCTCGACTTTATCCGTATTTTGTAAGTATTGATTCAATAATTCCTTTAAGACCGTTTGCTGCGTGCCGCTTTTGCTGACGAACAATTCGATTTTTTTGGCGTCAATTTCAAAGTAACCTGAAATTTTATCATCAGACAATTGTGCTTTTGCTTCTTTTTTTGATAATTCTTTTCCTTTAAAAACGACTTCATCCTCATTTTTGACTTGCTTCAACACTGCTTCAAACTGATCCGCTTTTGACTGATCAGTGGCAACGATCCCAACCGTTGAAGTTTCCAGCGCCAATATATCATCCAAGTTGCCAAAAGCTAAATTGAATAACAGACCTAAGACGATAGGAAAAGCGAAAGTCCAAAAGAGCAAACTGCGATTTCTTAGCAGCACCTTTAAACGATAAATAAATAGCCGAACAAACATCTTCTCACCCCCTAATCTCTTAATTCTTTGCCTGTAATTTCTAAGAAAACGTCATTCAAGGTTGCTTCCTGCGTGTGGATATTAGCGTACATGATCTTCTCCGCTTCAAAATAATTCAAGATCGGTAACAGCGCCTGCTTCAAGTCTTTCGTGGTAACTTGCAAATAGCTGTCATCATAGGAGACTTCTAAAATCGAAGGCACAGCTTCCACCGCTTCAACCTGTGCCTTAGTTAAACCGGGAACTTCAATAATCAATTTTTCGTTTTCTCGGACCATATTTTTCAGTTGTTCCTTACTGCCTTCAGCAATTACTTGCCCTTGATCGATAATTACGATGTGGTTACACAAAATTTCAACCTCTTCCATGTAATGAGTCGTATAAACGATCGTGGCCCCTTGACGATTCAGCTCCTTGATACTGTCTAAAATTTTATTGCGGCTTTGAGGATCAACTGCGACAGTCGGTTCGTCCAAGAAAATCAATTCCGGTTTATGCACGATGCCACAAGCAATATTCAGACGTCGTTTTAGCCCGCCGCTTAACTGCTTGGGATAAAACTTGCGAAATTCTTCCAAGCCGACTAACTGGATAACTTCTTCCACATACAGCTCTCGCTGCTTTTTCTCTTGCACATATAAGCCACAAAAATAATCAACATTGTCAGTGACATTCAGCTCTTCAAAAACCGCGATTTCTTGCGGTACCACACCAATTTTTTGCTTGATTCCGTATTTTTCTGGTCCCATTTCCTCGCCAAATATTTTGATTGAGCCGCGATCATAGGTCAACAATGACAGCATGCAGTTGATCGTAGTCGATTTTCCGCTCCCATTCGGCCCCAACAAACCTAAAATATCCCCCTTTTTAACCGCTAAATTCAAATGATTCAGCGCTGTAAAATCCCCATAACGCTTCACTAAGTTTTCGATTTCAATCAACATTTGAAAAACCCCTTTTCCTTTTCTTCATACATTTACTATAATAAAATTAGGAGCAAACTTACAGTGAATTTACGCCAATGATAAAATGACAAATGTCATTATTCGATATATTCATTGGTTATCAGTCATAATGATGTTTGAAATTATTTTTTTCTTTCGAAAACAAATACTTTATTACGAAGCGGGTACAAAAAATGCAGTCTTTAAATAATTATTGGGTAGATTTTTTCTTTTTGGAAGTGATTGGGATACTGCTGATTTTTCAGCAGGGCTTTCAGCCGCAAATGATCATTTATTTATTGATCAGTATTCTGTTGGCTGGCCCAGCTTTGTTGCTGCCAAAAATGTTAGGTCAGACAGTCGGCGTGTTCCCGCTCTTGATCTTGAGCTTTTTCTGGCCAACCTTGCTTGTTTTTCTGCCGGCAAATCTGCGGATTGCTTGGCGGGATGAGATTGTTTGGAGCTGGGTACTAATCGTCTTAATCGTTCCGTTCTTTCAAGGCACCTACTCTGTGTCTGAAAATCTGTTGCTTTTTTGTTTAAATTGTTTTGCAGTCCTTCTGGCCTGGCGGGGCAAAAAACAAGAAGAAGTTAGCGAAGCCTTGTTGCAACTAAAAGATGATAGTTGGGAAAAGCAAGAGCTGTTAAAACAAAAGAATCAAGAATTAATCCAATCACAAGAAACCTTCATCGATCTCGAAATCTCTGAGGAACGTAATCGCATCGCTCGAGATATCCACGATAATGTCGGGCATTTATTATCTAGCGCGATCATCCAGTTGGGGGCGATCGAAGCAATCAATCAAAACGAACCGTTGAAAAAGCCACTAAATCAGCTACGTTCAACGATTCATACGGGTATGGATAATATTCGTGAGAGCGTCCATGACTTGCATGAAACATCGTTGTCTTTTGAAAAAGGATTAGATTTATTACTCGCTGATTTTCAATTTTGTGCAGTAGAGCTCCGTGGCGAGGTTCCGAATCATTTGAATCAGGAACAAGAACGAACCTTACTGATGATTTTAAAAGAAGCTTTGGCTAATGTGATGAAACACAGCAACGCCACCAAAGTGACACTTTCATTCAATGAAATGCCGGCCTTTTATCGTTTACAGATTCTAGATAATGGGACGCTGACCAAAAGAAATGGCGATGGGATCGGGCTGAAGAGTATGCGGCAAAGAGTCACCAAAATCGGCGGACAATTACACGTCGCACAAACGCCGAATAATTTTATGATCCATGTCATCTTACCGAAAAATACTCACACTTCTCTGCGCAGCAATCGTTAAGTGAAAGTCCCGTTTTTTATTTTTAAGTTAGGAGGAAGAATATGATTCGCGTTGTCGTTGTTGATGATGATCCGCTTGTGACGGAATCGTTAAAAACTATTTTAGAAGTATCCGCGGAAATTCAGGTGGTAGGAACAGGCAATTCAGCTTCAGAGGCCGTTACCTTATATTTACAAGAACGCCCGGATGTTTTATTAACCGATATTCGAATGGGAGAAAATACTGGCATTGAAGCTGCCAAGGAAATTTTTAGACAGGTCCCCGAAGCAGTCATCTTGCTTTTGACCACTTTTTCAGATGACGAATACATCCGAGAAGCCTTACAGATCGGCGTAAAAGGTTATCTCATCAAGCAAGATTTAGCCAGTATCGTGCCGTCGATTAAAGCTGTCTACAATGGACAGTCCGTTTTTGGCACGGAGATCGTGGGAAAATTGGCCTCTATCTTAACCGATCAAACGCCGCGAAAACAGTCTAAGATCCATTTATCGGAGCGGGAAGAAAGTATCTTGCTCGCTGTTGCCAACGGAAAAAATAATAAAGAGATCGCTCATGAATTATTTCTAAGTGAGGGAACCGTCAGAAACAATATCAGTCAGCTGCTGGAAAAATTAGAGGTTCGCGATCGTACCCAACTAGCGATCTTCTACTACCAAAAATATCAATAAAATAGACGTCAATCTCAAGAGATTGACGTCTATTTTTATTTAATATCTAGCGGGTTGGTCTGTTGCCACTCATGACTTAGGAAATACGTATTGTTAATAGCGTAATTCTCTTTGATCGGTTGGCGATTTTTTAAGAATGGTGCGATTTTTTTATCTGCCGCTAACCACCCGTTCCAACCTAGGTGAATCGTGTCTTGCATAAAGTAAGGCGTGTTCCCTTGATCAGTGTAGTCAACAATGTTGTTAAAGCCTTGAGAAGTCAATTGGTATTTAATCTTGTCAGAAAACTGCTGCAGCATCTCTTGAGAAAGTCCTGTGTATTTAGCCCAGCGGCCATTTACTGGCGGAATAATAAAGAGACAGTCCGCATGTTCTTTAGATAATTGATCTAAGGCCAATTGAAAATCAGAGAATTCAGGCGAATAACGATAATCCCAATTTTTTTGTGAATCGGCAAAAAGATTCATATGCGGTTTGATCCGTTGTTGATAAAAGTGCTTTTGGATGCCGAACTCATTTCCTTGAGTTGCTCGCTCTCCTAATCGATCGGCCAAGCTGCTTAACTCATTATGTTTGTATTCAGTTGGCAAGGCTTTGACATTTTTATCGATTGCCTCTTGCTTACTTACCATGCCGATGGTACTGAATAATTCATCCTCGCGTTCCAGCATATTCAATTTCAAGCGGCTGAACATCGCATCCGTCTTGTTCGGTAATTTGCCAGTCTTCACGGCAGCCAGCATTCGATCTAGTCGTTCGTCTTTTCTTACTACGCCATAGTCAGTCAAGCGTTGAGCCAAATAGCGATCACTGGTTTGGACCTTCTTTAAACGTAGCAACCAGCTCAAGGTTTGCTCTGGGGAATAGTAGGCATCAAAATAATCACGCTTAATCCCATCTTTAACAAACCATTGCGGAGAAATGATAAAGACCGCCTTACGATCTTTCAATTCACTGCCTAACGACTGCATCATCATGAATTGGGTCAAAGACTGTGTCCCCGGCGCCCCCATCAAAAAGGGCGTATAGCCACGGTCATATTTTTCAGCCAGGACCGATGGATGGAAAGGGCTGATTCGACTCAACTCAGAAGAACCAAAAAACGGTACATACTTATCGGTACTTAAAGCTTCCTTTGTAATACTGTTTCCTCGTAAGACATTTCCCGCCATCGAACTTGAGGCAGCCTTGATCAATTTCGGATCATTGCTGTCGATCTTAAATGGTGAAAAAAACAGAAGAACCAATAGGACCGCCGCCAAAAGGATCGGGCCAAAGATACCGAAGAGTTTCTTTTTCATTAAGCTTCTAAAGCCTTCACTTGTTGAATGATTTTGTTTGGTGTATTCCATTGAGCGCGGTCGAACTCAGATACAGGAACTTGAACGCCTAATTGCCCTTCGACCTCCACTAATAATTGGACTGTTGCCAATGAATCCATCAAACCTTCTTCAAATAAGTCGACATCTGGATTGTCTCTTACTTCATCTGTTCCTGTAATATCTTCTAAAATGCTGAATAATGTGTCTTCCATGTTCCTCGCTCCATTTCATTTTTTATAAGTAAAACTCTTTTAACGCATCAAAAAGTTATGAAAGAATAACTTGTCTAAAAAGCCTGAGAAGATTAAAAAGCTCAAGCAGACGGCATTGAAGGTCAAGAAGACCGCCAATGCGTGGGTAAATTTATTCGACGGCAGCTGTTTCTTGTGTTTCTTTTTGAAACGCAGCCAAGCATCCGTCAAACAAATCAAGGTCGCATGATAAATCCCATAGACGATGTAATACCATGTCAAACCGTGCCAGACACCCATGATCAAGAACAACGCGAAATAACCGACATTGGAAGCCACGATCCGGCTTTTGAAGGTTTTCTTTTTGATCAAGGTAAACATCAAGCGCATGTAAATATAATCACGGAACCAGAAGGAAAGCGTCATGTGCCAACGATTCCAAAATTCTTTGATATTCCACGATAAGAAAGGTTTGTTAAAGTTCGGCGGCGTTTCGTAGCCCATCAGCTTACTTGTCCCTACCGCAAACAAACTATAACCGGCAAAATCGAAGAACAAATACATGCTGTACACGTACATATAAGCAACTAAGCCCCAAGAAATTCCACCGTGCTGCATCGCCATCCGATCCGCGATCGGCAATAGAACCTGACCAAAATAATAGCCGATGATGAATTTATATAAAAATCCAACAAAAATATTATGAATCCCTGAGCCTAACAAATCGATATATTTTTCCGGTGCAGGCGGCTCGTTCAAGTCCTTTTCAAAACGACGATAGCGATCGATCGGCCCTGATGAGATCGTTGGGAAGAACAACAGAAACTTGATGTAATTCAAAGGACTGTATTCTTTGATCATGCCGTCTCGCATCTCCATAATAATCTGAACCGATTTAAAGGTCAGATACGAGATGCCTAGAAAACCGAAGATAGAATTTTGTCCATCCATAAAAGGCGTCACTTTAACAAAAATCAATGGGACAATACTTAAAAAGGCCGCTAGATAAAAGATATTCGCTTGATTTTTATTTTTGCGGTATTGGTGATATCCCCAAACCAAGATACTTTGGAAGATTACATAACCAATCAAAGCGATTCCTTGACGGTAATCTTTTCCACCAAAGGAAATATACAAAAAGAATACGGTGATCAAAGATTGGTACCAACTGATTCGTTTACCACGAAGCAATAAACTTAAGATCAGTGGCAACAACGCAACCATTAAAATAATGAAATAAATCGGTGACGCATAAGGCACCATGTGAGGGATATACATTAACTATTCACCTCATTAATCAGCCGCTTACGATCAATCTTGCCATTCGCTGTCCGTGGCAATTGATTCACATAAACAAATTTTTGCGGAATCATATAGTCCATCACGCCTTCAGCCAACTCTTCTTTAATTGCCTTCGTCAATTGATAGGCTTTTTCAAAGTCATTGTCATTTGCAACGACATAGGCCACTAGCTGTTGAACTTTGTGGTCTTGATATTTTGGCACTACCGTTGCCTGCTTCACATAAGAAACGTGTTCCAAATGATGATCGATATCTTCTAGTTCGATCCGAAAGCCATGCAATTTGACTTGGAAATCGATCCGTCCTTCATAAAGCAATAACCCATCTGTCTGCAACCGACCAGCATCACCGGTATGGTATGCTGGCACGCCATCGATCTCGAAAAAGGCCGCCGCGGTTTTTTCTGGATTATGCAAATAGCCTTTTGAAACACTAGGGCCTTTGATAACGATCTCGCCGGCTTCACCTGGTGCTGCAAGCTGATCTTCATCGTAAATTAAAACCTCGGTGTCTTCTTTGATATAGCCAATCGGAACACGATCATATTGATCCAATACTTCCGCGGTGACTTCGATCAAGGTCATCGCCACCGTTGCTTCAGTTGGTCCATACGTATTAAAAATTTTGGCATTGGGGAAGCGCCGAATTAATTCTTCCGCTGTTTTACGTGTCAGTTCTTCGCCGCAAAATTGGAAAATCTTTAATGAAGGAACGTGTTCACCATCGAAGGTTTTCTCCATCAAACAAATATCCATGAAAGAAGGCGTCGAGACCCAAATTTCCAAGTCTAAGCTTGGTAAAAAGCTGAAGAGCTTTTTAAAATCATTGATGACGGCTTTTTCCATCGGGATCAAGGTACCACCGCTGCAAAGAGCAGGATAAACGCTCATCACGGATAGATCAAAGGAATACGGCGCTTGGGACAAGAAACGCATTCCTGGCTGAATACCGAAATCTTGCAGATCCCAATTCGTAAAGCTCAATAAATTATCATGACTGATCTGTACCCCTTTTGGTACACCCGTCGTACCAGAAGTGAAGATAATATAAAACGTCTCATCATCCTTCACTGGCTGCAATTCGATTTGTGTTTGTTCTGTTTTAAAAATTTGAGCCAATTCAGTTGGTGTAACGACGGGAATCTCCGTCGCCAGTTCCTCAGGCCATGGCAACACACTTAAAACTAAAGCAGGTTGCGCGACGTCTAAGATCAATTGGATGCGATCTAAGGGTGTGTTCGATTCGATTGGAATATAAGCATGACCGCTTTTGGCTGCCCCTATGAAGCTAGTGATCATTTCAAACTCCAGCTCACCAAAAACAACGATTGGTGTTTTGGCTGCGGTTTGTTTTGCTAAATACTGCGCTAAGTTATCAGACCACTGCTGCAATAATTGATAAGAATAGCTGGCTGTTTCAGATTGGTAGGCTAACGCCTCTGGTTGATCGATCGCCCATTGATCAATCGTCGTAATGATATTTTTCATAACTATCCCTCCGTTCGGGTTCAGACGAAATTGTGCTGTTGAAACTAAAATTCATTGTAGATAAAGTTACCGCCTTGGATACTCTTGTAATGGTATAAATAGATTAAGATCAGCACGACTGCAAAATAGAAAATCGTCTTGCCGATAAAACTCAACCAGTAACGAGTTGTCGGACGGCTCAAAAATGCCTTCATCAAATCGCCCTCTCTTTTTTTCTTTCGTAGCTTATTATAGGACGATCAAAATAATCTTCCACGCATTCAACTTACATTATCTAGTTTCAAACGAACAGTTTTGTCACATCAGTTATTTAAATACAAAAAACCGCGACACCCACCGTGCCGCGGCAAAAAAAGTTATAAAGAAAAGTTAAATCTTCTGTTTGCTGCTCTTACTATTACCAATTTAAAATCAATGATTTGATAATTGGTCTAGCTGACGACGCGTTAAAAAACCGACCTAACAAATTTAGAGCAATCTTTTTTGATAGGCACTGGAGAATAAATAGAAAACTCCATAGACTACCAGCATCAACCCGCAAAATAAGTAAACAAAGCCATAATCTGCGTTCTGAGCGATATGAGAAATAACCGAAATAGCCAAAACACTGTGGATCAATGCTAATAATGCGGGGATAAAGAACACCACCCGATTTTCACGATTGATCTCTTGATAAATCGTCTGATTAGGAATCCCCATTTGTTGTAACAAGCGGTACTGCTTACGTTTTTGATTAAACTCTGACAAGCGTCGCAAAGTTACCGTGCTGGCTGTCGTAATAATAAACGTCGTCGTTACAAAAGTTACAACGAACAAGACCAAGCCAAGACTGCTGCGGGTCCCGCGATAAGTATCTTGATAAGATGTGTACTCTGAACGATAGATGGTTGAATCGGATTTTTTGGTGCCGGCTCCTTGGGTAATGTCTCCCATTAGCTGATGATTTTTCCAGCTAAGATCATAATGGATCGGAAAATTCCAATCTCCTTTGACATTTTTTTGGACCAACTGGTTCAGTTTGTTTTCATTTTGGGGAAGGACATCAATCGCCTCGATCGTATACGAAATGCCTTCCGTTTCATTGAATAGTTGATCCGAAACAACGATCATCCCCGTACCATAGCGTAGATTCGTATCCCCAAAAAAATTTGGGTGACTAGCCTGGACGCTTAACTTCTTATCCTTCAAATAAATCCGATTGCTATAGCGCGTATAGTCGTTCAAATAACGCTGATAAGAACTTAATACGACGGTAGCATTGGCAGATTTCAATTGAATGTCCCGCAATGTTGGATTCGTTTTTTGAAAGGCCCGATAATCTGAGAGGGAAACCATGTCCATGACTTCCGGCTGGGTATTCATCCCTTCTCCTGAAATTTCTACATTTTGTTTCGCCGGCACCGCTTTAAAATGAATGGATTGTCGTTGGTAAGGTTCGACACTTTCCAACTTAGGTGCCAGCTTCTGATAGCTTTCTCGTGTAATCAATAAAGAAGCCGGGGCGATTTCATTTACAGAACGCATTTCTATCGAAGCCAAAGCTGCCATGCCGCCAAGTATCGCTAGAGCTAAACCTAAGGAAACGGTGATTGATCCTAAAAAACGCCATTCGCTGAATAACCGCAGCTGCCATTCACTGCGTGACAACATACCTAAATTTTTATCAAGCCGCTTCGGGTGAAAGGAATTATACCAACGTAAAGTAAAAGCGAAAAAAAGATAACTACCGATCACACATAACAGAAAAATAATACTCATTAATAGAAAATTTCCTTGAATCAAACCGAGCTGATCACTCACCTTGCGAGCAATCGAAATATAAGTCAACGCTAGACCCCAGCCGGTTAGTAAGAACATGCCGCCAATCACTGCCATGACCTTTTGCCACGAGGAAAGTTTCATTGCTTGGATGTTTCGCAGACGGGCCTTTTTGACGTGACTGAACTTATAGCCAGACACTAACCACAAAATCTGCAAACAAACAACTGCCAAAATAAACAGTACCACGAGCCCAGTCGCAAGAATCGCGTCACTAGAGAAAAAGAAATGGACTTGCAGTGGCAGATCCATCGCTTTGACCAAGATCATGCTAAAGAGTTTTGAAAATAAAATACCTAAGCCAATTCCAATCACGAAGGAAAACACCCCAATAAATAAAAGCTCTAAAATAAACCACAAACAAATTTGATAATAATTCAGTCCATATAAATGGAAGATACTGATATCCTTGCGGCGATTTTCAATAAAGAAACGATTGGTATTCGCCATAAAAAATAAAAGAATCAGCACCACCGCAAAACTGCCGAACCCTAAAACACCAACCAATTGGGTGTTTTTTCCGGCACCGCGAATCAAAGGCTGCTCATAGGTCATCGCCGTAAAGGAATAATAAACCATCACCGAAAAAATCAAGCTAAAGAATAGCAATAAATAATTGGATAATTGTTTTTTAAAGCCGCGCCAAACTAATTTAATCAGCATTGGCTTTGCCTCCCCCGCCGATCGTCGCCTGCATATCAATCACTTTCTCAAAAAAATCCTTGCGGGTTGAACGCCGAACGATCTCGGAGAAAAAACGCCCATCCTTAATAAACAGCACGCGATTGCAATAGCTAGCCGTGTAAGGATCATGAGTAACCATCAAGATCGTCGTCTCCTCATGAAGGTTCACCTCGTCTAAGTAATTCAAAAACTCAGTCGCTGCTTTAGAATCCAAAGAGCCCGTGGGCTCATCAGCAAATAAAATCATCGGACGGGTGATCAAAGCCCGCGCTGCTGCAGTCCGTTGCTGTTGACCGGTAGACAGTTCTTCTGGAAATCGGTCTAAGATACCTTCAATTTTTAAAATTTGCGCTAGATGATCCACCCGTTTCGTAATTTCTTCATAGGAAAGCTTGCTGACTGCTAAAGGCAAAATAATATTGTCCCGTACCGACAAACTATCAATCAAATTAAACTCTTGAAAAATGAAACCCAGATTTTTTCGACGAAAATCTGTCAGTCGGTTCTCCCGCATCTGTGTGATATCAGCGCCGTCGATCTTCACACTGCCCATCGTAGGCAGCAAAATCGTTGACAGGATATTCATTAACGTCGTCTTACCGGCGCCACTAGGACCCATGATCCCAACGAATTCTCCCTTCTCCATGGAAAAATTCAAATCATTCAAGACCGTCACTTTATTATTGCGTGTGCCATAGCTTTTACTTAAATGCTGCACATCAATTATTTTCTTCATTGCTTGATCCTCCTGTCAAAACGATTTCCTTCTCAAAATTAGACACCTATTTTTAATATCCAAATTTTTTCCTTTATGGTATCATATTTGGGTTAGTTTTTTACGTGAAACGACTGTCTGACAGCTTACATTTTTTTCACATTCAAAACAAATATTTTTAAGTTATTTTAACATAGCTGTAAAGCACGGCCTCATCAGCTTTCATACACTTTTACATAAAGGAACACACTATATATAGTGTGTTCTTCTTTTATTCCTAAAAAAAGCCCCAATATATCGTTGCATGCTAAATCAAAATGCTATATTATTAATAGTGAGATTTAGAAGAAATGGAGTGTTTGTTATGATGGAAATCCATACAAAAGACTCGTTGCTCAACGAGTTTCAATCGTCATTAAAAAATATCAAAGTCGTAAAACGCGATGGACGTCACGTCTCCTTTGATGACCAAAAAATTTATGATGCATTGATTAAAGCTGAAACAAAAATAAAAGGTTCGATTGATCCTTTAGCTCACGGGCGCATCCAATCAATCGTCGAACGCGTAGATGCTGAAATTTCTGAGCGTTTCAACAGTGACATTAAAATTTATGAAATCCAAAACATCGTGGAACATATTCTATTAGAGCATAACGAGTACGGGTTAGCCGAGGAATATATCAATTATCGGACCCATCGTGATTTCCAGCGTAGCAAAGCCACTGACATTAACTTTACAATCGGCAAATTAATCAACAAGGACCAAACGGTCGTGAATGAAAATGCCAATAAAGACAGCGATGTCTTCAATACTCAACGGGATTTAACGGCTGGAATCGTGGGTAAATCCATTGGTTTAAAAATGCTGCCAGCCCATGTAGCGAATGCTCACCAAAAAGGCGACATCCATTACCATGATTTGGATTATCATCCCTATACACCAATGACGAACTGCTGTTTGATCGACTTTAAAGGCATGTTGAACGACGGATTTAAAATCGGTAATGCCGAAGTAGAAAGTCCTAAATCAATTCAAACGGCGACCGCACAAATTTCACAAATCATTGCCAATGTAGCTTCAAGCCAATACGGCGGTTGTTCAGCCGATCGGACAGATGAATTGTTAGCTCCTTTTGCGCGCTTAAATTATGAAAAACATTTAAAAGACGCCGAAGAATGGATCGATAGTCCAGAAAAGCAAAAAGCTTTTGCGAAACAAAAAACACGTAAAGATATTTATGACGCGATGCAAAGCTTAGAATACGAGATCAATACGTTATTTACTTCAAACGGACAAACACCCTTTACGTCATTAGGCTTTGGTCTTGGAACAGATTGGTTTGAACGCGAGATTCAAAAAGCGATCCTACAAATCCGGATCGAAGGTTTAGGTAGCGAAAAACGCACGGCGATTTTCCCTAAATTGATTTTCACTCTACGCCGTGGAACCAACTTGGAACCAACTGATCCAAACTATGATATTAAAGAATTAGCATTAGAATGTGCAACCAAGCGGATGTATCCAGATATCCTGAATTACGACAAATTAATCGAGCTGACTGGCAGCTTCAAGGTGCCGATGGGCTGCCGCTCATTCTTGCAAGGTTGGAAAAATGAACAAGGCGAAGAAATCAATGCAGGTCGTATGAATCTTGGGGTCGTTACGTTGAATTTACCACGGATCGCCTTAGAATCAGCCGGCAACAAAGAAAAATTCTGGACATTATTAGAGGAACGTCTGCAAATCGCTAAAGACGCGCTTGTTTTCCGGATTGATCGTTGTAAAGAGGCCACACCGGCGAACGCACCGATCTTGTATCAATACGGCGCATTCGGCAAACGTTTGAAACGAACAGATGCTGTCAATGAATTATTCAAAAATAAACGAGCTACGATTTCTTTAGGCTACATTGGTCTTTACGAAGTTGCCAGCATTTTTTACGGCGGCGAATGGGAAGGCAATCCAGAAGCGAAAGCTTTCACCTTGGATATTATGAAAGATCTAAAAGAACATGCAGATGCCTGGGGCAATGAATACGGCTATCACTTCAGTGTTTATTCAACACCAAGTGAAAGTTTGACGGATCGCTTCTGTCGTTTAGATACAGAGCGCTTTGGTGTTGTTGAAAACATCACGGATAAGGATTATTACACGAATAGCTTCCATTATGATGTGCGGAAAAACCCAACGCCATTTGAAAAATTGGATTTCGAAAAAGACTATCCTAAATATTGTTCTGGCGGCTTCATCCACTATTGTGAATACCCAGTATTGCAGCAAAATCCAAAATCTTTGGAAGCTGTTTGGGACTATGGATACGATCGCATCGCTTATCTAGGAACCAACACACCGATCGATCATTGCTACGAATGTGGCTTCGAAGGCGACTTCAAACCAACCAAACGCGGCTTTGAATGTCCAGAGTGCGGCAACCATGATCCAAAAACCTGTGATGTTGTCAAACGGACTTGCGGCTACCTAGGCAATCCGCAAGCACGTCCGATGGTTCACGGCCGTCATGAAGAAATCGCCTCACGCGTCAAACATATGAAATAGAAACTGGAAATACGATTGACAGGGACGGCGCTCTTTGCCGCTCCCTGTTTTACTTGAAAGGTGAAAAAAACATGCGTAATCCTAAACCAAAAGAATGGCTGGCCAGTGAGTTAAGTCAGCAATACATCGCCGATTATAAGGCCTTCAACTTTGTTGATGGAGAAGGCGTCCGGAATAGTCTCTACGTCAGTGGCTGTCCCTTTGCCTGCGAAGGCTGCTTCAATGCTGCCGCACAAAATTTTCATTACGGCAAGCCCTTCACCCAAGAAATTGAAGATCAATTAATCGCGGATACAGCCCACGATTATGTTCAAGGTGTCACTTTCTTAGGCGGCGAGCCTTTTTTGAATACTCAAGTCTGCTTAAGAGTGATTGACCGTTTACGGAAAGAATTTGGCGACACGAAGGATATCTGGTCTTGGAGCGGCTACACGTTTGAAGAGCTGTTACAAGACAGTGAAGACAAACTAGAAATGCTCAGCAAGATTGATATTCTCGTTGACGGGCGTTTTGAACTGACACAAAAAAACTTGATGCTGCAATTTCGTGGCAGTGCCAATCAACGGATCATTGATGTCAAAAAATCTTTAGCACAAGGTGAAGTCGTTATTTGGGAAAAACTCCATGACTCCGAAAAAGCTTTTGAACAAATCAAAAAGAGCGAACTAATTTAGTCGCTCTTCTTGTTTGATGTCTGGCTCTACGAACTAGCTTTTTCACTCCCACAAAGGCAAGACAATATTTTCATAGGCAACGGGATCTAGATTAGTCAAGGTGATACCGACTAAGCGGATCCCTTTTTCAATGCCGCCAATTTCCTCCCAAATCAAGCTAGCTTGGGAAAATAGTTCTTCTTTTTTTTCTATGTAATAAGGCAGCGTCACTCGCCGCGTCACAGTCGTATAATCTGTATATCGAATCTTGACGACCACCGTTTTGCCATGCCGCTGCACGCGTTTTAAGGAGCCTTCGACCTTTTCCGCTAATTGCCTTAACTGACTTAAAACCTCGTCCTCTGTGGCCAATGGACGGCCGTAAGTATGTTCTTTCCCCACCGACTTGCGTTCACGAGTAACACTGACGGGCGAGTCGTGAATTCCACGAACTTTTCGATACAAAGAGTAGCCCATCTTACCAAATTCCTGGATCAAAAACATTTCACTTTTTTCGTATAAATCCTCGCCAGTAAAAATTCCCAATTCATTCATTTTCGGTACGGTCTTTTTCCCAACACCGTGAAATTTTTCAATTGGTAGCTGCTTTAAAAAGATGACAGCTTCTTCTGGTGAGATCACTGTCATGCCTCGCGGTTTTTGATAGTCAGAGGCCAATTTAGCCAAAAATTTATTATAACTAACTCCGGCCGAACAAGTCAGTTGCAGCTCCTGCCAAATATCCTGCTGAATCAAGCGAGCAATTTTGATGGCTGAACGGGCATTGATTTTATTTTCTGTCACATCTAAGTAGGCTTCATCAATCGAAACGGGTTCGATGACATCTGTATAGCGATGAAAAATGGCTCGAACTTGTTGCGAGACCGCTCGGTATTTTTCGTGATCGCCGGGTTTAAAAATTGCTTGGGGACAAAGCTCAAACGCTTTTTGAGCGCTCATCGCAGAATGAATCCCGTAAACCCTAGCCTTGTAATTCGCGGTCGTCACAACCCCTTTTCCTCCAGTATCAGAAGGATGGCGGGCGATTACTAAGGGATGCTTCGCTAATTCAGGATCATCCCGCTCCTCAACCGACGCAAAAAAAGCATCCATATCAATATGAATAATTTTTCGCGTCGTATCATTTTTTAATGGAAAAACTAAATCGGCCACAGAATTCACCTCCCCTTTCAGCGTCCTTATCAATGATTCTGGTTCCATTATAACCGAACGTTTGTTCACAGACAACTATCCCGTAGTCTCTCAGCTAACGACCTTACCGCACTAAAAAAGGCTTTCGCGAACTCGCTCAGCTTTTGAGCAATAAGACCAAACGATTTCGAAATCGTTTTGCTTATTGCCGATAAAGCTAGTTCGTGAAGCCAGACATGGCTAGACCTGCTGTAAAGTGATTTATTCATGTAAAAATTTTAGACTTTCTTTATAGTAAAAAAAGGCCTAAGCTTTTGCTTTAGACCCCAAATTTATTTTTCTGATTCAGCGCTTGAACGACTTAACGTTCAATCAGATTGACTTTACGAATCATCAGCTTATCCGCCGCTGCTCGTTGGAATTCTTGGGCTTCACCAAAAATTTCAGCGTAGATGACTTTATTATGCTCCCTGCGACGTAATTGATAAACGATTTTACCGCTGTCTTCCAGTTCCTTCATCATTTCCGTAACACCGCCAAAGCCAGTCTTCTTCGTAATAAAGCCGGTCGCTACCATGCGTTCGTCTAAGTAGCGGGCAGAAATCACTGAGCCTTTCGCTAAGGTGGTTCGTAAAGCCGTTGCTAATTCCTCTAATTCTTCTGGGACCGGTAATTCCCGCTCCACTGGTTGGTATAATGTATCTCGTAAGGTTGTTAATTCCTCAATTAAAGCTTCGTACTGTTCTTTCGTCAACATCACGCCAGCAATTTTTTCGCGATTGAAGACATAGACCCCAGTGTCGGCTTTGCGAGCTTGAGCAAAAACATCCATTGGTGATTTTTTTACTTCTGTAATCGAAGATGTCGGAACATCTAATTTTTTTAACCCCATCTGCTCTCCTCCTACGCGTAGTCTTCATCATTATAGCATAACCCTTCATTAAGCAAAAACATCCCTCTAAATTCTTTCGGTTGAAGATAAAAAAGCTTGATAGCCCTCCTGAATTCGCAACGAAGTTTTTAAGTTGGGATTTAAGGATAACGAAACTTGATAACTGGAATAAAGGATATGATTCAGCGCCAACGCCAATTCATCGATTCGGCAGTTCCTTAATAGCGGAATCGATCGCTTCAATTCCTTGCTAAAGGAAAATAAAATCGCCGGTACTTCTCTTGTCTTCCATTTTTGGTTGAAAACCGCTAAAGGCAAGCCTTGCTGGATACCTAAAAACAAATCAAATAATTTAAGAATAAAAACTTGTTTACTAGGATTTAATTCCCACATAGGTTCCATCTCAATGATTTGTAGGCTCCTGATGATTTCTTTATATAAAGGGGTTTGATATTTTTCATGGCAAAGATAAAACGCCAGACAAGCTTGGATATGATGGCGCAGATAATCAAAAAAACAAAGCTCAGCAATACTTTCTGGCAAAGAAAAATCAGCTGCGAAAGTCAACAGCATTTCTTTGTCTGGGATCAACTCTTGCTTTGGATAAAAAAGCTGCTGCTCTTCATAATGCCGAGCCAGACGACAATATAACGCCCGCTCCTCTAACTGGCAAAAATCCCGTAAAAACTTCAACTGCAGATGGAAGATCAAACGGACATCCCCGCTTAAACACCCTTGTCGTCGATTCACTGAAAGATTCCAAGTAAGTAAATAATTATTTAATTGCTTGATTTTTCTATACTCAATTTCTTGTGGTCCATCACTCCATAAGTATTGTTGGAACAGCTTGAAGGTGGGATTTTCTAAAAGGATTTTGCGATACAGCTCAGAAAAACTCGTTACGTTGGACCAATCAAGCTGCCATTGAGTCATTTTTTTAGCATAACCCTTTTCTTGCAAAACGGTTAGGTCCCGTAAAACGGTTTTCCTGCTAACGCCAAGCCGCCCCATTAATTCCTTTACTGTATAACATTCTTCTTTCAATAACTCGATTAGTTGCAGCTGCCGCTGTTCCTTTTTTCCTGTCATAAATTGCCAGATCATCCTTCGCCCTTCTTTCCTGCTCCTTGCCGATAGGTCTCTTATTCAACATAGCATAAGTTCAAAGGCTTTAAATTCTCAATTTTTTTCCAAAAAAAAAGAAAAACGCCTGAAAACTCAGACGTTTAACGTCATGGCATTGATCGCCACAATGATCGTACTTAAAGACATTAAGATTGCTCCAACAGCTGGGCTTAATAAAATCCCAATTGGTGCCAAGATACCGGCGGCCAAAGGAATCGCTAAAATATTGTAGCCGGCTCCCCACCAGAGATTTTGGATCATTTTACTATGAGTCCGCTTAGCCAAGCGAACGAATTTTAAAATATCCTGTAAATTGCTGTTAGTCAAAACAACATCAGCTGAATCAATCGCGATATCTGTTCCGGCACCGATCGCCATCCCAATCGAGGCTCTCGCTAATGCTGGCGCGTCATTGATCCCATCACCGACCATCATGACTTTTTTGCTTTTATCTGTATAGTCCTTAATAATTTTTTCCTTGTCATCTGGCAAGAGTTCACTGTAAAACTCTTTAATGTCCAAATAATTAGCAACTGCTTTCGCTGCCTCTTGATTATCACCTGTCAGCATGACTGGTTCAATCCCATTGTCTCGCAAGCTCTTGATAAACTCTTTAGCCTGTGATTTTAGGGTATCGCCCATGGCGAAGAAAGCAACTAGCTGATCGTCAATCAACAAGAAAGAAATTGTATTGCCTTGAGCCTGATAATCTTTCAATTTCTCTGGATCAATTGTCAACTGTCGTTTTTCGATTTCTTTTTGATTCGCTAAAATCACTTGATGACCTTCAACAGATCCTTTCACGCCAATACCTTTTAAGGTTGAAATATCTTTTCCTTGATAAGGTTCGATTTGTTCAGCGGTTAAATA
Source organism: Enterococcus devriesei (assembly GCF_001885905.1). Classification (GTDB taxonomy): domain Bacteria; phylum Bacillota; class Bacilli; order Lactobacillales; family Enterococcaceae; genus Enterococcus_A; species Enterococcus_A devriesei. The sequence goes on along the minus strand of NZ_JXKM01000001.1, from coordinate 156,837 downwards.
ATTCATGACTCCAACGGCTAATGGATGATTCGTTTGTGCTTCCAACGCGCCGATATACTTCAACACTTCTGTCTTGTCCATCTCAGTCAGGCTTTCAACCCCGGTCACTGTGAATTGACCTTCTGTCAACGTTCCCGTTTTATCTAAAAATACATAATCTAACTGATTGCCTTGTTCCAACGCCTGACGACTTTTTAATAGCAACCCATTTTTTGCAGCTAAAGAAGTCGACCGAGCGATTACTAAAGGAATCGCTAAGCCTAATGCATGAGGACAGGCGATTACGAAGACTGTGACCATGCGGTCCAAGGCTTGAGGCAAATCTGCTACAATCAGCCAAGCAATAAAAGTTAAGATCCCAGCGGCTAGTGCGATATAAAACAGCCATTTGGCCACTTTATCGGAGATCGATTCCAGCTTTGATTTTTCTTGCTGGGCTTGTTTCACCATCGTCATAACTTTCGCTAAATAGCCATCTTCACCGGTCCCCGTTACTTTTAATTGGATGGTACCATCACCGTTGACGGAACCGCCAATCACTGAGTCGCCGACCGTTTTCTGAACGCCTTTTGATTCACCCGTTACTGCCGATTCATCCACGATCGTCGAGCCGTCGATAATTTCACCATCAGTAGGCATTTTGTCGCCGGCCCGTACTAACAATCGATCGGCTTTTTTTATTTCTTGCAGTTTAACTTTTTTCGTAGAGCCGTCTGCTTCGATCTTGTTGACTTCGTCTGGTAACAATTCAGCCAACTTCTTCAATGCATTGCTGGCATTAGAAACAGCACTCATTTCTACCCAGTGCCCTAGTAGCATAATAACGATCAGCGTTGCTAACTCCCAGAAGAAATCCATCACATGGGCCGCAGGGTTCATTTTATTCGCTACAAAAGAATACAAGCTGTAAATATACGAAACCGAGATCCCCATCGCGATCAAGGTCATCATCGCGGGACTTTTCATTTGTAATTCCATTTTGGCGCCACTTAAGAAGGGCTGGCCACCGTAAATAAACAGAATCGTCGCTAAAACTAAGACGACCCATTCAGAACCAGGAAAAGTAAACTGGAAAGGTAGCTGCATTCCCATCATCGGTGAAAGTACGATGATGGGGATCGCCAAAATCAGCGAGAGCCAAAATTTTTGTTTAAAATTGCCCATATGCATCGAATGATCCATGCCACCATGATCCATTTCGTGATCCTCATGACCGTGCATTCCGTGATTCATCTGCTGATGATCACTCATCTCATGATGTTCATGTGCCGAATGATCCATTTCCATCGATTCATCCATTTGTTCTCGCTGTTTCATAGCAACTCACTCCCAATTCTTTTAATCTTATTTTTCAATATTCGTTAGTCTACAATTTTTTCTGATTCAAGCTCAGTGAATTCAACAAAACACTAACTGAGCTGAAGGCCATCGCACCGCCGGCAATAATTGGATTCAAAAAGCCGAAGGCCGCAAAAGGAATTCCAATCACGTTATAACAAAAGGCCCAGAATAGATTTTGCTTGATTTTCCGTAAAGTTAACTTAGATAAACGAATACTTTTTTCAACCGATACAAGATCGCTATTCATCAAGGTAATATCTGCTGTCTCCATCGCGATGTCCGTCCCACTGCCCATTGCAATTCCGATATCTGCTAAGGCCAAGGCTGGCGCGTCATTGATTCCATCGCCTACCATACCAACGGATTCTCCCTTTGTCTGCAATTCCTTCACAACTTGAGCCTTGTCTTCAGGTAATACTTCTGCGACAATATCCGCAGACTGCAAACCGACCTGTTCACCAATGTAACGAGCGGTCTGAGGATTGTCTCCTGTCAGCATTTTCACTTTGATGCCTAGTGTGTGAAGTGCTTCAATTGCCGATTTAGAAGAGGCTTTAACTTGATCAGTCACGGAGATCATCGCTAAAAGATTGGCTTGATCGGTCAAGAACATCACCGTCTTACCTTCCTCTTCTAACGCTATCACACGATCTTCTGCAAATGAAATATTTCGCTCCTTCAAGCCCCGTTTTGATCCAACAAAATATTGTTTGCCATTGATGATTCCTGTCACACCTTGTCCAGTCAAACTTTCAAATTGATCAACCGGTAAAATTTCAGTCTGGTCTTTGCCATATTGATAAATCGCTTTTGCAAGTGGGTGTTCTGACTGCTGTTCCAAACTCGTCAGATAAGCTAAGGCTTGCGGATCAAAAGCTTCAAAATCAGCGACCACCGGTTTTCCTTCAGTGATGGTCCCCGTCTTGTCTAAAACTACCGTTGTCAGATGCGCGATTTTTTCTAACGCACCACCGCCCTTAATCAAAATACCGGACTTCGCTCCCAAACCAGTGCCCACCATAATCGCTGTCGGCGTCGCTAAACCCAAGGCACAAGGACAGGCGATTACTAAGACAGAAACACTGTGAACGATCGCCAGCTGCCAATCACCTGTAAAGAAGCCAGTGGCCAACAAGGTCAGTAACGCGATGCCTAAAACAGTCGGGACAAATATTTTCGAGATTTTATCCGCAATTTGCTGGATCGGCGCTTTTTCCCCTTGCGCGTCCTCCACCATCCGAATGATCCGAGAAAGTACCGTCATACTGCCAACTTGGGTGGCGGTAAATTGAATACTACCAGTCGTATTGACCGTTCCACCAAACACTTGATCTTCTACTTGTTTATCCACCGGCAGACTTTCCCCAGTCAACATACTTTCATCAATCGTCGTTTGACCAGCCAAAATTTTGCCATCCACCGGAATCTGTTCTCCAGGACGAACACGCAGTAAATCCCCCGCTTGAACTTTTTCAATTGGAACTTGCTGCTCTATACCGGCAACGATAACCGTCGCCGTTTTGGCTTGCAGACTCATTAGCTGTTTGATGGCGTCGCTAGTTTTTGTTTTAGCTTTTTGTTCTAAATATTTACCCAACAAGATCAACGTGATGATCATGCCACTGCTTTCAAAATACAAATCAGAGTTATGGGGATTAAAAAAGCCATTATAGACACTAAGTAAGAATGCCGCTGACGTACCCATCGCTACCAAAACGTCCATGTTTGGGGCTTTGGTCTTCAAGGCATGATAAGCGCCGCGATAAAATCGTTGACCTACTCCAAATTGAACTGGGGTCACTAAGATCAATTGAACCAGTGGTAAGTGTAGAAAATGAACCCAACCGGCATGGCTACCTAACAGCATCGCGACCATCGCGATCATTAAGGGTGCTGTTAAAACCGTACTTAAAATCAAATCACGTTTCATTCTTTTTAAGTAAGCGGCTTTTTCTTGCTGAATCTTTTGCTTATGTTCCTCGTCAAACAAAATTGCCCCATACCCGATAGCCTCGACTCGTTGGATCACTTGCTCTGCACTAAGGGTATCGTCAAATTGGACAGTGGCTTTCTCAGTCGCTAAATTGACATTCGCCTCCAGTACACCATCGGTCGTTTTCAATTCTTTTTCCACTCGGGCCGAACAATTGGCACAAGTCATACCAGTAATCGCGAATGTTTCTACGGTTGCGTCTGCCAATTAGATCACCTCAGTTTCATACCCTGCCTCAGTCACTGCTGCAGCGATTTGGTCTGCTGAAACTTGTGCCTCGTCGAATTTCACCGTACCATTATTTTTCTTAAGATTGATTTTCACTTTATCGATTCCATCTAATTGATTGATCGCTTGTTCCACTTTTGCCACACAGTGATTACAGCTCATTCCGTTAATTGCAAATTGTTTTTTCATTTTTTCCGTCTCCATTCTTATCTGTTTTATCTTTTTATTGATGATGTTTGCATTCGCATTGCCCAGGAATACAGTTACATTCAATTTTTTCTACTGTTTGTTTGTTTACCAGCTGCTCTTGAATCAATGCAACATCGGCATCGGTCAATTCAGCTTCCGCTACCAACTCGGCGATTGTTTCCCCAATTCGCTTTGCACAAATATGAGAAAATAAATTTTCCGTCGCGCTCTTGACTGTTTCACCTTCGCTAATCGCTGGATAATAAATATATTTTTTCCCCGCTTGCTCGGTACGGACGGCTTCTTTTTTCACTAAACGCCCTAACAGCGTTTTGATCGTCGCCGGTTTCCAGTCCATTGTCTGCCCTAAAATATCAATAATTTCTTGCGCGGTAGTTGCTTTTTGCGTCCAAATCACTCGCATGACTTCCCATTCAGAATCACTGATTTTAATCGGTGTAATCGTCATAGTCATAAATTTTCACCTCTTCCGTTTACAAATGTAATCTACTTTTTAAGTTTACAATTGTAATCTCAATTCGTCAACTATTATGTTGATTATTTTTCTTTTTATTTTTTTTAAACGCAAAAAAAGCTTTGGGACCGAACAGTCCCAAAGCTTTAACGTTACTTATTTTGCTCGCAAACACCGCATCGCATTCAAGACGGCGATCACGGTCACGCCGACATCTGCAAAAACAGCAGCATACATTGTAGCAAAGCCCAATGCACCTAAGATCAAGACGATCACCTTTACGCCAATCGCAAATACGATATTTTGTTTGACGATTTTCATGGTTTTACGGGCGATCCGAATCGCGACCGGGATTTTTTCCGGTTGGTCATCCATGATTACGACATCAGCTGCTTCAATGGCAGCATCTGAGCCAAGGCCACCCATGGCGATCCCGATATCCGCGCGTGCTAAAACCGGTGCATCATTCATTCCATCCCCAACAAAGGCGGTTTTTTGTTGACGTTTCAATTCATCTTCTAAATGAATCACTTTATCCTCTGGCAATAATTCACTGTAGACTTGATCGATTCCGATTTTATTACCAATTGCGTCAGCGATCCCACGATTATCCCCAGTCAGCATAACGGTCCGCTTGACACCCAGCTTTTTCACTTCGTTCAACGCTTCAGCAACATTATTTTTCAATTCATCTGCAATCACTAAATGTCCAATATATTTTCCACCCATCGTCACATACACGATCGTACCGATTTCGTCGACTACTTGAAAGGAAATATTTTCTTTAGCTAATAATTTTTCGTTTCCAACTAAAAATTGATGCCCTTCAATTATAACCGAAATACCATAGCCAGCAATTTCTGTTAACTGACTGACTGGCGATAACGGTTGATCAACGTAGTTCACGATGGACTGCGCGATCGGATGACTCGAGCTTTGCTCCGCACTGGCAACATAACGTAGAAAATCGCCTTGATTGATGATGGTCTCAACCTTTTGCACTTCGAAAACGCCTTTGGTCAAGGTTCCGGTTTTATCAAAAACTAGCGTTTCGACGTTCGCTAACGTTTCAATATAGTTACTACCTTTGATTAACACGCCAGCTTTACTTGCTCCACCGATTCCCCCAAAGAAGCTCAATGGTACCGAAATAACCAACGCACAAGGACAAGAAATCACTAAGAAGGTCAATGCACGATATACCCAATCATAAAAGGGCTCACCGGTAACAAGCGGTGGTACTATTGCCAACAGCGCTGCTAAACCGACAACGATCGGTGTGTAATAACGAGCAAAGCTAGTAATAAAGTTTTCCGCCGGTGCTTTTTTACTGCTGGCATTCTCAACTAAATCCAAAATTTTGCTAACCGTCGACTCACCAAACGTCGTCGTCACTTCCACCGTCAGCTGCCCACTTTGATTAATAAAACCACTCAAAATCTGTTCATCAGGATGAATGCTGCGGGGGACGGATTCGCCTGTTAAAGCAGAAGTATCCAGCATCGAGCTTCCTTCTTTGACGATTCCGTCTAAAGGAACTTTTTCACCTGGTTTGATTAAAATTTGATCGCCGACTTGGATCGTTTCCGGTGCGACTTTCTTTACTTCACCATTTTGGATCAAATTCGCCGAGTCAGGTCGAATCGCCAATAACGAACTAATTGATTTTCTAGATTTTGCCACCGCATAATCTTGGAAAAATTCACCGACTTGATAAAATAGCATGACTGCCACCGCTTCTGGATATTCGCCAATCGCAATTGCTCCAACCGTTGCTACAGCCATCAAGAAATTTTCATCAAAGATCTCACCATGAAAAATATTGGTAATAGCGGTCTTCAATACGTCATACCCGATCCACAAATACAAAACTAAGTAAGCAGCGAGCTTCCACGGCATTGCCGGTGCAACGATCGCTAATAAAGCTAATGCTAGGACAGCGACCACAATTTGAATGATTTTTCCTTTAGAGTCTTCTTCGACTTTTTCCGTTTGGACACTATTGACCTCTACATCAGGTTCCAGCTTATAAACTACTTCCTTCGCTTCTTCCGTCACGCGATCAATTTCCTTTTCAGGCGCCACGATTGTCAGTTTGGTGCTGATAAAATCAACTTGCGCTTTTTCCACACCTTTGATTTGTTGAACTGAACGTTCGATCTTAGCTGCACAGTTTGCGCAATCCAGTCCGTCTAACCGATATACTTTTTCCATGAGATTCCCTTCTCTCTAAAATACATATGAATGTTTCTTCATGTTTATTATATATGAGTGATCATTCATATGTCAAGCAGAAAAAGAAAGCTTTTTCAAAAAAAAAAGCACCGAGGAGCCCTCGATGCTTTTGGCGTTTCATTCTTATGGATAAATCCGGTTTAACAAGCGTGGGAATGGAATTGCTTCCCGTACATGATCAATTCCTGAAATAAAGGTAATGGTTCGTTCCAAGCCTAAACCAAAACCTGAATGAGGCACAGTTCCGTATTTACGCAAATCTAAATACCATGAATATTCTTCTTCGTTCAGACCAGCTTCACGAATTTGTTCTAACAGATAATCATAATCCGTCGCCCGTTCTGAACCGCCGATGATTTCACCATAACCTTCTGGCGCGATCAAATCGGCACAGATCACCACGTCTTCACGTGTTGGATGTGGTTTCATGTAAAATGGTTTGATGGCTTTTGGATAATTCAAAATAAAGACCGGACGATCAAAGGAGTTCGCGATAAAGGTTTCATGCGGCGAACCAAAATCATCGCCCCATTCGATATCATCAAAATCATTTTTCTTCAATAATTCAATCGCATCATCATACGTGATCCGTGGAAACGGTAATTTTGTATAATTTTTCAAAATTTCTTTGTCTCGACCTAACGTATCTAACGCATAGTCACAGTTATCCAAGACACTTTGTACCAAGTATGCAACATATTGTTCTTGCACTTCTAGGCTGTCTTCTTGATGCATGAAGGCCATTTCCGGTTCGATCATCCAAAACTCGATTAAGTGACGACGCGTCTTTGATTTTTCAGCACGGAAGGTTGGACCGAATGAGAAGACTTTACCTAAAGCCATCGCTGCGGCTTCCATGTATAACTGTCCACTTTGTGATAAATAAGCTTTATGATCAAAATAATTTGTTTCAAATAAATCACTTGTACCTTCGGGAGCTGAACCAGTTAAGATCGGTGGATCAACTTTCACAAAACCATTATTATTGAAGAATTCGTAGGTCGCACGAATCACCTCGTTACGAATCAACATGATTGCGTGTTGTTGTGATGAACGCAGCCATAAATGACGGTGATCCATCAAGAAATCAACGCCGTGTTCTTTTGGTGTAATCGGATAATCATGACTTTCACCAATAACTTCGATTTCCTTCACGCCTAGTTCATAGCCAAATTTCGAACGTGTGTCTTCACGAATTTCTCCGGTAACGATAATCGATGTTTCTTGTGTTAATTCTTTTGCTAAATGAAAAACCTCTTCTGACACTTCGCTTTTCACTACGACTGCTTGAAAATAAGCCGTACCGTCACGTAATTGTAAAAAAGAAATTTTCCCGCTTGAGCGCTTATTCGCTACCCAAGCACCAATTTTTACTGTTTCGCCAACATGGTTCTTGGCATCAATGATTTGAATCTGTTCCACAAATGTCTCTCCTAACTTATTTATCCCGAATGATGATTTTTTTACTTTTTACTATTTTCGATAAAACGGCGAATCCGTACAACGGCTTCCTCTAACTCTTCCATGCTAGCAGAATAACTCATCCGCACACTGTCAGGGGAACCGAATCCTTCACCAGTCACCAACGCTACTTGTTCTTGCTCTAATAGATCGTTGACCCAAGTAGTGACGTTGTCATAGCCCCCCATTTCCATCGCTTCCTTGATATTAGGAAATAGATAGAAGGCGCCCTGTGGTTTTGTTAACTTAAAGCCTGGCAGATCAGCAACCTTTGGATAAATCGTATTTAGTCGTTCTTCAAAGGCTTGCCGCATTTTTTCTGCCGTCTCTTGCTCACCTGTCAAAGCCTCGACAGCCGCAATTTGGCTGACCGCCGTTGGATTACTAGTAGACTGTGAAGCGATTGCTGTCATACCACTGATGATTTCAGCGCTACCAATCGCATAACCGATTCGCCAACCAGTCATAGAATAGGTTTTTGACACGCCGTTAATGATCACTGTATGCTGGAAAATCTCGTCAGATAAAGAAGCAAGATGGGCCGCTTCGTTCCCATTATAAACAAGATGATCATAAATATCATCTGAAACAATCAACAGCTCATGACGAATCGCCCATTCACCCAGTGCTCGCAACTCATCTTCTGAATAAATCATTCCGGTCGGATTTGATGGTGAGCTGATAATGATCGCTTTGGTTTTTTCCGTGCGGACGTCTTCCAAGTGTTCCACCGTGATCTTATAATCATTGGCTTGGTCACCATGAATAAAGACCGGATTTCCTTGCGCCAATTTGACTTGTTCGCCATAACTAACCCAATAAGGTACTGGAATGATGACTTCATCGCCGGCATCAAGAATTGTTTGAAATAAGGTGTATAACGCAAATTTTGCCCCGCTAGTTACGATAATATTTTGCGGTTCAACAGTCAGATCATAATTTTCTTTCGTAAAATCAACGATCGCTGATTTTAATTCTGGCGTACCACCGGAAGCAGTGTAAAAGCTGACTTTTCCGCTCTTGATCCCATCAATAGCTGCCTGCTCGATATTTTCCGGTGTAGTAAAATCGGGCTCTCCCACAGTCAAACTAATCACATCTAAACCTTTTGCTTTCAATTCTTTGGCTTTTGCCGTTGCTGCTAAAGTGACGGACGGTTCTAAGTTTGTTACACGCTGTGATAATTTCATAACCAATAACTCCCCTACCAAGATTTTTTTAGATCTTTTTGATGACTTTAATTATCTTGCCGTCATTAAAGTTCAGCAAGTAATAATAAATCGCGCCTTGATCGTCTTTTGCAGTGATTTCCCAAGCCGTCTGGTCGCGATAGATACCGAGATTTGCTTTTTCAATAGTCACATCAGGATCATTCGTTTTAACGGTTTCTTCTGCTTGCACCTCAGTCAGCCCATCCTTTTGAGCAAGAACACGCACTTTGTCTCCCGATTTCGGAATGATCACAATGATTTCTTCCTGCGATTTGTTTTTTCCTACTACCGTAAAATAAGTCTGCTCGCGATTGAACCAATAGAACTGATCAACCGTTTCTAGATCCGCATATTTTTCCGCCATTTGGACCGCTTCTCTTTTCGCCTGTTGCATTGGTCGGTTCGAACGAATGAAAATCATAGTTCCGGCAACAAGGATGATCAACAAAAAGGTCACGATTCCTAACAGCCAACGGTTAAGTTTTTTCTGTTTTGCACTATTCGTATCCAAAATCATACTCCTTCCAGACAAGCTACATTATACCAAAAGAACAACTATCCCTCATTAATTCTCTTCATTTTTCTCAGAAATTAAGAATTGGGTCGTTTCCGTCAAAATTTCTTCCAACGGCAACTGCTTGATCGTTAATTCTTTTGGCAGCGCCTTTCGTAAGCGTTCGCCATAACTAGCTGAGATAAAGCGTTGATCCAATAAGAGCATTACACCCTTATCCGTCTCAGAACGAATCAGGCGACCTAAAGCCTGTCTTAACCGCAGTGCCGCATGAGGAACCGCTTCTTGGAAAAAGGGATTGATTCCTTCAGCCTCTAAGAAACTATTCCGAGCGCGAACTTGGATACGTTGCGGATTTTCAAAGGGCAGTCGGGTTACGATTAAGAGTTGCAAGATCTCCCCGGGTAAATCGATACCTTCCCAAAAGCTGTCCGCACCTAGCAGCACGGCATCTTTTGAAAGTAAGAAACGTTTCAGTAATTTCTCACGACTGCCGCCAATTCCTTGCGCCAAGACTTCTCGGCCTTCATGCAACAACGGCATTTTCAATCGCTGATGCACACGGTTCAAAATATCATGAGAAGTAAATAACACTAGAATCGGTCGCTTTTGATGATCCGCCATTTTATGGACAACATCGGCAACATATTGGGCATATTGATCTGGTGAAGACGTTTGGATACTAATATTTTCTGTTGGTAAATAAAGTCGCGCTTGTTGTTCATAATCGTAGGGACTGCTGATGATTTTCAACGCCGCTTCAGGAATCCCCCAGCGCTTCGCAAAATAATGGCGATCACCACCGATTTTTAATGTTCCGCCGAGATACAAAATCTGTTTGTAGCGATGATACCAACTTGTTTGATCTAATTGCGAAGCTTCCAAGTCTTGTACATAGAGCGTCTTACGTTTGACGTTGAACCAATGAATATAACGAGCCTCCCACTGTTCACTGAAAAGTTCGAAGGCCACTTGCTGTTGGGCTAAGCTATCCAATAATGTTTGTAGATCGCTCCATTGGGCCTGTTCGGAAATACTAAAGGTCTCTTGATAGCGCAGATAATAACTTTTCAACTGCTCGCCAATTGTTAAGGCGTCTTGATAAAGCAAACTTACCCGCTGCAAGACTTGTTCACTCGCTAAAGATAATTGATCAATCATTTCCTTAGTAATCAAGCGCTCGTCATTGGTTGGGAACTCCTCTTTAAATAGCTGATAAAGATCAGTCAGCTCTTCATTTAATTCCTGCAGCACATCCTGAAAAACTTCTAATGAATGCTGGGTCTGCTGATCTTTTTTTACTAGGGCCTGCCAAGTTTGAAAGACTTTATTTTCCAGTAAATGGTTAAAACCCTTTTGGATCGCCAAAATATTTAATTGATGAGTGCTGACCTTTTCTAGAACTCGATTTAAATGATGGGCCTCGTCAATAATCAAATAAGGACTGGCCGGCAGCTGCGGGATTTTCCGCTGATTTTCTTGAGCTAAGAAGGAATGATTCGTAATAATCACATTGCTTTGTGCCAATTTTTTCTGACGATGATGGATAAAATCAACCCCATAAAAAGGGCTGTTAGGATTCAGCGTTGTTGGGCCAAGATGAGCCACCTTTTGCCAAAAAGGATGCTTCAAGCTCGTCATATTCAGCTCGTCAAAATCCCCCGTCTCTGTCTGAGTCAGCCAGACTAACAAGGCCATTTGGTAAAAGGTATATTGCTTTTGCTGTGATTTTTTTTGGAAGCTTTGATAAAAACGGTCAAGGTCGAGATAGTGGCGACTGCTTTTCATCACCACCGCCTGCAAAGGCTGATCTAATAAACGATTGATCAGCGGCAGGTCGTGATTCAAAATCTGTTCCTGCAACAATAAAGAGACGGTGCTGATCACTAATGGTTTTTCCGGTGTTGCCACATAACTCATAGGCAATAAATAGCCTAAGGTTTTTCCGATGCCGGTTGCGGCTTCGACTAAAATATTTTTATCCTCTTTCTTATTGAAAAAGTCATAGACTAAATTCATCAAGCGTGCCTGTTCCTTACGAAAATCCAGTTCACTTTGATAGACCTTTTCTTTGGCTTTCCGAGAACGAGGATAAGCTTTGCTGCCAAAATAATTCTCAGAAAAAAGTGGTACGCTCTTTTTTTTCAGCGCGAAGCCATGAACGATCACCAACTCTTTTGCCAACGGCTCACGTTGTTCCTGCAACTCAGTCAAACAATCGACTAAATAGTCTTTCGTCTGAAAGGCCATCTGGTCAGCAGTCGCTACAATTTTCTCTAACGTGATGATCGGCAATTTTTTAATTTGAGTCTCTAAATAGAGCAGTAGCTGCGCCGTTACATCAGCATCGCTATCTGCTTGATGAGGATTTTCGTGGACTAGCTGCAATTCCTCTGCCAAATCGCCTAAACGAAAGCTTGGTGAAGTTGGCATGAACACTTGCGCCAATTCAACGGTATCGATGCCGTCACTCGTTAACGGCGGCATCCCGCAGCGTTCCAGTTCGTTACTTAAAAAGGGATAATCAAAATAAATATTATGGGCGACAAAAACGGTTCCCTCTAATAAATTACTGATTGTTTCGGCGACATCTTCGAAATAAGGGGCTTTCCGAATCCGCTGATTCGTGATCCCTGTTAGGGTTTGAATTTGATTTGGAATCGTTTGATCGGGATTGATATCCGTTGAAAAATGCGCAACGATCTCACTATCTTCAATCAGCGCACAGCCAAATTGAATAATCCGATCCGACTTTGGATCTGTCCCAGTCGTTTCAATGTCTACAACTGCATATCTTTTTTTCATGACAGCCTCCTTCCTATGGAATTATAGCGGATTCTACCATTTTTTAACAGAGCCGTCCCCTTAAGTCTTTTGAAAGCTGACTATTTTTTTCAAAAATAAAAAAAGACCTAGCAAAAAATTCTGCTAAGTCGATCTCACGATTAAAAAAGAGCATAAAAAAAACGAGTACCGAAGCACTCGTTTGAAAAAACTAATTAAGCTTTGTTTACGTTTGTTGCTTGAGGTCCACGTTGGCCATCTTCAACATCGAAAGTCACTGCTTGACCTTCTTCTAAAGTTTTGAAGCCGTCGCCTTGGATTGCTGAGAAATGTACGAATACGTCGTTTCCGTTTTCAGCAGTGATAAATCCGTAACCTTTTTCTGAGTTAAACCATTTTACTGTACCTTGTTCCATGTTAAACATCCTCCTAGGATAAAAATTAATTTTGTAATTACTTGAATGGTGAAATAGGAAAGATGTCGTCTGAAACAAACTTGCCAATATTACCGTACAAAAACTACAATTAGAAGTATAACACAGAAAAAGCGATAACACTAGATTATCGCTTAAAAAGTTTTTTCTTAATATATTTGAAACATTAAAGCGCTAATAGCGCAGAACCGCCAATAAACTTTTTTCATCAGGAGCATCTTTTTGGTCTAGAACAAATACTTGTCCACCATTTTTGATAACATCATCAGCAATTTCATTCAATACTTGACGACGATCATATTCTACATCTGGGTCCTCGCCAAATCCATCAACTAAATTGGAAGTAGCGATAAAGAGATGAGAAATTTTACCTTCTTTTGCTGCTGGCACAATATCTACCAATTGATCATTAAATTTCTTATCAGTTAATTTTTGATAGCTTTGTGTTTCCGCCGCAGCTAACTCATCAGCAATTTTTTGACTTTCCTTTTTCACGTCGTTCACGTTCGATTGAGCCGGTGAACCAGTAATAGCTGCTTTATCTGAGTAATATGGATTTTTAGCCACCTTTTTAAACTGTGTTTGGTTTTCCGGTAAAGCAAATAGATAAATTGGTAACTGCTCTGGATTATCCAGCTCTTTCAAATAATTATCCACCGCTTGGTAGTAATTGATCCAGTCAATCTCAACTTCTTCGTCTTTGGTATTAATTCCGTGGAAACTGCCGGTTTCACCGCCGCGAGCAGACACATTCAAGTTTCCACCGGTCAATTCATCGCCTAAAGCCGTTACGATATCTTTAGGAGCGTCATCAGGCAGTTCAACTGCTTTGACCTCTTTATTGCGAACACAATAAAGTTTCATCGAATCCCGGTTCAAGGCCATTAGATAGTAAGAATAATTGAACTGGGCATTTTTAATGATCGCCAATAAGTAAGGCAGATCACTGACATAATATTGATCATCCACCCCGATACTTAACCGGTGAATATAGGTTTCGCTCGCTGTCAAAATGACCGCAACCCCTTTTGTTCCGCTACGCCAAAAGTCACCGTCCGCTAAGAGTTGATCAATCTTTTCTTGGAATGGTTCAAAGCTGTGATCAGTGTATTTCTTCTCGAAGCGTTTCTTCGCTTCTTTAGCAAAGTTCTTAAACGTGATTTGATCTTTTTCCACATCTTGATGCGCGTGATGCGTATTTAACATAAACGTGATAAACGGTCCCGTTGCTTCTTCTGAAGTCAATTCAGCTAGTAACTTTTTACTGATATTTGCCATAAATGTACCCTCCTATTTAAGTCTTCCAAATCAAGTGTACCATAGCCAGCAATTTCCTTAAAACGAAATGCAACCCTTACATTATGTAAAAATATCAAAAAATTCCACAGAAATTTGCATAAGTTTTTTCTAATACATTTCTTAGTGATTAACAAACGGCTATTCATGAATTCATCGTAGCGGTCGATTATTATATGGATATACCAATTATCCCGAATTGGTTTTTTCATACTTACTCCTACCAAGAGTAAATAACAACCTTCATTTCCACCATAGTGACGGCTATGGTGGTTTTTTGCGAGTTCCACTTCGCGCTTTAGCGCGATTAGTGGAATCGTATGCGCAGTGAAAATAGAAATCATTTTTTGTGCTTTTCAAAAAATGAGTTCCTTAACACGAAATAGCTGCGAGTTTTTCTTCCTGCCTTGGCAGGTTAGAAAAATCGTATGTGTACGAAAATAAGACATTTTTCATGGGCTTCGAAAAATGTTTCATTTATTCTGAATTAACAAAAAGAACCGCACCAAAATACATCGGTACGGCCCTTCGTTTAAAATTTATTCCATTATTATTGAAGTGCAGCTTTTCCAGATTCCCGCGTACGAATGCGAATCACTTCCTCAATCGGATAAACAAATATTTTCCCCGTTCCACATTCTTCAGATTGACAAGTATCTAAGATTAAATCAATCACTCGCTCCACGTCTTCATCCGCTAAAATAAAACTTACCGAAACTTTTGGCAGCAAGGTCGTAATAACTTCTTGTCCTCGGACATGAGTCTTTTGTCCTTTTTGCAATCCGCAGCCTAAGACTTGGCTAACAGTCATCCCATTTACTTCCACCTCATGATCAATCGCTGCCTTGAGTATTTCCAACTTTTCCTGTCTGATAATTGCTTCAACTTTTTTCATTGTGCCTTGCAGACTCCCTTCAAAATGATGTTTCTAGAAAGACTCTCGATTCATTTCTCTAATTAAGAATCCATCCCCATAAATGTTGGATAGGCATTCTCAGCATGTTCAATTTGATCCAGCCCCATCGCTTCTTCTTGTTGCGACACTCGAATCGGCATAAAGACTCTAATCAAAGAAATAATCAAATAGCTGGCCACTCCAGCGAATACTAACGTAAATAGAACACTCTCAATCTGAGCGATGAATAAATGGGTCTGTCCGTAAATGAGTCCTGTTTTCCCACCTACTGACGGATCAGCAAAAATCCCAGTGGCAATCCCACCAAAGATCCCACCAACACCGTGACAGCCAAAGGCATCCAATGCATCATCAAAACCTAGTTTTTGTTTGATTACAGCAATAAACAAATAGCAGAAGGGACTAACCAGAGCCCCAATCAAGAAGCTTGCGCCAATCGAAACAAAACCGGCACCAGGAGTGATGGCAACTAGACCTACAACCGCACCGGTACACGCTCCAACTACTGTTGGCTTGCCATTTAACAATTTTTCAATCAACATCCATGAAAGCATGGCACAAGCAGCTGCTGTATTCGTCGTGATTGACGCGTGAATCGCTAAACCATTTGCTGCTAACGCAGAACCACCATTAAAGCCAAACCAGCCGAACCATAATAAGCCGGTACCTAATACAACAAATGGAACGTTATGAGGACGATAATCCCCCAGATGATATTCTCGCCGGCGACCCAGTACGATTGCTAAAACCAAGCCAGATATGCCTGAACTGATATGGACAACATTCCCACCCGCAAAATCAATCGAACCGATTTTATCAAGGAAGCCGCCACCCCAAACCATGTGAGCCATTGGGAAATACACGACCACTAGCCAAATCGCGATGAATAAGAAAATCGCTGAAAAGCGCATCCGGCCAGCAACTGATCCGGTCAAAATTGCGGTCGTAATCAAAGCAAACATCATCTGAAAGAAAGCAAACAGACCTTCAGGGATACCATCGCCTTTCGTCATAGAAACACCGTGAAAAAAGAGTTTGTCAAAATTCCCAAAAAAGTCGCCATGACCGCTAAAGGATAACGAATAGCCAATCGCCACCCACAGAACCGAGGCCAATCCCATCGTACAGATGACCATCATCATTGTGTTCAAAATATTTTTTCTACGCTCTAGTCCGCCATAAAAAAAGGCCAGTGCCGGAGTCATGAGAAAAACCAATCCAGAACAAATCAAAATAAATGCAATATTCGCTGCCATCAAACCACTCCATTCTTTTTATGTTAAGTATTCTAACATCGTTTCATTATAATAAAAGTGTTTTTACTCATTTTTTTCATCTTTTTTTAATTTAGTTACTTTTCGTGTTAGAAATATTAACATAAAAAGAGTAGGAGGATTCTCATACTCTTATAATTCGTGGTATTCTTTGTAAACTTCTTGTTTTTTCAAATTGTGTCTTTTAGCAACCGTTTTAATGGCTTCCTTTGAAGGCTGACCTGCTACAATCAACGCTTCTACCTGTTCCTTCAGCGTTCCTTCGAAAACTTCATCCGCTTCCTCCACTTCGTCAGCGCCAGCCACTAAGAGACAGCATTCACCCTTTAAGGTGTGATCTTCTAAATAAGTTAATAGTTCTTCGGTAGTGCCTCGCAAATATTCTTCATAGAGCTTCGTCAACTCTCGACAGATCACTACTTCACGGTTTCCCCAAACACCATTCATATTTTTCAAGGTTTCTTTCACTCGATGAGGTGATTCATAAAAAATCAAAGTTGCGGTTTGTTTCTTTAATTCTTCCAGCTCTTTTTTCTGTGCACTTCTCTTTCGTTGTAAGAAACCGTAAAAATAAAAAGGCTGTGGCAATAAGCCTGAAGCGATCAAAGCGGTCATCCCAGCAGTCGCTCCAGGTAACGCAATCACAGGAATATCCTCATTGATGCAAGCAACGACTAGTTCATGACCTGGATCGCTGATTGAGGGCATCCCGGCATCACTGACTTGCGCGATACTTTGACCACTTTTTAAAAAGCGGATCAATTCTGGGATACGTTCATTATAATTATGTTCGTGAAGACTTTTTTGCGGTACTTTTATCTCAAAGTGATTCAATAATTTTTGGGTATTTCGTGTATCTTCACTGGCGATCAAATCTGCTTCCTGCAGTGTCTTTACTGCTCGAAAGGTCATATCCTCTAAATTTCCGATTGGTGTCGGTACTAGATAAAGCGCTCCGACAGCTTCAGCAAAACTCTTTTGACTTTTCACGACTTTCCTTCTTTCTAATTAGCGATTTGAAGTCCTTCTCCAAGAGGCAAACTTCTGAAAGCTGCGCTAAACTATAAGAAAGGCTTTCGCGAACTCGCTCAGCTTATTACCGATAAAGCTAGTTCGTGAAGCCAGACATGAATATACCTGTTGTAAAGTAATTTATTCATGCGAAAATTTTATACTTTTCTTTATAGTCTAAAAAACCGGAACAGTTCGTCCCGGTTCGCTTATTTTTGTTTACTTTCGCGATAGATAACATCCAAACAAAAGGCACAGGGTTCATCTTGTTCTCGTCTTGATCCATAAAGCAAATTGCAGACGTGAAAACCGTCTTCGTATATTTTTTCAAGATTCAACCGAGATTCAGATAACTCCTGACGTTCATCAAAGACAGGGGATTTCTTTTCATCGATTTGTCGAATACGTTCCCGCAATCGTTCGTTTTCCATCTCTAATGTCGTATTCTTTTCTACTAGTTCTAACAATGTTTCTTTCATTGAAACAAGATCAGTCAGATTTTTTTGCATCTCATGTTCTAATTGGTTTAAGCCATCATATAACGAGCGTCGATCCATCATGCTTGTTCACCTGCTTCAACTAACTCTTGATAATCAAAATCCACAGTGGCATCGCGGCCGAATAGGCGCACTTTCACCACTTTGCTTAACAAATTCAAACCGATCACTTTTCCGCGGCCTTCGGGTGTATTGATTTCTTTGCCATAATCAGGCATGGCTTTTTTAGCTGCTTCATACTCGCCATTCTCATATTTCAAGCAGCACATCAAACGACCACACAGACCCGAAATTTTCGTTGGGTTTAAGGATAGGCCTTGATCTTTTGCCATCTTGATAGAGACCGGGATAAAATCGCCTAAAAAGGTCGAACAACACAGTGGTCTGCCACAAGGGCCGATTCCGCCTAAGATTTTTGCCTCATCTCGCACGCCAATCTGACGCAATTCGATCCGTGTCCGAAAAACACTGGCTAAATCTTTCACTAATTCACGAAAATCAATCCGACCGTCTGCCGTAAAATAGAAAACCATTTTGCTGCGATCAAACGTATATTCAACTTGAATTAGCTTCATCTCCAGCTCATGTTCACGAATCTTTTCTTTAGCCGTTTTAAAGGCTGCGGCTGCATCTGCTTCGTTTTGAGCCACTTTTCTTAATTCTTTTTCAGAGGCTTTATGCAAAATTGTTTTTAAATCATCTGATAAATCATTTTTAGCAATCTCGATTTTTGGAATCGCCACTGTCGCAATCTGGTGCGCCTGTTGTGACTCAACCAAGACTTTATCATTATAGTAGTATTCTTTGTTTCCAGGCGCATAATAATAAATATGTCCTGCGTCACGGAACCGAACACCCACAACTTCAACCATGGTTTTCCCTACTCTCTGTTAAATAACGTTATGCAAAAACAGTATGCAACGTTATTTGTTCTGCGATATTTTGAAATGAGACGTTCGCTTCTAATTTTTGACTGGCAGCTAAAACTTCCGCTAACAAGTTATTAGCCTTCACTAAGCTTGTTTGCTGGTTTTTCAAGTCTTGATCACGTTTTTCCTTGACAAAATAAGCTAGCAGCTCAAAACAAAATTGCTGCTGCGTTTTATCTTTAAAGGTCTTCACGAGCTTCTTCTGCACATAAATAAA
Source organism: Enterococcus devriesei (assembly GCF_001885905.1). Lineage (GTDB taxonomy): Bacteria > Bacillota > Bacilli > Lactobacillales > Enterococcaceae > Enterococcus_A > Enterococcus_A devriesei. The sequence continues at coordinate 137,832 of NZ_JXKM01000001.1, read as the reverse complement.
AGCTTGCGGGTCATTTTTTTCGAGATAATTAAACCATTGAATAACGCTATCTCTAGCTTCATTAAACCATTCATCTTTTGAGATTTCAACAGCTTTTCCATAACTATTTGTTAAATTTGCTAATAGTTGTGCGGTTTTGGTTGGGAGTTGATCGGCTTCCAAGCGTGCTTGGAGACGTTCCTTTGACAATGCTTGAAAATGGATGATCTGACACCGGGAGCGAATCGTGGGCAATATTTTCCCTAACGATTGCGTTTCTAAAATAATCATAAAATTCGCTGGTGGTTCTTCAAGAAATTTCAGCAAACTATTTGCTGAATTAAGATTCATTTTTTCTGCTTGATGGATAATTACGACCTTTTTCGCAGACTCAAAGCCGCTCTTTGCTAATTCGCTTTGCAGCGCGCGAATTTGGTCCACCTTGATTGACTGTCCATCCGGTTCGATCTCAACGACATCGGGATGATCCTTACTATTTATTCGTAGACAATTATTGCATTTTTCACAGGGCATCCCGGCTTGCAGGTCCAAACAAAAAAGATGTTTCACAAACCACAGTGCCAATTCAGCTTTACCTGTCCCCTGATCGCCTTCAAAAAGATAAGCATGAGCCATACGCCCATGCTCAAAACTGTTTTGTAATTGGCGAAAAACGATCGGTTGAATGGTTTCGAGTCTTTTCGCTTCTTCCATCATTAATACTGTTGGAAGCCTTCAACTGGTAAGACAAAGACTGTCGCCCCACCGACTTCGACTTCAACTGGATAAGGAACTTGCCCGTCTAAAGAAATATCAAGGGTCACAGGCGTGGTCACGTATTGTGTCCGTGCTTGACACGTTTCTTTGATCAACGCTAATGTATCTTCTACCCGTTCATCTTCGATCCCAATAATGAAGGTGCTGTTGCCAGCCTTCAAAAAGCCACCGGTAGAAGAAAGCTTGGTTGCTCGAATATTGGCATCAATAAATTCATTGGCTAAACGGTTAGAATCTTTGTCTTGGACAATCGCTAAAATAAGTTTCATCTCTTTTACACCTCTCGTGATTGAAAATACTCTGGAAAACAGGTCAACAATTCGTAGAAACAATCTTCTACAACTTCATCAAGACGCTTTCTAGCATCAATTTTTACGATTCGATCAGCATTTGCTTCCGCAAGTTTTAGGTAAGCATGTCGAACCCTTTGATGAAATTGTAACCCTTCGGAGTCCAAACGGTCAATTTGATTGGTTCGGTTCTTCATAATTCGTTGCAAACCTGTATCTGAATCGACATCTAAATACAAAGTAATATCTGGAATAGTTCCTTCAATAGCAAACTCATTGATTTTTAAAACTTCATCCATGCCGATGCCTCTGCCCGCTCCTTGATAAGCTAAAGAGCTGTCAACAAAACGGTCACACAAAACAATTTTTCCAGCGTCTAAAGCTGGCCAGATTTTTTCAACCAAATGTTGGCGCCGAGCCGCCGCATAAAGCAACGCCTCAGTCCGATCATCCATCTGGTCGTTGATTGGATCAAGGATCACGTGGCGAATTTTCTCTGCGATTGGAATACCGCCTGGCTCTCTTGTTTTAACAATTTGTTTTGCCGCTGTTGCTTGTAATCTCGGATACAGCTCTTCGATTACACTAGTTTTGCCAGCTCCGTCTGGTCCTTCAATCGTAATAAATAGTCCCTTCACGTTCCTTGTCCCCCAAAATAATTATCTTCTATTTTCAAAAAAACGCCGTGAAAAAATTAAAGTTCACGACGTCCTTCTACTGCTTTCAGCAAAGTGATCTCATCAGCATATTCAATGTCACTGCCAACCGACAAGCCATGGGCTAAGCGAGTCACTTTAATGCCAGCTGGTTTGATCAAGCGCGACAAATACATCGCCGTAGCTTCTCCCTCAGTCGTCGCATTGGTAGCGATAATAACTTCTTTAACCTCATCATCATGCAGCCGTTTGATTAACGGTGCAATATTAATATCTTCCGGTCCAGTTCCTTCCATGGGTGACAACACTCCGTGGAGAACGTGATAGAGTCCGTGATATTCACGAACCTTTTCCATCGACATGACATCTTTGGGTTCCTCAACCACTAGGATCGTACTACGATCGCGAGTCGTATCTGAACAAATCTCGCAAGGATCTTCTTCCGTGATATTACCACAGATACTGCAAAAACGCAGGTCGCGCTTGACACTGATCAATGAACGAGCGAACTCATTAACGGACTCGTCCTTCATATCAATTGTGAAAAAAGCCAAACGAGTCGCGGTTTTTTGTCCGATCCCAGGAAGCTTCATATAGCTTTCGATCAGTTTCGCAATTGGTTCTGGATATTGCATTGTGTTCTTCCTTTCTGATCAAAGTCGCTTACATTCCAGGAAGTCCCTTTGTATATTTACCCATCGTTTGATCGGTCTCGGTAGTAATTTTTTTAATCGCATCATTGACAGCTAACACGATCATGTCTTGTAGCATTTCTGGATCTTCTGGATCAATCAGTTCAGGGTTGATGGCCATTGTTTTCATGGTTTTATCTCCAGTGAAAGTCACTGTAACTAGATCATTTGTCGAGCTACCAGTGAATTCTTTGGCATTTAATTCGTCTTGAGCCTTCACCATTTCTTTTTGCATCTTCTGCATTTGTTTCATCATGCCTTGCATATTTCCCATTCCGCGCATCATTCGATTGTTCGCTCCTTTAAGATTCTATCTTCTACTTTTAATCTTCTTTAATTGTAACAAGATCACCAAACAAACTTTTCGCTTGTTCAACGACTTCATTGGTTTCTTCTGGTAGTAAACTGATTTCTTCCTCTGAATCACTCGCTTCCATCTCGATTGGACGGTCGTGATGTTGACTGAGAAAGGCTTGTCGTAAACGAGGCCAGCTTTCCCGCGTGATAAAAACAAACTCGGGGGTATAATTTTTGATCATCATACTTAAACTGTTTTGCAAATTCAAGCGCAGCTCTTCATTGCTGTCTGCTCGCTGACAAACAATCTCATAGTCAAAGGCGACCAACAATAATGCAGGTCCGGCCGCCATTGGTTCACTGGCTTTTAGCATCGCCCGCTGAGTTACCGGCAAAGCCATCAACAAATCTTCCCATACGCTTTTGACATCAAGTAGATGATCCTTGGTCGCTTCACTCAATACTTGATAGACCCGTTCAGTCGGCACACGATAACTATTAGCGCTTTTCTTCGGTGCGGCCGCTTTACGCTCTTCCTTTTCAACAGCTGGATTAGCTTTTAATTGCTGCAATTCTTTCTGCAGTTGCTGCAGTTGCATTTTTAAAGCCGTCAGCTCCGCTTGATCCACTGGATTGGTTGCCGTACTTACTTGAACATTCGCCCCATTTGCTGCCGCGGTTTGCGGTGTTGCCAATTTTACTGTCGCAACTTCTAAATAAACGTTCGCATGGTTGGTAAAGCGAATCTCATTTTGTGTATCACTTAAAATCTTGATCATTGAATACAAACGCTCCGAAGCCGTTGTTTCAGCTAATTGTTTGAAAGGATCGGTCAAATAGGCCGCGCGACCTTCCAAAAGCTTGGGGGCTTGCTGATAAATCAATAAATCACGGCAGTACAATAATAAATCTTCTGTTAGACGGCGCGCTTCTTTCCCTTCTGCCAGAATATTTTCCAAAACCTCTAACGCACTGCTGACATCTTGTTGTAAGCAAGCACCGATAAAGCTATCCATCATTTCAGTCGTTAAGCTGCCAGTCACGGCTAAGGCATCGGCTAACGTAATCGTCTCATTACTAAAGGAAATGGCCTGATCCAAAATACTCAACGCATCCCGCATCCCACCTTCCGCCGCTCGCGCAATGACCGACAATGCCTGTTCTTCATAAGGCTGATTGCTTTCTTTTAAAATGTAAGCCATCCGACCAATGATCGCTGAGACACCGATTCGTTTGAAGTCAAAACGTTGGGTCCGCGAAATGATTGTCGCTGGTATCTTATGAGGCTCCGTTGTTGCTAAGACGAAAATCACATGTTCCTTAGGTTCTTCCAACGTTTTTAGCAAGGCATTGAAAGCACCCGTCGAAAGCATATGCACTTCATCGATAATATAAACTTTATATTTTGCCGCTGTCGGTGCATAGTTAGCTCGATCACGAATAAAACGAATCTCTTCCACACCATTGTTGCTGGCGGCATCGATTTCAATTACGTCTTCCTGCCGTCCTTCAGTAATCGAGCGGCACATTTCACACTCGTTGCAAGGTTCCCCATCGACACTATTAGGACAATTGATGGCTTTGGCAAAAATTTTCGCCGCACTCGTCTTCCCTGTACCACGGGGGCCGGTAAATAAATAGGCGTGAGAAGTTTTCTGTTGTTGGATCGCATTTTTTAACGTTTTAGTAATCGCTTCTTGACCAACTAAGTCATCGAAACGTTGAGAACGCCAAACGCGGTAAAGTGCTTGATACGCCATAATTTTCCTCTTTTCTTACAAAATCACTGCTTTTTATTATACGTGATTTTAGACAAAAAAACTATAAAAACCAATTTTATCCAGCAATTGTTTAGGGTCTTTTAATTTGTCGGAGGACTTCCTTTCTATTTCAAAAAAAGCCTATGGTATAATAGAAAAAACGTTTTATGGAGGGATTTTGATGGGACTATTTAAAGCAGCGACTAGCAGTATCGGCGGCGGAATGGCAGATCAATGGCTAGAGGTCATTGAACCTGCCGACATGGGACAGACAACTGTCATGTCAAAAGGTGTTGCCGTACGTAAAGATGATAAACGTGGCAGCAATAAAAAAGGGACTCAGGATGTCATCACTGACGGCTCTGTGATCCATGTCTATCCAAATATGATGATGCTCCTAGTAGACGGCGGAAAAATTATTGACTACACCGCTGAAGAAGGCTATTACACCGTAGAAAATAATTCTGCGCCTTCAATGTTCAACGGCTCATTAAAAGATGCCGTGGCCGAAACCTTCAGCCGTTTCAAATTTGGCGGTGTCACTCCGCAAAAACAACAAGTCTTCTATATTAATTTACAAGAGATCAAAGGGATCAAATTTGGCACCAGCACTCCGTTGAATTATTTCGATAACTTTTATAACGCGGAGTTATTCTTGCGGGCACATGGAACGTATTCAATTAAAATTACCGATCCGATTCTATTTTTCGCCAACGCGATTCCTCGGAATATGGATCAAGTAGATATCAACGACATCAATGAACAATACTTGCAAGAATTTTTGACTGGCTTACAAGCTTCTATCAATCAAATGTCAGCCGATGGCCAACGGATTTCTTACGTACCATCAAAAAGCTTAGAGCTAAGTAAATACTTGGCGGATGCGTTGGATGATAGCTGGAGAGAACTACGTGGGATGGAAATTGTTTCAGTAGCCGTTGCCAGCATCTCTTACACGGACGACTCAACCAAGTTAATCAATATGCGCAACGAAGGCGCAATGCTAGGTGATCCAAGCGTTCGAGAAGGCTATGTACAAGGCTCTGTCGCTCGCGGCATGGAAGCGGCTGGTAAAAACGACGCAGGAGCAACGACTGGTTTCTTCGGTATGGGAATGGGCATGAATGCTGGCGGAGACTTTTTGAACCAAGCTTCGCAAAGTAATAACCAACAGATTCAGCAAAATCAACAAGCACAGCAAAAATCAGCAGATGACCATTGGACTTGCCCAAAATGCGGCACGGAAAATACCGGTAAATTCTGTAGTAATTGCGGCGAACCAAAACCCGCTCCTGCAACAGGCGCAAAAATTCAAATGAAATGCAGCGAATGTGGTGAAGTCGTCGATTTAAGTAATGGCGTTCCAAAATTCTGTCCTCACTGCGGCAAACCTTTTAAAGGAATCCCACTAGAGTAATAATTAGGATGCAGTATGCCAGTTCTACTAATCTTACTTTAGCAAGATTAGTAGAATGGTATACGACTTGAATCAAACTCATCTTTCGCTTTTTGAAAGATGAGTTCATTAATACGAATTAGGATGTCAGTTCCGCTTTTCACAGTATCTATTAGTAAAAAGATGAAATCTGGTATTTAATCTAAAAACTGAAAAATACTTTAGCGGAATGATATACGTGTTGAGAACCAAACTCATTTTTCGCTTTTTGAAAAATGAATTCATTTATACGAATTAGGAGGACCTGCGATGGCAGATGTAGTAACTCATCATTGCCCCAACTGTGGTGGACCTTTGACGTTTAATCCAAGTGATCAAAAATTCCACTGCGATTATTGCTTAAGTATTTTTACCGTGGAAGACATCGAAAAATTTGAAGCTACAGAACAAGCGGTGACTAAAGATGATGCGACGGCTACTGCGAGCCCAACAGACACGGCTTCCGGCGAGATGGATTTGTTTCTCTGCCCCAGTTGCGGCGCTCAAATCGTCACGGATCATACGACTGCCGCAACCTATTGTTATTTTTGCCACAACCCCGTCGTGTTATCTGGACGGCTGACCGGCGAATTTTTACCTAACAAGGTCTTGCCTTTTACCATTGATCGCGAAAAAGCAGTGGCTGATTTTTTGAGTTGGGCACGTAAAAAGCGTTTTGTTCCAAAAGATTTTTTCAATGAAGCTCAGATTGAAAAAATGACTGGTGTCTATTTTCCTTATTGGGTAGTGGACGCTGAAACAGTCGGCAGCTTAGCCGGTAAAGGAACGGCATTAAGAGTCTGGGTCGTTGGCGAATTGGAATATACGGAAACTAAAGTCTATCAAATTTTTCGTAAAGGAAAAGCTTCTATCAAACACTTGACCAAAAATGCCCTGACGAAAAATATCCAACAAAAAATGGTGGAAGGTGTCCAACCTTTTTCCATTGATCAAGCGGTGGATTTTCATACGGAATATTTAGCTGGTTTCCAAGCAGAGAAGCGCGATATCGAAATCAAAGATTTAGCGCAGCAGATCGACCACGAATTAGATGAATACACGAAAGACTTATTGCAAGACACGATTTCCGGTTACACAACCTTCACGCCGGGCAATCAATCGACTCAGGTGCAAAAACAGGACAATCATTATATGCTCTTACCTGTTTGGTTGGTAACTTATCAAGACAATTCGGACAAAACATACTATTACGCGATGAACGGCCAATCAGGAAAAGTCAGCGGAGTGTTGCCGATTAGTTATAAACGCTTAGGACTCTTCTCCGGCGGAATTTTTGCGGCCGTTATGGCGCTTGCGATGATTGTGGGGTATTTTCTATGAAAAAAATACTGTTCTTACTTGGTTTCTTCGTATTGCTTAGTCCCTTGAAAGTCTTAGCGGCAGCAAATACTATCGATGACCAGGCCAACCTACTTTCACCGGAAGAACGAACCGAATTAGCTGAGCGCGCTGACGCGATCAATGAAAAGATCAAAGGTGAAGTATTCATTCTAACAACCAATAGCAACACTGAAGAACCACGAAAATTTGCCGACGATCAACTGAGGGATCGGATTGGCAACGATCATAACGGGGCTTTGTTACTGTTGGATATGAATCAACGTGAAATTTATTTATCGACCTCCGGCAATATGATCGATTTTGTGACCGACAAACGCCGTGATCAGCTACTGGATGATGTCACGGAGGCCATGAAAAACAGCGATTATTATCAAGCTAGCACGGCCTATCTGACCAATATCAAAAGTTTCGTCGATAACGGAGTGCCCGGCGGTTCTTATCGCATTGATGAAAACACCGGCAAAGTCACCTACTATAAATCCATCACACCGCTTGAACTTGCGATTGGGGTACTCGTTGCAGCGATAGCGGCAATTGGCTTTTTTGTTTCAGTACGCCTGCGCTATCAATTAAAAATAGGGACCTACAAATATCCCTATCGCCAAAATGCGCAATTGGATTTAACTGAACGACAAGATCAATTAGTGAATTCGTTTGTCACCACGCGGCGCATTCCAAAAGCCTCCAATAACAATGGTGGCGGAGGCGGCGGAAGCTCAACTCACTCCAGTGGTGGTGGAACTTTCGGCGGTGGAGGAAGAAGTTTTTAACCAACAAAAAGAATACATGCTAATAAGGAACACCGAGGACAGCCAAAATTAATGGAATCTTCGGTGTTTTCGCGTATTTTCTTGTATTCACCTAATGATTTTGCTAAACTTTTAGGGTTAAGAGAAATAAAGGAGATTATCAATGCATAAAAAGAAAAAATTCCCCCTCATTTTGGTTGTCTTAATTCTTTTCTGCCAATCGCTTGTAGGGATCACCGCTCGAGCAGCAGACGATTTTTCCGTCAACGCTAATGCCGGTTTTGCAATCGACGCAGACTCAGGAAAAGTTTTTTTCAATCAAGATGGTGACACACCAAAAGGGATCGCTTCAATTACTAAAACAATTACGGCATATCTTGTTTTAGACGCGATCAAACAGCAAAAAATTTCGTGGGATCAAGAAGTGCCGATATCCGAATATGCGGAACAGCTCAGCACCACCCCCGAATTATCAAACGTTACTTTAGTTCGGGATCAAAAATATACAGTTAAAGACCTTTTTGAAGCCATGATCATTCAATCTGCCAACGCGGCGGCCGTTGCTCTAGCTGAATTAGTCGCTGGCAATGAACATACCTTCGTCGATCAAATGCGGGAACAAGTCAAACAATGGGGCATCACTGATGCTACTATCATTAATGCCTCTGGTTTAAGCAATGTTTACCTTGGCGCACATCGTTATCCTGACACACAAGAAAACGATGAGAACCTAATGTCTGCCAGAGATGTGGCGATTGTCGCTCAGCATCTGATTAAAGATTTTCCCGAGGTTTTAGAAACATCAAAAATTGCGAAAAAAGTTTTCGCTCCAAACACGACCCATCCAGAAGAGATGGAAAGCTGGAATTTGATGGTGCTTGACGGCAGTGATCACAAAGACGGCGTAGACGGATTAAAGACAGGGACAACCGATTTAGCCGGTGCTTGTTTTGTGGGAACGATTCAAAAAGATGGACGCCGAGTGATTACGGTCATTTTGAACGCCTTGGATGAACCAAATAACAGCTCAGCTAGATTTGTTGAGACCAACAAATTAATGGACTACTGCTTGACGAATTGGAGTCAGCAAGAGGTTACTGCTGCTGGTCAAGAACCACCTAGCGGACAAAAAACATTGAAAGTTACCGATGGCAGAGAAGAGAATGTGCCTTTAGTCTTAGGTGCTCCGGTAAAATTATGGGTCCGTAACGATATGGATATCAAAAATCTGACAATCAAAACGAACTTAGATCATTCTCTTTTAGACGATAGCGCCATTATCGCACCGGTTCATAAAAACGAAAAAATCGGAACCGTCAGTGTCCAGCTAGCGCAAGACAACTTAGGCTATCTGCAAAAAGATGAAGGTGCGACGACCGATCTGCTAACAAAAACAGCGGTAGAAAAATCCAACGTCTTTGAACTTATCTGGAAAAGAATCACGAATCTATTTGCTTAAAACAAAAAACTTTCGACCTAATCAAATTCATAGGTCGAAAGTTTTTTATTGCGTTTTAAAGGGAAAATATAATTCAACTTCGCCTTCAGCAAAATGCGGCAAATAATGCTCTTGAATCGCGCCGGCAAGCTCAAGCTTTTCTAACGGAAATATTTCTCCCAGCATCAAATTCGTGGCATCTTCGATTTTTTCAGCACTAGCCTTGAGGGTCAAATAGCTCATCGCCGGCAATTCCCAGCGCGACCAACCTGCGGGTGTTTCCGCATCCTTCGGCACTTGTACACCGGCAAGATAACGGCCTTCCTCCTGCCATGGCTCTAACCAATGGGCACCATCACTCATTAAGCCCCACAGGTGTAAGTCCTCCATTTCTTGTCCAGCTAAAAGTCCGACAATTTCTTCAAAATGAGTATTCATTTGATCCCATAATAATGGCACCCATGATGACCCTTCTTCAGCTAAGCCGCGGCCTTCTTTACCAATTACAACTAATGGCGGCAAATCAACTCGGTCTACTCCCTTAATTTCCATTTCTGTCCTCCTAATGTAAACTTATTTTCAGCCAAAACTACTGTTGCTCCTATTTACTTCATGTCATTCTTTTATTCATTTTACTAATCTTCCGAAAGAAAACCAACTATTCCTTCTTGAGTGCGCATTGTTCTATTTTTTTGCTATACTATGCTAGAAAGGTGTGGTGAAATGCAACTACAACGAGATTTATTTTCGTTGGCAATCTATTTGATTGGATTTATTTTTTTACTCGTTCGATTTAAGCAAAAAAAATTCAGACGTGTGTTGATTTGGACGGGCATTTTTCTAATCTTATATTTTTGCTTTATCGAAATACGCGAGAAAACGTTTTTTATTTTAATTCCGCTATTTTTCTTTTTCTTATTTTATTATTTTTATTTCAAGGACAAGTGTCGCTTGAGAAATGGCTGGCTATTCAATCTTTTTATAGTTAGCTTTATGAGCTATTTAGTTATCGTGACACTTTCAGCAGGCTCCTTGATCTCGGCGGGGATCTTAGGTATTTTAGGACTGTTGTTCTTATTCAGTTTATTTTTTGGTATTTATGCCGCGATCATTTTTTTAATCGGAAACAGCTTTATCGTTTTGCGTCATGAATCGCGCCGACTGCCAAATTTATTAACGCTGATTTTGGCTTTGGCGATTATCGCGTTGATCATTGTCCAATCTTATGGCACTCAACTACTGCCTGAGTGGACTGTCCCACTCTTGTCTATTCCAACCTTGATTGCTTTTTATTTTTTCGTCATTTTTTGGAATTTTCTATCCATCTCAATGATCTATCAATTTAATCAACCGAAAGAAGATCAAGACTTTATTATTATTCTTGGTGCCGGTTTGATTGATGGCCGCAAAGTAACACCGCTTTTAGCGCAGCGGATCGATCGTGGAATTCAATTTTATCACCAACAGCTAGAAGAAACTTTGTCGGCTCCTAAACTATTGATGTCTGGTGGACAAGGTCCTGATGAAAAAGTTCCCGAAGCCGTTGCAATGCAAGAATACGCTATCGAACAAGGGATTCCCACCGAAGATATCTTGTTAGAAGCTCAATCTACAAATACTTTAGAAAATATGAAATTCAGCAAAGAAATCATGGACCGGGAAAATCCTTCTGGCTACCACGCAATTTTTGCATCAAATAATTATCATATTTTTCGAGCTGGGATGTATGCCTCCCAAGCGGGGTTAAAAATTGACGGAATCGGTTCAAAAACTGCCCGCTATTATTGGCCCAATGCGTTTTTACGGGAATTCATCGCAGTGGCGTTAATGAACAAACGGGTTCATTTAATTGTTTGCGGAGTGATCGCCGTGCTTGGAGTTCTCTTGTCCGTAGCGAATTTTATTTCTTTACATTGATTTACTGAGACTAACCAAATAGGGAGTGCGACCTGTAGCGGCCGCACTCCCTATTTTTTATTTGATCGATAAATTATTCTGCTCGCAAGGCGATAGCCGCATCTTTTTTAGCCGCCATTTTGGCTGGAATGTGTCCGCCGATCATGGTCAATACAGTCGAAACGATGATCAAAATAACTCCGTGGACTGGATTTAATTGTGCCACGTCTTTAAGTTCGGTCATATTATAAAGAATCGCGTTGATTGGGAAAGTCGCAAGATAGGCGATCAAGACACCTAAAGTTCCTGAAGCGACACCTAAAATACAAGTTTCTGCGTCAAATACTCGGGTAATATCTTTCTTCCGTGCTCCCAGCGCTTTCAAGACACCAATTTCTTTGGTCCGTTCAATGACAGAAGTATAAGTGATGATCCCAATCATAATCATGCTGGTCACTAATGAGATTCCGGCGAAGGCAACTAGAACGTAAGTAATGGCGTCCATTAAGCCGCCAGTCAATTCAGTCATTGTGCCTGCCAAGTCAGTATAAATGATCTTGTCTTCTTTTGATTTGCCTTTGTTGTAATCATCCAAATAGCTTAAAATTTGTTCTTTGTCTTTGTAATTATTTGGATAGATCATAATGCTGCTTGGGATGCTGTCGCCGCCTAAGTAGGCCAAAGTACTCTCTTTGGTTGCATCGTCCAATTTTTCGTTGGTCATTACATTCGTGTCCGCGTCTTTTTGTGCTGCGACAATCTCAGAGTTTTCATTGTCTTTGACGATTTTAGACGTTAACTCATTACTATAAGCGATCCCTGGCGCTAATAAGTTCATAGTCGAAGAACTTTTCACCCGCAAGATTCCTGATATTTTTAACGTGTCGTTGTTGGCATTATCAAACATCGCTTGGTAATCATTTTTAGGAATAAAATTCCCTGTCGGTAATTTTTGATAGTACTCATTGTTGTTAATCAATTTGAATTGTGTGCCGACGATCTTATCGAAGTTCAGTTTCTCGCCGTCTTTCAGCTCGAAGCCAAGATTTTTTAATGAATTGATATTGGTGCTGTTGTTGGCATCAACGATTAGTACCACATCAGTATCAGCTTTCGGATAAGCCCCAGCTAACAATTTATAATTGTCTTCTAAAAAGTTGCCAGAGCTTTCATCTAGCTGCGTAGGGAAAGATGAAACGCCCATCCCAGTCATGCTAGACATCGCGCTCATCATAGAAGGACCGCTGTCTGGTGCTTCATTTGATAACTTGACTGGTTTCACATCACCATCCACGTCACGTAAAAGATTCATCCCTACGACGCGTGTATAGCCGATATTATTACTTAACTTAGGATCGATATTATTAATGTAGTCGATATATTTTTGATCGATCTTATTCGTATGTTGAGCTTTATCTTCATCACTGATCTTCGCGATGATTTCATTTTTGCCAGCTTTATTTGAGTCACTCACTTTGTCTGAGCCTAATGCTTGATTGCGATTTGCTGACTGATCTGTCGTGGTTTTGGAGATCGTGATTGGATACTTCGCCATCGTTTCCGCTTGGGTCGTATCAATTTGCTTTTGAAAACCACTGGACAGTGAAAGTACAATTCCGATACTGATGATCCCAATACTTGAAGCAAAGGCAGTCAAAAAGGTCCGCCCTTTTTTGGTACGCAAGTTATTGAAGGAAAGCTTCAAGGCAGTGATGAATTTCATCTTGGTCCGTTTTAATTGAAACTCTTCGCCTTTCTTTCCTTCGATATGAGGGTGTGAATCATTCAAAATCTGTCCATCAGAAAATTGAATGGTCCGATCAGCATATTTATTTGCCAGCTCAGGATTATGCGTCACCATGATAACCAATTTTTCTTTGGACAATTCTTGGATCAAGTTCATGATTTGAACACTAGTCTCGGTATCCAAAGCACCGGTCGGTTCATCACAAAGTAAAATATCTGGATCGTTCGCTAATGCTCGTGCGATGGCGACTCGCTGCATTTGTCCACCAGAAAGCTGATTCGGTTTCTTATGCATGTGATCAGCCAGACCTACTCGCCGCAACGCATCCTCAGCCCGCTGCTGCTTTTCTTCCTTCGAGACACCACTGAGGGTCATCCCAAGCTCTACATTATCGATAATTCCTAAATGACTGATCAAGTTGTAGCTTTGGAAAACAAAACCGATGGAATTATTACGATAGGCATCCCAATCGGCGTCTTTAAAGGTTTTCGTTGATGTTCCATCAATGATCATATCGCCGGAATCATAATTATCCAAGCCGCCGATTACATTCAGCATCGTTGTTTTCCCTGATCCGCTGGCTCCTAGTATCGCGACGAATTCTTGTCGGCGAAATGCAACCGACACACCATCTAACGCTTTTGTGGTGGTATCGCCCACATGATAATATTTTTTTATATCTTTTAATTCTAACATCGTGTCACCCTTTTCTCTTAGTTTACATCGTAAAGATAGCATGGCATTATTAACTCAAAATGAACAAAAATTCATACTAGGTTCACAGTGATTTGCTACTATTATTGAGCAAAAAGGAGGGCAACGCAAATGAATCGAATACTTATCGTAGAAGATGATGAAAATTTATCAATCCTTTATCAATCAGCTTTGAAAAATGAACGTTTCGAAGTATTTCGCGCGAGTAATGGCGTCGAGGCACTCGAACTTTTAGATCGGCAATTCATTGATCTAATCATCAGTGATATCATGATGCCGGATATGGATGGCTATGAGCTGGCGGAAAGTTTACGGCAAGCGGGCTATGAACTGCCGATTTTATTTATCACTGCTAAAGATTCTTTCGAAGATAAAAAACGCGGCTTTACCATTGGAGTCGATGATTATATGGTCAAACCAATCGATGTAAATGAAATGATTTTACGAGTAGATGCGCTACTGCGGCGGGCCCAAATCGTCCACACGAAGGAATTAATCGTGGGTGATACTCAGCTCAGTCAAGAAACTTACCAAATTAAAACGCCAGAGCAACGTGTGACGCTACCGCAAAAGGAATTTTTACTTTTATATAAATTACTGGCTTATCCCAATAAAATATTTACTCGTCAGCAATTAATGGATGAGATTTGGGGCTTAGATTCAGACACCGACGAACGGACGATCGATGTTCATATCAAGCGCCTACGAACTCGCTTAGAAAATAATCCCGATTTTACCATCGAAACGATTCGCGGATTAGGCTATAAGGCGGTCATTCTATGAGAAAACGAATCTTTCCCCAACTATGGATGAATTTTGTCGCGATCATTTTTTTACTGATGGTGATTGTCTTAGCTTTTTTCATCGCGATGCTCTTTCTCGTGAATCATTTTCAGCTGCTGACACCAGAGCGTGACGGACACCTCTTTCCGCTTTATTTCATTATTTTTTTAAGCTTGGTAATCGGTGCCGCTCTTTCGATCTTTGTCGGCAAACGAATCCTGCAACCTATCGGCGACTTGCGACAAGCTATGAGTCAAGTGGCTAAGGGAGATTTCACGATCCAATTAAGTGAAGAAAAGCAAATGGAAGACGTCGAGGAGCTATATCACGATTTCAATTTAATGGTAAAAGAATTAGGCAGTATCGAAACTTTACGAAACGATTTCGTCTCAACTGTCTCCCATGAATTCAAGACACCGATCGCTACGATTAAAGGCTATGTCCAGCTTTTGCAAAACGAGGCACTGTCTCCTGCTGAACGAGGAGAGTATCTGGAGCGAATGCTTGAGGGCACTCAGCAGTTGACCCATTTAACCGACAATATTTTAAAGCTCAGCAAACTAGAAAATCAAGGATTAGGGTTAGACTTTCAAGGCTTTCGCTTAGACGAACAAATTCGTGAGGTGATTTTATTTTTACAACCTAAATGGGAGCAATTAAATCTAAGCCTAGATTTGGATCTGCCTCGAACCGAATTTTATGGCAACGAAGAATTTCTGTATCAAGTCTGGTTAAACCTAATGGATAACGCCATCAAATATAGTCAAAAAAACAGTAGTATCCATGTCCACCTGCAAAATACGGAAAGTGAACAGATCATCACGCTCAGCGATGAAGGAATCGGTATGACCCCAGAGATCACGGAGCGTATCTTCGATAAATTCTATCAAAGCGACACAAGTCGAAAAACAAAAGGCAACGGACTGGGTTTAGCTCTCGCCAAACAAATTGTTGAACTACACCAAGGGCGTATCGAAGTCAAGAGTTCTCCTGATCAAGGCAGCAAATTTAAAATATATTTGCCGAATAACTTGAAAAATTCATAATTTATTGAAGGATTAGGCGTAAAAATTCACGAACAGTTAATATTTCTTTTGTAAGCTAGATGTAGTTAAAAGAAAGGATGACTCAAATGGAGGAACAAACAGTCACTAAATCTGTTTACTTTGTTGAGGAAACACAAAACATTGAAGGTGCGTATGTCGAAGTGAATACACTTTTCGTGGCCGAGGACCAAGCACAAGCCACCAAAGTTTATGAAGAACTAGTCAAAGAACAGCCGAAAAAATCATTTGGCCTTTTATTAAATGAATACATCATCAATGCAGAAGGCGGTTTTTTCAAAAACCTGTTGGCTTCTTGGAAAAACCTGCCCGCCGAATTTTATCGCAAAATGCAAGTACTAACCTATCGGCCGTTAGCTGAATATCAAAATTAGCCTATACAGCTACTTCAAAGTGGCGGGCTCCTTTTTAAAAAGCAGAAAAATGATCGATCTTCAGCACGCATACGATTCCACTAATCGCCTTAAAAATACGAAATGGAACTCACAAAAAAGGGGGTATGACAAAAGACTTGTCATACCTCCTTTTTCCAAATAAACGGCGTTCCAAGCGTAGCTTCTGTCACGGCCTCTTTTTTAGATCATCGATAGTAAAAAGACTGCAGCTAATCCCGTAATTACAGAGATTGCCATAGAACGAGTTTTATAGGCGACACCGGCCACTAAAAACATCGCGATGATTCGAACGTTGCCGATCAAATCAAATTGATTATCGCTAATAAAGACATCTTTAAATACTAATGCAGCAAATAAAGAGATTGGCACATATTTCATCCAATCACTGAACCATTGCGGCACTTGACGTTGCGAAAAATACAGCATCGGAAACAATCGTGGCAAATAAGACGCCGAGAAGAGACACAAAATCAGCAACAATAAAGAGCTATCACTCATGATGAACCTCCTCGCCGGTCAAATCATAATGATTCGGCCCGTCATTTTTCGTGTTGGACGTTTTACGAAAACGTTCGATCAGATAACCGACAAAAGATGCTAACAATGTGGCTAAAATCAAACCAAAGGTATTTTTAAACATCAGCATAAAAATGATCGCTAGCCCACCAGACAATAAGCCCGTGATCAGCAGCAAGCCATTGTTCATTTGCATCATGAACATAAAAATGAACATCGCTGTCAAAGCAAAATGAACCAGTTCAGTATCGACATGGATCACCGAACCAAAAATCGTACCTAAAATCGTACTTCCGGTCCAAGAAGCCATTGAAAACCAATTGACATACAATGCTTTCTTACGATTCCATTCAGGGTCGGTAGAATACTTCAAATAATTTACAGCATAATTTTCATCATTCATTGATTGCGAAAACAAAGCGATGAATGAACGTTTCTCTTTTTTAAAAAATTGCGACAAGCTGGAGCCAAGCAGTGCGTAACGCAGCTCCAGGAAAAAGACCATTAGGATGGTGGACACAAATGATGCATGGACACTCAGCATTGAGACGACTAAAAATTGTGCGCCTCCTGAAAAGACCAACATCGAAAGTAAGGCCGTCAGAAAAATATTGAACCCCGCTTTTTGCAGTAGCATGCCACAGGCCAAGCCGACTGGAATATAGCTTAAACAAAGTGGGATCACTGCGTAAAACGCCTCTAACCATGGTGTCCTTTTTTTTACAGGCATGGTAATTTCTCAATTCCCTTCACGTTCACAGGATAAAAAGCATTCTCATTCTAACACATTCTTGCCAAAAAGGGAGTCCCTCGTAATCATCTTGCGAGTTTTATGGAAACGGTCATGATCATTCGTAAAAAGCAGTATTTTAGTTAATTTATTTTGCAAAAAAATTCATTTGGTTGATTAACCCGAATTATTTTTTTTCAAATTTTATAAATATCTGCTTTCGCTAAATAAAAAGAGGAAACTTTTAAATGTTTCTTATGAAAACTTCATGTACAATTACAGCTTCGCTTCTTCTAATCGCTGAAATAAGCCTTACTTTTCTTTTACGAGTGACCTGGTCTTGTTTAACAAATTTACCTTACTAATTAAAGAAGAGATGAAACTTGAAGAATGATTTTCAGAAAAAATATGTTAAGATAGTTAGCGAAAAGAGTTGAAGTACAGATGGAAAACAGTTTTCACGAGAATCGTTCGGTGGGATTGCTTTTGACTTTTATCGGCGGAATGATGGACAGCTATACTTATATTCGTTACGAAGCCTTTGCCTCTGCTCAGACTGGGAACATCGTCTTAGCAATCATTCAAGCCTATGAACATCAATGGAATATGGTAGGAAAAAAACTTCTTTCTACATTATTCTTCTTTATCGGGATTCTCTTGGCCAAATTTATGATCGATTATTTCAAGAAAAAACAGCTTCATTTTTGGCGTTTGTTCCTGCTTTATTTTGAAGCACTGGTCTTTTTTTTGATCAGCTTGCACTTTTTACAGCCGCATCCAGCCATTATTACAATCATGATCGCCTTCACTGCCGCAATTCAATGGGTGGCGTTTGATAAAATCAACGGCTTAGCCTACACGAATTTATTTACAACTGGTAATTTGAAAGGCGTTGCGACGAATCTTTACGATTATTTAGCGACGAAAGATGCTGGCGCTAAAACCCGCTTCTTCCATTTCTTATTCGTCGTCGTCGCTTTCATTTTAGGAGTAATCGTCTCCGTCTTCTTTTATCGGTGGATTGGAGCCAAAACAGTTCTTTTGATAGCAGGTTTATTTTTATACTTAGCCCTTTCAGAAACTTTTTTCGTATGGCGTTTCCAAAGAGAAGTTCATTTATTCAGATAAAAAAAAGAGGTTTCTATCTCAAATGAGATAGAAACCTCTTTTTTATCCTTTGAAAGCTTTAACGAATAAAATCAATGGCAATATCGCCGTTACTCGTTTTTACTTCTAAATCTTTCGAACCGTCAGACTGATTGGTTAAATTATTTGAGGCATTGCTGGTTTTTGAAACAGTTGCAAAATCCGCTCGCTCTCCAACGATCGTTCCATTGACCTTTGCGTTACTAGTCTTTAGATAGATGGATTTGGTTCCTTGCAAATGATTCAAACGAATCGCTCCGTTCGACGTTTCAAATTCACCTTCTTTAAACTCAAGGTTATTCAAATCAAGCTTGCCATTACTTGTGTCAAAAGAACCCTCATCGAAACTTAAACGGTCTAGCTGGATGTTTCCGTTGCTAGTTTCCGCGTCGATCGTTTTCACGTCCAGACCCGTTAGCTGCATTTTACTGTTGTTGCTTTCTAAATCTAAATTATCCAACGTCAGATTCTCGACTGTCAGCTTTCCATTTGACGTTTCCACATCCAAATCCTTTAGTCGGGCCCGTGGTACTTCCACCATTACTTTTGCATTACTGACGCCAAAATTAAAGATGCTGAAATTGAACCAACGTTTTCCTTGTCGTTCAACATTCAACGTGTCCCCTTTTTGCTTGATCTTATACTTAATGTCTCGGCTTTTTTGGTAGCTGATCTTTGTTTGATTGCCAGAAGCTCCAACGATCTCAATTGGCATATTGCGATCCTCAATGATTAATTTTTTTACCGTCTTTTGGCTAGTAAAAGTCTCATTACTGGTACGATTATGAAAAATCAAACTACTCATACTGACCAAAGCGGCCCCTACCAACAACAACCCTACCACTATTTTTTTCATGCTATCCCCCTCATCCCTTGCTTCTTACTTACTATTTTAAAGCTTCTGTTAACCGTTTACATAGGCCTTAAGGCTGATTCTTTCGTAATTATTTATTCCGATAAAAGCCCGCTTTGATTTCAATAAAATCTTGGAATAATTGAAACAACTGAAACAGCTGGGCTCGCTCTTCAAAGGCTTGGCGATTTTCCGGCAACGATTTTTGCTGGTAGCGCTGATCAACTTCTTCGATCTTAAGTAAAATCGCAGAGCCGTCATTTTCCTCCGCTAAAGTTTCCGCAGTGAATTCAAACAATTCCTTTAATTCCTGTACATCTTCTGGCGCTGCTGACAAACGATTCAAAATTTGTAGCATGTCCGAAAAAATTTTTAGTTGCAAGCGCCGCATCGCAAAATATTCAAAATAATAACTATTGCCGTTGAAGAAATGATTTTCTTCATATTCTAATGCTCGTGTTTGCGCCTTTTTTACAAAATCTTGCAATGACAAGCATTCCTGCCGCAAGATTTCTTCTTTGTCTGGTTGATTAAGAAACGCCGACATTCGATCCAGCATTTTTTTCATCGTCACTTCAACGACTATCTGATCTTCCTGCAATTGCTTTTCGGTATTTGGCATATAAAGGTTGGCCGCCAAAGCACAGCCCACGCCAATCACCATCAACAAATACTCGTTAATCACCAACGTTAGAGGCATGGCCCCAGCCGCTAAATAATGGGTAATCAAGACCGAGCTGACCGCGATTCCTTCCGCTAGATCAAAACGAATCGATAATGGAATAAACAGGATTAAATACAGGCCAAAGACGATTGGATGAAAGCCCAGCAGTAAGAAACAGCCGGCAGCAATCACCGTAGCTAAGGTCAGAGAAAACAAACGATTCAACGCGGTCTTAGCGGTTGAACGCTTAGTATTGGTGACAGTCAAGATCGTGATGATAGCAGCTGACGCAGCTGAATCTAATTGCAGTCCTCCCGCTAGTAATAAAGCAATCGGTGCCGCCACCGCTGTTTTGATTGTTCGTAAACCTATCTTCATGTATATCCTCCTGCTTTTAGCTAAGTCATTGTTTGCTTACATTATTTTTTACTTCTTAAAAAGCTTACACTAAAATCACTTGGGAAAAAAGTTTTATCCACATCAGAAAACCATTCGCAACTTCCGATCTTTTCTTGTATAGTAAATAAGTTGGAACCGTTGAGCAGCAGATAAACAGCATTAGAATCTTTATCTTTTTTATAAAGGAGTGGTATAAGTGGAGAGTTGGCTTTTTTTAGGACTGATTTTATTGGTGGCCTTTGTTGCGAAGAATCAAAGTTTGTTGATTGCTACGATCGCCGTCTTAGTGTTGAAATTGGTCCCCCATTCGGATAAATTTTTGAGTCTCTTAAATAAACAAGGCATCAATTGGGGGGTGACGTTGATTTCGGCAACGATCTTAGTTCCTATCGCCACCGGTGATATCGTATTGAAGGATCTGTTAAATACCTTAAAATCGCCCTTAGGTTGGGTAGCCACGATTTGCGGCGTCTTAGTTGCCGTCTTATCATCCAAAGGGGTCGGGCTGATTAATCAATCGCCGGAGGTCACCGTTGCTCTTGTTTTTGGAACAATCATGGGTGTGGTCTTCTTAAAGGGTGTCGCTGCCGGTCCTGTTATCGCAGCTGGAATCACTTATTGTATCATGCAAGTCATTCAGACTGTAACTACTCGTTAAAGCTAAAAATCTAACTTAACCCCACCTCCTTCTGTGTAACCGGAAATAATGTGGGGGTTTGATTGTATCCAGAAAAGTTCTCTTGTAAGATAGAAGTAAGATGGAGGTGACGATTATGAGTAAACAATCCAAGACGGCTCGTTTGCGCCAAATCGTGACGATCGTTAATCGCTATAGTTTAGTAAAAAATATTACCCAGCAGAAAAATCCAGCCGATGTTCGCAAAGCCTTTGAAGAATTAGGCCCAACCTTTATAAAAGTAGGACAAATGATGTCGGTGCGAACAGATATTTTTACTTTAGCTTTTACAAAAGAATTGCGCAAGCTCCAAGATGATGTAAAGACGGATGACTTCGACTCAGTAAAACAATTAGTCGAAAGTGAGCTAGAAGTACCTCTAACGGAAATTTTCGAAAGCTTCGATGAGGTCCCCTTTGCTTCCGCTTCAATTGCCCAAGCCCATCATGCGAAGCTAAAAAATGGCCAGTCGGTAGTTGCTAAAGTCCAGCATCCAGGTATTGCTTCTGAGATCGAAGTAGACTTGTCCTTATTTGAAAAAGCGATCCCTTTGGCTAGCTGGGTGCCTGAAAGCAACGTCATTGATTTAAAAAATATCCTAAAAGAAATCCGCACCTCTTTGCAAAATGAATTGGATTTTCAAAAAGAGCTGAACTTTGCGGAAAAATTCTACCAGCTAAATCATGGTTGGAAAGAAATCCGCGTTCCAAAAATGGAACCCGCCTACTCCACCAAAAAATTAATCGTGATGGAACTGATGCCAGGGACAAACCTAAAGGAATTAATCAACGCGGATGATAAGCCGCAAATTCACAACGACTTATCCAATAAAGAGCTGAAAAAAATGGTCAGCGAACTGTTGATCGATCATTTTATGAAAGAAGTTTTTGAGGACGGCTTTTTCCATGCCGATCCCCACCCTGGAAATCTTTTGCTACAGCTGATGACCGCTGCCGAAAATCAACAAGACCAACCGTTAAAAACAAAGGAATATGCCGGCAAATTGGGGAAACTGCCTTATGAAATTACTCATTCAACTAAAGAAAAGCTGCGACCTTTTCGTTTAAATTTTATCGACTTTGGAATGATGGGCACCATCAACGGTGAGATGCAGGTAAAGATGAGCAATACGATTATTGCCATTTACAGTAAAGATACCCAGCGAATCACGAACGCAGTCCACGCAATTTGTAAACAAGTCGGTAGTTTCGATGAAGAAACCTTCACCGATGAATTAGATGATTTTTTGAATCGCTATTTGACGCTACCTATCAAAGAAATCGATCTGCAAAAAGTTTTCTCACAAGTCGTTCTGATTTGTCATGATAACAATTTACAAATTGACGACTCTGTTACCATGCTGATCAAAGCTTTTGGAACATTAGAAGGTGTGATTGAAGATTTGAACCCTGACTTGTCTTTGTTTGAAGTCGTTGCACCCTTTGCCCAGAAGTATTTTATTCAGCAGCTTGATTTGAAAAATGAACTGCAAGAGACTGGACTTGATTATTTAACGACTTTAAAAGCTTTACCCAAACTTCCAAGTCATACCTTAAATGCCTTAGACACTTTTGCAAAAGGCAAGGGCAAATTAAATCTTGAACTAAAAAATCAGCGGAATTTACTGGAGCGAGCAGAAGCAATGGTCAATCGACTGGTAATCGGCTTGATCCTCTCTGCACTAGTGATCGGCTCTTCTCTGCTCGTCCAAACTTCTCCTCAAGGCGACACCTTAATTTCAGACTTAGGAATCTTCGGCTACGCCATCGCGGCCCTTTCCATTCTCTTCTTGATTTTAGAAAGTTTTTATCGTCGTTATCGCAAATGGAAAGAGCGCTAGCTGCCCAATTAAATCATCCTTCAAAGAGGCTATACAACGCCTCTTTCTTTTTGTCAAAAAATCCGACCCGTCTTTTTTTTCCGACTTCTTAAAAAAATTGAAGCGTTATAGAAAAAATCGCCTATCAGCCTTATTTAATTCCTATAAACAACGTAAAAAGAGTCTCTATGGTAAAAACGGGAATCATATTTTTTTACAGGAAAGGGATAACATTTTATTATTTTATTGTAAACAATTTAGAAAATTTGAAGTAAGGGGGTGCGACATGAACAAGGGGTTGAAAGCCATCCTAATCATTTTCTTTTTGATTTTGCTTTCGATTTTTGTACCAGTCATGGCGATTTATTATTTTGTCGCCTCAAATCCATTCGATTTGAGTGCTCTGCAAGAATTTGTGCTATCAAACACATATGCACAGATTTATCTTTTCTGGGTAGCAGCTGCTTTAGCAATTTTGTCACTGATTGCCATTCTGATCATTATCTTCTATCCGAAAAGAATCACCAAATTTATTTTGCATGAGCAAAAAGGAAAATTGTTATTGGATAAACGAGCGATCGAAGGTTACGTCCGCACGAGTTTAAAACGGGAAGACTTCATGGACACGCCTAAGGTCAACGTGACTGCCACAAAAAACAAGATCAAAGTCAATGTGCGTGGACAGTTGAAAAAGACTTCATCATTGATTGGTCGAACGGATTCTTGGGCTCAAGGCGTCGAAACACATATTCGCCAGCTACTTGGACCTGAAGAAAAAGTAGATATCAAGGTGAAATTCCAGGCGCTTGAGCCTGAAACAAGTCCAGCGACGACGGTCAATCGGCCGCGTGTAGAATAGGAGGAGCAGCGATGCAAGAATATTTATCACGAGACAAACTGCCTTTAATCTGTGGTGTCTTAGGTTTTATCTTAGCTGTACTATTCTTTACGGTCGGCTTCTTTAAAACAATTTTATTAATTTTAATCACAGTTATCGGTGTAGCTATCGGCATTTATTTGCGAAACAACCATATTTTAGATGACTATCTAAAAAAGTAAACAACAAATTGATTGAATCTTGGAAGGTTCGTACATTAACAATACTTAGGAGGAATAAATGATGGAAAACACAACAATCAAAACAGGAATGAACACAGGGGCAGATACAACAAAAGATGTAAGAGGCGAATTAACTTACGATGACAAAGTAATCCAAAAAATCATCGGAATCGCTTTAGAGAATGTAGATGGTTTATTAACAGTTGATGGCGGCTTCTTCTCAAACATCAAAGACAAATTAGTGAATAGCGACGATGTAACTTCTGGTATCAGCACTGAAGTTGGTAAGAAACAAGTTGCAGTCGACATGGATATCGTTGCTGAATACGGCAAAGATATTGACGATATTTACGAACAAATGAAAAAATTGATCTCTGAACAAGTGGACAAAATGACTCACTTAGATGTGATTGAAGTCAATGTGAACGTAGTCGATATCAAAACTCGTGAAGAATACGAAGAAGACAGCGAAACAGTTCAGGACAAAGTAAGCAGCGCCGCACAAACAACTGGAAAATTCGCATCAAAACAAACCAACCGTGCGAAGAATGCTGTCAGCAATCAAACAGATAAAATCAGCGACAACATGGAATCAGAACCACGCGTTCAATAATCGTTCCCCACTGACTAGCTGCTACTTGGCTAGTCTTTTTTTAAGCGCCGCAGCCCTAATGATGATGGGCTGCGGCGCTTTTTGGCATTATTCCATTATAGATCCTGATAAGCTAAATAATCCCCATAAGTCTCGGCTGCTTTTGTTCCTTTGATAATTGCTTGACGTACGGCTTCCACCGTTAAAATCGAAACAGCTTCAAAGCTAGCTTCAATTTGATTGGCTCCTAAGACAAACAGCGTGTCGCCATCATAAGTTGTATGAGATGGGCGAATCGCGCGAGCAATACCATTATGACTAATATCCGCTAGTTTATTCATTTTGGCTTTTGGAAAAGTCGCATTGGTCATGACACAGCCAATCACAGTATTCCCTTCGAAAAGACCAGATTCGTTTTGATAATACTCCAAGAAGAGTTCTTCAGAAAAACCGATCTTACTTTCACCGGCCTTCCGTGCGCCAGCGATAATTTTTCCAGCTTCTTCCTCAAAAACATCACCGACTGCATTAACGGCGATGACGGCGGTCACCCATAAATTTCCATGGCGTATCGTATACCGTCCAATGCCGCCTTTCATTGCTTGTTGCGGTCCGTTAACGGTTCCCACACTGCAGCCCGTTCCAGCGCCATAATTTCCTGCTTGAAAAAGTTGTCCGCCAAAGGCTGCTTCACAAGCTTTCCGTCCAGCCTGATAATCTGGTCGAATATCTGAACGACCGATTCGCAGATCAAACAGACTGGCTCCCACAACATTGGGCACATAGGTGATTCCCATGTCTCGTCCAATTTTATTTTCTTCTAGAAAATCCACTACGCCGGCATTCGCCGCCAAACCAAATGCACTGCCGCCAGAAAGGGTGACACCGTGCACAAATTTCCGATTATTTTCCGACTTTAATGCATCTGTATCTCGGGTGTTTGGTGAGCCGCCTCTGACTGAGACTCCTCCTGTCACACCGTCCTGGCATAAGATCACGGTGCAGCCCGTCATCGCTTCTGCGTCAGTATATTGTCCAATGCGAAAAAATTCTTGATATGCTTCCATTCCGTTTCCTCCGGTCATTTTCTTTATTTTAGCCGATTTGTCCGCCTCCCTCAATCATGGACAAAAAGACCAAACAAAAACCGCCAATTACAGGCGGTTGATGACTTCATCGACATTTTTGATGGTGACTGAGATGGTTCCATCAGGATTGTTGATGAATTCGATTAATTCAGGATTGCGATAGACATCTAAAGGAACGATCAATTCGATGCCGTTCGATAACTTCAATTTTTGCTTGCCGTATTTTTTTTCGGTGATCTCCCGGACTTCTCGCAGAAGTGGCGCTTGATCGACGTAGCCTTTTTCCACAACTTCTTCTTGGAACGCCATTTGAGCCGAGACATTGTCTTTAAAAACTTTTTGTGCAACGACCTTGGCGTCGATCTGTCCGCTTTCTTCCACGATATCGTAGACCGCTTCTTTTACATCGGCGATGACATCATGTTTTTGGTTTTCAAACTTCGCACCGATCTTTTCAGCGACCTTTTTGATCACTCTAACATTTTCTTCCAACGACGGTGCCGGTTGGCTCTCAATCACTTGAGTAGAAAAATACAACCGCTTCTCCCCTGAAAAAGGATATTTTTTCTCGATCAATTCATAGCTTAAGTTACTTAAATTAACGACGATTCCTTCATCGGCCTTTTGAGTCTTCCCAGAAAGTAGCGCCCGATGAATGATCAATTCATTCTTCAGACCGCTCTCGTCTGAATCGACAATGTGAGTATATCCTTCATGATAATTGACCTTTAGAAAGGCTAAATACATTTGCGTATCTTCTTCATACAACGCGACAAACGCATCGGCGCTAGGCGCCTCTTCACTTTCTTTATAAGCTTCATACCAGCGAGAGACTAACCGTTCACTAGCGGACAAAAAGTCATGCTCCGCCTGTTGGCTCAATAAGGCAAAGGTTGAATCCTCCGTCAACGTACCTGTCTTGGTTTGCGCGGAAGATAGTTTTTGAATTTTTTTGGTTAAGTAATCCCGCACATATTCCTTCGTCAAATCAAGTTCGCTTTGACTAAAGATTGGGTCGCCAGACTCGCGATCAACAATATGCAGCGCGGCTTTTTTTAAATAAATATCCATATATTCCCTGCTTTCTATCTCAACTTTACTACTATACACAGGAAGCAGGGTGTTGTGCAACTAATCTTTCGCGACAAGTTGACCATCTTTCATTTGGTAGACCTTATCACTCCATTTAGTCATTCGTTCATCATGGGTCACCATCACGATTGCTTTGTTGCGTTCATGGGATTCTTTCGCTAAAAGCTTGACGACATCATAGGCATGATCAGAATCTAGGCTGGCTGTCGGTTCATCCGCCAAAATCAATTTAGGATCATTGAATAACGACCGGGCGATGGCGACCCGTTGACGTTCACCACCGGACAAGGCTTTCGGATATTGTTCCCGTAGCTCCCAAATATCTAACGACTTCAACAAGTCTTCCACTTGAGCCGTCTTTTTTTCTTTTTCGATCTTTTCGACTAATTGAAATTGTTCCTTGACCTTTAGAAAAGGAATCAAATTAGAACTTTGTAAAATAAAGCCAATTTCTTTAAAGCGCGCCTTTGAGCGTTCCTTTTCCTGCATTTGGCCAAAGTCCGCACCGTTGATCATAATTTTTCCTTCGGTGGGTGTTTGCAGTCCCCCAGCGATTGTTAGAAACGTACTTTTACCTGAACCAGAAGGCCCAATCACGCTGACAAACTCGCCTTCCGCAACCGTAAAGTCCACATTTTTTAAAGCTGTCACTTCGGTATGTCCTTGACCAAATTTCTTCACAACATGTTCCATTATTAATACGTTATTCATTTTATTCTCCTCCAATCGCAGTGACCGGATCGACTTTGGTAACCGTTCGGATCGAGAACAAGCCACCGATCATGGCAACGAATACTAAAATCACACTATACAATGCCCACTCTTCCCAGTGAACTGCAAAAGGCATTGCACTTGGTAAGACGGAGCTCGTCAAAACACTCAGTCCGACCGCTACGGCTACTCCAATGATGCCAACTAGAAAGGCTTGCGCTAAGATCGAACGAACTAAATAGCTTGTCGCCACGCCTTGCGCTTTCATCACACCGAAGATTGAGGTTTTTTGCAGCGTGATGACGTACATAAAGATTCCGATGATCGCAGCCACGACGACAAATAAGAAATAAATCATTGTATTCAAGGTCAATTTTTCTGGCGAATAGCCTGGAATATTTTCAATAAACGTCTCAGGCGTCATACTCGTTAACTTTGTCTGATTCTTCTTTTGATCAATCGTCGTTTTTCCTTTGGTGGCAATCAAATTGATTGGCTGGTTACCGCTTGGCTGTGCGCCATATTTCAATGTTTTAAATGCTGTCGGCGTTAAATACAGCACCGGAGCGATCGTATAAGTAGTCGCCTTGGTCACGCCGACGATCTTCAAAGTTTGATCACTGATTTTTATTTCTTGATTTAATTTGTAGCCTTCTGCTAAAAGATTTTCCGAAACGATTGCTTCTTTATCATTTTGATACAACCGTCCTTTAATGATTTTGGGTACAACAAATGCATCCTTGGCGGTCCCAAAAATCGAAACATTCGTCTTTTCTGTTCCGCCTTTTTTCTCTACCGCAGTGGCGTAAACACCAATCCCGGCTTTTTCTTTAGCCGTCACTCGATCCAGGTCTTGCATTTGTAGTTGCGAGGCGTTGGCAATTTTATTACTGTCCTCCGACAAAATTATTTTTGTGGCTTGCCAATCATCCACCGCCTTACGATTGCCATCAGCCAAACCGTTGGCTAAGCCAGATAACATAAAGACCACATAGGCAACCAAGATCATAATACCGACAACTAATCCGTATCTTAATTTCGCATAGCGAATTTCTTTCCAAGCTAAAAACATCTCTCTCATCCCTTCCAATGGGACAATCATACATCATCGGTGACAATGTGTCACCGATTTTGTTTTATGCTATACTCTAAGAAAAGAAAAATAGAGGTAGAGGTGTTTCTATGCCGAAAAAAACTTTTTTAAATTTACCGGAGGAACGACAAGGAGAAATCCGTGATCTGCTGTTGACGATTTTTTATGAAAAACCGGTCAGTCAAGTCAAGGTCAGCGAGATCGTCGACGCGTTGCAAATGTCGCGAGGCATTTTTTATAAATACTTTGAAGATTTGAATGATGCCTATGACTATTTGATCCATTATTATGCCGGGCAGATTCATGGGGAGATCATTGCCTACATGATGCGCCAGCAAGCTGATTTTTTCAAAGGGATTGAAGACTTTTTAGTAATGTATGTGGACCTTTCTCATGAAAGTCCCCGCTATCAGCAGCTCGTGCTATTGACGCAAAACAGCTACCTTTTCTCTTATCGTCCGACCACAAACCACGGCATCATCGAATGGCAAGAGCTTTTAGAAAAGAATCATTTTGACATGCCTTCCGTTGATGAACAAATCAGCTTTTTATACTTTTCTATGAAGCTGGTCATCGATTCGCTAACCGATATGTTGGCCAATCATTGGAACAAAGAGCAATTATTACAAGACTTCCAATTCAAAACACAGTGGCTGACTAAAGGAATCAAAAAGAGCTGAGACAATCTCAGCTCTTTTTGATTTATTTTTTTGCTTTAATCTTTAATATTGATGCACTTTTGTTTGGACTTGTTTCTGAATCATTTGGATCAGCTCAGCTTTAGGCATTTCAACTACTTCTTGACTGCCGTGTTTGCGTAACGAGAATGTTTCTTCCGATAATTCTTTATCTCCAATAACTAAAATATAAGGAACTTTTCGTAACTCCGCTTCCCGGATCTTCTTCCCTAATTTTTCATTACGGACATCTTTTTCCACCCGAATCCCGGCTTCATTAAATTCACGGAATAATTGTTCCACCCCGGCTTCATGAGCCTGTGCGACACTGATTAATTCTACTTGTTTCGGTGCTAACCAAACCGGAAAGGCCCCAGCGTAATGTTCAATCAAAATCCCTAAGAAACGATCTAGTGAACCAAAGACCGCGCGGTGAATCATCACCGGACGAGCGGCTTGGTTTTGTTCATCGATATAGCTTAGATCAAATTTGCCCGGCATTTGGAAATCTAATTGAACAGTCGCACATTGATGACTGCGGTTCAACGCGTCTTTGATATGGATATCAATCTTCGGACCGTAGAACGCACCATCGCCTTCATTGATATTGTATTTATAGCCCAAATCAGTCAAAACTTTTCCTAATGATGCTTCTGCTTCATCCCATAATTCAATTTCCCCCATAAAATCATCGGGGCGAGTAGATAATTCCACCGAGTATTCGAAGCCGAAAATTTTGTATACTTCATCAATAACCTTTAACGCCAAAGCAATTTCTTGCTCGATTTGATCACGACGGACAAAGATATGGGCATCATCTTGACAAAAAGTCCGGACCCGCAGTAAGCCATTCAAAGCGCCGCTGAATTCATGACGATGGACTTGGCCGAATTCAGCCATGCGAATCGGCAGATCCCGATACGAACGCTTGCGATCCTTAAAGATCAGACAATGTCCGGGGCAATTCATCGGTTTCAAAGCATAATCCTCGTCACCAACTTTTGTGAAATACATGTTGTCCTTATAATGATCCCAGTGCCCCGACTGCTCCCATAAACGTTGATTCATGATCAAGGGGGTTTGGACTTCTTTATATTCATATTTAGCCTGTAATTCTCGTAAAAATTTTTGCAACTCATTGCGGATGATCAGACCATTTTCTAAATAAAAAGGCATTCCCGGTGCTTCATCGGAAAACATGAACAAGTCTAATTCTTTCCCTAATTTTTGATGACTACGTTTTTCAGACTCCGCCAAAAATTCTAAATGAGCCGCTAGCTGACTCTCTTCTGAGAAAACTGCACAGTTTACTCGTTGTAACATTTCATTTTTCGCATCTCCCTGCCAATAGGCTCCGGAAACTTTCGATAAGGTAAAATGTTTCGCCGCTGATAAGTCTAATGCCGCTGGCTCGAAGAAAAACTCCGATACATTGCCTAATGTATAGATAAAGACCGGCAGCTCATTGTCAAGCTGATTCAAGGCAAACAGCTTCAGCTCGTTCTCTTTAAAGACCTCTTTTGCTTCTGAAACAGTTAGACGTGCGCTTTCGATTCGAGCACCTTTTTTGATTTGCTTTTTCATGTGGCGTTCCAAATCTTTCAATATTAAAACACTTAGAGGCTGATTCACTCGCAGATCAACCCACATACCTTGGCCCGAGCCTTGCGCATGGGCAAACAGCGCTTCAGGGAACAGTTCTTTGATGGCTTCTTCTAATAACAAACTGACCGTGTGACGAATCGCTGTCATCCCTTCCTTAGAAGAACGATCATAAAATAAAATTTCTGTATTGTGATCGATCGGAGTTGATAGGTCAACAACTTCTCCGTCGATACTGCCAACGACCGCTTGTTTGGCAGAGGAATCTTTTATCTCAAACAAGGTAGTATCTTTAGCCACCTCTTGTTTATTTCCATTAGGTAAAACGACTTCGACTTCTTTTGACATACAACTCAACTCCAATCTATTTTTTAGTAAAATTTTTATTCATTGATTCCCTTAACTCTATTCAATTTTAACAAATGCTGAAAAGGGTTTTCAATAAAAAAAAACGTCCCTATAAAATAGGGACGTGAATAAACGTGTTACCACCCAAGTTCCCAAAAAGTTTTCACCTTTTGGCTCTCATAATGCGTAACGGGCATTGGACGGACCGGCTTTTTCGGTCACTTAAAGGGAGTAATTTTATTCGTTCACTAGAAGCTTCCAGCCAAGGCCTCTATCTCTTGTCGTGAAGTGGGAATAAAATCATGTCCTTCTCGTTGCTTTCAACTATTGATTATTAGAATAGACCCGATAAAAAAATTTGTCAACGATTTTTCATGGAAGATTATTCATTCGACTTTAACGCGTCGATCATATTGATATGACGTAGCCGGAAATGAGTCGCCGCCATGACGATCACTGTAAATAGAATCGTTAACCCGCCGGAAATCAAGTACGCTCCTGAACGAATCACCAATGGAAAAATAATCGATTCCATCGAGGCCTGATCCAAAATAAATTTCGTCAAGCCGATCCCCAGCCCATAACCGCAGATAATTCCTAACAAGGTAAAGACAACGTTCTCGCGAAAAATATACGATGTTACTTCCCGGTCATAAAAGCCTAAAACTTTGATCGTAGACAATTCCCGTAAACGTTCTGAGACATTGATATTGGTCAGATTGTATAAAACGATAAAAGCCAACAAGCCAGACAAGACGACAAAGATCCAGACGATCCCGTCAAGATTATCCATCGAATGTTCTTGCGCATCGATTTGCGTTGACATGAAAGAGGTGTTGGTGACTTGTTCTGAGCTTAGTAATTGTTGCGCCAATTTTTTTTCAGCAGTTTGACTCATGTCTTGGCTTTTCAGTAGATAGCTGTTAGCGACAAAATCTTCACCGCGAGCTTTTTGATAATAGTCCTTCGACAGGTACAAAAAATTTCCTAAATAATTTTCGGTGATATGGCTGATGGTCACTTTGAAGGAGCCTTGGTCTTCGTCATAGACTGTCAGCGTCGAGCCTTTTTTCAACTGGAACATCTCTGCAATTTTTTCGGTGATAACCGCGCCATCATCCGTTAAACTGAAACGTTTGCCTTGATCCTTCAGGTGCACATATTTTTTAAAGGCTTGACGATCCGACGGAACCATCATCGTTAATTTTTGATTGGCCTGCCCTTTTGCTTTCAATTCAATCGTTTGATTCAACATGGCAAGTTGATCAGTGATTTGCGGCGTCTCCGCGAAGATTTTTTTCACCGCGGATGTATCTGGCTGATCGTCTAAGGTCACAATCCCTTGATAATCAATGATGGGACCAAATTGCTTCGCGCCGACTGAGCTGAGTGAATCTCTCAGACCGACGCCTGCCACCATTAACGCCGCACAGCCAGCAATTCCGATCACCGCCATAATCATGCGTGATTTGTATCGTAAGAGATTGCGGTAGCTGACCTTTTGATTAAAGCTCAAACGCGACCAGATCGGTGTGATCCGTTCTAAGAAAATCCGTTTGCCGGGTTTCGGAGCTTTTGGTTGTAACAACTCCGCAGGCTTTTCATGCAGCTCCCGCAGCAATACTAGTAATGCGGCACCAAGGCTGGCGAATAAAAAGGCGATCGCTGCTTGGATAATCGGCCGAGCCAAATAGAACGCTTCAACTCCGGGAAAATTATAGCGATCACTAGAAAGTTCAAAAACCAGCCGTGGTAGAGTATTGATTCCAATCACGCTACCAAGTACGATTCCTAATGTTGCGGCAGATACTGCATAAATAATATATTTGATAGCAATTTCAAAGCGGGAATACCCTAAAGCTTTGAGCGTCCCGATCTCTCGCCGATTTTCTTCTACCATTCGCGTCATTGTCGTAAACGTGATCAAAGCTGCGATGAAAAAGAAAAACACGGGAAAGACATTGGCAATCGCCGCGATTCGTTCAGACAAGTCGCCATACTCCTGAAAGCCGGGATTTTCAGCCCGTTGATCGTAAGTATAGCTGGGCTCCTTCAGCTCTGCGATGGTTTCTTCGCTGTCCTTGATTTGTTGCTGGGCAGAAATTAATTTCTCCCGGTTGGCGGTCAGTTCTTTTTGCTGAGTTTCCAGACTCTGTTGGGCCTCTTCTAATTGTGGATTACCGGTTGGTAAACTAGCTGCTTGCTGCTGTAGTTGCGCCTTCCCTTGATCCAACTCCTTTTGACCAGCTTCCAGTTTCGCTAAGTTCTCATTGATCTCACTTTTTTTCGGCTGCAGCTCTTTCTCTGCGGACTCGCGAATCTCTGCCCCTCGCTCCTTTGAGCGATCAGCAAAAAGCTTTTCGACCTGATTGATATTTTCATCCATCTTCTCTTCATAGTCTTTACCAAAAGTCTCTAAGCCTTTGACATTATCAAATCGGAGATAAATCACACTTTTTACTTCTGACGAAAAATTCTTTTCTGGCAAATAAGCAAAAAAATCCACGCCGCCGTTGCCGACATTTGAAAGACCGCGTTCATCGGTACTCGTATAGATTGGCGATTGGACGAAGCCGACGATTTTAAATTTTTTACGCGTCAATTGATCCGGTTGATCAATCTGATATGTTTGCTTCAGGCGATACCCTTCTGCTTGGGCTTTTTCATCTAATACAATTTCATTTTCCGCTCGTGGCAAGTGACCGGATTTAACGATCAATTGATTTTGCCGGTCGTCTTGGTTATAAGAATACAATTTAACCACTTGATTCTTTTCACTATCGGCATAGAAAAATTGATAGCCGCTCTCTGCTTCGGCATGAGGAATGTCCGCAGCTAATTTCTCATCTGTGTCAGTCAAACCGCCGGTAGAAATAATTTGCAAGTTGGATAATTCCTGACGATCCACATAACGACTGGCCGAATGATTCAAGATTGGACCCGTCGCTTTGATCCCAACGTACAATAATGTGCCTAATAAAATAATCAGAACAATCGCGATAAAACGACCCTTCGAATAAAAAATCTCACGTAAGCTAGCCTTCATATAAGTTTTATTTTTCATCTATCTACTCCTGTATCTGCTTCTAACAGTTGATCCTTTTTATTCTAACACAAAACGTTTTCAGGCTAGTGAGGAAGCAACTAAAAAACCGCCACAAAATAGCTTTTGCAGCGGTTTATATTTAAAAACGATAGGCGCACAGAGGAAGTAAGATATTTCCTAACACCGTAAAGAAGGCCAATAGCCAAAAAACGTGCTTTCCTAAGAAGGAAGCAAAGCGATCATCATGGTAATAGGATCGCTGTCGATTGATGGTAATGATCGCGAAAGAGGCAAACAGAATGATCAAGATCCCAAAAATATTAACAAACTCCAATAACCCTGCGTGAAGCGCATCGGGAATCAAATTCGCCCCCACGATAATATTACTAACGGTCCCGAATAACGCCCCAGGGATCATACTTAACGGATCAACATTATGATACGTACAAATAAACAGCACGATCAGTACCCAACTCAACGTACCCACTAGCGCAATAAAACATTTGATATACAATCCAATCGTCTCTCGATTCAACTCGATAGCAGTCAAAAATTCTGTCACCGAGTAGGAACCTCTGCCTTCTGTCTCCGGATTTAATTTATCATTCTCATATTCCTTTACAAAAATATTCGTATCAAACCGTTTTAATTCAAATCCGGAGATGTTGATATTTTCATTGATCGAAGAATTCTCTTTGTCAGCTAAAAAAACAATATTGCTGATATCATCCTTAGGTTCCAAATAGAAACGCAATTGATGCGACCCCATCGGAAAGCGTGTCGTCCAAAACGTTTTGGCTATCGTCGAAGTTACCCGTGCCAGCTGATAATTCGTGTTACCGTCCTTAATGTCTTTCAAGGTCTCTTGGGAGTCTATCAGTCCGTGATAAATTTCATAATTATTTAGCATATCAAGGTTTGGGTCGCCATCCCAACGAAACCAAACTTGAAATGTAATCGTATAGCTAGATGAGCGGATATCTATTTTATTGATATTTTCGATATAGACACCCGTCTTCACTCTAATGGCATTTTCCGCAAGCTGGTTCTCACTTTTTGATAAAGTCGGATTTTCATTTAAATAGCGCTCCCAATAAACGTCCTCCATCTTGCCATCACGGTATAAATACCAGCTAGTGTAACCAATATATAAGGTGAAGAAGACGAAGATCACGGACAACCAAACCCATAATTTTTTCTTTTGGTTCTTTTCTAATCTAGAATAGCCGCTTTTCCACCGATTCATCTAAGCGCCTCCTTTTATTCCAAGTAATTATAATAAAAAACCTAATTATATTGACACTTAATTTTAATCTATACTGGCTAATAATTCAAAAGATACAGTAAGAATTTTATGCTAGGATGATTTATTTAATTAAAATCAGTCTAAAAACGTCGCTTAGAGAATCTAAAAAAGCCTTCACCTGTGGGAAGACTTTCTAATAATTAAAGGATTAATTTTTAAACGAATGGATGGGAGCTGGAATGCGTCCACCACGAGCAACAAAATCATTTGACCCCGCAGCATTGACCGCCATCACCGGCGCTCTGCCAAGTAGACCACCGAATTCGACCATCTCGCCAATTTTTTTGTCTTTTGCTGGGATGATTCGAACCGCTGTGGTCTTATGATTGATTACACCGATCGCCGCTTCATCCGCGATCATCGCCGCAATACTGCTGGCCGGTGTATCGCCCGGAATCGCGATCATATCCAAACCAACGGAACAAATCGCAGTCATTGCCTCCAATTTTTCAATCGTTAAGTAGCCATTGTTCACCGCGTCGATCATTCCAGCATCTTCCGAAACCGGAATAAATGCGCCCGACAAACCACCCACATGATTACAAGCCATCACGCCGCCCTTTTTCACGGCATCGTTCAACAGCGCTAACGCCGCCGTTGTTCCGTGAGTACCAACACTCTCCAAGCCCATTTCTTCTAAGACATGAGCAACAGAATCACCAACTGCCGGCGTTGGCGCCAACGAAAGATCCACGATCCC
Organism: Enterococcus devriesei; assembly: GCF_001885905.1. Lineage (GTDB taxonomy): Bacteria > Bacillota > Bacilli > Lactobacillales > Enterococcaceae > Enterococcus_A > Enterococcus_A devriesei. The sequence continues at coordinate 101,681 of NZ_JXKM01000001.1, read as the reverse complement.
AAATGGAACTCCTAAACGTTCTGAAGCGATCCGTCCAACCATTTGCCCCATTCGAGTAATTTTGAAGGCCGTTTGTTTCACGACTTCAGCCACAACATCGAAAGATTCGCCCTTAACTTTTTCCAATGCCCGTTTCACTACGCCGGGACCACTGACACCAACATTGATCACGCAGTCCGCCTCACCAACACCGTGGAAGGCGCCAGCCATGAATGGATTGTCCTCCACCGCGTTAGCAAACACGACTAATTTGGCACAACCAAGATCAGAGGCCGCTGCCGTTTCTTTTACAATTTTTCCCATGTGAGCGACGGCATCCATATTGATTCCCGCTTTAGTCGAACCGATGTTGACCGATCCACAAACAAAATCAGTCTCCGCCAATGCTTGCGGAATGGAATTCATTAAGATCGCATCACCATGCTGATAACCTTTTTCAACCAGTGCAGAAAAGCCACCTAAAAAGTTTACACCCACCGCTTTAGCCGCTTTGTCCAATGTTTTCGCAAATTTTACATAATCCGTGTCTGGCGTCGCCGCCGCAATAATCGCGATGGGCGTCACCGAAATCCGTTTATTAATAATGGGAATCCCGTATTCTCCTTCAATCGCCTCACCAACTTTGACTAAGTCTTTCGCCTTCGTGGTGATTTTCTGATAAATTTTTTCACAGGCGCGATCGCTATCACTATCAATACAATCTAATAATGAGATCCCCATGGTAATCGTCCGGATGTCTAAATTTTCTTCTTCGATCATTCGAATCGTTTCCAGTATTTGATTGGTTTCCACAAAGAGCCCTCCTTATAATTTATGCATCGTGTCAAAAATTTCTTGATTTTGAATACTGATTTTCACGCCTAAATTTTTTCCTAACTCATGAAGCTGCTCACGCGCTCCTTCAAAATCTTGCTCCGCATTCGTTAGATCCACTAACATCATCATGGTAAAATAATCCCCCATGATCGTTTGAGACACATCAAGAATATTAATTTTTTGTTCTGCTAATTTTTGGCTGACACCGGCAACGATACCGACCTTATCTTTTCCAATAACCGTAACTACACCACGCATTTGCAGGACCCCTTTCAGATAATTGTTTTTAATTATAGCATAGCGATGGCAAAACAATTAGAATTTTATTAATATAAACAAACTTTTTCTATCAAACGTTCGTGTTTTGCGAGTTCTACTCCTTGCTTTAGTAAGGTTAATAGAATCGTATGCGGACGAAGATTCATTCATTTTTTTGCTCTTTAAAAAAATGACGTCCTTAAAGTTGAGTTAGCTGCGAGTTCTACTCCTTGCTTTAGCAAGGTCAGTAGAATCGTATGCGGACGAAGATTCATTCATTTTTTGCTCTTAAAAAAATGAGTTCCTTAAAGTTGAGTTAGCTGCGAGTTCTACTCCTTGCTTTAGCAAGGTTAGTAGAATCGTATGCGGACGAAGATACATTCATTTTTTTGCTCTTTAAAAAAATGAGTTCCTTAAAATCGTGCTAGCTGTCAGTTCTACTCCTTTTCTGCTTTACTTCTTTCCGCACCAGCTTTATTCTGACATTAAAAGGAGGAATTTTGATGGAGCTTTTTGAAACAATGATCCAACATACATCTGTTCGTTCATTTACCGATCAAAAACTATCGGCGGAATTGCAAGAGCAATTAGTTTTAGCCGCTCAAAGTGCTAGCAGCTCGAATTTTCTTCAAGCTTGCTCATTGATTCAGGTCACGGATAACATAAAAAGAAAAGCGATCGAAACAATTGCAAAGTTCCCGGTTGACAATGGAACGAATGGGCAGTTTTATATTTTTGTTGCGGATTTAAATAAACACGCACAGGTGTTACAGCAGCAAAATCTTTCCACTGAACATTTGTCCACGATGGAATCCTTGGTGGTCGCTATTGTTGATACGGCTTTGGCTGCGCAATCGATGGCAGTCTATGCTGAGTCTGTTGAGCTAGGCATTTGTTATGTTGGTGGCATCCGGAATGATTTATTTAAAATGAAAGACTTGCTCGATCTGCCAAAATTCACTTATCCGGTTTTTGGTCTTTTCGTCGGCTATCCTGCCGAAAAGAACGAAGTCAAACCACGGCTGCCAAAAACAGCCATACTTAATACAAATACTTATCAACCCTTCACACCAGCGATGCTTGCTGACTACGATGAAGTGACAACAACCTATTACCTAGAGCGCAGTACAAATATGCAGGCAACTAGCTGGTCAGAAAAAGTCCGGCGCCATTTTGCCCAAGCGCGCCGTAGCAACACAATCGATTTTCTAAAAAAGCAAGGCTTCGTTTTTTAAGCGAAGCCTTGCTTTTTTCAACGACTAATCATTTGGAACGATTGCAAACGCCCGCACATTAAAGCCCGGCGCATCCTTCACTTTGGGAACACCAAGCGAGATTGCACCGCCGACTGCTGGCAGTTCGGTCAAACGGCTCAATACTTCCACTTGAAATTTATCTTGCGAAAGCCAATATAATTTCCCAAGCAAACCGCCATTTTTAGTGCAATCTACCGCAGAATCAGTATCCAACGTTTCATGACCGATTGCAGTGACTTGGCGTTCTTCATGTAAAAATTTCAACGCTTCTAATGACCAGCCTGGCGTGTGGGCTTGCCCTTCACGATCAACATTATAAAATTTTTCAGGTTCTTCCCAACGCTTCCACCAGCCACTAGCAAATGCCACAAAACTTTCCGCTGGAATTTTTCCATGTTCAGCTTCGAAATTTTCGAGATCTGCTACCGTCAAAGAATAATCTGGATTTTTCGCCACAGCTGCTTCTTTATGAATCACAATCAGCGGCAGTAAAAAATCTTTGATTGCCAATTGATCAACGGAAATTCGATCCTCAACAAAATGGATTGGTGCATCAATGTGCGTTCCGTATTGGGTCACTAAACGGTATTCCTTCGCAAAAAAACCGGCAGCTTTTACAGTCACTAGTGTTTTTTCCTGCATTGGTTGAAAAGATTGAAAATAGGGAATCCCGCCATAAATACTGTGACTCAAATCTACCCACTTTTGCTGCTTCAAAAAAGCAATACTGCTTGTGATTTCATTCATGCTACTCCTCCTAGAAAATTATTTTCGGCTTAGATAAAACGCTTTCATTAAGTTTAACGATACCGAGAAATACTCAGACTGTCAAATCGGCAGAAAAGCTTAAGTGAACTCGCTGGTCCGCGAAAAAAATCGTCAATAAAGTCGAATTCGCTGTAAAAAAAAGACTGCATCAACATTCGATGCAGTCGGTTGCTTATTCATTTGTCAATACGATTTTACCTTTAGCGTGATGCGTAGCACTTAATTCGTGAGCTTCTTTGACGCCCGCTGCAGTTAATGGATAAGTGTGTCCAATCACACTTTTCACTTTGCCAGCCGCCATTAAGTCGGCGATTTCTTGCAACTGTTCACCATTGGGTTGCAGCCAGATACTTTCCGCTACCGCCACCGTTTTAGCCAGCTCTTCATCTGGTTGACCTACGATTGAAATCAAACGGCCTTGTTCATTTAAAATTTTAAAACTGTTTACTTGAACATCTCCGCCCATCGTATCGAAAACCAAATCAACGTTTTCCAATACTTCTGAAAAATCGGTCGTATGATAATCAATCACTTGATCAGCACCAAGTTCTTTTAACAAGGCATGATTTTTCTCACTAGCGGTTGTGATAACTGTCGCACCTGCATTTTTAGCTAGTTGGATCGCATAAATCCCAACACCGCCAGCTCCCGCGTGGATCAAAACTTTTTCCCCCGCTTTTAATTGACCATGAGTGAACAACGCCTGATAGGCTGTTAAGCCAGCTAAGGGAACTGCCGCCGCTTCCTCAAAAGAAACATTGTCAGGCTTTCTTGCTAATAAATGATCGTCCACGATCGTGTAATCCGCATACGTACCAAATCGCGTTGTCTCAGGGCGCGCGAAAACTTTTTGCCCCACTTGCCAATCCTTCACCTCAGAACCAATCTCCGTGATTTCACCGGCGACATCCCAACCTAACGTAATTGGAAATTCCCACGGCATCATTTGTGCCAAGTAGCCTTCCCGTAATTTCCAATCAATCGGATTGACTGATGTGGCGTGTACTTTTACTAAAACTTGATGTTCACCTAGCTCTGGTAATTCAACCTTGCTTGCTTTCAATTGGTCCGCATGACCATAATTTTCAATGACAATTGCTCGTGTTTCCATTCTTACATCCCTCCATGTTTGATCATTATAAAAGTCCTTCAAAAAAATCGGTAACAATTTGCTTTAGTCGAACAGATGAGAATCCAATAAATAGGCAATCTGATACTTCTCAGCCAACTTTTTTAAATAAGGCAGCGCGGAATCTTCCCGCTCACTCAGTGTATCCAAGCAACGAAAAAACTCTGCTCTTTCTTCCTTACTGGCGATTTTTTTGAAATACCCCCAGACATGCTCGTAGGCATTTCTTTGCGCTTTAACGTTGACCGGTAGCGTTTTGACATGCTCAATCTGCTGATAAAAAAGCTGTGCTTTTTCTTCACTCCAGCGATTACCCGAAAAAAGCTGACGAATCAGCAAATAGTCTTCCTGAGAGCGAGCCATCACAAAATATTTCCAGCGAGCCCATTCGTTTTGCAGTTCTTCCATCCACTCACCTCAAGTTAAGGGTAACATCAGTTGGGCGAGATGTTGGAAAAAATGCTCAGTTTCTAAATAGCTAGGTAGGTAGATTTATTTTTTTATACACGTACCATCCCACTAGACATTTCGAACAATGATTTAGTTTTATATTTTATTTTATACGCCAATCCTATTGACTGTGAAAAGTAGGACTGGCAGCTATTTCATATTTAAGGAACTCATTTTTCTTCGCATACCATCCCACTAAACTTCTCGAACAATGATTTACTAAGAAAATGTATAGCTCATTGATCAAACACACTGCAAAAAGTGGGACTGGCAAAAAAACAGACAGATTTCTCTGTCTGTTTTTAGGTTTTATAAATCGGAGACGGTGGTTCCTTCGCCGAAGCTTGCTTCCCAATCGGCGGTAAAATCGGTAACTGCTTGAGCAATCGAAGGCATCGCTAGGGCTTGTTGAATTATATCAACCCCCATCGTCGCTGCTTGGCTGCCGTTTTCTAAAGCCGCGTTGACTTGTCCGACATTTTTAAAGCTGGCTGCCAAAATTTTGGTTTCACTCTTTGTCCGGGCGATTTCTTCTGCCATTTCAAAAATCGCTTCTCGCGGATCGATATTCAAATTTTCCATTCGATTGAAATACGGCGCGATATAATCCGCCCCCGCTGCAATCGCCAGATAGGCTTGGAATTTCGTATAGATGGCTGTTGCGGTCACATTGACTCCGCGACGTTTTAATTCTTTGATTGCTTTTAATCCCGGTTCGTTGACTGGAATTTTGATAAAGACTTTTTGATCAATATTGGCTAAAATCTTTTCCGCGTCTTTGATGATTCCATCATAATCTTGGGCTACGACTTGTATATGCAACGACCGGTGTTCGCCAATAATACCGCGAATTTCTTTCATGTGCTGGAAGAAATCAATTTTTTCTTCTTTTTTTACGATCGACGGATTTGAAGTGACTCCGGCGATCGGTAAAAAATCCGCAAATTTTTTAATTTCAGCGAGGTTCGCTGTATCTAACATAAATTCCATTGAAAAAATCCCCTTTACTATTTTCTATAAGCTAAGCATAGCATCCTGCCCTAATTATTTCTGTATTCTCCAAGCAAAAAAAGTGAAAAGCGTTAGTTCAAGCCTTTCACCTCTGAATCTTTTTGATTTTTCGCACAGATGTGCATTTCAAATAAGAAAACTACATTCGCTGACTAATCCGTAAAATTTCTTCGGCTGTTTCTTGATCCGTGATCAAGGTATTGAGATAGCCCTTTTGCAGCAAAGGAACGATCGAGCGAGCTTTGGAACGCCCACGAGCGATTCCGACTGATTGGGGCACCTTTGCCAGTTCTTCTAATTGCAGTCCAATCGTCCGCTGATTCAACGAACCATCCAACGCCTTGCCATAACTGTCATAAAACCGACAACAGCAATCACCAATCGCTTCTCGCAATTTCAACTCTTCAAAATCCACTGCCGTCAATAAATCACGCCACTGACTTTTTTGATAGCTCAACGGTCCGCCGATTCCAACGATCGCCATATCTAGTCGCCGCCAGCAATCCTTTAATTCATAGAAATATTTTGAGTTAAAGATTCCTTCCGCCAATTCTTTCGTTTCTTGGATCACAGAGGCATTGATAAATAAGCTTTGACCATTTACTTTCCGCGCTAACTCATAGACGAGGGTATTAACGTGATAACGAGAATTAATATGGCTCGGTCCCCCCGCCACAGGTACAACCACGACTTCGCTTAATTGTTTCGGTTCAATTTTATTAATCGCGTTGCCAACACTAGCCCCCCAAGAAAGACCAACCACCAACTCATCCGTCAATTGGCGCCGCAGCCAAGCACCAGCCGCTTCTGCCAATCGTTCCTCTTGATCCTCTTCGCTAGCATCCCGCTCATTAGAAACTAGCTCCACGGCTTTTAATTTAAACGTTTGCTTCAACTGTTCTTCCAATTCAAACAACGCTGAATCAAAATGATTGATCTTGATCTCAACGATACCTTGCTTTTTCGCTTGGCTGATCATCCGGCTGACTGTCGTGCGATAGATGGATAATTCTTTAGCGATTTGAGCCTGCGTCAGCTCTTGTTCATAATACATATAAGCGACTTTGGCTAATAATTTTTTCTTATCCTCTTTCATATTGCTTCCTTCCTTGTTGTGAAATCTTATTTACCTGTTTCCGAAAAGCGTGTATCATTCTAATTAACGAATGGAGGAGAGCTCAATGTCTATAGAAGCCACAAAAGCCTTTTTCTCACAATATGAAATGACTGATCGGATCCACGAATTTCCCGTTTCTAGTGCAACCGTCGAGCTGGCTGCCAAAGCCTTGGATTGTCCGCCGGAATTAATCGCGAAAACGATGTCCTTCACCCTGAAAAAGAGTGACAAGACAATTTTAATCGTGATTGCCGGTGATGCAAAAATTGATAATGGCAAGTACAAGGCGACCTTTAATGAACGTGCCACGATGGTAAAAGCCGATCAAGTCGAAGAGACGATCGGTCATCCTGTCGGCGGCGTTTGTCCTTTTGCGATCAAAGCTGACGTTGACGTTTACCTTGACGAATCGTTGCAGCGTTTTGAACGAGTCTTTCCCGCCTGCGGTAGTCCCAACAGTGCGATTGAGCTAACGATACCTGAATTAGAAACGTATACCCGCTACAAAAAATGGGTCGATGTCTGTAAAAATTGGCCAGCAAACGAATTATAGGCATTGCTAAATTTAAAGTCTAAAGACGAGTCAGCTGACTCGTCTTTTTTAAATGATCGCTTGTGCTACCACGCGGCAGTCCTGCAAATAAGCTTCTAACACTTTTTTGACAGTGGCTTGATCCACTCCCGTATCATCTGCAAATTGATAGCCTACGATCAATGCATGGGTCGTCTCCTCACCAATCATTCCCCGAGTGGCATCAGAAGTTGGACTGCCAAATGGTCCCGCGGAATCTTCTAACACCACAAGATTCTCAATGTTAACCGATTTATTTCCGATGCCGCTGTAGCGTTCGCCGGCTTTTCCGACTGTTAACTGAATCGGTTCATCCACTTTGCTTAAATCATACGAGCCAAAAGGCAGCTTCCAGTTCAATGAAAAATAATTATTCAAGTCAACGAGGTCATTGATTTGATAAAGACCCTTTTGTTGAACGACCCGCCGCCACAAACTATCTGAAGACGGACGAAATCGGGCCGGATCTTTTCCTAATGTACGATAGGCTTTTTTAGTCGCGACGATTCGTGGATCATCCTTAATCATTTCAAGCGTATCCTCAACCTCGATTTTTTCTATTAAAGGATTCAACAGCTCTTGCCAAATAGCAGCTTGATAGTCTTGATTCGTGAATTCGATCACTGTGCAAGCCAGCGAGATCCCTAATTGCTTCAACTTCGGATCAACCGTAATCTTCATTTTTTCTCCTCCAACACTTTTCTTCTAGTTTAAACGTTTTCGCTAAAAAGCAAAAGGCTTCTTGTTACTGCTTACAAAAAATCTTCGTTATAATGAACAGTAGATGGACGGACTTCAAAAAAATGAAGTTCTCTTTTATAAATAAAGTTGTGACAGAAGTAGCTTCTTCGGAAATAAGCCGATATTTTTCAAAGCTGACCGAATCTGTCACAACCTCTTTCTAAAAAACGTACGAACAAGGAGGAATTTCAAATGAAAATCACGTATCATGGTCATTCCATTCTTTCGATCGTCATGAAAGATGGTCAGAAATTATTATTTGATCCATTTATTACCGGCAATTCATTAACCGACCTGAAAGCAGATGAAGTCACGACAGATTGGATCTTAGTCACTCATGGTCATAGTGATCACATTGGCGACATGGTGCCCATTGCTAAACGAAATGATGCTACCGTGATCAGTATTGTCGAAGTTTGTTCTTTTGCGGAAAAGAACGGTGTAGAAAAGACTCACGGTATGAACATTGGCGGAAAATATGATTTCCACTTTGGTCGCGTAAAAATGGTCCACGCTCAACACAGCTCCGGCTATGAAGTCGATGGACAAATGGTTTATATGGGCGAGCCCGCAGGTTTCATTATCCAAGCTGAAGGAAAAACAATTTATCACGCCGGTGATACCTCGAATTTCGGTGACATGGCACTTTTCGGTAACGCCTTTGATATTGATGTGGCTTTCTTGCCGATTGGCGATAATTTTACGATGGGTCCGAATGAGGCTGCTAGCGCCGCAAAACGACTGAAAGCCAAACAAGTCGTGCCGATCCATTACAATACCTTTCCCGTCATTAAACAAGACCCTGAAGCCTTCGTTAAGCTTTTGCCGGAAAATGTCGGCAAGGTTTTAGCTGTTGGAGAAACTTTAGAACTATAAAAATCAACGGGCAGCTTGTCTGCTCGTTGATTTTTTTACCGACCTGAGTCATACAAATAAAACTGTGTCTTCTTTAAAAATTCGTTATACTGATAGAAAAAAGGAGTTTGCCTATGTTGAACTTTGAGAGTGATTATTTAGAAGGGGCTCATGAAAAAATTTTGGCCCGTTTGGTAGAAACCAATCAAGAAAAATTAAGCGGTTATGGGCGGGATAAATATTCTGCCTCCGCGATTGATAAAATTCGGCAAGCGACGCTTTGCCCTGAAGCTGAAATTTATTTTATTTCCGGTGGTACTTTAACCAACGCCTTAGTGATTGCTTCACTATTAAAAAAATACGAAGGCGTTATCGCCCCCGAAACTGGACACATCACCACCCACGAGACCGGCGCCATCGAATTTTCCGGCCATAAAGTTTTAAGCTTGCCGCAAACCAACGGGAAAATTTCTGCGGAACAAATCCGCGAGTACCTTGAACAATTTTGGGCAGATGACAATCGCGAGTTCATGGTTTTTCCTGGGATGGTCTATCTCTCTCATCCTACTGAATACGGCACGCTCTATTCACAGGAAGAATTAAAAATGATTTCGGCAGTTTGTCAGCAATACAAAATCCCTTTATTTTTAGACGGCGCTCGCTTAGGCTACGGCTTAGTCAGCCCTGAATCGGATTTAAGCTTGCCACAGATCGCCGAATACTGCGATGTTTTTTACATCGGTGGAACAAAAGTCGGCGCGCTGTTAGGAGAAGCAATCGTCTTTACCAAAAAGAATACTCCCGACTATTTCATCGCCCACATGAAACAACAAGGCGCACTGTTAGCCAAAGGCCGTTTATTAGGATTGCAATTCGATACGCTGTTTACCAATCAGCTGTATTTTCAGATCAGTCAGCACGCTATCGACATGGCAATGCGTTTAAAGCAAGGGTTATTAGCAAAAAATTATCGTTTTTATCTTGATTCGCCAACGAATCAGCAATTTGTTATTTTGGAAAACAAACAAATGGAAGAACTAAAACGGCAAGTCGCCTTCAGCTTCTGGGAAAAATACGATGAACAGCATACGGTGATTCGTTTCGCTACCAGTTGGGCAACGAAACAAACGGAGATTGATGAATTATTAGCATTATTGTAAACGGCTTGTCGTTAAAGCCGTTTTTTATGTCTCTGCTCTAGTGATAGCTTAACTTTTTAATTGTAAAACCGACAGCTAATAAGCAAGGTTTCAAGAAGTCGGACATGGATATACCTGCTGTAAAGCAATTTATTCATTTGAAAATTTTATACTTTCTTTATAAACTAAAAAAACTCCCGGATCTCGGAAGTTTTAGAGGCTGATTAAACGGTAGGTCAAACAGGCGACATAGCATTCGTAACTTTCAGAAAAGCGCATTACATTGTAGCCGAGCGCTTCGCTGATTTTTTTGATCCGATATTTTACTGTATTTTTATGGATAAACAGTTGTTCGCTGCAAATTTGAAAATCGGCTCCGGCATCTAATAGAAAGCTGCATAATGTCATTAGCTGCTCTTTGCTATCCATAATAGGACTTAACAGTGCTAGCGTCTCTTCGACTTCCGCTTCACCAGATTGAATCAATTTATTGGCGTAAGCGACTTGCCGAATCTCACTAATAGAGAAATTCTTTTTCTCGTGAAATAACTTCGGCAGTTGCAGCGCAACTTCATTGACTAATTGATAAGTCGTCCGCACATCGGTGGTATTGCGTAAACGAGGACACAAAACGATACTATCGATACTCTCTTTGTAGGGACTGTTTTGGATGAACGTTTCTCCCAGTACCAGCTCAGAGTCATTGTGGCGATAATTTCCTAGGAGCACGATCAACTGGTCATCCAATAATTGGGTGACACAGGTTTTATAAAACTTTGAAGCATAGCTGAGAATGTCTTCTTTTAATTTCTTTTCTTCTTTAAGATCGTTTAATTGTAGGAGCCACATTAACTCGATTCCCTTTACATCGATCTTCAATTGATTTGCCAAGCGATACATCTTTTCGCTTTCATCATTTAAAATCGCGTGAACTAGCGCCGCTTCATTGACTTCACCGTGCTTCTTGCCCCATAAATTCAAAGCAACTCGCAGCAGTTCCACCGTTTGTTCACATTCAGCTTCTGTTAATAATTCATGTTCCTTTAGTAAATAGAGGGACAGCGAGCCATTTCCTTTTTGATAAAGTTCCTTATAAAAAATAGAGAAATCATTTTTAAGCACTTGTTGGCCGTCCTCTACCGCGACTCGCCGTAATAGACGTTCTAAATCAGTCGTAGAATTTCTCGGCCACTTGATTTGATTGGTCACTTCGTTGTCAGCATTCATCAAAACAATATTCGTTCGTAAAAGATCCGACAGTAGCTTCAGTGTAATATCCACCGTCCGTAAGTGCTCCGGCAGTAAAGAAGCTTTCTCAACTACTTCATTGACGATATTATCAGCCGGTCGTTTTTTCAAAATTTCCGCCATCAACTCAATAATCACTTCACTATATCGAATACAACGATACTGTTTTGGCATTTGGATAATAATAAAATCCAACGCTTGAGCCGTTTCTAAAACTTTGGGGCAACTCGCGGCAAAACCGTTCCAACATTATATAAAATGATCCCAATACCGCCCATTCGCTGTAATTGACAAATCGTTGCACACTGCTTGTCAATGTCCTCTCTGATGCTAAAAAAGGAAGTCAGTGCCAACTCGCCTGTATGGTATTCATTCAATTCGAAATGTTCTTCACAGTATTCCATATCGGCAATCTCTAAAAAAGACAGCGACGTTACCGTCTGATTTAAATTGTTGTGCCCCGTCAATACCTCGGCTTCTCTCAAAGAAGGCAATACTAACAATTCCTTTATTTTAGCTCCCAATCCCGTTCCTCCTTAAAATATTCACATCAAATTTTATTTTTCCTCTAACATTAGCAGATTCACTTTTCCTTGTCTATTATATTTTTCTTATTTCAACCGAATTATTTTAGAGAAAAGAAAAAGAACTTGTGACAAAAATCTTGTCACAAGTTCTTTTTACAAATAAACGACGTACCAGTAGTAGCTTCTTCGGAACTAAGCCGGATCATCTCAAAAATATGAGAAACTATTTTCAATTTTTTTGCTTACTTCTTGAAGCTGAACACTTCTGTCACGACCGCTTGTTTGTTCTTATTTAACTGCAGATTCTGATTCTACGATCTTGTTGACGATGCCGTAGTCCTTCGCTTCTTCAGCTGAAAGCCAGAAGTTGCGGTCGGTATCTTTTTCAATTTTTTCCAAAGTTTGACCGGTTGCTTTGGCGATTAATTTGTTCACCCGTTTGCGCATCCGTAGAATTTCTTTGGCTTCGATTTGAATTTCGGTTGATTGCCCTTGCACGCCGCCAGCCGGTTGATGAATCATGTAGCGGGTATTCGGCAAGCTGTAACGGTCTTTTTTATCCGCCGCCAAATAAATCGTGATCCCAGCACTTGCTACCCAGCCGGTTCCGATCACTTTTACTTTTGGTTTGATAAATTTAATGACATCGTGGATCGTATCGCCTGACTCCACATGGCCACCTTGGCTATTAATAAACATTGTAATTGGTTCTTCACTAGCAGATGATAAATAAAGCAGTTGTTCAGTCACCGTTTTGGCTAACTCTTGTGTAATCTCACCATAAATCAAAATTGTCCGTTGCTTCAATAATTTTAAGAGCATTGGATTTTGTTCTTCTGGTTTTGGTGTGTCGCCTTCTGCAAAAAGATGATTCATAAAAAATTCCTCCTCGTTTTCTAAGACTTCACTATTAGTATAGCCAAAAAAAATTAGAATGAACAGAAAGAGCCTCTGACTAGCTGACTTGCTAAAGTGAAGAAAAGCTGTGGTAAACTAACCAAAAGACTGTTGATTCCTGTTGAGCTTTGGCAAAAATTTTTGAAATTTAGCAAAGTATTCATTTTTATTGGCACTATTTATTTTTTTATGGGATGATAGATCGTATTTGTAAAAAAGGAAGGGGATCTTCGTGGCTTATCGAAACAAGCCTCCGTCATCTGCTCGTTAAACTAATCTGATTTCTATTATTTTACTGAAGGAGCAATTTACATGATCGAGGAAAAGAAAAGTTTTATCTCATGGCCAGTCTTAGCCATGATGTCGTTTGTTACTGTCATTGGTTTTGATGATATTATTTATAACTTTGCCAACCAAGGCTTAGGTGTTATTACTTCTTGGATAATTTTACTGCTATTATATGTGATTCCTTATTCTTTGATGGTTGGTCAACTAGGTTCGGTGTTCAATCATGAAGGCGGCGGCTTGACCTCGTGGGTACGAGGAACCAGCGGCGATCGACTAGGTTATTTTACCGCTTGGACCTATTGGGCGGCATCGATCCCTTATGTCGTCGATACAGCTAACGCGGTTGTCGTCGGCTTCGGCTGGCTAGTCAACGGCAATGATTCAATGGAAGATAAAATGTCTAACTCAATGTTTGCCTTATTAACCTTCTGTGTTTTCTTAGCCTTTATTTTCTTGCAACGGCATTTTAAAAAATCATTGGAAGTCTTGAGTACTTTAGGTGGCGGCGCGATGTTCATCATGGCCTTGCTGTTTGTCTTTATGACCTTCGCTTCCTTGTTTATGCCAAACGGTCATATCGAAACACAGCCAATGAATCTAGGTGCCATCGTACCCAAATTCAATCTGCATTATTTAACCACGATTGGCTTGTTAATCTATGCCATCAATGGTGCGGAACTCGTCGCGCCCTTTGTCACTCGGATGCGTAAGCCGCAAAAAGATTTTCCTAAAGCAATGATCATGCTGACCGTGATGACAATCTTCTTGACGGTCTTTGGTTCATTCTCACTAGGCGTCTTTTTCAATGCCCATCACCTACCAAATAATTTGAAAATGAACGGGTCGTATTATGCTTTCCAACGACTCGGTGAATTTTTCCATCTTGGGAATAGTTTGATGTATGTTTTCGCCGTGACCCAAATCATTTATATGTGCGCGCTGTTGGCGGTCTTATTAGATGCCATGACCCGGATGCTGATCTCTGATACCGGGAAACAATTTATGCCGAAGAAATTAACCAAACTAAACGCGGAAGGTTTACCGATCAACGGCTACATTTTAACTACCGCTTTAAGTGCCTTCATTTTATTATTAGGTGTTTTCTTGCCAGAGATGAATGATATCTTTAACTGGTTATTGAATCTTAACGGCATTATTTCACCAGGTGTGACTTGCTGGATTTTTTACGCCTTCATTCGGATTCGCTTAGACAGTCGGAAATTTCAATCCGAGTATGTCTTTATCAAAAATGATCGGATGGCGGTCTTTGTCGGCGGCTGGTGTCTCGCAGTAACGGTTATCGCAACCTTGTTCGGGATTTTACCACAAGACGCCGCTTATGGCTCCAGCTTGTTCTGGCATGAATTGATTATTAACATTGTCGGAATCGTTGTGTTGATCGGCTTAGGTTTTGTGATGCCAACGTTAGCCAAACGGGAACGTGAAAAAGAAATGAATTAATTTTTTAGACTGTCTGCCTGCCGCTATTAGGAAGGTTGGGGACAGTCTTTTTTTAATACTATTCAAAAAAAATTCAACTCGTGGTAAGATGAATTCTAAATAACATTTCATTTATTTTTAATCAAATTCATAGAAGTGGGTGAGCTTATGTTGCTGTTAGGGTCAGCGGTGAACTGTTTGGCGATCATCGCCGGAAGTTTTTCAGGGATTGTTTTGCGAAATATCACGGAGCAAACAAAAGATACCGTGACAAAAGGGATTTCTTTAGGAGTCATTGCTTTGGCGATTCAAATGTCGCTGCAAGCCAGCTCCTTTATTATTATCATCATCAGTATTTGTTTAGGCGGGATGATTGGCGAGTTTTTAAAGATCGAGGACTCCATGACACGCTTAGGATTATTTTTGGAAAATCGCTTTGCCCGTGGCAATAATAATTTTGCGGAAGGATTTGTAACCGCGACGTTGATCTACGTAATCGGTTCGATGGGGATCATTGGGGCGATCGAAAGCGGCGTGAGCGGCAATCATCAGACTTTATTTACTAAAGCGGTGATGGATGGCTTCATGTCTATCATGCTGACAGCTTCATTAGGGATCGGCGTACTTTTTTCAGCTTTTCCAGTTTTGATTTATCAAGGCGCGATCACCATCTTCGCCAGTTTCATCGTTCGTTATTTGCCCCCAGAATTATTAGACAGCCTGATGAATGAGATCAGTGCGATCGGCGGTTTAATGATTTTAGCGATCGGATTGAACGTCATGAAGCTGACGAAAATCCGCGTCTCAAATTATTTGCCGGGGATTCTCGTCTTAATCATCATCATGGTAGTCCAATACTTTTACTTTTAATCAGCAAGGGAGTTGATTCTGACTCACTTGCTGATTCTTTTTGCTAAATAATACTTTGTCGTTCCTACCATCGGCACATCTGCTATCTCACCAAAGACCTCATAGCCCTGCTTCAAATAAAAGTCCAACGCTTGATACGCCTTGGTAGTCAAAGTAATCGTCTTCAATCCTTTTTCGACTGCTTGCTTTTCGATGGCCCGCATCAACTCCGATCCAATTCCCAGCTTTTGAAAGCGGGCATCCACGCCTAATAAAGAAATGTACAGCGTGTCATATTGATACCTGCCAACGATCCCACCAGCTAATTGATCCTCCACCCAAGCAGCCAAAACTAATGGCTGCTCTGTTGATTCTGCTAAGCCATCAGAAAATTCTGCGTCATGCTGCTGCTTAAAAACGTCATCTAGAAAAGGAACTAACTCCTCTTTCACACTTTTTTTAATTTCCACTTTTCTCACCTCATAACTATTTTAAAACAATTCTGCATTGAAAAGTGATTTAAATGAAAACGTCAGAAAATATTTATGAGAAATCTATCACGTTGCTTTTTTGCTATTAAATTAATTTATACTTATTAGCAGGAAATGTAACCGCTTTCGCAAGAGAGACTTCAACTTTAAAAGGGGGAGTAACAAATGTCCGACAAAAAGATCCGCTGGTTCACCGTTTCAATGATCGCTTTTAGTATGGTTTGGGGTTTTGGGAATGTCGTTAACAACTACGCCCAGCAAGGAATCTCTGTCGTGGTCTCTTGGATATTGATCATGTTGTTGTATTTTATTCCTTATGCCTTGATCGTCGGTCAGCTAGGTTCTACTTTTAAAAACAGCTCTGGCGGAGTCAGTTCGTGGGTCAAGGAAACTACTGGCAAACGCAAAGTCGCCTATTATGCAGCTTGGACGTATTGGGTCGTTCATATTACCTATCTCGCGCAAAAACCACAATCTGTTTTGATCGCTCTTGGCTGGGTTTTCAGAGGCAACGGCGCTGTCGCTACGAACATGAGCGTTCAAATCGTCGCACTTATCTCACTAGTTATCTTCTTGCTTTTTCTCTTTTTGTCTACCAAAGGGTTAACTACTCTGAAAGTCATTGGAAGTGTTGCTGGCTCCGGTATGTTGATCATGTCGATCCTATTTATTATTTTAGCCGTCGCTGTTCCTACGATGGACCCTTCATTCAAAATGGCCACACCCGACATGGGAAATCTAAAGACCTACATTCCCAAATTTGATCTTGGTTATTTCGCTACCATCTCGATGCTCGTCTTCGCAGTGGGCGGTGCCGAAAAAATCTCACCTTATGTAAACGCCATTGATCATCCAACTAAAAATTTTCCTAAAGCCATGATCTTTATGGCTACGATGATCGGCATCAGCGCTGTGCTAGGCTCAGTCGCAATGGGAATGCTCTTTAACAGCAACAATATTCCCGAGGATCTAATGGCAAACGGAGCTTATAGTGCCTTTCAAATTTTAGGCAATCATCTAGGCGTGGGCAATTTCTTAATGATCGTTTATGGTTTAGCTCAAACCGTGGTGCAATCCTCCGCTCTGGCCTTTTCCATCGATGCACCGTTAAAAATATTGTTATCCGACGCGGATCCAGAATTTGTTCCGCAATGGCTGCGAAAAAGAAACAGAAAGGGAACACTAGTTAACGGCTATTTACTAACAGGAATTTTAGTCAGCATTATTATTATTTTACCGATCGCCGGCATCAAAAGCATGAGTATCCTCGTGCAGTGGCTGACCAATCTAAACTCGATCGTCATGCCGATGCGTTATATCTGGGTCTTCTTTGCTTATATGATGCTGAATCTCCAAATCAAAAAATTTCATTCAGAATACAAATTTATTAAAAATCCGAAGCTGGGGTTCGCTGTCGGTTTCTGGTGTTTCGCCTTCACTATCTTGGCTTGTATTTTAGGCATGCTGCCTAAGATCAATTACGCAGCCGATCCAAGTTCATGGCTCTTCCAATTGATCTCGAATATCGCCACACCGATCATCTTGATTTTACTAGGAACGATTCTACCGATGATCGCCAAAAAAGAGCAGCAGCAATTAAATTGAAAATGAGCAAACAGGTGCCCTTCACGAAAGTCCGTTAGACCTCTCGTGAAGGGCACCTGTTTGCTCTTTTTATTTTGCTTTTTCAAGGGCTAGAGGTGAATCGCCAATTACCCACGTTTTCGCTACACGCTGTTCTTCAATCATTTGTGCGTACCAACCCTTTTGCTGGCACAATTCTTGATGAGTACCTTTTTCACGGATCTCGCCATCAGCTAAAACAATGATTTGATCCGCGTTGATGATCGTGTTCAAACGATGGGCGATTACCACGACCGTTTTATGTTCCATCAACTTATCCAACGCTTGATTGATTTCTTTTTCATTGTCCGCGTCTAAGCTTGAAGTCGATTCATCCAGTAAAACGACCGGTGCATCCTTTAATAAAGCGCGAGCAATCGAAACCCGCTGTTTCTCACCGCCAGAAAGGGTTGAGCCCCCTTCTCCCACTACGGTGTCGTAGCCATTTTCCATTTGCATAATGAACTCATGGCAGTTGGCTAAGCGACTAGCCTTGACGACTTCTTCCATCGATGCGTTGGGCTTGGCTAAACGAATATTATTTAAGATCGTATCGTTAAATAAATACACATCTTGGAACACACAAGTAATCTCTTCCGTCAATCCATCTGGACGAATCTCGCGGATCATTTTACCACCCATTTTGATCTGCCCTTGAGTCACATCCCAGAAACGAGAGATCAAGCTGATCACCGTTGATTTTCCTGAACCAGAGGGGCCAACTAACGCTGTTGTTTTTCCATCTGCCACGGTAAATGAAAGATTCTTCAAGACCGGCACATCGTTTTCGTAGCTAAAGGAAACATCTTCAAAAGCAATTTCATGATCTCCGCCGTTAAAACGTTCTTGACTGTAAGGCAGCGGCTGCGTGGCAAAAATTTGGCGCAGATTGTCTGCTGATTTGGATAAATATTTCAATTCAGGATAAAGCATCCCAATCGTCATCAGCTGGCTCGACGTAGAGACACTTAGCATCAACACCGCGATATATTGCTCCGGTGAAGAATTTCCTTGCATCAGCAGGTTCGTGCCCCAAATCAACGCTACCGGGATCATTAAGGAGACAATCGTTGAAAAGACCATCACATAGGGCATCATAGAAAGCTCTACCCGGATCGATGACTTTTTGAATTCATGGAACGAGCGATCCAAACGCTCAAATTTTGTCCCCGTCAATTGATAAAGTCGAAAGGTTTTGATGCCGTTGATGTATTCCACCACACGTGAGATGACTGCGTTCATTTTCACTCGATGCTCTGGTGCGATCTTGTGGCCAACAGAGCCGCCTTTGATCATTAAAGGTAACGCCACTAAAATCATTACCACCATCACGCCGGCAAACCGAAAATCAATCACTAACGCCGCCAACATACACACCGCAACACTAAACAAGGCCTTAACGAAATCGGTTAAGTGGTGCGTCAACACCTGTTCAAAATCCGCAATATCCGTTGAAAAATAGCTCGTTAATTTCCCGACACTATTTTGATTAAAGTAACCAGAATTCAGTCCGCGAACATGTTCCGCTAACCGAAGACGCAGGTCCGTCGCGATCACTGAGCCATTCAGCTGCAACGAACGGAAACTGTAACGGGCTAACAAAGAACGAATCACAAAAACCACGGCTAAAATTGCCAGTCCGATAAAAAAGAAGCGCTCCGTAAATTCATTTCGGATCAAGGTAACGATACTCATAATCATGACGGAATAAAAAATCATATTTAAAAACGCATCTAAAATTGCTAGTAAAATCGGTAAATAAAGCAGTTTGATCTTCGTCCCAACCACTGCTTGGATATTTCGAATCACACTCGTCATAAGCTTCCTCCTTCTTCATTTCCCACAAAACGTTCCTTACTCTTCTGCATAGATTTTCCATAATTTGCTGTAAGTACCGTTTCTCCGCACCAGCTCCTCATGGGTTCCCCGCTCAACGATCCGCCCTTGATCAAAGACACAAATCTGATCCGCATGTTTGATCGTATTCAAACGATGTGCGATCATGATCGTCGTTTTATTTTGCAGCAATTCATTTAGTGCCAATTGAATCTTGCGTTCATTTTCAATATCCGTAAAGCTCGTCGCCTCATCAAAAATCACCATCGGCGCATCTTTCAAGATCGCACGAGCAATACAAATTCGTTGTTTTTCGCCGCCAGACATTTTGACACCGGATTCACCCATCACCGTGTCGTAGCCCGCTGGCAGACTCATGATAAATTCGTGAATTTGAGCGGCCTTAGCTGCCGCGTGAATTTCGGCTTCTGTCGCTTGGTCCTTGCCTACCGCGATATTCATACGGATCGTATCGCTTAGCATAAAGGCATCTTGAAAAACAAAACTCATGGCTTGCATCAAAGCAGCTTCGCTAAAATTTTCAACCGGTTGATTATTCAACAAAATTTTTCCTTGTTGAATATCCCAAAAACGTGGCACTAGCTGAGCTGTGGTAGATTTTCCTGAGCCAGAGACTCCGACAAAGGCAGTCAAACTGTTGGCTGGCACCTCTAGCGAAACATCATGCAGCACTTCATCCTCTTCATAAGAAAAATGCACGTGATCAAAACGAATCGCCACGTCAGCCAGCTTATCCACCGTAGATCCGAAGGTTTGCTGCGGCAGATCCATAATACTTTTGATTTTCTCTGTTCCTGTTAAAATTTGAGAAATCGCCATCGCAAATCCGCTTAAGCTTTTCAAAGAAGAAAGGAACACGATGCTCATTACTAAGAAAAATAAAAACGTCGGCAAATCCACTGCACCTCGTAAATACAACCAACCACCTGCCGGAAAACTAAATAACAAGCCCGACTCGATCAAAATCATAAACATCCCGTAAGGCCAAGCCTGTGCCTTGGTACATTCCGTCCACATTTCGTGGTATTCCTCGACAGTCGAAGAATATTGTTTGAAGCCTTTTGCTGTAACATTAAATGACTTCATGACATTCATCCCATTGATAAATTGCATGATAGAAGAATTCAGTTGTCCGACTAATTTATGATACCAGCTCATGTATTGGCTACTGCTGCGCATACCGATCATTAAAATAGCTGCACCGATCACAATCGGTAGCAATAAACACAAGGCTAATGGAACACTCAGCGTACAAAGATAACCAAACATTAATAACGGAACCGTAATTGCTTTGGCTAAATCTGGGACTTGGTGGGCCAGCATTGTTTCAATTCGTTCGGTGTCCTCGATGATCGTCTTTTTCAATTTCCCCGAAGTTGTCTTTGTAAAAAAACCTAAATGCAACGTTGCGATATGAGCACTTAAACGACTGCGAATCTCATACAACGTATTAAAAGCACCAATGTGTGACAAACTTCCGCTTAATAACATCATGACGAATTTTATAACGATCGCAATTCCCGCATAGGTCGCATAACGCATCGCCAGATCCATATTAGGCTGTTCACCGAATAAAAATAATAAGACGCGATACAGCATCACTAAAGGAACAAAATCCATAATGCCGGAAATAATACTAAAAAAAGCGGAAGCTGCTAACAACAAACTCGATTTTCCCGCCAAACGAAACAAATAGCTAACACTCGTCTTTTCCATAAGCTCCTCCTCTTTCCTATCTAATTGATAACCGTTCTCAATTATCTACGAATTATTACACACGTTATCCATTAAGTAAAGCTTATTTTTTGACTTTCATTCATTTTTCTGAATCTTTTTGGCGATTTCGTTGGAGTAACGATTTCTTTTTTCTTTGTGTATACTTAAGAGCAAAGGATTAGACGAAAGGATTTTTTTGATGAACGAACACCTTGATGAGTTAAGGGAGTTTTGGGATGATTTTGCGGAAGATTATGAACAAATTCAACAAGAATCTAGTTTTCCCATAGCAGAAGATCTAACAGCTTTTTTGATCAGCGAAAAAATCTTTCCCTGTCAGACTTTTTTAGACTTAGCTGGCGGTACTGGCCGTTATTTATCTAGTTTTCAACAGCAGGTTGAAAATTATACCCTGGTCGATATTTCGGAGCAGATGTTGCACTATGCGAAAAATAAGGCGGCAGAAAATGTTTTGTTAATCAAACAGTCGCAAGAAGCTTTTTTAACTCAAAGCAATACCCGATTTGACGTCGTCTTTTCGGCGATGAATCCCGCTTTGAAAACAAGTCGTGACTTGACTGCTTTGCAGCGTATCAGTCGGAATTGGTGCCTGCTTTTTCGTACGATCCAAGAGGAAGACACACTCTTCTCACCTTACGAAGCAACAAATCCTGATTTGTTATTGAATCAGCAATATAAAACATTTTTGCAGGCTGAAAAGATTCCCTACAAAATTAAACAATTTTCCTACAAAAAAAGCGAAGAAGTGAATCGTGAATTTTTCCAAGCCTATTTCGAAGATGATTTTCCTGCGGCAGAGCTGGCTATGATGATCGAAAAGACTTTTGGTGACACACCGCAAAAAAATAATGAAAGCCGGCTTACTTTTGAATTGATTTATTTTCAAGTCCCAAAGGCTTATAATGAGAGCGTCTTATAACAATATGGGGGAAGAATGATGGAAGAAAAAACATTTCAACGAATCAAAGAATTAACCCAGCTGCAAGGAACCAGCGGCTTTGAGGAAGATATTCGGACTTATATGCGAAGCGCGATGACTCCATTAGTTGACGAAGTCCAACAAGACGGGCTTGGTGGGATTTTTGGCTTGAAAAATGCATCGGAGGACAAACCACGTGTGATGGTCGCAGCCCATATGGATGAAGTCGGCTTTATGCTGACAGAAATTACTCCGCGAGGCTTATTCAAAGTCGTACCTTTAGGTGGTTGGAATCCTTACGTTGTTTCAGCGCAACGCTTTACTTTAAAAACCGGCAAAGGCAATTATCCTTGTATCTCCTCTTCCGTACCGCCTCATCTATTACGCGGAACTAGTGGACAAGGTCAAGTTAAAGTGGAAGATATTTTATTCGATGCTGGCTTTGAATCAAAAGAAGAAGCATTAGCCTTTGGCGTTTTACCCGGTGATACGATTGTTCCACAAACAGAGACTGTAAAAACCGCCAATGGCAAAAATATTATCAGTAAAGCCTGGGACAATCGCTACGGCTGCACCGTTGTCTTGGAAGCCTTAGAAGCCCTGCAAAAAGAAACATTAGATTATACGCTAATCGCTGGTGCCAACGTGCAAGAAGAAGTCGGTCTGCGAGGCGCCAAACCTGCCGTAACAAAATTCCAGCCTGATTTATTCTTTGCGGTAGATTGCTCCGCCGCTGATGATCTAGTGACTACTAATGGCACCTTTGGACATTTAGGCGAAGGCACCCTCTTACGAATCCAAGATCCCGGTATGATTCTTTTACCACGTCTGCGGGAATATTTATTAGACACGGCGGAAACCCATAATATTCCTTATCAATACTTTGTTTCAAAAGGCGGTACAGACGCTGGCGCCGCTCATACTGCAAACGAAGGCGTTCCAAGTACGGTAATCGGTGTGTGCGGACGTTATATCCATACCCATCAAACGATGTTCAGCATCGCCGACTTTGATGCCGCACGAGAAATGCTGATCCAAGTATTGAAAGGGTTAGACGAAAGTACCATCAAAACAATTATCGCCGGAAAATAATTGCTTAATAAAAATTAAATGATTTGCTAAAGTGATGATTATCAAGCTTTTACTAACTTATTTAATAATAATATTCTTTTTAGTAAACATTTTTCTTGCAATCAAAAGTTATTTCCGTTAGGATTTAAACATATTAATAACTCCTTAGGGGAGTAACCGGCAACAATGTTGTTGTGATATCAACAGTAAGTCAACCAGCAATGGTTTTCTGGTATCGTATGAAATGGTGAGACCTAAGACAAGTTTAAACACTTGCCTTAGGTCTCTTTTTGTCAGTTCAACTTTTCGCAGTTTAATAAATTACGAATCAAGTTTTGCTTTATTAAACTAAAATATTAAACGTTATGTTTAGTTGAATGATAGACGTACGAAAATAAACTCATTTTTCGTCATTTGAAAAAATGAGTTCCTAAGCCATGAGTTAGCTGCGAGTTCTACTTCTTGTATTAGCAAGATTAGTAGAATCGTAGGCGTACGAGGTTAAATCAAAAAAATTGGAGGATATAAATTGACAAAACAAGTTTACCAACAAGAAATAGAGGAATTAATAAAGGACCTCAAGGCTGCACCAGAAGGCTTAAGCCAAGCCGAAGCGCAACAACGCCTGCAAGAAAATGGCCCAAATCAATTAAAAGAAGCAAAGAAAAAAACAACACTGAGTTTATTTTTGGAAACCTTCAAAGACGCAATGGTCGTCGTCCTGTTGATCGTTGCGGTTGTCCAAATGGTGATGGGGGCTCACGTTGAATCCATCGTGATTTTCGCCGTCTTGTTACTGAACTCAGTCGTTAGTGTGATTCAAACAAAAAAAGCGGAGGGTTCATTAGACGCTTTGAAAAAGCTTTCTGCCCCAGACGCCAGTGTTTTACGCGGCGGGCAAGAGCAAAGTATCCCAGCTAAAGAAATCGTAACTGGTGACATCGTCATTTTAGAGGCTGGCGATTATGTCCCGGCGGACGGTCGCTTACTTGAAGAAGGTTCGCTGAAAGTTGACGAAGGCATGCTGACTGGTGAATCAACACCGGCAGAAAAAGAGATCACAATCTTGACTTCTGACGTTCCTGTTGGTGATCGACTTAACATGGTTTTCAGTGGAACGATCGTCACATATGGTCGTGGAAGATTTTTAGTGACTGCGACTGGGGCTGAAACTGAGATCGGTCAAGTCGCCGGCTTATTGGAATCAACCACTGAACAAAAAACACCACTGCAACGCGGCTTGGATCGGTTCAGTAAGAAATTAAGTATCGCGATCTTGATTTTATCGATTGTGATTTTAGGCGTTCAACTACTGCGGGTCTTTTTAGAAGGTTCGGCGGATATGACCCAAGACATCGTTAATGCCTTTATGTTTGCCGTAGCGGTGGCAGTTGCAGCGATTCCTGAAGCATTGCAATCAATCGTGACCATCGTCCTTTCATTAGGTACCAAAAAAATGGCAAAGCAACATGCGATCATTCGTAAGCTACCAGCCGTTGAAACACTGGGCTCCACCAGTATTATCTGTACCGACAAGACCGGTACATTGACTCAAAATAAAATGACCGTAGTCGATCATTTCTTAGCGGATGGTCAAAGCGGCGAATTTTCAAAAGATCCGAAAAACTGGGAAGCTGATGAACAACGTTTGATTGAGATCAGCGTTTTGGCTAATGACGCCACAATCAGTGAAGATGGAACAAAATTAGGCGACCCTACCGAGATTGCTTTGATCGACTATAGCGAAAAGCAAAATCAATCTTATCGTGAATTGCGCAAAAGATCGCCGCGGGAAGCGGAACTGCCTTTTGATTCTGATCGCAAATTGATGTCGACGCTCCATACCATTGATCAAAAACGAACCATGGTTACTAAAGGCGGTCCAGATATCGTCTTTGAACGTAGCTCGAAAGTTTTATTAGATGGTGCGGTTGTTGAATTCACTCCAGAACTGAAGACTCGTTTCCAAAAGCAAAATGAAGATTTTTCTAAACGAGCACTGCGAGTATTAGCGTTTGCTTATAAGGAAGTAACTGCGAATGAGTTAACGTTAGAAGATGAAAATGAGCTAGTTTTAGTCGGCCTATTGGCTATGATCGATCCGCCGCGGGAAGAGGTTTTCCAAGCGGTTGCTGATGCCAAATCAGCCGGTATCCAAACGGTTATGATCACCGGTGACCACAAGACGACTGCTGTGGCGATCGCTCAAGAAATCGGTATTTTTGAAAAGGGCGACATGGCATTGACAGGTGCTGAATTGGATCAATTAAGCGAAACTGAACTGACTGAGCAATTAGAACAAATTACGGTTTATGCTCGCGTTTCGCCAGAGAATAAAATCCGAATCGTTCGCGCGTGGCAAGACAAAGGAAAGATTTCTGCCATGACGGGAGATGGTGTCAATGATGCGCCAGCTTTGAAACAGGCGGATATTGGGATTGCGATGGGAACCGGAACCGATGTTGCCAAAGATGCGGCAGCGATGGTTTTAACCGATGATAACTTTGCTTCGATCATCAAAGCTGTCGAAGTCGGACGAAATGTTTTTGACAATATCAAAAAGGCGGTTGCCTATCTGTTTGCTGGTAACTTAGGGGCCATCATTGCTATCATCTTCGCCTTAGCGATTGGTTGGGCGAACCCCTTCACGGCTTTACAATTACTCTTTATCAACTTAGTCAACGACTCGCTGCCAGCCATCGCATTAGGAATGGAAAAAGCCGAGCCAACGATCATGCAGCGTCAGCCTCGTGATCCCGATAGTGGTATCTTCACTGGTAAAACGTTGATTTCGGTGACCTACCGGGGGATCTTGATCGCGTTAGCCGTGATTGTCGCTCAATGGCTAGGCAATCAACAATCTGCTGAAATTGGTGTCGCGATGGCTTTCACTACCTTGATTTTAAGCCGAACTCTACAAACATTTGCGGCTCGTTCGAATACTCAAACCTCGATCCAAGCAGGGCTCTTTAGCAATAAGATGGTCTTATTGGCGATCGTGGTTTGTGGCGGACTATTCAGCTTGACACTGTTACCAGGATTGCGTGAAGTCTTTGCAATTCCCGCTGCCTTTGCTTTAAAGGACATTGGTTTAGCGTTAGCCTTAGCAGCTACGGCGGTTCTATTGATGGAGATTACTAAATTGATTTTAGTTAAAGTTCAAGAACCAAAAACAAAAGCAGAATTAAATAAAAACTAAGCAACATACTAAAAGGCAGCGCCGGATTAATCGGCGCTGCCTTTTTTTTTATAAAAATTGTTGCAAATAGCGTTGGATTCGAGGATTCTCACTGGCGAAGAAAGACTGACTGCTGCCATCAAAGGTCACCTGTCCATCTTCTAGAAAAACAATCCGATCCGCGACTTTACGAGCAAACTCTAAGTGATGGGTCACTACGATTTGTCCATTACCGGATTCCGCCAAATCTTTGATCACCTGCAGTACTTCTTGAGCTAGCTCTGGGTCTAAAGCACTCGTTGGCTCATCATACAACATGAACTGCGGTTCCATCGCTAATGCTCTTGCGATCGCCACCCGCTGCATCTGCCCGCCGGATAATTGTTTTGGATATTCTGCGGCTTTATCTAACAATCCAACCTTAGCCAACAACTTCTCTGCTTGCTCCCGTGCTTGTGCTTTCGCTATTTTCTTCACCTGTATTGGACCTTCCATGACGTTTTGAATCACCGTCAAGTGGGGAAAAAGGTTGTACGCCTGAAAAACGATACTAAAATGACCGCGGTAGTCCTTTAATTGGCGAAACGCAAGGTTTTGCGGAAAGGTCAGTTTGTCCTGATCGATTTCAATCGTGCCACTGTCTGGTGTCTCTAATAAATCGATCGACCGCAACAAGGTGCTTTTACCTGACCCAGATGGTCCTAGAATAACCGTTGTCTCCCCCGGTTGGAAAATCAAATTAATCTCTTTTAAGACTTGATTGCCATCAAAGCTTTTGTTTAATTTTTCAATTGTTAACATTGAACTTCCTCCTAATAGACCATCCGTTTTTCAAGCACGGACTGCAAATAATTCAAGAAGGTACAAAAAACTAAATAATAGACTGCCACCATGCTGTAAAGCAGCAATGGCTCATAGGTCCGTGCGGCGATTCGCTGAGCCGTCATGAAAATCTCCACAATCGTGATACTAGCAGCTAACGAGGTGTCCTTAACGAGACTAACAAAGTTATTCGACAACGGTGGCAAGGCGATTTTAAAAGCTTGTGGTGCGATGATCCGATACAAAATCTGCCAACGACTCATCCCTAATGATGCCGCCGATTCGTATTGCCCTTGAGGGATAGCTAATAAAGCGGAACGAATATTTTCAGAAGCATAAGCGCCGGTATTTAATGAAAAGGTCAAAATCGCGGCTGCCCACGCATCCATTTGGATACCGACTGACGGCAGTCCAAAGAAAACGATAAACAGTTGAACTAGTAACGGCGTTCCGCGAAAGATCCACACATATAAAAAGAAAAATCCGTTGAGTAGGCGATTTTTTGAAATCCGAGCTAAAGCGGTGATCAACGCTAAGACCATCCCTAAAGCAAAAGAGATCAAGGTCAAAGGAATCGTCATTTTTAGCAATGCCCAAAACAACGGCAGCGCTGAGCTTTGAATAATATCTAGCATTCGTTCCATATTAATTACTCCTTCAATCTCTATTTAGAAATATCTTTCTTAAAGTACTTTTCTGACAGCTTTGTCAAGGTGCCGTCTGCTTCTAATTCTTTGATAGCTTTATCCACTTTTTCGGCTAATTTTTCATCGCCTTTATGAAACATCGCTGCAACTTCGGTCGCTTCATTAGAAGCCTTGACGATTTTGATTGGAGCATCAGGCTTTTGATTCAAATAATCGTAATACGTCACGTCATCGTTCAAGGTAGCATCCGCGCGCTTGTCGCTGACTAATTCCACCGCTTTACTGAAGCCGTCGACGCTAGAAATCTCCGCTCCTAAGCCTTCCGCCATTTCCGCATAGTTACTAGTCAATGACTGTGCCGCAGTCTTGCCCTTCAAATCTGAGAAATCCTTGATACTGTCGTTGTCCTTATTAACGATCAACGCAGGATGCGAGACTGAATAGGGGGTACTGAACAAATATTTCTCCTTACGTTCAGGGGTGATCGCTACTTGGTTAAATACCACATCCGTCTTTTTCGCGTCAAAGGCGGCTAACATCGAATCCCATGGCGCTTCAACAAATTTTACTTTATAATCTATTTTTTTCGCGACCGCTTTGGCCACGTCAACATCATAGCCGGTTAATTTGTCATTCTCATCACGAAAAGAAAATGGTGAATAGGTTCCTTCTGTCCCGACCCGTAAGACCTTTTCAGCGCTTGAGCTGGCGGCTCCGCTGTCTTTTGACTGGCAACCGGCTAGAAATAGGACGCCCACGACTAACAAGCTAGCAACGGCAATAATTGATTTTTTCATTTTATTTTTCCTCCAATGCATGGTCCAAATCATTTTGTAAGTCCGTTAATTCTTCGATTCCCACTGACAAGCGAATCAAGCCGTCTTTGATACCCGCAGCTGTTCGTTGCTCCTTAGGAATCGACGCATGAGTCATAACGGCTGGTACTTCAATCAAACTTTCAACGCCACCTAAACTTTCCGCTAACGTGATGATCTGCAAGGATTCAACAAAATTCGCTACTTTACTTTCATCTACCAATTCAAAGGCGACCATTCCCCCGAAGCCCTTCATTTGCTTGGCAGCAATCGCGTGCCCTGGATGATCTGCTAAACCGGGATAATAGACGGTTGCGACGGCTGGATGCTTGGTCAAAAATTCCGCCACCGCTGTCGCATTCTTTTGATGGGCTTCCATTCGTACGGCTAACGTTTTGATTCCTCGCTGCAATAGCCAACTGTCTTGCGGACCTAAAACACCACCGATAGAATTTTGATAAAAACCAATTTTTTCTGCTAAGGCTTCATCATTCGTGGTCGCCAGTCCTGCGACTAAGTCACTGTGTCCACCTAAATATTTGGTCCCGCTATGCAAAACAATATCCGCACCTAGCGCTAACGGCTGCTGTAAATAAGGCGTTGCGAAAGTATTGTCGACGATCGTCAATAGCTCATGGCTTTTGGCCCAAGCGGCACTTTTTTCTAGATCGATAATTTTTAATAAAGGATTGCTAGGTGATTCTAAATAAAGAGCCTTGGTATTCTCCGTTAACGCCGCTTCAAGCTGTGCTGAATCCTGCGCATCCACCATTGTGTAGCTTAACCCTAATGGCGCAAAAACCTTTTCCAGTAAACGGAAAGTCCCACCATAAACATCGTCGCCTAAAATCAAATGATCGCCTGGTTGAAATAAGGATAAGGTCGCATGAATGGCTGCCAGTCCCGAAGCAAAAGCGAAGCCTTGCACACCGCCTTCAAGCTCAGCAATCAATTCTTCTAACGCCAAGCGAGTGGGATTACCTGAACGAGAATACTCAAAATCTCCTGGCTGTCCTAATTTTTTTTGCCGATAGGTCGAGGTTTGATAAATCGGCACACTAACGGCTCCCGTCAATGGATCTTCACTAATTCCTCCGTGGATCATCTTGGTTGATAAATGCATGTTTTTTCCTCCTGATTGTTTGTTTTTTTTAGCCTTTATCTTTTAAGCAACAACACATGGTAGTTCCTCCAATCTTATGTTTATCCTTTTTATTCTGCTGAGACACAAACCTTGCTCCAGCTGGGGTAGGCTTTTTCAAAATTTGAAAAAAGCTATTATTTTCGTACTTAATACAATTTTTTTATTATGCTAGTCATCTTTTGTGATGTAGCTAAATTCCACGCAGAATTTAGCATTGTCTTCGATGACATACGATTTTTCTAAATATGCTAAAGCATAAAGAAAAACTCGCAAAGCACAAAGAAAAACTTGCAAAATCTGAAAAAGATCGCAAAAAAGAGGTGCAAGCTATTAAAGCTGCACCTCTTAGAATCGCCAAAATTAGAAGTTTTCTTCTTTTTCAAACGAGTTCAGAACAGTTAATAGACATGACAAATCAGTATGCTGCTTTTTTGCACCATACAACAACAAGCTGATTGAACTGTTTGAAGATTTTGTTTCGCCATGTTGTTTGTCATGTGTCCTGACCTCCTTAAAATGATTGCACTCAATTTAGCATTTCCAAAATGAGAAGTCAATCATTAGCTTCTCAAATATTTTTTAAAATAACTATTTCCAAAAACGCCTCAATTTTCCACAATCTTTGTTGAAAACATTTTTAACCCACAATATCCCTAAATTTAATAACGAAATATTTTTTAAAGTTGCAACACATCCGTTACCGAATAATATCCCGGTTCTTGCTGCGCCAAAAAAATGGCACAATCACAGGCACCTTTGGCAAAGCCCCGCCAGTCAGTGGAATGATGACTAATCTCCAAGCGTTCTCCAAAGCCGCCAAAGAAAACAGTATGACTGCTTGGAGTATCCCCCATCCGCAAAGAATGGTACCCAATCGTACCCGGCGTTCGTCCCCCAACTCCTTCACGTCCGTAAACAGCAAGATTTGTCAGCTCACCACCTAATTCGTGAGCGATCACTTCACCCATTTCCTTCGCTGTCCCACTAGGTGCATCCTTTTTCCAACGATCATGCATTTCAACAATCTCGATATCGGTCTCTTCACCAATTACCGCCGTTGTTAGCTGCAATAATTTATTCATGACATTGACTAATTTTGAAGTGTTGGCGGCGTATAAAACAGGGATATTCTCACTAGCCTCTCTGAACAAGGCTTTTTCCTCCGGTGTAAAGCCAGTCGTTCCGCAAACCAGTGCTTTATGGTGAGCCTGCGCTAAACGTAAGACGTCTAAGCCCATTTCCTTCGTTGAAAAATCAATGATCACGTCACAGGAATCAATTACTTCAGCCAAATCATCCACGATTGGCACAGCTAATGTCCGTCCAAAGGTCATTTGTCCAAGATCCCCACCGATGTACGTTCGTCCTTGCGGGCCTACCCCCGCTACTAATTCTAATTCAGCGCTTTCAGCCGCGACTTGAGTAATCAAGCGCCCCATTTTCCCCAATGGTCCTACCACAATCGTTTTGATCATAAGCTACCGCCTTTCTTTAAACCGTTTTCAATTTAGTTTAACACGAAAAAACACCCAAGAATTATTTCTTGAGCGTTTAGAAAAACATTCGTAAAAAGGACCATAAATAGCGAAGCAAGCGATATAAAATAAACAAGAGAAACAAATTCCCAAAAATGAAACTGGCGGCATTGCCGGCGCTGGCTCGCAAGTTACTCAACGTGAAGCGCCGTAAAAAGCGCGGCATCGAGCTGTATCCATTACGTTTCAATCGGAATTTTTCCTCGTAGGTCAAGTCTAGCATATCGTAATAAACGATCTGCAAAGGCTCCCGTGAGAAAAAGGCCTTCGAAAAACCTACCATCAGCGTGTACTGCTTATTGTTAGACGGCAGATTGCGAACATTCTTTTTATTGATTCGCACATGTTCGTCATCCATCACATTGTAGCTGTATTCCTCTTCCTGAATCTGATGAATCCGTAATTCCGGTTGATTCTCAGCTAGGAAGCCTTGATAGATCGACACAAATTTTTGCTGTTGCAAATAAAGGTAGATCATCGCCGCGGCGAGTAGGATCATTAATAGACTATTTAACAAAATCGTATCGCCAATGATCATAGTGTAAGCCAAAATAATAACTAGTGCTACCCCGCAAAAAGTGAGCCGCTTTCGATAATATTTTTGGTACATAATTCGAATCGTCCGCTCGTAATAGTCAAAATCCGCTGCTGCAACATTCATCTCTTTTCCTCCTTTCGAATATTTATTTGTTCTTAGTATAACGGAGCGAAGAATAGATGTCAGTCTGTTTTGTTCATAAAGAATCATTTGACTCTTACCTTTAGACTATTTTAAAAAGCTTTGCCGAGAAAAAGTATATTTTACTGAGATACGCTTTTATTCTTTCTGAACAAGAGTATAATGAACGTGTAAAAACGATTACTTTTATTCAAGTGAAGGGGTACACTTATGAAAATGGCAATGATTCTCTCAACTATTCTGTTTTTCTTAGTTAATTTCTATCTTTTTTCTGTCTATTTCAAAGAAAAAAAAATCAAAGATCATTTGGAGAAACTGGCAGTCATGTTCGGCGCAAATATGAGTGTATTGTTTGTTGATAGCTTAATTTTATTTTTCGGCGCGCTGGCTGAAGAAGGATTCTTACTAATGACGATTTTTGCTTAACGACACATTTAAAAAGGCTGAACCAGTTAACTGGCGCAGCCTTTTTTTGCTAATCCTTTTCAATAAAACCATATTCAAGAATTTTTAATTTTCGTTTCAAGCGTTCAATCGCTGGCATTAAATCTTCGATCGTCTGCCATTCTGGATGCTGCGTTAATTCTTGTTGAATTTTCGTTGTCTCGCTATTTAAAACAGCATAGATGATCTCCAGTACTTCTTTTTCCTCTACCTCTTTTCGCAAAGGCAATTTGCCGATCACCTGATCCGTCAGCGTAATATTTTTACTAAAATCCTGATTGAGCTTTTCCGTCATTCGTTGCCGCAAAGGCTCTGGCAACATTGGCATCTCTGTATAAGCCTTCATTAAAAAATCAAATTCATTTGGATAGGTCAACTGTAGCTGAATTTTATACTTTGTCGCCTCAACGACCATTTCCAGTAAATCAGAAGCTTGCGTCCAAACGGAATAATCGATCCGCTGATAGAAAAAATCCGCTGCATATTCATAGGTTGCTTCATAGAGTCCACTTTTATTCCCATAGTAATGGAACAATAAACCCTTCGAAACCCCTGCCTGATTCGCGATTTCATCCGTCTTCGTTTCACGATAACCATTTTTAGCAAATAATTGAGCGCTGGTGGTTAAAATATTTTTTTCTTTTTGTGGATCTTTTACTACTTCTTTCATCGTCTCACTCCAAGTCCCGCTTATTGTAGCCGATGATCCCCAGTATCGTCAAACCAAGAAAGATCGCGACTAAAACAAGCGCCAACGATTGGTTCAATGCTTCGGTCGGCACCTTTCCCACCCAGCCGAGGGGCGAGATATTGGCGGTTTCCTCCGATAGATTCAACAACGGTCCGAACATTTTGATCAGGACACTGCCGGCTAAATACGCCCATAAAAGATTGGTTAATTTAGGCAAGGCGCCAGTCAATAAACTAGCGATTCCGACAAAAAACAGCGTTGCTGGTAAAAAGCCGCCGAGCGTTTCCCAAAAATACTTGATTGCTAAAGGGTGTTCCATCGACGCATTTCCAACAAAGAAAGCTCCCGCTAACGTAGCGACAAAGACAAGACAGCTAGTTATGATCCCGACAGAAAAATAACTCAAAGCTAAACGAGTCTTCGTGATACTCTTGGAATGGATGATTTCTAAGTAGCCTTTTTTGTCATCTGACTTCAAACGAAAAATAATCAAAATCCCACTGATCGCCGCAATAGCCACAAAAAACAGTCCCAGCATATTCAAAAAATTCAAGATCAATTCACGATTTGCCGCATGGATCTGGGTGACACCTAAGATTTTTTTATAAGTAGGATTGGTGCCGATAATATCGCCGATCGTACTAAAAATAGAACCATAAGCTGCTCCTAAAACGATACCGCCAATCAGCCAGCCAATAATACTGTTACGCTCCACCGTTAATACCAAACCAAGGGGCGAAGATAGCAATTTTCCAGCTTGATCTTTTCCACTTCGTTCTGTCAGTACACCACTGCCAATATCACGAGTCTCAACGATTTTGATCGCCGCAACGAAAGAAATCAAGCCTAACCCTAAGGTCAAAAGAATCGGCAACCATCGGTTGTCTGTATAAATCGCCGTCTTTTGAATCCAGCCAACCGGTGATAGCCAAGTCCACTTTGGTGCGCTAACGTCCGTCATCATCCGCATCAAATAGAAAATCCCGTATAAGCCATAGCTCATAAAATTGGCACTCCGGGCATTATTCGCTAGTTGCGCGAGTAATAAGCTAATGAAACCAAACATAATCCCGATTGAAGCGATGCTAATTCCCATCAATAGATCGCCTTCCATCGTCGCTCCATTCAAATTAGCAACGAACAGACTGACGACATATAAAATCCCCATCAAGCCATTGATCAATAAAATTTCCAGCGCAGTCGCGTAGGTTGAGGCCAGCCGGCCAACCGTCCGTGAACGAATCATCTCAACCAAACCCGAATCTTCCTGCGCGCGCGTATTGCCGATTGCTAGTGAAATATTCATAAAGACCATGAACATCCCCATAAAAACCAACATCTCTGAAGCAAAAACATTCGCGGTCGTATAGGGTTTCGTTGCGGAAAATTCGCCAAATAGTGAGACCATCGCTGGTGTCTTCAAGGTTTCAACGATCGCATTGATGTCGGTTTGCGTACCGAAAAGGACATTGAATTTCGTTGCCGCCGAAGCAAATAGTCCCACTAAAATCGCGATCCAGACAAGGTGCTTCAGCCGGTTTTGCTTCAGATTGGTCCGTAGCAGATAGCCTGTTTTTATCCCACTATGCCCCATGAGAATCATCTCCTTGTTGCTCGTAATAGCGCATAAATAAATCTTCTAAAGTCGGCGGTGTCGAGATCAGATTCACGATTTTCTTGTCCGCTAAAAATTGCATGATCTGCTCCATTTGTTCCCGGTCCACGGAGAGCGCCGCTTGGCGTTTTGCTTCATCCGTAAACGTGGCCTTGTGGACGCCCGCTAACTCCTCGACACCTGCCATTGATGAGGCAGTTTCTACCGTCATTTCCATCCGAGTCAAGTGGCGCATCGAAGCGAGATCTCCCGTCTCGATGATTACGCCGTCACGAATAATGGCGATCCGATCACACATTTTTTCCACTTCCGACAAAATATGACTGGACAGTAAGATACTTTTACCGGCTTCTTTTAATTTCAATACTTCTTCTTGGAAGGTTTTTTCATTCAAAGGATCAAGCCCTGAAGTCGGCTCGTCGAAAATATACAACTCCGCTTCTTGGGATAAGGCAGCGATTAAAGCAATCTTTTGCCGATTGCCTTTTGAATAAGTGCGGGCCCTTTTCTTGGGATCTAGTTGAAATTTTTGAATCAGCTCTTCGGTTTTTGTTGTCCGCTCTTGCCCGTTTAAACGCAGCAATAAGTCAATAATTTCTCCGCCAGTCAAATTAGGCCACAAATAAACATCACCGGGAATATAGGCAATTTGTTTGTGGATCGCCGTATCCTCTTTCCAAACATCTTTGCCAAAAATCGTCGCTTCACCGCCGGACTTTTTCAGCATACCTAACAAGACTCGGATCGTCGTTGACTTGCCGGCGCCATTTGGTCCGATAAAGCCTAAAACTTCCCCTTTATTAACTGAAAAGGTCACGTCCTTTAACGCTTGAAACTTACCAAACTTTTTTTTCAGCTTATTTAATACCACGATTTCTTTTTCCATCGTCCTCACTCCAAACTTATTTTTCCCCTTAACCGATGAGCCGTTGCTCGTATTTCTTTTTATAATTTGAGGATACTCTCTTTTGACTTTCTAGTCAATGACTTTGCAGTCAATCAAGTCTTTTCGCAAAATAATTCTAAAAGCCCGCTTCATTGGTTAATCCTCGAAATATTTTTTAAAATAAAGTACAGTTAAAGAGACAAAACTTTTCACAAGGAGCTCTTATGACGTTCATCAAAAAAATTTCTCCGTGGCTGCTGATTCTAGCAGTAGTAGGCGATTTTTCATTGCCTTATATTCTAGGGCGTTTTTACCCCGGCTTCGACCAAGCTACCATGATTATCAGCCAATTAGGTGAGGATGGCAGTCCAGTCCAACAAGCCTTCAATCGTGGTTCCATCGTGACCGGCAGTTTATTCATGCTATCCAGTATCGGTGTCTATCTTTTTTTCAGATCTGAGTCAAAGCGTTTGGCGCAAATCTTAGCCGGTGCGATCGCTTTATACGGCTTTGGTGATTGTTTGCTGACAGGGCTGGTCCATATCAGCAAATCCGCCAGCTTTTTCAGCCCCGCCTATTTTTTACACGCGGCTTTTTCCGGGATTGCAATGGTCGCCATGATGTTTGTCCCACTTTCGTTAGCTTATCGAGCAGCAAATAAAAATGAAAAACTCGTGGTGATTTTCTATCTCAGCTGTTTAGTGTTATCGATTATTGCATTGCTGCTATTCGCGGCCTATTATTTACCCATCGTAGGTGCCAAACTTTCCTCAACGCGGGGACTGTGGCAGCGAGTCTCACTGTTCTTTTTATACTTACCCGCCTTTACCGTAGCTGTGAAACAACTTAAAGGAGCTAGGACATTATTATAGTCCTAGCTCCTTTTTACTGGCTAATTCAATTTTTTCATTCCAATTTGGGCTGCTCCAATCGCACCGGCATATTGCGATAGCTCATCGGTCTGGACTGGGGCATTCACATACTGAGCCAACACGTCAGAAAACGTTTGACTCTTTGAAAGTCCGCCGGTAAACAAGACCGCTTCTCCTCGCTTCGGTCGCAATTTGGAATATTGACTGCTGATCCGTTTCGCGATGGAATGTAGCACGCCTAACGCAATATCCTCTCGTTTCTCTCCTTTTGAAATCAAACTGATGACTTCTGATTCTGCGAAGACCGTGCACATACTGTTGATTGTCACCGGCGTAGCTTCTGCCACAAAGCTATCTAAGTCAGAAATATCTTCGCCAAGTGTGCGCATCATAACTTCTACAAACCGCCCCGTTCCTGCGGCACAGCGATCATTCATGCTGAATTCGACGACATTGCCATTACCGTTTAGCTGGATCGTCTTACAATCTTGTCCACCGATATCGATTACTTGTTTCACTCCAGGGGTTAAATATTCCGCGCCTTTTCCATGACAAGTAATTTCTGTCACAGCCAAATCCGCCGGAACTAGTTTTCTACCATAACCGGTGGTGATTAATTTGGGGTTCTTCACCTGTTGGGGAGCACTTAATTGTTCAACGACTTGTTCCATCGCGCCTTTGGGGTTTCCAGCAGTGGGAATTAAATATTTACGAATCAGCTCGCTATCCGAAAAAAGCACACCTTTCGTCGTAGTTGAACCTGAATCTAAACCGATTATATACATACAACCTCTTCCTCAAGCATTTCAATAAATGCAGTCACACGGGTATTGATTTGTTCGATATCTGAAGTCGAATAGTCCGTCTCTAAATACATATACGGAGTGTCCTTTTCTTCCTTCAAGAAACGTTTGATTTTTAAGGATTCCACTGAAAACGGAATACAATTTTGTAAAACCATGTCAATCACACCATCGACTTGATAGTCATCGATCATCTGACTCAATAATTCTTTTCTGGGCTGATTGTTAGACATGCAAGCACAGCCGATATTGATGTATTTGTCTGTTAATGCTTGATAAACATCTGCTTCCGTCTCGTCTACCAAACGTTCCACCGCTTTAGCGACGGTACAATTTTCGTAAGCCACGACGATTCCGCCATTTTCTTCAATCGCTCGAATGACTTTTTCTGTGACGCCCCCCATTGGTGAGCCGGTCACTAAAATTCGCGGCTTTCTGTCTAAATACTGCCCCGCCGCATAATGTTCCTTGATCTTCGCAGTGGTTTCCTCCAGCATTTGGATGACTTCTTCTTTATCAAATTTATATTGCGAGCCGTACATTACTTTAAAAATTTCTTGTCCACTGATCGCCGGCGGATTCAGTTGGCCTAATCGGTAAAAATTCTGTTTAGCTTGCCGCTCGCGATTTTTCAGCAGGATTGCCTCACGAATTTTTTCTTCGGTAATCTCTACTCCTAAAAAGTCTTCTAATTTTTCTTTAAAGCGCACCATCTCACTGTACCAAAGTTGTTTGCTGGCTTCGCTGTCACGATTATGGGGCAGGTGCATCAAATACGTATCCTTGAATTCCTCCATGTATTCATACATTTTCTTTTTGCCGTCACAAGTCGTCTCACCGACTACCAAATCAGAAAAATAAAAATACGGACATTTATCTGTTTTACCGAAACCGTAACTAGACTTGATCAAGGGACAGAGGTTTCGCGGCAAATCTTCTTCAGCATCGGGGATCGTTTCATCCGAGGTGGAACACAGACTGATTTGGATCGCCCCGCTGGCTAACACCAATTCTTCCGGCATAAAGGTACAATAGACCCCCACTACCGGCTGGCCCTTCTCTTTGATTTCCTTCACTGTTAAAAAGCCTTGTCTTCTGGCTTCACCAAAATCGTCAAAAATCTCCGGTAAACTTGTTTTTAATTCCACATTATCCATTCCTTCCTTTTTGAGAATCCACTTTTTTGTATCGATTTCCTCCCAAAAAGAGCACACCAAAAAGGCCTGCTCCCGGATAAATTTATTTGGTTTTACCCCAGGAGGAAAAAGATTTAGTTAACGCCCTTAGAACCTCTAAGTGTTGAGCAGCTCATAGTCATCGGCCAAACATACTTTCCACCTCCTGATCTCTTTTCCCAGTATCACCATGATGTCTTTTTGACATCGCCAAAGTTTGTGTAAAGGTTTACAATTACTAGTATAACGAAGCAAATTTTTCTCCACAAGGCTTCTTAAAGAGAATCGTTCTCACTCTGGTCTTTTTCATAACCAAAAGAATAGAACCTGTGACAAAAGCCTCGTCACAGGTTCTATTCTTGGATAAACAGCGTTCCAAAAGTAGCTTCTGTCACGTCCGCATCTTTTCAATTATGATTCTTTTCGATTAAACAAGAAATAAATTCCCGCCAATAAAAGACAAGCAGCCAAGGAAACGATATGCCCACTAGCTAGTCCGCGGAACAAATGGTGAATAAAATCATCTTCTACCAGCATCGTTCCAGCGGTGTAGGCGATCAATAGCGCTCCGATCCAAATCAACCACGGGAAGCGATCCATTAATTTCAAAATCATCTGACTACCGAAAATAACGATTGGAATACTGATCACTAAACCTAAAATCGCTAAAACAAAATGCCCATCGGCTACTCCAGCGATCGCCAACACATTGTCTAAACTCATCACTAAATCTGCGATAATAATCGTCCGCACTGCCGAGAAAAAAGTCGTTTCGCTTTTGATGTCGGCTTCTTCGCCATTTGATTTTAACAAGTCATAGGCGATATAAAAAAGTAGGATACTGCCAACAATTTTTACATAAGGAATCATCAATAATTCTACCGCGATCAGCATCAAGATGATTCGTAAAACCACGGCACCACTTGTTCCAATCACGATTGCCTTTTTCTGCGAGTCACTTGGTAGTTTTCGCGTCGCCAATGCGATCACCACTGCGTTGTCGCCACTTAACACCAAATTCAATACAATAATCGAAAGAATCTTCGATAATATTTCAATCATTTGTTTCCACGCTCCTATTCAACTTATCTAAGATACTACTTTTTTTCAAAAAGTGCATGGGAATAGAATGATACCTATCAGAAACTTTTCTTTTTTGTAAGAACTTGGGATCAAGCTTCAGTTGAAGCGTCCTCCGCATCTTTTCGTAAATAAACCATATCTACCAACTGAATGCCATCCTCGATAATAGGTTCAGCGTAATTGTCAGTAAAAAAATTCTGCTTTCGATGCGACTCTCGGAAGCCACAACTTTTATAAAAATTCAACGTTTTTGGAACATCCCCTGTTCC
This sequence comes from Enterococcus devriesei, assembly GCF_001885905.1. Taxonomy (GTDB): domain Bacteria; phylum Bacillota; class Bacilli; order Lactobacillales; family Enterococcaceae; genus Enterococcus_A; species Enterococcus_A devriesei. The sequence continues at coordinate 61,965 of NZ_JXKM01000001.1, read as the reverse complement.
AACGTACATCGTTTGATACTCGCCTAAAAATTCCGCCAAGAGAAACTTGACCAGCGCTTTGCCGTAGCCTTTTCCTTGTGCCGACGGGTAAGTGGCGAGGCTTTTCAATTCGCAGTCACGTTCATTTAATGCTACCACCACCGCTTCACTTTTAAGCCCATCGTCCTCTAACACAAACATGCGGCCCGCCTCAAGATAGCGATCGATCATATCCTCTTGTTCATCGGCTAAAAGTAGCAGCTCGATATAAGCTTTCTTATTGGTCGTAATTTCTTTAATTTTCACCATGGGCCTCCCTTTTTAGCTGTAGAATCGGAAATGGCTTTCCTTGTTCATCAAATTCTGAACGACCCATGATTTCAAATCCAAGATGCTGATAAAAACCGAAACCCTGTTGATTTTCCTCATTGACGTCCACATATTTAATTTTCAATTGTTTGATTCCATACAGCAAAAGTTTTTTTCCGACACCTTGTCCTCGTACCTTTGCGTCAACAAAAAGCAACTCAATTTTTTCACCTTCGACACCCATGAATCCAAGGATTTCATCATCATAATAACCATACAATTGATCAATCGTTTGCAATGCATTTAAAACTTCTGGCTTTAATGCTTCAATCTCCTTTTTAGCTAAAAAAATATGGGTTGCAGTTACTGAACGCTCCCAAATGTTCAGCATCACAGCTAGTTCATTCTTCTTAAGTTGTTTGATTTGGCGAATAGCTGTCACTGAGTCGACTCCCCTTGCTCAAAGGTGTCCTTTTCTATTATCCCCAACGCTTCTACAAACCGTCCCGTGATTTCCTTTGGTCGCGTGATTGCACCGCCAACGACGATGCCTGCTACCCCGATTGCCTGCACCTTTTGCGCTTGTTCAGGTGTCTGAATCTGACCCTCAGCGATCACGTCCACACCTTTTTCCACCAGCTGTTTCATCAATTCATAATCTGGACCGGCACCTTCTCGCGCCGCGCTTTCCGCTGTATACCCACTTAACGTCGTCCCGACAAAATCAACGCCCGCTTCAAAAGCGTTCAAGCCTTCTTCAATAGTCGCGATGTCCGCCATCAATAATTGATCCGGATATTTTTCTTTGATTTGTTTTACAAACTGCTGAATCGTCAGGCCATCATGGCGTTTGCGCAAAGTACAATCAAGAGCGATCACTTCGACACCGATCGCCGCCAGTTCATCGACTTCCCGCATACTTGCAGTAATAAATGGTTCTTCCGGCGGATACTGCTTCTTAATGATCCCAATCACAGGCAGATCGACCAACGCTTTGATTTGCTGAATGTCTCGCACTGAATTGGCTCGAAGTCCAACAGCACCGCCTTCTTTTGCCGCCAATGCCAATAACGGCATTACTCCACCACTTTCAGTATATAAAGGCTCTCCCGGCAATGCCTGACACGATACGATCAAGCCACCAGCGATCCTAGCTAAAAATTCTTCTTTTGTCATTTTCCCACTTCCTTAAAGTTATTTTCTATTCAAAAGCGTATCACGCCTGCATCTTCCTGTATAGAAAAAAACGGTCTTCACACGGTCGAACTTGTGTGAAGATCGTTTTTTATTTTAACTTGCTGGCAGCCAAACTATACTCCGCGATTGCTTCTCTAGTTTTGACGATATCCGGCACTTCTTTCGTTAATACGACGATCGCATACGGATCATCCTTAGCAAAAACGATCCCAATATCATTTTCGACCTGATCTTGTTCACCGGTAATATTAGCTACTTTGAGATCCTTCGGTAATTTATGGGGGATCTTCGTCCGAATCTTTTGCCCTTCCATGATAGCGATCATGGTTTTTTGCGGCTCTTGCTCTTTTTGATCATAGAGCTTTTCCAAGAGCTTCAGACAATCATTCAAGGAGGTGTAATTGTCTTTATCACTTTTTACATTGATATCCAGCATTCGTCGTTCGATCTTCGTATCTTGATACCCTTGTTCTTTGAAATACGCATTCATTTGATCGATGCCATAATGATCGATTAACACATTCGTCGCGTCATCGTCATTTTTTTGGATCATCGGCTCCAACCATTCCCTCAAATTCTTACCATCAATTTGCTGGTCATTCTTTTGCGCCAGCGCGTAATCCATAATGAAAACCTTGATCACATTCGCGGCAACGGTCGCTTCCGAATTTTTACTAGAATAGTCCCGGCCACTCTTGAAATAATGTACGCCATAATACACTTTGCCGGCACTTGCCGTCAACTTAGTGCTATCCAGCTTAGGCAGCGCTGCTTGTTTGGTAGTGGAAGATTCCTTCGTCTGACTTTCCTTTTTTGTGCTTTTCGTTGTCGCCGTCTTTTTCTTAGAACTTTTCTTGGAGCTGTTCTTTGTAGCCTTGCTTGTTTCTTTTGTCGCTTTTGCTTCACTCGTTTTTTTCGTTGCGACTGTTTTTTCTGAAGGTTTGGTTGAACTAGCAGCTGTTTTAGCCTTGGCCTTTTTTTCCGGCTGAACGACTTCTTGCTTTTCGCTATCATAATTCAGCACGGTTCGCACGCCAAAAAATAGTGCTCCTGACAAAGCGACTGCTAATAGCCCAATGGCGACATATTTGCCTTTTGATTTTTCGTTTGGGTCGGTATGTCTTCCCACATTCAACACCTTCTATCTAATGATTTTCATCTAATAATCCAGGAAACGTTACATATCCATTATCTATCATCAATAGTTTATCATATTCCTATCAGTGAGTTATTAATTTAACTGAAGAAAAACTATTTTTATAAGTATTCACCTTTTAATTATTAGCCTTCCTTTTTTCATATTTAATTTTTACTTTGAGTGCAACAAAAAAAGACTGTTCCCCTTCAATTAAGAAAACAGCCCAAGCTTCAACCTTTTTCAGTAAAAATTTAAATTAATTCTTCAAAACGATCGGCGATTATCGCCAGATGCAGCTGTTTATAATCTTCATAAGCACGACACGGAACGCCCTCTTTGTAGCAATCATCATTTACATAGATTGGCACAAAGCCTAATGATTCGGCTTCTTGCAACTGAGGCAATGAATCGGAGATGAAATAGACCTTGCCTTGCTGCAATTCGTCTTTCAAAAAATCTAATAAGCCATGTGCCACTTGTCGACCGGCTTCACCATTGATCGAAAAATCAAAGTACTCTGCCAAATCATGCGCCAATAAAATTTGATTCATTGACTGCTGATCAGTAAATACCATACCGATCCGCTGCTTACGCCGCTTTAGATAGTCTAAAAATTGCGCTGCTGTTGTTTGACTTTCCTCATTAAGAAAGACACTTTCACTTGAAAATACAAATGTTTCAACCATTTCAATTCCTCCAATACCTTTCAATCTAGTTTAAAGTGAATAATTTCACAAATGGCCGTAAAAAAATATAGCTCTTTCTAATTATTTCTTAACTTACATCATTTTTTGACTACTGTCAAACTTTTTTCTACTTAAACCAATTCTTTGAGACTGCTAGTTTTCATTTGTTCTTTGAGCTTAACAAGTCAACATTCAATTTTTACTTTTGTATTTTTTCCAATCTCTATTCCAAAATAGCATATATTTGTGATTGTATCCACTATTAGGGAATGGCTAATATTTAGTTTTGATAATTTATAATGAACACAATTAACGACGATATGCAGAAGTTGCTCACTTACACTGATAACATTTCTAAACAGCAGCATTCCCATACTAAATATTCCTAAATAATTGTATATCATTGATCTTGCCTATCTTTTTACATTTATCAAAACACTCTAAACAAAAAAGATCGAAAGCAAGTCAGCAAATCAACTCCTTTTCGATCCTTTATTAATTTGATTATTTCATCAAGCGCCGTAAAATACCTGACAAAGCAAACCACAAAATCAGACTGACAATGATAGTGATCACCCAGCCAAAGGCATCGTGTTCCAGCGGCAACGGCATATTCATTCCGAAGAAACCGGAGACGATGGTAGGAATCGTCAACAGTACCGACAACACTGTCAAGATCCGCATCGTATCATTCAGATTATTATTCAAGACATTGTTATAGGTGCCTGAAAGCTGCTGCAAAATCTGGGAAGAAAGCTGCGTCATCTCCACCAATTGCTTGGCTTCGATCAAAACATCATCCAAGCTTTCCTTCTCCGAATCACTTAAACGACGATAAATGCCATGACTTTTGATTTGCTGCACTAACAAAACATTTTGACGAGAGGCCGTTACAAAATAAACAATTCCCGTCTCTAAATCAGACAGCAACAATAGATTTTGCTTTGTGGTCTTCTCCCGCAACAATTGACTGATCCGCTTACGATCACGATCCATCCCCTCAACAAAGGGAAAATACTGATCAGAAATAATAAAGAGACTGTTAAACAATACTTCGAACAGACTGCTATTCGGATTTTTATCTAAATAATTTTTGATCTCAAAGTAGACGTATTTGCTGTGCTGATTGGTCACGGTGATCAAGGTGCGGTTCACGACGATGAAGGTCATAGGCACCGTTTCATAGTGATTGTCGATCTTGCGACGATTAGGCGCATTGAAAATCAGCAATAGTACGTCAGTCGCCTTATCGTAATCTAAATGTGCCCGTTCATTACGGTCCAAAGAATAATCAACGAATTCACTATCGATCCCATAATCGCGGTAAAGATTCTTTAATTCCTCCGTATTTTCCGCATCGATATTGATCCAGCTACTCATTTGATTGTTAAATACTTCTTTTGTATACATTCCACTAGCTCCTAACGATCTCAACGATAATATCCGTTTGCATTCTATCATAGAACCCGCCAAATGTACCTCTTTCGACCCTAAAATATCAACAAAAAACCTGACGTCTTTCACAACGTCAGGCTTTGCACTTAGTTAAAATAGTTCTGTTTCGATGGTTTCTACCAACTTCGCGCTAGTTGCTCGCTTGAATAATTGAACCCCTTCTTTTGAAAAGAGCTCCAGTTCGCATAATTTTTCCAATTGTTCGCGAACTTCCGGCGCTATTAGGTCCTAGTTTGGATCACAAAAGTTCTATCCAAACTCCATTTTACGAGTAAACGATGTGACAGAAGTAGCTTCTTCAGAAATAAACCCACCACTTCTGTCCCAATCTCTTTACTTATTTATGACTCTCCACATGCATGAAGCCCCAATTAGTAGGCATATAATAACCATCCACCGACATATTTTTCAAATCACTGGAAACCAGCTGCCCCTTGATGTGATAAATCCGCTTCGCTTTGCGTTCAGCGTCACCCAGCTTTGCCAATAAAGCATTCAAATCGTACTCCGGCATCAAGAAATAGTGGAAATTAAAGCCCTTCAAACGCTCATGCGTAATCGCTCCTTCAAAGGTCAATAATTTCTGTAATTCTTGATCGTTGAACGCCAAATCAGTCAATGTCAAAGTCAAACCCTTAAATTCAAATGAATCTGTCATCACGCCACCCCTTCAAACAATAGTTTACCATATCTTAAAAAGGCTAGGCGGATTCGTTTCATTAGAAACAATCGAATAAAATTCTTTATTTAGTAAAACGGGGGCCGTGGAAAACGTGATCCGTTTATAACTCCTTCAACCACGTACGAGCCGCTTGAACTTCCTCCATCGTCAACTGATGACCATAAGTTGACTCAAATACGTCTACCTTCCCTTGCCGCTTACGAAACACCTCAACCAGTTCAGTAAAAGATGCCGTGCTTACGATTGGATCTTGCTCCCCGCCATAAGAAACCCAAATTTTCTTACTTTCTAATGGAAAGGTTTGCGTATGAACCTCCAATGACATGGGATGGAAAAAGATGCCGTGAGCCAATTCTGTTTCACGCTCTAACAACAAATGCGCCGCGATATTCGCCCCATTCGAATAGCCCACCAGAATCCACTCCGATAATGGAATCCCCTTTTCTGCACTGATCTCACGAATTTCTTTTAACAGTGTGTCGGTTTCTTTTTCTAAACTAGCAAAATCAAATTGATTCAAGCCGTGTCGGCGAAAGAACCGATTCATCCCATTTTCCTGAATCCCGCCGCGAAACGAAAGAATCGTCGCTTCCTCGTCTAAAAGGTTGACTAACTCCACCAAAGAATGTTCATCGCCGCCAGTTCCATGCAGCAAAATAAATTTCTTTCCATCTGGTTTGCCTGCTTGATAAATGTATTTCATTTCCTCCACCTCATTTAACTTACTAATTGTAAGTTATCATGAAGCATTGAAACAAACAACTAATCTGTTTGCTTTCTCCCTATACCTCAACAAAAAAAGCATGCAGCCGAATCATCGCTGCATACTTTATTCTATTCATTTTAGCTCATATCATCCACCGTTTGATCAAACCGCAAAGCTGATAGCCAATCGCACAGCCGACAAAATTAGTAATGATATCCCAAATATCAAAGGTTCCGAGATAGAACACATATTGGATCGTTTCGATTCCTAGAATCGTCGTCAAAGCAATTACCACAGCCTCCACTTTGCTGGCTCGGAAACCATAAAGACAGCCCAACGGAATAAAATAGCCGACATTCAAAATTAATTCACTGATCTGCTGACCATTATTCAAATACAACTCAAAAGGATTCAAATTAAAAGAATGATAGGCCCGCGCCTTCGTGAACAGCATGATAAATAATAAAAGAAAATAGCAGCTATAAAAAAGGTAAAAGTAGACATTCCAAAATTTTCGTTGCGCCCATTGCCAATAGAATAACCAAAGACTCAAGAAAATAAAGAGCCAAAGGGCCTCGTCGGTATATTCAAAACGCTGCGTCATCCGCTCCAAGCGAGGATAATTGAACAACGTTGGCAGTACCAAATAATAAACCAGTCCATAGCTCACGATCAACGAGCCGATGCCGGCAATGATTTTCTTCATTTGATTCCCTCCGATCCACTCTATTAGCTTACCCCAACCATTCCCAGATGTCAGCCCGCACAAGAAAAGTTTAAACAAAAAAACCAAAGGAACATTTTCCCTTGGCTTCATTGACTTACTTCAATTGTGTTTTTAATTCGTCTTGGACGCGTTTTAATTCAGTTGGATCAATTCGTTGATAAGAGACACCATCTTGCATGAAGCCTTCACCCTTCATCTGATCCGACTTGATATGTCCAAAAGCCCCACGATAATCCCCCATCAATGTTCGCATATCATCAAAGGAAAGATCCGTCTTCACATTCTCACCCATCGTCGTTAAGATCGATTGATAATTCGTCAGACCTTGCGTACTCAAAACTTTCTTCGCAACTCCGGTGATAATTTGACGCTGCCGCTCCTGACGACCATAATCTCCATTCGGATCATCATAGCGCATCCGCGAGTATTTCAAAGCTAAATCGCCATCCAGCTCCTGTTTGCCCTTAGGAAAAGTCTTTCCCTCATACGTAAACTCAAATGGATTATTAACCTCTACTCCGCCAACTGCGTCTACTAAAGATTCGATTCCTTGCATATTGATAGTGATATAGTGATTGATTGGAATATCTAATAACTTCTCCACCGTATCCATCGACATCGCTGCACCACCAAACGCATAGGCGTGGTTCATCTTATCCTGTGTATTATGGCCAACGATCTCCGTATATGTATCCCGCGGTAAACTTACCAATAACGACTCATCCTTTGAAGGATTGACCGTCGCCACCATCATCGTATCCGAACGACCTTGCTCTGTTCGTCCAAGTGCTCCTGTATCCACCCCTAAAAGTAAAATACTAAAAGGCTCCTGTTCTGATAATTTCACCTGACGCTTCGTCGTGCTGCCTTCTTTGCGATCCACTGACTCATAGGCTTCATTGGCCGTTGACTTTACATCATGATACATTTTTGCACCAACACCAACTACGACAAGCACGATTGCTAACAAAATCCCAAGTAAAGTTAATAGAATTTTTTTAGAAGTGCTTGCTTTTTTGACACCTTTACGCTTGCGTTTTCTTTTTTCAGCCATTCAGTTCAACTCGTTTCGTCTTAATTTATTGTCCGATTAGAATCTTTGTTGAAATAAAATATCTTCATCGCTTTCAATAAACTTGTTCATAAACTTCATTTTATAAAAAACATATCCATTTATTCTATAATATATTCGTTCAACGCTTCTAATGATTATTGAAATCCAATTCTAGTAATCATCCGTCTTATCATCTTTCTTCAAATTGAAATATCCCATTTCCACCAGTTAGATGCAGATTGGTCCCAACAGCATACTGACCCATAGGAGACACCATATAGACAGCCCACTCTCCAATTTCACTGGGAGTGATTAATCTACCTGTAGGATTGTCTAATGTTTCAATAGAATCCATGTCAGATGTATTTTGCATATTTGAAAACACGGGGCCAGGAGCTATTGAATTTACCACAATATTATAAGGAATTAAGAACTGAGCCATTCCTATAGTCGCTGAATCCAAAGCATTTTTTGAGATTTGATATGGCGTCCATCCTGGCTTTAAACCACTACCAGAGGATATATTAAGAACATTTCCCTTAATACCATTTTTTTTCCAAAAGTTAGAAATACACTGGCTCAAAAAGAAAGAACCTTTCAAATTAGTATCAATAACCCTATCCCAAGTTTCTTCAGAGACATGTCCAAACTGCTCTTTTGTGAGAATACCTGCACTATTAACTAAAATATCTATATTACAATCTGTTATTCTCATCAGCTCATTAACTTCATCGTTCATTTTCTTTACGTTTGTAATATCCATTTGAAAATAAGAACAATTATCTCCAAGTTTTTCAGAAACTAATTCCAATTTATCTTTATTTCTTCCAACTACAATAACTTTTGCACCACTTTCAATAAATGAAGTTGCAATTGCCTGCCCTATAGCACCTGCACCTCCAGTTATAATAGCAGTTCTATCTTTCAATAAATCACCTTTGTCAGTATTCTTAATGATCGGTATTTTTTGCTTTTGTCTCATAGACAAGAAAAATTTTTTTATTTTTCTTAATAACATTTTTTATCTCCTTTATTTAAATCTTCTCCTTAATTTTTTTAAACTTTCCATAGGTAAAATACTTTCAGAAAAATTATAAATTTTTCCTTTTAAAGAATAATTATTATCTAAACTTACCATTTTCTCCAGAGAATTCGATTCATCCTCTGAATTAGTAAAAACCTCTACAAGTATTGGTTCAGTAATATCAGAATTCATAAATTTAGGTAGAACATCTAAATACTCTTCCTTTGAACACGCAGAGTAGTATTTAAATCCTAAAGCAGATGTCCACGATTTAGCTAAAGAAGAATCTTGGGAATTTATTTTAAATCTTGGCTTAAAATGTCCCCCAGCAGCTATGTAGTCATCCGATTGATCTCCAAATTGTGAGCCTATGTGGGAAGAGTTTCTAAATTCAGTTCCTGTTCCATTATTAATCAATAATATTCTCAGATTTTTTCCAACATGTCTATTTCCCAAACTATTTACATCATAAAAAAAAGCTAAATCTCCCAAAACAACAAAATATAATCTATTTTCATCAACTAAAGACGCCCCTAGTGTTGTAGAAAGTAGTCCATCAATGCCGAAGCCACCAACATTGGACTCTACTTGAATGGACGGATCTATAGGGTAGAAATTCCAATTTCTTAACGAGTTTAAAATACCTAAATTTAGAAATGAACCTTTTGGAAGTTGTGGTATAGTTTTTTGCGCAATCCAAGAACTAGCAAAGGGCAAATCAGGAATTGAAGTACGTAAAGATACAAGATACATCTTCCATGATTCAAAAAAAGAAATATTTTTTCTATCAGTATCTTTTTCAATATATCTATCAAAAAAATCTAGCTCTTGCATTTCGAATATATGAGAGAGTCTTTTAAAAGTATCTCTCATTTCCCCATCTTCAGAAACTCTCCAAACAGGAGCCGTACTCTTATTAAACGTATCCATACTAGAATAGTCACCAGTTACTTCTCCTAAATGTATTATTACTGATGGAGCATAATTATCAAAATTTGTATGCTTTCTAGTTAAATTTACCCCACCTAAGGAAGAATTCAATTTATACTTCCCATTATAACCATTAGTTCTATCACCAAAAACTGCTCCATTGTATTGTTCGCAAAATTTATCAATTAAGCTTTCTTCTTCTTTGCTGAAATTTTTATGTCTTCCAATAAATATACCAATTTTAGCATCTGATGGAATAGAAGGTAATTTCTTTGTATAGTAAAAAAATCTTTCTACATAATTAACCTTTGGAAGGTTTTTAGTAGTAAATGTTGCCATATAATTAGTATTTAAGTTAATATGAACAGGTCCTCCCCCATGCCTATAAGTTTCTAAAATAGCTTTATTTACTTGATGATTTACAAACCAGTAGTCCTGTGAGGAATTAACAACTGGAAGGTTTACGGAAATTTTAGCAGCATCCTTAGGAAGTTGACTTCTATCAATATTTTGAGGTTTCAAATTTCCTACGTCTTGGATATCATTAAGAGATGTTATGGCAATCACAGGAATTTTGCTATAATACGCTTCAGTTAGCCCAGGTAAGTAGTTCCTAGAAGCAGTAGCGCCTGTACAAGTTAACACCACGGGTCTTCCACTTTCCCGTGCTAAGCCACACGCCATGTATGCAGCCGAGCGTTCATCAACAGAAGAATAAACTTTAAAAAAAGGATCATTTTGAACACTACCAACAATAGGAATATTAGTTGTACCAGGTGAAGCAATAATTTGATTGATTCCATGCTCTTTTAAAAGAGCAAGTACAATCTGAGCATTTTTTTCATCAGTATAATATTTTTCCATAATTTCCTCCTGAAAACCTATTAGTTTTTTTTTCTCACTAATTTTTTTATACTGCTCAATTCCAAATCAGTTGCACTTATGAACAAATACAGAACTATGTAAATTGCAGAATAAACCGATCCAAGAACTAAAAAAGTGATTAAAGTTACATCATTTATATAATTAGATACTATCAATATAGTAGTAGTTCCCACGAAAAAAGGAATAAAAATATTTGCAACACTTTTCCAAAAAGATCCCATACTTAACCCCATTTTCTTTTGATAATACCAGTTCATCACAAAACCATTGGCACATACCGTAGCGACAACATACCCAGAAATTGAACCTATAACACCAAATTTGATTACAGAAAAAATAGTCACCCCAATATTGATTATTGCAAAAATAGAGTAAACTGTTGACCTAAAATAATGCATATTCATCGCTTTTTGTATTTCGATTCCCACATTTTGACTAAGGGGTACCAATACAGGTAAAATCATTAAGATTACAAGATAATAGGCCTGAATATTATCAGACCCTGCCCATATGATAATGAAATATTTGCCAATTGCAATAAATCCTCCTAATATAAACGTCAAAACAATTAATTGAATGCGACCTACTTTAATCATTAAGTTCAACAAATTTTTTTGGGAAGTCCCATTACTAACTAATTCATTAATATAAGGAACATATACTCCAGATAATCCCACCGAGAGCATAAAAAATAGATTCTTTATTTGTGAAGCTACAGAATATATTGCGACCTCTTTAGCCCCAAGAAACATTCCAACAATAAAGCTAGGTACATTATTATTTACCATGTCTATAACCTGAGATAAAAGAACAAAGAGCGAAAATATTATTACCTCTTTTAATAAGATTAACGGAATATCAGAGAAACTAAACCTCATATTTAGTCTAGTAATAGAAAATTTAATATTTAACAGCAATAGTAAAAACGTAGTAACAGTTTGAGTAATTACAATTACAACTGATCCGAATCCTAACAGTATCAGAGGAATGCTGATAATAGGGACCATTATTGTTTGAGCAATTTGTCTTAATTGCTGATATTTCAATTTTTCATTAGCTAAAATATTACAATCAAACACCGCAGAAGGAAAAGTTAAAACAATATTTAATAACAATATTCCCATCAAAATTTTGGTTGTTTCAACTTCCCTAGCTGTAAAAGAAGAACCAAAGAATTTTTTTGTATTTAGTACTAATATTGAACCTAATATTAGGCTCAATAAAGCCATACCTAGAAAAAGCAGTAAGTACATGCCGTTTAAACTATCAATCGATTTTTTATCTTTAGCAGTTTTAAACTTCATATAAAATCTTACATACGAACCTGAAAATCCCATAGATAAAACACTTAGTCCCATAATAACAGAATTGGTCATCTGATAGATACCATACTCAGATTGACCAAGATATTTTAGTAGAAAAGGAGTATAGAGAAAAGCAATCAAATTTTTTAATATAATATTTACATAAGATAAAACCACAGCAAATTGCCGTTCAGAACTTCTATCCATTATCAGACTCCCTTAATTTAAGAAAAGTATCAAAATAGTCTGCAGATTTTTTCCTTTCCATGCTCAAAATTCCTTCGACCTTAGAAAACTCTGTATCAATTAGATCCTCAATTTTTATATTACTCTTACTTGAATTTTTTTGAAAATCAAATTTTTCTAATAGATTATCTAATCTGGAATTCATATTTCCAGTTGAACGCTCTAATACTTGAAAGGGAGTATTGAACAGTATAGAAAAGACTGTTCCGTGAAAAGAATCTGTTACTACAAATTCCGCATAATCAATTGCTTGAATAAATTGCGTAACAGTTAGAATTACGCTATTCTTTTCAATTGAATCACCCATTAACGTAATAATTTTATAACCATTTTTTCTAGAGAATTTTTCAATTTCTTGTCTTTTTTTATCTGACAATCCTCTAAGAGCATATACTAAAACAAATTTTTCAGATGAAATCCAGTTGGAATTCTCTCTTGATGCCAGAACTCTCCATTCATAAGGAGTTAATAACATTGTCGGATCAACATGTACAAATACATCTTTAGTCGTTAATCCTTTTACAATATCTTCTCCTTGAGATTCTCTAACAGAAATTTTTCTCATACCATTGAGATTCTTTTGGTAGTATTTTTTATCAGCACTTATTATTTCGGATTTACCAAAACTAGCGGCATAGGAATACCTTTTTTTATAAGGAACAAAATCCAAAAAGAAGGTTGAATCACTTATTGAAGATTGATTCCATACTTGATCACTTCCAACAATAAACATATCATATTGTATTGAAATATTTTTTAGTTCAGATTTTTGTACAGTTCTAGTTTTTAAATATTTTTCTGTAAAGGGACGTACTTTAGGAGTCTTCATTTTTGCCATTTCAGCATAATCTCCACCATATTCTCTTTTATAGAAGAGTAACTTAATGAGCTTTGGACTTATACAAATCCTTACAAACGCATCAAACATTTTTTTTACTCTACTCTTTCTTGAGAATGGTATTTCTAGCGTTTCCACCTGGTATCCTCTTTTTTCCAAAATTGTTTGCAAAGCATAATTCTGTAATCTATTTCCATAATTAAAGTTCCCAGGCAAAGTTACTATTCCTATTTTTTCCATTTATGATACCTTTCTTCTGATATATTTTTTATCTGAAAGTATTAAACCTAGCAAACCGAAACCGATAACTCCAGCACTTGATTTAATGCTACCACTTCCTATTGAAGCGATTAGATATGTTATAGCTACTGATAACGAAACTATTTTTTTTCTTTCATTTTTCATTTTCATGGAAATCCTAATTATAATAAAAAATACAGAATAATATAGTGCTCCACCAATCCACCCAAACTGACCTAGAACCATAGCTAAATAATTATCATTCAAAGTAGAAAATCGTAAGTCTCCATCTAAACCATATAATTTATTGTAACCTAACAAATAATAAACTGGAGAATAGTATCGAGCAGCCATCTCTGAACCGAATAGCCCAAATCCAGTACCGCCAGGAAAATAGGCATTTGCCAATCTTACTGAATCTAATAGCATAATTTTCCTGGGGGAATAATGCGTAACATCTAAAAAATAATCGTATAACTGAGAATAGCCGAATAACAAAAACAAACAACCAATGGCAGAAAAAGCAAACACATTAATTTTTAGTTTAAATTTTCTAAATACGCTCATCCCTATTAAAGCTAGAGGAAATACCATAACTTGTATTTTTGTTGTCTCCATGATTATTATGGAACCCAGTAATATAAAGAAGTAATCGTTTGCTTTTAAACTATTAGCTTTAATTAAAATTATAAGCATCAAAGAAATAACTAAAAAACCTGTATCACCAGGAAATACATATACAAAACTAAAGGGACTTAATCCATATCTCTTTTCCGACAGTACCATACTATTAGGTACGAATTGAGAAATCGTCCCAATCAAAAATAGTATCAACAAACTTAACTTAGAAAAATAACTAAGTTTATCATTTATATAATCCATAGTATCCTGAAAACTAATTCCGTAGTAAAAAGCAAAAGTGATGAATAATTTCATACTCATTACAATATCCACGATAATTGGAAAAAGAGGTTGATTAAATCCCATAATAATATTGGATACTAGACCAATAATGGATATTACCATGATCATTACAACTATATATCGATATAATGAACTGATATTTTTATTTCTGAAAAAAATGTATATGACAAAAAAAAGATATATAATCGTTATTATTTCATCTAAAGATGATAATACATCAATATAATTTGAAGCCACACTAGCTAGGATAGAAATGAACAGTAGTGAAGTTGTTAAGGAATTGGTTTTTATCATCTAATTGTCCACCTCAAAAACAGATTTTATTTCACTCGCCAACTTATCACTAGAATAATTTTCTGTAGTTTCAATTGCCTTTTCATGTATTCTCTTTTTTTCATCCTTAGTTAAAAAAAGAATTTTTTTAATCTTATCTATTAAATCATCTACATCTCTGCTTTTAAACAGAAAACCATTTTTTTCGTCTTCAACGTAGCTAATCGGTCCATAATTATTTGCCGCTAATAAAATACTATTAGTACACATTGATTCCAAACCAACCAATCCTAAACTCTCACTTTTTCTATATGTAGGAAAGACAAAAATTTCTAAAGCGTTAAAAACATAATTCATTTCCTTCTGCGAAAGAAAGTCATACTTGATAATCTTATCACTTATATTTAACTCATCTACCATTTTATCAAACTGCGGTTGTTCAGCTCCCGAGCCGACCACAATAAATTTTATTCTAGGATCCGACATTTGACTTATCATCTTTAGAAATATATCCCACCCCTTTGATTTTTCAATTCTACTGATGTAACCAATATACATATATTCTTTATCAATCTTTAGACTTTCGATTACTTCTGCTCTATTAACTTTGTAAAAAACTTTTTTATTAATACCCCCAGATGGAAAGACATGGATTTTATCAATTACTTTTGGATTTTGCCTTAATAATTCCTGCTTGAAATATTCAGATGGAACGATAATCTTGTGTGAATTATCTAATAATTTAAGAGTAATTTTTATTAAAGCCATATCTTTTCTAGACTCTGGTACTAAATCATTACCATGAATGTTTATAATTATTTTTTGTTTTTTTAAAAAGCTACTTATTAATAGTGGAATCCCAGAAATTGCCGGATAATGCACATATACAAAATCGAATTTTTTTAATATTAAGTAAAATAATGATTTTAAAAAAAAGTTAATATATGTAAAAAATTTTTTTACCTTATTCTTCTTTTTTTTAATCACTATTTTCTTTATATTGACATCACATTCTTTTAAAATTTTTTCAGTATTCTGTACAAAAACACCATAATGTGGAAATTCATCTGACGGATACATATTTGAAAGCAATAAAATTTTTTTCATTATTCCTCCACGTTTATCGTTGGTGGGATTGTACGAAAATGATTTCATAATCTGTACAAATTTTATTCCAACTGTATTGACCTTTCATTCTATTTAAAGACAAGTTATAATAATTCTCTTTTTCTTTCAACGAAATTTTTTCTACATTATTAATTACATTTTTTAATGTATTCTTTTGCCAATATATCGCGCCATTTCCCGCAACTTCCCTATTAAATCCAACACCTAATAGTAAACTTAATTTTGTTGATGCTAAAGCCTCCAACAAAGATGGATTAGTTCCCCCAACTTCGTGACCATGAATATAAGCGAAAGATTTCTCTCGTATGTATTTTAATAATTCCTGATCGTAAACTGTACCAACAAATTTTATTCTAGAATCTTGTTCAAAGTTTGTCTCGTCTTTCAATTTATCATAGAACTTATTGTTTTCGACATTCGTAATCAAAACTAAATCTTTTTTACTATTAGACTTCATAAATTCACGGATCATTGTCTCAAAATTATTTTCTGGTACAAATCTACCAACAACTAAATAATAATTATTGGGTTGCACTTTCTTTGCTTGAAACCATTGAATAACTTCTTGACTAAACGTAGTAAGTTTTGATTTTTCTAAATCCGTTCCATAAGCAATATAAGCAGTTTTAGGATTATATTTGACATAATCTTCTCGGATATATTTTTCAATATTTTTACTATCACAAATCAATAGGTCTGCGTGTTTTACCATTAATTGTTCAGAATATTTCCAATATCTACGGACTGGATAGCTCCATTTTGATCGCATCCATTCATGTCCATCTGGATTTACATATAGTTTTCCATCTAATTCTTTTATTTTATTTTTTAAGCTGCCAATAAATGGTCCAATTCTGCAAGCCAAAACATAAAAAATTGGGTGCTTATCTTTATTTTTTTCCGCTAACTTTATTGCATATTTTAAGGCTGCAATATCATAATAAATGGCTTTAGCCGGTCCGACATTGGGAACGTCAATATTAAAACAATTGGCGCCATTATGCTCAAAGTGCTTATCAGTAATTCCCGATTTAGCTGAATTTTCAGTCATACACGCCACATGATATTGGATATTTTTATCAACTTGGTGTTCAGTCAACTTTTCAACAAATGTTTCAAATCCACCATATTTGGCCGGAATTCCCTTTGATCCAATAATATAAACATGCTGCTTCTTTTCCACTACAATAAAACTCCTTAATATGCTCCATTTGGCTTAATCATTATTTTTGCAGTTTTCCAAATAATTTTTAAATCATTATTTATACTTCTATTCTTAATATATTCAATATCAAAGTCAACCATCTCATCAAATCCCACATCATTTCGACCACTAATCTGCCACAATCCCGAACAACCTGGTTTTACCATGAGACGTTGCTTATCGTGGGGAGTATATTCTCTCACTTCACGCTCTAGAGGTGGTCGTGGTCCAACTAAGCTCATATTCCCTTTTAGTACATTCAAAAGTTGCGGTAATTCATCCAAACTAGTTTTCCGAATGAATTTCCCAATCTTCGTTACACGAGGATCATTCTTCATCTTAAACATTGCGCCATCAACTTCGTTTTTAGTTAAAAGCTCATCTAGTTTATTTTCAGCATCTATACACATTGAGCGAAACTTGTACATCGTAAATAGCTTCCCATTACGTCCAACGCGTGTTTGTTTAAAAATCACAGGACATCCTGGTTCTTCTTGTCTAATTTTATAGGTAACCCAAAGCGTTATTGGTAATGTAATAATCAATCCAGAAAAACTACCTACAATATCAATCGCCCTTTTAAAAAAATCATAACCTTTTTGTTGTCGAATTTTTTCTTGATCAATCCAAACAAGTTTATCATATTGATCTGCATAATATTTTTTTGCTTCATTCACATCCACACAACTCAGTACTTTTTCTTCTACCAACAAAGCCCTCTCCTTAACTAAAGAATTTAAACTTCTTGTCCTTAATCTCCCCAAACTCTGGATGTTTAACTACATCTCCATTGACCAAATCTTTGGCCATTTGCATCATTTCATCCACTTTTGATTGCCCATATTCTTTTCGAATTATTTCACAAGATTCTTTCAGATAGAAGCCCCTTTGTCGAAGATTGTGAGCATCCGAGGCTACCATATACAACATATTATGTTTTAACATTTGCTTCGCTGTTTTTTGGATCTCTTTCCCAAATATCCCGACAATGCTTGGTGCAGTCAACTGCGTAAGAACCCCCATTTCTAAAAATGGGATCAGCTCATTAGGATCTTTACGAAAAACAGCGTTTCTTTCAGGATGAACGATCACAGGTGTATGACCTTGGCTTAATAACTGAAAGAATAGTTGTTCTGTATAAGCAGGCACCTCTCCTGTTGGAAATTCAATTAATATGTATGTGTCATCAAGATCAGTAAACAGGATTTCACCTTTGGCAATGTCTTCTAAAAGTGTCCCTGTAATCCGAACTTCTTGACCTTCTAATAAAGTGAGATTCAAGTTACGCTGATCCAACTCTTGTTGTAATCGCGCAACTTGTTCAATGACTTGATTCGCTGGATTTGAGTATTTCCCATTGTTATGATGGGGGGTGCACATTAGATGGGTAATGCCTTGACTGATTGCTTTTTCAGCCATCGCAAGACTATCATCTAACGCGCGAGCTCCATCATCCACTCCGGGTAAAATATGACAATGTAAATCAATCATCTGCTCACCTTCTTAGTTTTATTCTTAATTATCGGTGCCGTAATAATAATATCCTTGATCGTTTTCATCTGTGCTGCCATTGAATACTGCCCCTAAGACATTGGCATTCACCATTGATAGCAACTCTCGTGCCTTTTGTAAGGAATCTTTCCGTGTAACATTTTCCCGTACAACCAGCAGCGTTCCATCCGCTTTAGAAGCCATAATCTGTGCATCCGTCACAGCTACAATTGGTGGCATGTCAAAAATAATAAAGTCATAAGAATCCCTAAGTTCCATAATCAGTTGATCCATTCTAGTAGATCCGAGTAATTCAGAAGGGTTCGGTGCTTTAGGGCCACTAGTCATTACATAAAGATTAGGTACTACACTTCGTTGAACGGCTTCTTTAACACCCATATCCGAACTTAAGACATTACTTAGTCCAACGTTATTGGTTAATTGGAAAGTTTTGTGTACTGTAGACTTTCGCATATCTGCATCTACTAATAAGACGCTCTGACCTGAATTTGCAAAAACAACGGCTAAGTTAGCTGATGTTGTTGATTTACCTTCGCCCGGTCCGGAAGATGTAACTACTAACGTTTTGATTTGGCGATCTGCGGAGGAAGCAAATTGAATATTCGTTCGAACCGTGCGATATCTTTCTGATACAGGAGAAGATTTATCTACCAATGTAATTAGACTAACTGCTTCAGGTATTTCTGATCGTTTCTTTCTTTCTTTCTTACTCATAAGTGCCTCCTAAACCCGATTACGGCGGCGACGTTCAACGTTGGTTGACGGTTCTGCCGCTTTTCTATCAGATGCTTTTCGATTAATTGTTGAGATTGGTTCACGACGAAGCTTAGCGTTTAATTCCTTTTGTGTCATCGCTGGAACATTTCCTAGAATGGTCAAACCAAATTCATCCGTCAATGTACGGCTCTCTTTGACTGTTCGATCCAGTAGTTCAAGGACTATCGCTAAAAGTACGCCCAACATCAGACCAAGTAGCAAGCCCACTGCTAATGTTAATTTTTTATTTGGAAATACCGGTTGATTACCTGCTACAGCTTTAGAAATAATCGAGATACGATCAACATTTAAGACATCTTTAGCGTTTTCTTTAAAAATTTCAGCTGTAACATTTGAAATGTTCGCAGCCGCTCTTGGACTTGTGCTAGTAGCAATAATCGAAAACATTTGTGAATTTTGATTTTGTTCGACTTGGATGGCCTCTTTCAAACCACCCGCACTCATTTTAATCCCATAATCAGCGTTCAATTTATCAGCAACTTCATTTGTTACTAAGTCACCGGTAATAATGTCTTTATACGTATTGATCATCTGCAAGTTCGTATTCACATCATTTGCATTAGTTGTTTCTGTTTGGGGCAAGGTTACGACCAATTGGGCCTGCGAACTGTATTTTGGTGTTAAAATGAAAAAAGCAAGCAGCCCGGCAATTAAAACACCTACAAGGCCTCCTACTACAATCAACCCTAATCGTTTTCTCAGTAGTTCAAATAATTGTTTGATACTAATTGTCTCTTCCATAAACTCCTCAACTTCCTAATTTACTTTAATAATCTGATTCAAACTCCCTAACGATAGCAGAAACAGTATATCAAAAAAATACATACTTCAAACAAAGTGTAAAAAAATATGTATTCTTTTTTTGACACTTTAAATAAAGAAAAAGAACGATTTATCCAAATAATGTGCTTTATTATTAGTGATGTACTCTTTAACATAATGTCAGTTAAAATCAAACTTCTCTTATAGATCGTTTGCATCTTTTCACTAAAGAACCATCAGATACCATTGATTAGTTATCTACTATCTTACTTATGTCCCCCACATTAATTAAAAAAAAACAGTTTTACCGTTACCATTATAGTTGAAACACCTTGTTATATCAATGTTTTTTTATACTCTCCTTCTTTTAACAATTTAAATGCCTTTTTCACGAAATATAAAAAAGCGATTGCTACTTCTTCTAAGATTTCTATTAATCTGTTATTTTTTGTTGTTTTCCTTATATTATTATTAATTTATTCAAAAACCAAAAAAAAGATAATTGTTTGATCCTTCCGATAATTAATTTATTTAACTAGCAAATTATTTTTCATTAATAATTAGAGCAATTTAGTTTAAAAAGATTGCTAAAATGACTGTCTATTAAATCCCTTCATTTTTAAAATAAGATATATTCTAGGCGTTTCTTCTTAAACTAATAAATAAGCCGATACTTCAAGTTAGGTAAATACCTAACTTGAAGTATCGGTTTTCAGCTCAGTTCTATTCTCTATTTACTCTTATGTCTTTTGATTAGATAGAAAGCTGCTGCCAGAACAACTATGAAGCCACCAATAATAAGGAGCAGAGAATTTCTTTCCTCACCAGTCTTCGGATAGAACCCTTGTTTCGGTGTATGTGGTTTCTTGGGTGAAGCTGGCTTGTTTGGCTTATTGGATGCATTCGACATTTAAGATCTAATAGGAAACAATTCCATTAAGCAAACTAAACCTGAGAAATCCATCAGCTCGAAAAGAAAGATTTTTCAAGAGAACCAAAACAGGACATTTTTTCAAATTTCTTCAAAAAAAGATTTACAATCGCCTATTCTTTTGTTTATAATAATTATAAATAGAAAACCAAAAACGCTTCGTTTATTTGGCTTTCTTTTATCAATTAAGAGAAAATTTTCTCAATATTTTACAGGAGGGTTCATTCATGTCATTAATTGGAAAACAAGTTGAGGCGTTTCACGCCCAAGCCTATCGTCAAGGAAAGTTTGTCGAGATTTCAAATGAAGAGTTTAATGGAAAATGGAACGTTGTTTGTTTCTATCCAGCTGATTTCACTTTTGTTTGCCCCACTGAGTTAGAAGATTTACAAGAACAATACACGACCTTGAAAGATCTAGGCGTGGAAGTTTATTCATGCTCTACTGACACCCACTTTACTCACAAAGCATGGCATGATACCTCTGATGCTATTGGAAAAATCGAATACACTATGATTGGTGATCCTTCACATCAGATTTCTCGTATTTTCGATGTGTTAGACGAAGAAGCGGGGTTAGCTCAACGTGGAACTTTCGTTATCGATCCAGATGGCATTGTCCAAGCGATGGAGATCAACGCAGATGGTATCGGCCGCGATGCCAGCAGCTTGATCGATAAAATTCGTGCCGGCCAATATGTCCGCAGTCACCCTGGAGAAGTTTGTCCAGCAAAATGGAAAGAAGATGGTGCGACCTTGAAGCCAAGTTTTGATTTAGTCGGCAAGATCTAGTCGTCCTTTTTAACAAAACCAGCGCCTGCCGCTATCTGCTTTAACAACTTAATCAGATGGTGCGGGCTTTTTTCTGCAAAATAAAAATCAAGTCACAAAACCAAGGAGCCTCTTATGTTAGACAATGAAACTAAAACACAACTGAAACAATACCTTGATTTACTGGAAGCTGAGCTCGTTTTTTCGGTTAGTTTAGATGATTCCGAAGATTCGAAAAAAGTGACCGAATTTTTAACTGAAGTGGCGGAGATGACGAGTCGGGTCACGATCGAACCGCTGAAACTAAAGCGGACACCTAGCTTTGAGATCAATCAAAAAGAGGCCGGCGCTAGCGGGGTCGCCTTTGCGGGGCTACCGATGGGCCACGAATTCACTTCCTTCATTTTGGCTTTGCTGCAAGTTAGCGGGCGGGCGCCCAAAATCGATGATGCCTTGATCAAACAAATTCAGGCCATTGATCGACCTTTGCATTTTGAGACCTATGTTAGCTTGACTTGTCATAACTGTCCTGACGTTGTCCAAGCCTTGAATATTATGGCGGTACTGAATCCCAACATTAGCCACACCATGATCGAAGGCGGCATGTATCAAGCAGAAGTCGATGCTAAAAAAGTGATGGCTGTTCCGACGGTTTTCCTAAACGATGAAGAATTCGGCAGCGGCCGTATGACGATCGAAGAATTGGTCGAAAAAGTCAGTGGACCTTTAAGCGCCAATGAATTCGCCGATAAAGACCCCTTTGATGTTTTAGTCATCGGCGGCGGACCAGCGGGTGCCAGCTCAGCGATTTATGCGGCTCGTAAGGGAATCAAAACTGGCATGGTGGTTGAGACTTTCGGCGGGCAAGTCCTTGAAACTTTAGGGATCGAAAATGTGATCGGAACGCCGTACATAGAAGGGCCACAATTGATGTGTCAAGTCGAAGAGCACGTGAATCAATACGGGGTCGATGTCATGAAAGGCCAACGTGCGAGAGCCATTCAGAAAAAGGAAATGATCGAAGTCGAATTAGCCAACGGCGCACAGCTGAAGACCAAGACCGCAATTCTAGCAACCGGTGCTCGCTGGCGTGCGATCAATGTTCCCGGTGAAAAAGAATTCAAAAATAAAGGCATCGCCTACTGTCCACATTGTGATGGTCCACTATTTAAAGACAAAGAGGTGGTTGTCATCGGCGGTGGCAATTCGGGGATCGAAGCGGCGATTGATTTAGCCGGTCTTGCGAAGCATATTTATATTTTGGAATTTTTGCCGGAGCTCAAGGCCGACCAAGTGTTACAAAAAAAATTGCATGCACTGCCAAATGTCACGGTCATCACGAATGCCGCGACCAAGGAGATCACCGGTTCAACTCAAGTAGAGGCCTTAACTTACGTCGATCGCTTAACCAACGAAGAACATACTTTAGTTGTCGAAGGAGTCTTCATCTTAATCGGGTTGATGCCAAACACCGAATGGCTGAAGGATTCTGTCGAATTGACTTCGCGGGGAGAAATTCTCGTTGATAAACATGGCGCAACCAACATTGAAGGTATTTTCGCTGCAGGGGATTGTACCGACAGCGCCTATAAGCAGATTATTATCTCAATGGGTTCTGGCGCTACTGCCGCCCTTGGCGCCTTTGATTACTTGATCCGCCGAATAGAATAGATAATTCGACTTAATAGAAACAATTTTCAGAAAATACTACTCAAAAATAATCCCTATTTTCTTCCTAGTAACCAAAAAGAAGAAAATGGGGATTTATTTATATTCAGATTCGTAAGCAGATTTTTTACTATAAATCTAAATACAGAAAAGAATTAAGCTGATCTTTCTATTTTGTATCAGAAAATAGTCGCTCTCCTCTCCTAGTAAAGTCTCTTTTTATAACTATAAATAATATTTATTTCAACAAGAGTACTTTCTAATAATTTCTACATAAAGCGAATTTTTTTGGCTAATTAACAAACTATAAATCTTCTTGTTTATAATATTGATAATTTTTAACTAAACTCGTGGCTCAATATTCTTGTTGACAAAAGAATGAAAATTAAATATCGTATTTTTCTTCTTTCATTCTACAAAATAAATTTTTACCCCTCAATTTAGCATTTTTTCCTATCATTCAATGGATAGGAACACTGCTATATCAATATTCTTATTTATTGTAATTGGCGAAATTCGCAGGTTTCCTGCGAAATTCAGCTATTGTTTTTGAAGATAACTTTCCGTTATTCTTTATTTGCGGCAAGAATAACTTTTGTCAGACCGACATTAAAAATTAATAACTAAAAAAATCAAGCTTCTAGAGCTTTTCCCAATAAATATTTACGTTAACTAAGAGACATACCAACAGATATTAAAAAAAGACCTAGTTTGCCAAACCTTATCCATTAGTTGCCACCCGTCCATCTTACTTAAACCAAGGAGGAAAATTTCATGAAGAAACAGCCCTTTACTCATCAACAGTTATTTGGCTTAAAAAAGGCTACATTGGAAAAACGAATTCTCTCATACTACAACCTTTCCGGTGATAGTGAAACGACTATCCAATATTTGATGACATTACTAATTCGAAAACAGTTGGGTGATGACGAATTCGAACTGGTTTTATCTGATCTTGTCCATCATTTATTTAAGGAACGGAAAGTGACTAAGACATTAAAGAAATTCTTCTTTTATTTCCAAGAGTATTTTCCTTCCAAAGAATGGAAGTACTTATTGATCCGTTGCTTTCCTGCTCGCCAATACGCTCAAAGACTAATCAAAGCCTTTAAAAATCGCAAAGCGAATCAACAAACAACCTTATTAGAAATTCCTTGACAAATCATGAACACATAGAAAGGAGCTTACCATGAAGAAACAATCAAGAAAATTAGTCGCGACCTATAAATCTAGTACAGGGGAAACCTCTCACTTTACCTACAAAAATCCAACAACCGATAAATCCGCCGAAGAAATCAAGGACACATTAGAATTATTGACGTTATTAGACATTTTTAACCAAGATGGTGTGAATCCCTTTGAAGAAGTGATCACCGCCAAATATGTCGAAACGATTGAGACAACCCTTTTTGATCCTAAAGAGGATGTCTTACCTGAAACAAGCTGCCCGGAAACTTACAGTGAAGAGTCTGATTTAGAAGTACATCAGACTGAAATACCCACCATTCCAGATAGAACTAGCACAATCATGACCGCTTTTCTGCGTCCATTTAAAGGTTTTACGGAACCTTCAAAATCATTCGAACAATCGCAACATACTGGCAACATAATCAACCCAGCCAAAAAAACAATCCAAAGTTCCCTATTTGGTAGAGGATTAAAGAAAAAATATCAGGAAAAAATTCCTTGAAAATAGCTATTCAGCTAAACGAGCCTCTTAGTGAACAAAAAAGATCAGAGAGCGCACTCTCTGATCCATCATTGATATATTATATTGATTTAGCTGATCACTGTAACCGTTACTGAACGACGGCCCCATTGAATACATTGCTCTACGGTTGAAAAATGGCAGTCAATGATGTTGCCTTTGATCGCGCCGCCAGTATCGCCTGCGATGGCGATGCCATAACCAGATACTTCTACCATCGATCCTAATGGAATGACGCTTGGATCAACAGCAACGACTTGTGGGTTCTGACGTAAGTCGATCCCCATCGCCGTAAAGAAGGTATTGACTGATTCCGCACATGAATAGGCAGTTGATTGCATTTGCATTGTTTTGCCTGATGTTGTCGGCGTACTTGGTTCAGCCGGTTTAGGTGTTTCAGGCTTTGGCTGTTCAGCTGGTTGTGTCGATTGTTGGTTCGTCGTTGACGAAGATTCTGCCGGCTGTGTTGATTGAACCGCAGAGGATGCCGGACTAGATTGCGAATTTTGCGCTTTAGTCGAAGCAACCGTTTTTTCAGCTTGTGCTTTCGCTTCGGCCTCAGCTTTTTTAGCAGCTTCCGCTTGAGCTGCCTTCGCTGCTTTTTCTTCTTTCGCGGCTTGTTCCTGCTGTGCTTTTTCAGCGGCCTCACGAGCCGTTTCGACTTCTTTGGCTTGACTGATTTTTTCTAAGCTAGTCTTATTTTCAGCTAGCTCTTGTTTTAAATTCGCCATTTTAACATCAAGCTTAGTTGATTCAGCTTCAAGATTTTGGCTATCTTGTTTTAATTGGGCTTGTGTTTTTTCTTGTGTCGCTTTTAATTCGGTTAAGCGGTCTTTCGCTTCGCCAAGACTTGCGACTTTGGTTTTTTCAGCATTTTGAATGACTGACATAGCAAAAGCGCGGTTTAGAAATTCCCCAAGGTCTTTTGATTCTAAGAGTGCATTGATCGAACGATCCGTCATGCCGCTGACTTGGACTTCTTTCATTCGTTCAGCGATAGCGGACTTACGTTCATCAATTTTTTGTTCTGTCTCAACGATCTCGGTTTTTGTCTTAGCCAAGGTCGCCTCGTTTTGACTGATCTTTGTCCGAATGTCATTGACCTCTTGATATTTTTCGTTGACATCGTTCAACGCAAGTTGTAGCTCTCCGCTGATTTTATCGCTTTGGCGTGTAATCGCCGTTTCTTTTTTATCTAACTCATTCAGTGACTCTGCGTGTGCAAAGACTGGTAAAAGTATGTTCACACCTAAAATTGCTGTGGCAACAAACCCAAACGTTTTCTTTTTCACTTAAAAAGTCCACCTTTCTATTTTACCCTTCGCTATTATACGAAAAAAAAGGGGGCTTTTTGTTTCAAGGAGATTACATTTCATTACAAAACAAATGGAGTTTAAGTAACATTCGTTTTATTTTTATCATTTTCCATAAAAAAGATAGCCCCTTCAAGGATCGAAAGGGCTAAAACTTGTCATATTTTTGTAATATTATTTTTTCCGTAGCTCTTTAGATAACTGACGGATCTCCGTTAAAGGACTTTTTATTTCCTGCGATTTCATATTAGGGAAACTATTTAAGAAACGGCGTTCTTGGAAATTCAACTTCGGTAACTGCTTACGCCACTCCGGCTGCTCTTTAATTTCCGCTAACCAGCTTCTACGACTTTGATAACGTTCCTCCGCAGCGGTCTTCAACTCATCCAAATTGGTTTGCAACTGATCCTTTTTCTCTTGGATCGTCGCGCTCATCGTCTTCATTGCACGACGTAGCGAAGACAGGTTAGCCAACGTAAAGCCTAGATCGAAACTGGTCAACATCAATAAAATCAGTGGCAAAAAAATGCTGAAACGCTGCTGCCAGCCTTCCACCACCGTCATTAAGTAGGGGTTCAGTATCCGCACGATGAAGACACAGGCTAAGCCCCAAAAAATCGAAACGGGCACAGCCACCCGGCCATTGATGTTGAGTGGCACATCTTTATAATCCCACAAAGTTAAGTGAAAAATCTTTTCTAAAAGAAAACTCGTCAGATACTCCAACAGTGTGACCAAAATTAGCGACAAACAAAAGAGCAAGACGATATTTTGCTGATAAGGCTCGATTAAATACAAGACCCCCACGACGCCAAAGCCATAAATCGGTGTGATCGGCCCAAGTAAAAAACCGCGATACACAAAATGCTTGGCCTTGATTGAGCAATAGATCGTTTCCCACAGCCAGCCAATAAATGAATAGCAAAAAAATAAGAGCACAACTAATGTAAAAATACGTTCCATTTTTTCCTCCCTAGTTATCCATAGAATTGATTTTATTATTCCATGGATAGGCATAAAATGCTAGTTTGATCTGTCTGAATGTCCTTATGTCAAAATTTTCAGGGGAAATCATTCTGTCTCTTTTGACAAATACGGTACAATATAACCGATACTATTTTTACATTCTATCTACTTTATATATTGGAGGACGTTTCATGTTTCAACTATTGCGTTATGCCAAAGATTATCGCAAGCAGATTATCTTAGGCCCATTTTTTAAATTTTTAGAAGCCGTCTTCGAACTGATTTTGCCTTTGTTTATGGCTCGTTTAGTCGATGAAGGGATCGCCAAGCATGATCAAGGCAAAGTCATTGAGATGGCTTTAGCGATGCTGGGACTTTCCATCGTTGGTTTGCTCTGCGCACTGGTCTGTCAGTATTATGCTTCGATTGCCTCGCAAGGCTTTGGAACAGTTTTGCGGAATCGGCTGATGGAAAAAATCAACAGTTTTTCCCATAAAGAATTGAACCGGTTTGGTACAGATACCTTGATCACCCGGATGACTAATGATATCAATCAGATGCAAGGTGCTTTAGCCATGCTGATCCGGCTAGTCGTCCGCGCCCCTTTTTTAAGTGTTGGTTCGGTGATTATGGCCTTTTATATTGATTGGCAGATGGGCTTGATCTTTTTGATCCTCTTGCCTTTGTTTTGTATCATTCTTTTTTTGATCATTCATTTTTCCGTTCCATTGTATAAAACGATTCAACATCAGCTAGATCAATTGAACCAGCTAGTGACCCAGAACTTGAGTGGGGTGCGGGTGATTCGCGCCTTTGCTCGAACTAAAACTGAAACGGCTCACTTTAAAGAACAAACGGATGATCTTTCAAAGCTGAATCAAAAGGTTGCGAATATTTCCGCCTTGCTGTCTCCCAGCACGACGTTGATTATGAACGTCGGGATCGTTGCTTTGCTTTATTTCGGCGGCTTTAAAGTAAATGTCGGTGGTTTGGAGCAAGGCCAAGTCTTAGCGTTGATTAACTACATGAACCAAATGTTGCTGGCCTTAATCGTCGTTTCCAATCTCGTGGTACTCTTTACGCGGGCGGCGGCTTCTGCCAATCGGATCAATGAAGTTTTTGCCACAGAACCAACTTTGACCGCTGAAAAACAATCGGTCAAAATTGATCAACAGGCACCGCTAGTTGAATTTAAAAAGGTTGATTTTCGTTATACGGAAAAATCTGGTTTAGCTTTACAAAATATCTCTTTCAGCTTAGCAGACAACCAAGTCTTAGGGATCACGGGAGCGACTGGTAGCGGAAAATCGACGCTGATTAATTTGATCCCACGTTTTTATGATGCTACCTCAGGCACGGTGGATTTTTTTGGTGTCAATGTACGTGCGTGGTCGTTGGAACAATTACGGTCTGAGATTGCCTTAGTACCGCAAACAGCGGTCCTATTCAGTGGAACGATTCGCGAAAATCTCCAATGGGGCAAACCCGATGCCACCGACGACGAATGCTGGCAAGCCTTAGCAACTGCACAAGCCAGTGAATTCGTTCAAAGTCTTTCCAAAGGATTGGACACGCCCATCTTGGAAAATGGCAAAAACTTTTCAGGTGGACAACGACAGCGGTTAACGATCGCCCGTGCGTTGATTCGCAAACCCAAATTATTAATCTTAGACGATTCTTTATCCGCCCTTGATTATCAAACCGATTTAGAGCTGCGACAAGCCATGAAACGTGAGCTGAACTGTGGAATCATTATTATTTCCCAGCGGCTGCGCTCGATCCAAGATGCAGAAACGATCCTTTTAATGGATAATGGCCGGCTGGCCGCACAAGGCAGCCATGAATCTTTATTAAAGGACTCTCAACTCTACCAAGAGCTGGTGGCTTCGCAGGAGGAGGGTGCAGTGCATGCTTAAACAAAAGAATTTTTTTCATTCATTAAAACTGTTTGTTCCGTATCTAGCCGCTTATCCTAAACAATTGATCGCGGCTGTGATTTTGGGGATCGCTAGCGGGATTACTTCGGTCATGATGACTTATTACATCGGGGTCGCAGTGGATCAAATGGTGAATCAAGGTGCAGTCGATTTTCCCCGTCTATTTCAAATTCTCCAATTATTTGTCGGGATCTTTTTAGTCACTGTAATTAGCCAATACTTTATTCAGC
The DNA here is from genome assembly GCF_001885905.1 of Enterococcus devriesei. Lineage (GTDB taxonomy): Bacteria > Bacillota > Bacilli > Lactobacillales > Enterococcaceae > Enterococcus_A > Enterococcus_A devriesei. The sequence goes on along the minus strand of NZ_JXKM01000001.1, from coordinate 32,462 downwards.
GCCTCGGTAATAAAGTCGCCTTTGATTCTGTGGCGAAACTGCGGGATGAAACATTCACTCATTTGAACAAACTGCCACTAAGCTATTACGATCAAAGTTCAAAGGGCGATATCGTCAGTCGGTTCACCAATGATATGGATAATATTTCGACTGCGATCTCAGCGGTCTTCAACCAAGTCTTCTCCGGCATGACCGTCGTCTTAGTCGCGTTAATCTTTATGCTTTACCTGAGTCCATTACTGACCTTAGTCGTTTTGGTCGCAACACCGATCATTTTTTTGTTGACTTATATTGTAGCCAAGACTTCACAGCAATACTTTACCAGCCAGCAAAAGCTCGTTGGTTCAATTTCCGGTTTCATCACAGAAATGGTCGGCAATCAAAAAATCGTCAAAGCCTTTCAACGTGAAGAGCAAAACCAAAAAAACTTTGAAGCGTTGAATCAAGAACTGTATGTTCGAGGACAAAAAGCGCAATTCGCTTCTTCTTTAACGAATCCCTCTTCCCGCTTTGTTGACCACTTGGCTTACTTGATGGTGGGCTTAGTTGGCGGACTATTAGCGTTGAAAACCAATAGCGGGGTCACGATTGGAATCATTTCCAGCTTTACGATTTATTCGAGTCAATTTACCAAACCGTTTATCGAACTATCCGGCATCACGATCCAACTCCAAACCGCTATTGCCGGCTTGGATCGCTCTTTTGAATTATTGCGTGAACCAGTGGAAGAACCAGACGATTCAGATGCCGTCGTTTTGAAAGATACGTACGGAAAAGTCGTTTTTGATCATGTGGCTTTTAGCTATCAAAAAGATCAGCCCTTGATCGAAAACTTTAATTTGTTGGTTCAACCAGGCGAAACGATTGCTATTGTCGGCAAGACCGGCGCCGGCAAATCAACTTTAGTCAATTTACTGATGCGCTTTTACGAAGTCGATGATGGTCGGATTACGATTGACGGCATTGACATCCGCCACCTGACCCGCGATAGTTTGCGGCAGCAATTCGGGATGGTCTTGCAAGAAACGTGGTTAATGGATAGTAGTTTGCGGGCTAACTTGCGTTACGGTCGCAAATCAGCCACCGATGAAGAAATTTACGCTGCGCTAAAAGATGCTTACATGTATGAATTCGTCATGCGACTACCCGACAAATTAGATACCATCGTCGGTGAGGCCGGTGTCAAACTTTCTGACGGACAACGACAACTATTGACGATCGCTCGTACCATGATTAGTCGTCCGCCCATGTTGATTCTTGATGAGGCGACTAGTTCGGTAGATACTTTGACAGAACGAAAAATTCAAAGTGCCTTTTTAGCCATGATGAAGGATCACACCAGTTTCGTGATCGCCCATCGCCTATCAACAATTCAAAATGCCGATCAGATCCTTGTTTTGGATCACGGACAAATCGTTGAGATCGGCAGCCATCAAGAGCTATTGCAAAAAGATGGATTTTACAAGCAACTATACGAAGCACAGTTTTCCAAAAGTTAAGAACTTTCGAAAACGAATATAGTTAAAACTGATATCCTCAGCTTTTCTTATAAAAAAACAGTAGGCTCGTGTTAAACGAACCTACTGTTTTTATTTTTTTGCTCGTTGATAAAAGATCAAACTCAGTCCACTTAGTATCACCACGAAGATGCCCGAAAGTAAGAACCACATCGCGATCCCTAATTTTTCTGACATCGGCCCTGCGATAATCAAGCCGACAGGCATCGCCGCGGACATCACACTACCAAACAGCGAAAAGACTCTGCCTAATTTTTCTGGAGCGATCGTTTCTTGTAAATAAGCAGTAAAGGGAATATTGTATAAATTCCCCATGGCGCCCATTAAAATACAGAAAAAAACAAAAATCCAATAGCCGGTGATTGTTGCAGGAGCTAAGCCGCTGCCGATAAAGGTGATGCCAAGTCCGACAACCGAAAGCTGAGCAGCTAACAGTTTCTCCCGCCAAGTTTTCTTCATACCAATCAAAAAGGCGCTGATCATCATGCCCACCGCATAAGAAAATTCAACAACACTGGCAAACCACGCCGACAATTCAAAATGTACATTGGTCATTAACGGAAACAAGGTTCCTAGCGGTAAATAAAAAGCCATAATAAAGAATGAAAAGAGCATCACTACAAGTAACGGCGGATCAGCTTTAAAGACTGCAAAGCCGTCCTTCAATTCTTGAAAATAATGCTGCATACTTTCTTCACTGCGGGGAATGTTCGGTACGTCGACGATCCATAATGTAAAAGAGGCCGCCAGTGCGCCAATCAAATCCGTCAATAAAATTACCCATAGAGGCAGTACCGCAAACATCGCAGCTCCTAAAACAGGTCCCAGCATAAAGGCACCAGATTGCAAAAATTGATTCCAACTATTGGCTTTTACTAACTCCTCTTCCGGCACTAATAGCGGAACGATTGCTTGAATTGATGGTGTATGAAAGACGTTCGCCAATGAGCGCAAGAACAGCGCGACGATCACTACCACAAAGCCCGGGTTGCCGATTAAGAACCATAAAGATAATACTAAGGCTACCAAGCCCATAAATAGATCTGCGCAAATCACCACGTACTTGCGTTTCAAACGATCCAGCCACACGCCTACAAAAGGTCCTAAGAACATTTGTGGCAGAAAAGCAAATAATCCTGCTAAAGACAACATGATCGCTGATTTTGATTCATTCGTCAGCCACCAAATCAGTGAAAATTGAACTGCGGAGCTGCCAATTAAAGAGACTGTCTGTCCCGATAAGATCGTTAAATATTTTTTTCGCCATTGCTGCTTTTCCATAAACTCTCCTTTGTTTGTCGTCTGACAAAACAAGCAGCTTCATCAAACGTTAATTAGTTCGTTAGCGCGAATAATTTCAACCGCATGGATGCACACATAGAAAAACCTCCTAAAATTTTTTTTGAAAGAATTTGATGTTTAAATGACACCAAGTTCAGCTTTCCACGTTAATAAGCGTTCTAATGATTGATCTAGCTGTTGTTCACTGTATTCCCCTTTTTTAATAGCATTTAAAATATAAGGAATTTGCGTACTGTAGCTAGAAGATAACACCAAGTCATTCCCCGCCTGTAATGCCTGCAAGCCTGCTTCATCTTGAGAAATGAAATCCGCCAGACCAGCCATGTCCATGTCATCGGTCATAATGACCCCTTTAAAGCCAAGTTCGTTCCGGATCGTGTCATGAACGGGCTTTGAAATAGAGGCTGGACGATTACCATCGATAGCCTGGATAATATTATGCGAAACCATGATACTATCGGCCCCTGCTTTGATTCCCGCTTCAAAAGGCACAAAATCATTTTTCCGCAGTTCATCGATTGGGCGATCATCCGTCACGATCTCTACATGAGAATCACGATTATTGCCGTATCCCGGAAAATGTTTCAAGGTAGAGCCAACTTTTTGTTTCTTCATTTCTTCGACACTCAGGCTTACATATTTGCTAGTCCCTTCCGCATCCATTCCGATCGTCCGATCATAAATAAAAGATTGAGGATCGGTGGACACATCTGCATCGGGAAACATACCTAATTGAATCCCTAGTTCTTTGAAGATTTGAGCTTTGCGCTCAATATCTTTAGTGATCCCGTCCCAGCCATCCTTCTGATAGATCGCCTGGGGACTGGCAAAAGCCGGGGTCACGATTTGGTTGCGGCTCAAACGGCTGACCGTCCCGCCCTCTTCATCTGAAGCAATAAACATCGGGGTCTTACTGGCAGCTTGATAGCTTGCGATCGTTTGTTTTAAATCACTCTGACCCTTACCTTCCATATCTCGATCGAATAATAAATAACCGCCTAAATGATAGTTCTCAATATCTGCGATTTGATTTTGCTCAGGAACACGAGCTAAAAATAATTGTCCAACTTTTTCTTCTAGTGTCATTTTTTCCATCAATTTATCGACCTTCGTTTCCACTGAGCTTTTTTTGTCAGTGTTATTCGTCTGCTCCTTTTTTGAAGAAGTCTCCGTTGTTTTCTTAGCGTCACTTCCAGTGGAATTTTGCGTATCTGAACCGCCGCAAGCAGCCATCGTAACTATAGCAGACAACATTAGTACACTCATAAAAATTCTTTTTTTCACGATTTCCGCTCCTTAAATAAGTATCTAATGTTCATTTTAGCATAGTTTCATTCCCTAAAAATGCAAAAAGTGTTGAGAAAGAAGCGGCCGCTTCTTTCTCAACACTTCACTATTTATTTTGCACAATTGAATCCTGCATCACTCGGTAACCTTTACCCCAAATGGTCTGGATCACTTCTTTGTCTATTTCAAGCATTTCTAATTTTAATTTGATGTTTTTCACTAACGATGAAAGCTGTGCTAAGCGTGATTGAGAAACATTTCCCCAAAGAGTCATGCATAACTCGTCACGAGAAATAATCTCTCCCGGTTTGCTGCGTAATTTTTCTAACACTTGCAGTTCCAACGTAGATAAATTGATCAAGGTGATCGCTGAAATGCCTCGCGGTTCTTCTTCAAGATACGCCTCAACTTCACCTGGCTCATGATTTTGATAACTGGCCATGACCTCTGCTAGGTTTTCTCGTAATGATTCAATAGAGTCATTACTTTGAACGTAGCCGCTTAGTCCGTGATTTAGTAATTGGCCTTTTTCATCTTCGCTGAGCGGATGATCCATCTCACGTAAAATTCGCTGCCCCTGTTTTTTAAGCTTTGGCAACATTATTTCCAATTCATAGCTGGAGATTGTTTCACCAATAATAATGATTGGAAAATAATTGACTAACTCAGACATATGTCCAGTTGACTGCAATTCTTCCAGAATACTAGTAGAACAAAAAACCTCATAATTTAGATGCTGTAATTTTTTAGTAATTACTTCTTCTGCCAATATATTTTTAGTCAAAACTAATACTCGAACCATCTATCCGCCCTCATTTTCTACTAAATAATGCCTATAAATAAAATATAACTTAAATTTAAGCGAAAAAAAGGTCTTTTTTTAACGTATATTAAATAAAATTATGAACATTCCTAACTATTTCGTTTTTTTATTTTTAGAATAAAGAAAAACCGTGATTTATCATCACGGTTTAAGCTGTAACCTTATTTAATTCTTTTGTTTGCTTCACCGCTTTTTCAAAAATCGGTAAGTTGAATTGTTTGTATAATGCACCTGCCACAAAGTAGGCGATGTTAAAATCAACCAAACTGTGGATCAATCCTCCGACACCCATCAATATGAAAATAGTATATAGATAGCCTTGTGAATAGAACGTATCCGGCATATTGCCCATAAAATAAAAGGCTGAGACGACTAGCATTTCGGCCACCGCATGAATAATACCAATCACTAAGTTAAAGACTTGGAAACGACCATTAGCTAAAGTGAATTTCCCATCCTTCAATACGATTTCAGGATGAGCTTGCAGATATTTTGCACCAATCACTGCGAAAATAATGTGAGAGAATGCCCGTAAAGCAATAATTGGTGTCGTTGAGATAAAAAATCCTAAGGTAGTCCCTAATACGACCGCAACTGCAACTAATGGCGAGAAGAACATCGCAATAAAAACCGGGACATGACTCGCCAATGTAAATGAAGCTGGTGGAATCATGATCTTCGGCATAACCATTGGAATTAAGATTCCTAGACCAATCAACAACGCTGAAATCGTTAAATTTCTAACTGAATTATTTTTCATTTTATCCTCCCTGAACTGTCAAGACACTTTATTCGTTCTTTAGTTTAGTGCATATCATGGAAAGTGTCAAGACACAAGGACGGAACTTTTTTGAAAATTTTCTATTGCTTTTCAATTATTGCTAATCGTTCCAAGCGTTCTCCTTCGGTTAGCGAATGTTTTTTAACGTAACGATTTTTTACGTGCTTGGCACAGGCCAATGAACACGCACCTAAATATTTAGCCTCATTTTCTTCAGAAACTAACATTTGACGATTGCATTCAGGATTGCTGCAATTGATATAGCGCTCGCACGGCGTTCCGTCGAACCATTCCTTGCCGACGATCGTCTTATCTACTTGATTGATCTCGACACTAATTCGCTCATCAAAGACATACATTTTGCCGTCCCACAGCTCTCCTTTGGTTTCCGCATTTTTCCCATACGCCGCGATTCCACCATGAAGTTGGGCGACGTCTTCATATCCTTCACGCAATAACCAGCCGGAGAATTTCTCACAGCGAATCCCGCCGGTACAATAAGTGACGATTTTTTTATCCATCAGTTGCTCTTTGTTTTCACGAATCCAGGCTGGCAGCTCTCGGAAATTATGAATCTCTGGACGAATCGCTCCGCGAAAATGACCCAGATCATATTCATAATCATTACGAGCATCGATTACTACAGTCTCCTCATCCAGCAATGCTTGCTTAAACGCTTGCGGCTCTAAATAGTTTCCTGTCAGTTGTCGAGGATCGACGTCTTCATCTAAGTTTAAAGCGACTAATTCACTCCGAGGGCGAACGAATAATTTTTTGAAAGCATGTCCTTCACTCTCGTCAATTTTAAAATAAGTATCTTTAAAACGTTGATCCGCTAGCATCATAGCCATATACTGATCGGTTGCTGCTTTCGTACCTGATAAAGTCCCATTGATACCTTCTGGCGCAACTAAGATTCGGCCTTTGATTCCAAGTTCCTGACAAAAAGCCAAATGTTCCTTCGCAAATGTTTCAGGATCTGCGATCGTTGTATAGTTATAGTAAAGCAAAACACGGTAATCCATGATAGTTCCTCCTGTTTCTTTCATTCTTTACTACTATAGGAGAAGAAAATCGTTTTTTCGAGCTAGATGCTTGTGGAATTGTTTACAAGAAAAAACTCCCGCCAATCATTAAGCGGGAGAAAGGTTTAAATCTGGCCAAACTTCCTTAGCCGTCTCAACAACTAATTTCAATTTCGCCCATTGATCTTCTTCGGTGACTTTATTGCCTTCATGGGTGGAAGAAAAGCCGCACTGAGGACTTAGACAAAGCTGATCTAAGGGTACAAATTGCGTCGCTTCCTTGATCCGCGCTTTCAACTCTGCTTTAGCTTCCAGCTCAGGGGTCTTTGTGGTGACTAAGCCTAAAACGATACGCTGATCGTGAATATTTTTTAACGGCTCGAAGCTACCAGAACGTTCATCATCGAATTCCAAGAAAAAGCCGTTGAATCCTTCGATTGCCAGTAAGCATTTGGCGATTTTATCGTAGGAACCATTATAGAGCCAGTGAGATTGGAAATTGCCTTTGCAGAAATGAAAGGTCACCGCTAAATCGGCTGGCTTATTGGCTAAGACGGCCTCGGTAATAGCGCCAAATTCCTGGATCAGCGCATCTGGATCATAGCCATTTTCCACAATTAGTCCACGGAAACGTTCATCAAACAACCCACCCCAGCTGGTGTCATCCAGTTGTAGATAGCGGCAACCCGCATCATAAAAGGCTTGGATCGCCGCTTGATAGGTACCAATCAAGTCTTTGATGAAAGCTTCTTTATTGGGATAAATCGGCTTTTCATGGTATTGCTTAGACAAGATAAACGAATCTAAATAGATCATATTGGGGCCCGGAATCGTCTGCTTGGCTAATGTTTTTCCAGCTTGCTCGTTGGTAAATTTGAAATGCTCTAAAAAGGGATGCTGCGAATTGAAGGATAGTTTGCCACTAACGAAAGTCCCTTGCGCCTCGGTAGTAATCCCAAAAGCCGTCGTTTCAAAATCAAACACGGTAATTCTATTCAAACCGGCAATAAAATCCAAATGCCACCAACGCCGACGAAATTCGCCATCCGTTACAGCTTCCAGACCAATTTCTTTTTGCTTTTGGATTACTTTTATGATTGCTTCATCTTCAATCTTGGTCAAAGCCTCTTTGGTGATCGTCCCTTGTTTAAATGCCGCTCGTGCTTCTTTTAGCCTCTCAGGCCTTAACAAACTACCTACGTGATCAAAACGAAATGGAATCTTACTCATGAAATCCGCTCCTTTATTTATAGTTTTCAGAAGAATTCTGATTGATAACTACGTGAATAAAAAAAGCCCTTAGACATCCGACTAGACATCTAAGGGCATAGTTATACGTTACCACCTTATTTTGCAGCGACCTCACGATCCACTGCCTCGACAAGTACCCCAACATGGGAGACTTCTGTTGTTTAACGGAACATCCCGTATCTTCTTAATTAATCAGAAGATCCACTCAAAAGCCATTTTCAACATAAATCCTGTTCATCTCTTTTCAGCTACCGAGACTCTCTGATGGAAAAGGGTTTATCTCTACTTTCTTTCTCATCGTTTTTTAATATTTATTTAAGTTAAGGATAGTCTCCGAATATGCTTTTGTCAAACACTTTTTTTTACCGGCTGTTTTTTTATTCTGAATAAAATTTTTGGCTTACCAATTTCCGACTTGTCAAAAAACAAGGAACCGCCTATCTTTCGATAGACGGTTCCTTGTTTTATTGGACAGGTTGTTGGTTTGGATCAGTGGCTTGCTGGTCTTCTTGAACCGGCTGGTTTGCATCTGATGTTTGGGTTGATTGCTGTGGATGGGTCGCGAAATATTGGGCTTCACGATTTTCAGCATTTTGTTGCAAGTTGTAATAATAAAAACTGATGTCATTGTTTAAGTATGAGCCTGCTGGATACAGCTTCCGGGTGCTTTCAGGCATCTCGTATTTGGCTTTATCAGCGATCGAGCTGATAACTAAGCCTCTAGCTGGATCGACGGTCGCATCAGCAAAATTCATGACCTTGGTATAGTCGCCTGAATCATTGCGGATATAAGAGCCAAGATTTTCTGCTGCCGTTGCCGGTGTAGCATCGGTTCTCCAATTGATTGGATTAATCGCCAACGCCCCTTGATCCCAAGTAGGCAACTCTCCAGTGAAATCGGGGGCAACGGTATTGTAAGAAACCACTACTCCGGTATCGTCTGGTCCAGTCGCGAATTTGACTTGCGGGTTATCGTTCATTTCTTGTTGGGTCACGGATTGGCCTAGTACGTAGGCTGCGATCATCCGATTGCTGACGCCAGGATTCTGTTTGAAATAGTCATACATGATCGACTTGATTAGGCGCGCACCTTGAGAGTGACCGACTAAAATAAAGGGACGATTATTATTTTTGTGTTTAATGTAATAATCAAAGGCGGCCATCACATCGGCTTTTGGCACACCGTCCACATACTGGTTTTGTTCTTCTTTCGATTTTGAAAGCAGCCAATTCGCGTCTAATTGGCGGTAATAAGGAGCAAAAATATTGCCGCTTGTTTCAAAGGCAGAGCCTTGACTGGCTAAGAAAACTTGTGCCCCGGCCCGCATACTGTCGTTATCAATTTTAGCAATTGGCGAAGTATTTTTATTTTTTTGCGCGTAAGCAGTCGTATAAAGCATGAAAACGTCGGCTTGACTAGTGATCTCTGTCGGTTCAGCCAACCAATTATTGGCCTTGCTGTAATCGCTGGCTTGGATCGTCTCCCCAGCCTTTTCTGGTTCTTTGACTTTAATTGAGGTTTTCCGTGTTTCTTCCTTTGGTTCCTCATTTTTATTCATGGTAGTGTAAGCGTAATAGCCACCGGCGCCTAATACTACTACAACTAACAATCCAATTAAGAATTTTTTCATCGTATCCTCCAAAAAACAAATTTATTACTTCTATTATAGGTGAGTTGGGTTTTGTTTGACAAATTTCGTGTGGATTTAATGAAAAAACAAAAAGAGCCGCAGCTCTTTTTATTTTTCTTTATTCGACTCTAGGGCATTTGATAAGCGGGCAAATTCTTCCAACGAAAGTGTTTCACCGCGACGTTTTGGATCGATCTCCGCCTGTTGCAGGCTGTTCTCCAGCCATGCGCGGGTCGCTTCCTCTTTGCCATACGTGTTTAACAAATTATTCCAAAGGGTCTTTCGCCGTAAAACAAAAGCTGACTTAGTTAATTTGAAAAATTCTTTTTCATTTTTTACAGCTACTGCTGGTGTCTCCCGGCGAACCAAACGTAAAATTGCCGAATCCACATTCGGTTGCGGAATGAAGACCGTCTTCGGTACGATAAAGGCTGTGCTGGCTTCCATATAATATTGGACCGCGATTGACAGCGAGCCATAAGCTTTCGTCCCTGGTTTAGCAGAGATGCGATCAGCGACTTCCCGCTGCATCATTACGACCATCTCAGCAATTGCTAAATCAGAAGCCAAAATATGCATCATGATGGGTGTCGTAATGTAATAAGGCAAGTTCGCTACGACTTTGATTGGACCTTCCTGATCAAAATAAGCCGTTTCTTGCTGTAAATTAACTTTCAAAATGTCATTATGAACGACCTTGACATTGTCATAAGGGCTTAACGTATCCGCTAAGACTGGAATCAAGCGGTCATCGATTTCAAAGGCTAACACTTGGTGGGCAGCCCGAGCCAAATGCTCCGTCAAGGCGCCGATTCCGGGACCAACTTCGATCACATTCGTACCTTTATCGATCTCAGCGGTAGCGACGATTTTTTGTAAAATATTCGGTTCGGTCAAAAAATTTTGACCAAGACTCTTCTTGAAAGAGAATCCGTGTTTTTTTAGGATTTCTTGCGTTCGAGAAGGCGTTGCGATGTCTTTATATTTATTCAAGCGGTTTCCTCGACTTTCTTCATGGCCTCACGGAGCTGGGCTTCGGTGATCCGAAACATCGCCAACCGTTTTTCTAATTGTTTCGCGTTTGTATAGCCAATCTTCAGTTCCTCACCTAAACGCTCGCGGCGTTCACGGGCTTGAGCTCCCGCTATTAAACCATAATCCAGCAGCATTTGTCTAGCAATTTTTGGGTCATCATTACTAGCTGCCGGGGTCACCACTTTCCGCAAGGATTCAACGATGGCTTCGTCACTGGCATGCTCGACACCCAGACTGGCCCCTCGTTTTTGCGGGGTGGCCATTCTTCTGGATAAGAAAGCGTGCTGGGCATCGGGGATAACTTCCATGATTGTCTTGCGAATCTTCTCACCGGAAAAATCCGGATCGGTAAAAACGATCACTCCGCGAGTCTCTTGGGCATGTTCAATCTGTTCTAAAATCGTTTCATCGATCGCTGAACCGCGAGTTTCGATCGTATCGACTTCAAAAACTTCCTTTAGGCGTTTTGTATCATCTTTACCTTCCACAACAATGATTTCTTCAATTCTTTCTTTAGTCATGGGCATTGATCCTAAACAAGCGATGCGCGTTCTCGGTCGTTTGACGAGCGACTTCTTCCATCGGCAAGTTCCGTAATTCGGCGATTTTTTCCACCACATAACGTGTATAGCCCGGTTCATTACGTTTGCCGCGGTAAGGCATTGGCGCTAAATAAGGCGCATCGGTTTCGACGAGTAATTTATCCATCGGTACAATGGTCGCTGCTTCTTGCACATCCAAGGCTTTCTTAAAGGTCACAACGCCAGAAAAAGAAACATGCATTCCTAAATCTAAGAAGCGTTCTGCCCATTCACCGCTACCGCTGAAACTGTGCATGATCCCGCCAATCTCACGAATGTCTTCCTCTTTTAAGATTTTATACGTATCCTCTAATGCTTCACGGGTATGGATACTAATCGGCAGCTTCATTTCTTTAGCAATGGCGATCTGACGACGAAAGACTTTGTCTTGTACTTCTTTTGGATCTTCCATCCAATGGTAATCCAAGCCGATTTCGCCTAACGCCACCACTTTAGGCAACGTCAATTTTTCGATTAAATCCTCCTCGATCGCCTTAGTGTAACTCCCCGCTTCCGTCGGGTGCCAACCGATGATCGAATAGATTCCGTCATATTCTTTGTTCAAAGCCAAACTTTTTTCGATCGTCGGTGTATCAAAACCTACGACTGCCATCTCTGTTACCCCTAATTCCCGAGCACGTTCCACCGTTTCTGGAATTTCTGCGTCAAATTGCTCCGCGTTCAAATGGGTATGAGAATCAAAAATCATTGATATTCCTCCTGCTGATACTTCGCTTAAGCGTGAAGTATCACTTAAATTTACTTTCTTCGTACGCCTACCATAGCACAAAATCTAAATTTTCTCATTCCCTATGAAAATCCGTCGCAGGTCGGATGCTGTCATCGTCTATGCCCTCTATAATTAAAAGGGAAGAAAGTGATCCACTCAAATTTTTTCAAGACAGCTAACTACTACTCGGTGGAAAACTGATAGGAGGTTTTTTTATGCCGAATTTCCAAAAAGATTATCCCAACTTCGCCAGCTATTTAAAGCGGCGCTATCCTGATAAAAGAGACCCTTTAAAAAGTGTTTGGCATTGGGGGATCTTGATTCTTTTTAGTCTATTATGTATCGCAACGATCAAGCAGCAACTGTTGACGATCGGTCTTTTGATGATTCTAGCAGCTCTAATAAAGGGGCCCGGACTCTTACTGTTTGGCGCACTGTATTCCTTTTTAGTCAGCTTGTTTCCGCCGATTGGTATCTTGCTCTCCGCTATTTTCTTTTTATTCAATCTGCGGTTGTTAACCAAAAGCTGGCGCGTAAATCTCGTAACCTCGCTTTTTTACTTGTATCCGCTAGGCTTGAGCCTATTGCGCTACTTTACTCATTGGGAAGCCTTCTGGCAAATCGGACTGCAATTATTGCCAGGTCTGTTACTGCTGCACTTTGTCTTGATTCAAGTCTACTATTTCCATCCTAGCGTACGGCAAGTCGCTTGGACCGTTCTAGCAACCCCTTTTGAATTGATCTCTTTGATCCTGCCTAAACGTCTGAAACGACCTTTCCGCTCAGCCCAGCAAGTCACTAGAATAAAACGCTAAATAAAAACCGCGAAAGTTCATATTACTTCGCGGTTTTTGGTTTAGTCTCAAGCTTTCCACATGCTAAAATATATAGACCCTTGCTTTTCTTTGAAAGGAAGGACTCAAATGACTTCAAAGTATGAGATTCCAGATAACGAGCAATTATTAGCGAAAGAATTCTAAAAATTAGGCCGACTGTTCTTTGATAAAGTCCAAGCCAAAAACTTCGCCCAAGCTTATCAGCGATTAGATCAGCTTCCGTCCAAAGCAACAAACACACAACACACCAAAGTGCACACTAAAAACAAACGACTAATTGAATAAAGCCGAATAAGGCAGTTAGAGGATGCATGCATCTTCTAGCTGCCTTTTGGTTTAGGGAGATTGTGGCCGTCTACTCCACTCCCTCTTTTAGGATAAGTCATTTCTTTTCAACCAGCTAGCTTACTCACTAGCTGCTGCAATTGGAACACATCTTGATTAGTCAAAAACGGATCGATCACCACCGTCGGATATTCGTCCGGTACCTCTTCCACACTGCTGGAAGTAATCAGCGCATCATACTTTTCCAGCTCTGAGCGGTTGATATTGACGCTACTTAAATTTTTCTCCACATAATGGACTTCAAAATTCCCGTAAATCTGGCTTTCAATCTGATTTCCTAAGAAAAATTCCTCTGTTGGTGACAGCTCCGATAACAATAACAATTTTAACGGACGGTCACAGCTGGCTAAGAGCGTCAAACTTTGGGGAACCATCGTGATCAACAGATACACGTAATTCCAGATAAAATCGTTATCCTGATACATTTGATGGCGCGAAACGAAGCCTTCTACGATTTTCGCCACCTTTTTCACGGCCTGATCATGTGTTTCCGACAATTTTTCAAGAAAAATCTTTCTTTGACGGAATAAAATATCGATCAGTTTTCCGTTTGGCGAATAAATCAAATGTTCATTCAGCAAGTTGATCGTCACTTCCTGTTTCTTTTCATGACCAAGCGAGAAATTCAACAAGCTATCAAACTCTTCAACTAATTCCAAATGACGATAATAATAATCCGCATATTCCCCTTCTCTTTTCAAAGCGCTGTGCAGCTGGATCTTGCTGGACACCACGATATCGGAATAAGACAACCAGAGGCAATCCTTGATTTCCTCTGAGGACAATTTCAAACGAAAGACCTCCATCGACATCCGTCTGAAGGCATCCAAAATATTCCTCTCCGGCAGCATCAAATGACTGCCCAGCTCTTCTTTTGGATAATAATGTCCATTTTTGATCCGCCACAAACTAATATAAATATTGTAGCCCAGCCGCTTACGTGAAATGTAGTTATCTTCCAATTGATTGACCTGAATGAATTGATTCACCAGATCCGTGATCGCCTTGATCTGAAATTCCTTCAGTTCCCGATACAAGGATTCCAAACGATCCGACTTCTCAATGAAATAGCGATAATACATGTGGCGAATTACACTTTCCTTGCCTTCTAGCCGCAACGGACGATAATGCAAAGTGACTCCTGTTTCCAGCAAAATACTTTCAATTTTTTTTAAGTTCCGTTGTGTCTTTGACGGACTTAAAAACAATTTTTTCGACAAGTCGATGATGTTTTCGCACTTTTCATATAGCAGTTCTTCGATGATCTGAAACTCTGGCGATTGTTGGATCGTATCCGCATACAACCGATTGATGCTGACGTGGGACTTGATGTTCAACTGATACAAGCCCTTGAACTTCACGATCATAAACGCATCTTGCTGACTATTGATCAGCTTCACATCCTTTAACAGTACCGATAATGAACATTCCAATTCCTCTAATAATTGGTCACTAGATAATCCGTTACGACAAGCATAAAGCAATTCGACTAATCGCAAATGTCTTAAATTACTTACCCCTAAAATATTTCTAAAATCCATATAACCACCCTTTTTCACTAACCCCGGTAAAACCTCTCTACCCAACATTTGACGTCGAGAACCCAACCACGAAAAAGACCGATCAAAAATCCCCTAATTTTTGATCCAGTATGGTTTAAAGCTCTTTTCTTCCCGGTTCTTAATGGTTCAAGTTCTTTTTTGGTTTAAAGTCCGCTTTCCTCCTTTCCTGCCAAACAATTTTTTTATGATAACAAAAGGAAAAACAAGAATAAAAAGTCCCCACTCTATTCTGGTTTAATCCACCGTCTAACTATTAATAATGGTAACTGAAATCCAGCTTCCTCGCTCCGCTCCTTTTTCAAATATCCATCGTTATCCAACGCAACTATTGCGTTGCTACTATTGTCTCGTTCGAATAAAATCCGTTATTTAATTCACTTTTTAAAATAAAAATAAATTTTTTTAGAAACTAATTGTTGAATTTTTTTTTTGCCGTTTGAATTATCAATCTTTCCGATAACTTTAGCTATTAATTGTCAAGGCATAAAAACAAAAAAATATATATTTAGTCCTTAAAAAAACTTTTACAATCTTTTTTTTGCTTATCTATCTGTATATTCGGCAAAGAAAAAAAGACCTTTCTCCACGAAGGAAAAAGGTCTTTTTGAGTAACCAAATATAGTGATTTTTATTTGGCGGTACGAATATTGACGAATTTGACTTCGACATATTCTTCCACTCCATAAGTCCCATTTTCGCGACCAAAACCTGAATGTTTTACGCCGCCAAATGGTGTCGCTGAATTAGAGATATCCGTATCATTGACGCCTACCATCCCATATTGCAGCTTATTGCTGACATTGTCGATCGTATGGATGTTCGTTGCAAAAAAGTAGGAAGCCAAACCGAATTCTGTATCATTGGCATCTTTGATGACCGCTTCCTCATCTTCAAAAGTAATTAATGGAATGACTGGACCAAACGTTTCTTGATAGAAAATATCCATATCCTTTGTCACGCCATCCAAGACAGTTGGTTCAAAGAAAAAGCCGTCAGCATATTCGCCGTCAGTCAGTTTGTGACCACCCGCTAAGATTTTCGCACCCTTATCCGTCGCATCCTTCAGCTGATCAACCACTTTTTCGACGCCGTCTTGATTGATTAATGGACCCGTGGTCGGATCATCTAAGCCATTCCCGACGGTTACATCTTTGATTGCTTCTACAATGCGATCCGTTACCTTTTGCTTAATATCTTTATGAACGAAGATTCGGTTTGGTGACGTACAGACCTGACCATTATTGATAAATTTCGTTTGGATCAAGGTTTCCACTGCCCGTTCAATGTCCGCATCTGGGAAAATAATGTATGGTGCGTGTCCGCCTAATTCCATCGAAACATTTTTCAAGGTAGGGGCCGCTTGTTCATTTAAGGTTTGACCAACTTCGGTAGAGCCTGTAAAGGTAATTTTTTGCACATCATCAGATTCAGATAAAATTGTTCCTATCGTAGATGAATCGCCTAAAACGATATTCACTACACCTGCTGGGAAACCTGCTTTATCAAACAATTCCATCAAGGCCAAAGCAGATAACGGTGTTTGCTTCGAAGGTTTCAAAATCACGGTACAGCCTGCTGCAATCGCTGGTGAAATCTTTCGAATAATCATATTCGATGGGAAATTCCACGGCGTGATCGCGCCTACTACTCCAACTGCTTGCTTGCGTACTTGCCATTGATTCGTCGCAGGTGAAGGAACGATCTCCCCTAGCAAACGCTGCCCTTCTGCCGCATTCCAGCGAAGATTTTCAACATTTGTTTGAATCTCGCCCTTCGCTTGAGTCAAAGGTTTTCCTTGCTCCATCGTCATAATCTTAGCTAATCGTTCTGAGTCCTCTTCCACCAAATCAGCCATCTTATTCATTAAGGTTGCCCGTTCAGCCGGTGATTTTTCTGACCATTCAGAAAACGCATCATTTGCCGCTTTGATCGCCGACTTAACCTCTTTTGCACCGCCTGCTTGAACCTTTGCTAAGGTGTCGCCAGTGGCAGGATTAATGATGGCAATCGGATCTTCCGAGCCATCCAGCCATTTTCCATTGATATAGAGACGTGTTTCGACTTCTGGTAACTGTTCTTTTGCCATGTGTCTAATTTCCTCCATTTCTTGGTATAAGAAAACCGTAACACGAAGGAACTTAAAGCTCAAAAAATCAGCTTATTCCTATAGAAATTTTGATGAAAGTGAAAAAAACGATCAAGTTCAAGTAACCGAAACCTCTACTATCAATCATTAGTTCTTTAAAAAGAGAAATTTTTTTCAATACTTTACTCGTAGTGATTACTTTCACTATGGAACCGTCTTAAACCGTAAAATAAGCCTGAAAGCTTAGCTTTCAGGCTTATTTATTAACTTCGATTCTTATACTTCAAACTGTACGCGGCGGTAGCGAAGGATTGCTGCTGTCATCAAGCCAAGACCGATTACGATGAAAGCGATGATACCCATACCACCGGTTGATGGTAATGTGCCGCCTTTAGTCGTATTTTCGATTTCTTGTGGCGTAGCCCCTTCGTACGTTCCATCACCTACTGTGAACTGTACGTCATTTGGTAATTTTTGGTAGCCGTGCGGTGCTTTCGTTTCACGTAAGTAGTAGTTACCATACTCTAAACCAGTTACTTCAAATAGACCATTCGCGTCAGAAGTATATTTGGTCGCAGTTGCATAATCTTCGTTCGCACCTACTGCTGTCCAAGTCATTGTATCAGCCCCTGCTGTTAAGTAGTGATCCACGCCGTTGACTTTTTTGATTACAACAAACTCAGCGCCTTCCAAAGCTTCTTTAGCTGCTCCAGAGTATTTGAAGAATTTCTTACCACCGGTTTTGATTGGTGGAATTGGTGGGTTCGTTTTGCTTTCATCTTGTCCACCATCATGGTTCATTGTTACAGTGAATTCATTGTTGATGTCTTTATCAACTGGTGTTTCTTCTGTGAATGACACAGTGTAGAAGAATTCAATTGTTTGACCAGCATATTGACTCAAGTAATTCGCAGTCGCAGGACCAGCGGCACCTGTCAGATTCATCGCTAAAGTAAATCCAGCATAGCCTGCCCATGGAGCTGTTTCATTTTGTGGAGTGTATGTTCCGTGAGTGCTTAAGAAGTCCGCTGAATTCACTTGAGTTCCATTTACGACGATCCGATCGATTCCTTCGAATTTCACGCCAGTTTGGTCTACCGCATCTTTGAATTCTAATTTGCCGTAACGTGGTGCTCCACTAGGTAAAAGTTCCCCGATTTGGCTAGGGATCACAAAGCTTGCGCGGTAGTGGATTTGTTGTCCAACTTCAAAATCATAACCACTAGGATTAGGTGCCGGCAATGGATCGCCATTTTCATCAACTAATTCTTTCTCAGGGTCTTCGCCTTCAACTTTATTCTTAGGATATAAATGAATATTAGAAAGCTCTGTATCGCCATCTTTTAATGGTAACATTAAGATTAATTTGTATGAACCTTTATCCACATTTGGAGAGTCATGCTCTTCAAAGAAGTAGACTTTATAAGAACCATCCGCATTTTTAGCAGGCAAGTTGGCAAAATTTGCTTCGCCGTTTGCATCTGTTGTTTGATTGCCCGCATCAACAGCATTTGGCGCAGCATTCAAATCAAAGGCATCCATGATTTGTTTTGCTTTTGCGTTGTACTCCGCATCAGTTTCATTTCCAGTTAAGATCGCATCTAATGCTGCATAGAAATCTTCTGTGATATCCCATGCCGTGAAGGTAATCCCTTGTAGTCCTTCATACCGATCAAACTCAGTCATTTCCTTACCGGTATTTTCAAGACTGCTATTAGGAAATTCATCCATTTTTTTCTTGTGCAATGTAACGTTCACTGAATCCACAGCATGTGCGTCACTACCAAACCCAAACAATCCTGTTACTAATGGCGCCATAAATAGTAAAGCCATTAATAACGAAAGCCCTTTACCCTTGTTCTTCATAATTTTTTCCCCCTTGTTTTCTGTTTAGCCCAATAAAACCGACAAACATAAGCAACAACCCTAAAATACAATAATTACGAATCAACTCATTTGTTGAAGGAAACTCTTTTCCTGAAATATAGTCATCCGGACCCCCATCATTTGGAGTTCCTGGTGTCACAGGCCACTGTTTCTTTGGTTCAGAGCTGTCCGAGATTGGTGGTTCGGGCTCGCTCGGTGTTGTTGGCTTTGTTGGTTCTGTTGGTGTAAGTTCATCGTACTTACAGTTGATGAGTAAACTTTGTCCTTCTTGATTTGTCACTGTGTCTATTTGCGGCAAATAAATCACGATTGGCAACATTTGGTACTTTCCTGTTTCACCCGCTGAAAGCACTAAGTAAGCGGCATCGCGTGCGTTTTGATATCGTGGAATGCTAAAGAATACCTTGCCCTCCCCATCCAACAAAAGCGGTGCTTCTGTGACTTTCGGCAATTGCTCTTGCTGAACAAAAGCTAAGCGTTTCTCCTTCGTTGGATAAGTATTCAAAATGTATTCTTTGTCACTCTTTTCATCACTGGCTCGCGTAACCCGCCATTCTGTCAAATCGTATACCTCAAGTATTAAGGACTCCGTTCCTTCATAAAGTTTTTCGTTCGGACGTGTATCAATCTGAACTTCCACCTGACTTTCCTCTGCAAAAGCAGTAACCCCCCAGTTACAAATTCCCAGAATTAGTCCCAAGAGAAGAATCATTTTTTTCATTACGATCCCCTCCTTTTAGTATGAAGCCAGAATAGGCTGCCAAGCAGTCCTCCTGCTGTCGTTATTACACCGATTGCAATCTTAAAAATCGTCGCTGTTCCTGATCCGCCAGTGCTTGGTAACGCTCCTGGCCTTTTCTTCTTATTCGTGATAGTCAGATCAATTTGATTCATGTCATTTCCGATACCGCCAGACCCGCTGACATTCGGATTATTTTGAATCGTCACAACACCCTCTTGTGAAATACTGATTCTGACAGAACTAGTCAAACCAGTGTAGCCATTAGGAACGACTGTCTCCGTTAATTGATATTCGCCAGGCCGTAATCTATCAAAGACAAACGTCGGTCCTCCAGTTTGAGTCTGATCATAATTTGTTCCAACCAATCGGAAGCTGGCTCCCCTGAGTTCATTTCCATCTTGATCAACTTTTTTGATCACTAGCGCAAAATCCGCCAACTCATTCTTGATTTTATTAGTAGAACCGGTCTTACCATCAAAATAGATAACTAATCCCGTCCCGCTGCCATTTTCAACAGCTCTGATCTCAATATTCGCCATCTTCTGATAGCCCTTTGGCACATACGTTTCTTCCAAGATAAATTCGCCTAGCGGAATATCCGAAATCGTCACCGCCCCATTGGCATTTGGTGTCAAATCCTCTGCTAATAGCTTGTTATCTGATTTCCGTCTCACTGAAAATTTCGGTAAGTCATTTGAATCAAATGGTGTCTTACCATCTTGCTTATACTTGTAAAAAATGATTTTATCTTTTAAGAGCTTATTCGTTAGCTTCACGCCGCCTGTTGGTACATTTGCCGCGGTAAATTCAGCCGAATAATTGTACGTTGGCTTGGCATAACCAGCCACACGTGTTTCCTCGACTACCCGATAAACATTGTTTCCACCTTCTACACCCGCGAAGGTATCTTTCCAATTTGTTGTAGGTGTCAAGATTTTTTGTTCAATGGTCTCCCAGCTATTGCCATTTTTTCTTTGCAGATTTACACGCACATACATCTGACGTAATCCCCAATAATTATCCGTTCCCTTGAACTCATCCGACCAGATTTTTTCTACCGGAATCTTTAAGTCTTTAGATAATTTATTTGTGACTTTGTACGGTGAACTCTTACCATTCATCGTAATAATCAGATCTGTTCCAGCTCCGTTCTCCATCGCTTTAAGGTCTATGTTCTCCATCTTAGCGTAACCATTAGGCACATAGGTCTCTTCCACAATAAAGTCACCCAACGGAATGTCGGAAATCGTGACTTGTCCATTCGCGTCTGGTTCTAAATCAGCTGCCAACAACTTGCCATCCGACTTGCGCCTTACCGTAAATCTTGGTAAATCTTTAGTAAATGGCGTCTTGCCATCTTCTTTGTACTTACAAATAACTGCCTTACCCTTCAGCAGTTTATTCGTGATTTGAACTCCTTTGCTCGGTACCGTTTTGGCGGTGAACTCGTCCACATTAGAGCTTGGCTTTGCATAGCCTGTCGTTCGTGCAGGTTCAACTACCCTGTACGTATTCTTATTGCCGCCTTCTGCTGTGAAGTAATCCTGCCAATTGTTTGCTGCGCTTAGTGTTTTCGTTTCAACATCTACCCATGAATTTTCACTTTTTCTTTGTAAAACGACTTTGACACTATTTGCCCGCAATCCCCAATAATTTTCCGTATTAAGATGTGTATCAGACCATTTTTTCTCAACCGGAATCTTGATTTTTTCCGTTTTTCCACGTGCAGATGGCACACCAAATTCTAGCTTGTCCTTCGTCCGTTCAGGCGTTGGCTCCAGCGTCGTCTTGCCATTCGTCTGATACCACTTGCCGCCTTCATAATTCGGGTGTTCTGTTTTCAAACGCAACGTGTAATTCAGTTGAATCTCTTGATTGCCGTATAAATTGATGTTGTCAACAGTGATCTTGTTGTTCGCAACAACTGGATTATTCGGTAATTTATTCGATTCGATTGCTGGTACGCCTGATTTCTTCAATTCTTTGACTTTCGGCGTTCCTACCAACTCATACATATCCCCAATTGGATCTTCAATTTTTCCTTTGTCTACCGTCTGAATGACCGAAGTAAACCAATCTTCGAAGGAAATATCAAAGTCTCCTTGCGTATTGGCATGGAAGAATTGATAATCTTTTTCTGCATCACCAGTGGCATTAGATTTTTTCGAGGCAACCTTATACAGCCCTTTGAGTAATTCATCCGTCGTATGACGTTCCGCTTGTAAGGATTTTTTGATATTAATGGCAATGGTATTAATCTCCATTCCCTGGTCTTTAATATCTGCGGCCGTAGAATTCACCAGTGTCAAATGACTGTAGATACAATGTCCGTCCCTCATTGGAAATCCTAATGGAATTTTTGCTGTGTAGTATGTGTTGAAAGTGCCAGGTTCTTGTATTGGATCTTGCAACGGGGTCCCACTATTGATTGAAGCACTATCATTTTCCGTAATTCTTAAACCATCATAATAGATGTTGGAATCTGATATCGCTTTGGTTGGTTTTACACTAAAGTTCGGTGCACCATCAGTCAAAAGAAAGATAACTTTACGACGATTGGTTCCTGGCGCACTATTCAGCATTTTTTGGGCATCCATCAACGCTTTTTGTGTATAAGTATCTCCAACCGAAGTGGTATTTTTATACGTGTTTACCAATCCTTGCCAGCCCGACTCATTACTAGTAATAGGAACTGTTTTATTTGCTGATGGCTGACTAGCAGACGAATAAATAATCCCACCAATTCGTAAGCTATCGGTTTCTGGGCCAGCCGCTTTAAACTTATTAACTAACTTTTGCAATGAATTGACTGCTAGAGATTTTCTAGACATCCCACCAATATAGCCGTTGGCCATGACCATCGAAGAAGAATTATCCAACACAAAACAGACATCCACCCCAGGTTTTGCGATGGTACTTCCGCGAACATTTAATTGAACATCAAACTCGTCTTCTTTGCTCGTCTCACTAGCAAGTTTCCGTAAAGCAATATTCGGTTTGGTTTTTTCAACCCCATATTTAATATAAGATTTTGTGTAATCATCTTGTGCCAGATTCCAGCTAGTGACGCCGTCCCAACCATTTTCTCGTTCATATCCACCTTGATGATTGATTACATTCGACTGCCCTGTCGGTGTCCAATTACAGGTAGGATAGACCCCTTCACTCGGCGATGTTGTATAGAGTGGCGCTTTGTTGGTATACTTTGGCGGGTCCATTCTGAGTAATCCGTTATACGGTACGGCAGTCGCTGGTACTGGTACTACCTCTTCGACTTTCGGACCAATAAATTCTTCAGAATCAACCGTTACCTCACTTTTTTTACTCACAGATTTTTCTGTCTTACTTGACATTTCTGTCTTTTCTTTTGTTTCTTTCACCTTTAATTCAAAAGGCTTTTTGATGGATAAAATATCTTCTTCTGTTTCTTTTTTCCCATCCTTCGATGAGGTTTGTTGATCCATTTGCACATCCAAATTGAGCTTTTGGACAGACTTAGGCAACTCAAATACGAGTTGTCCTTCCATAGATGACGAATACGCGTTTTCTACCAACCAATCTTTTTCACTCGTCATTTGCTCAAATTTCGGATAATTTATCACTTCCCCTTTCTCGTTAGTTACTTTCAGCTTGAGCCGTTGTTGTGTATCACTGTCTTCGCTTTGCCTCTTGAAGGAGATACGCCAGTGGATTGCATCATCCTGCGATTTTACATCATAGGATAATTGCAGATAATTCTCATTGATTAGTTCTGTTTTGGTTGTTTCGGCATACACTTTTGTCAGTGACGGAACGGACTCAACGATAAAAGAAAAAAGCAGAACAACTAACATGAGCAAGTGCTTTTTCTTCATTCCATACATTCCTCCCTTCGCTCTTTTTTCACCCACTGTCCTTCCACGTACCAATATGATATCTTATGTAATTTTATTACGCTTACAGTGATTTTAATCGTTTTTTCGTTATTTAAATATAATCTTTTTCGTTTATTTAGCTGAAAAAATCATCACAAGCGTTATTGAACTCAGATACTTTATTTTTGATAAAGAATAATAAAGTTTGAATGTCGCAAAAAAAATTTGTCATTTGAATTTTCCGTCACAAATCTGCTAAGAAACTTTGAAAAATACTCTTTTTTGGAAATTCTGCCAATACAATTAGTGAATAAATAAGGCACCCAGCGCCTTGATAGTAGTGAAACCAATTTATTATTGTCTATTTTTCTTTCTTCCACTCCTATAAATAGCCGCGAAAAAATGCGAAATAAAAAAGACAAAGAGCCATTCGACTCTTTGTCTTTCTATCGGTTTATTTAATTAGCGCATAACTTAGACGTCCTGATTCAGCTTGCGATAACGGATATATGCGTACGTCATCAAGCCCATGCCTATAATCAAGAAGGCGATGATCCCTGTTCCACCAGTTGATGGCAAGAAGCCACCTTTAGTAACGTTGGCAATTTTTAATTGAGCTGCTTCATCGGTATAAGAATCCTTTGAGATTGTAAAATCAAAATCATCTTCCAATTTACTGTAGCCATTAGGAGCGGTGATCTCTCGCAGCGAATAATCGCCATAGGTTAGCCCCGTCACTTCGAATGTTCCATCATCCTTAGAAGTAAAGATCTTCGCATCGGTGTAATCATCACCCACCACTTTCACCCAAGTCCGTGTTTTGGCTTCAATTTTCAAGAAATATTCCTCTGAACCCTCTGTTTTGATAACAACGAATTCAGCACCGGCTAACCCTTGATCCAGCTCTTTGGAATCTACCTTGATGAATTTTCTTCCACCAGTAGTCACTACCGGCGGGTCAACGACTGTTTGTACCTCATCTTCTTGACTGTTGTCATGGTTCAAATCAACGGTAAAGCTATTTTCTACTGATTCATCAACTGGCGTGTCATCCGTCAAAGAGACCGCATAGTAGATAGCTAGTTTTTGACCAGCATAGTTTTTCAAGTAATCGGCCGTCGCACGTGATATTTGGTAGTTTGGATCATCATTTTTATTCGTCGCATTATTCAAGTTCATCACGATCTCAAACCCTGCGAATTGATCTTTGTCGTAATTTGACTCGGTATTTTTCAAGCTGATCGTTCCATGTTTTTGGAACTCCGTCAGATCAATCTCCTGATCATCTGCGGTAATTTTACTGATACTTTCAAATTTAACACCGGTTTTATCCACTGCATCGGTAAAATTCAATTTGCTGTAACGTGTCTGCTTGCTGCCATCTTCTCCGATCAGTTCATCTCCGATTTGACTTGGAATGGTGAAAGTCGCTCGATAATAGATTTCCTTTCCTACTTCATAATCGTATCTGCCTTCTGTTGGGGCTGTGATCGGTTTGCCATTCTCGTCAACGATCTCTTTATCGATATCCTCAGGCTTCACTTTATTTTTAGGATAAAGATGAATATCCTTGATCGGAGTTCCGTCTTCTTTCAATGCAGGTAAGATCAAAAATAGCGGGTAAGCACCGGCCGTCACACCCTCTTTTTCCGTTTCATCAAATAAATAGACCTTATAAATCCCGCCAGCATCTCGCTCTTCTAGGTCCTCAAATGTGGCAAGACCATCCTTATCTGTGGTTTTGGTGCCTTTTGATATGGCATTGTTGGCGTCAGCTAATTTGAATTCCTGTTTGACCTTCTTTACAGCCGCATCGTATTCAGCATCTGAATGATTTTCTGGTAGTTTAGCTAACTCAACATCCAATTTTTTATAGAAATCTGTTGTAATGTCCCATGCTGTAAATTCTACCCCTGGTAAGGCTTTGTACTGATCAAACTCAGACATTTCTTCCCCGGTATTTTGAATTTCTTTAGTTGGAAATTCATCCATTTTCTTTTTGTGTAAGGTGACATCGACTGTCGCACCGGCAGCCGAAGCAGCTTCGGAAATTCCGAACACTCCAAACATTATTGGCAATACACAAAGGAATGCCGCCAATATCTTCACTAATTTCCCTCTCTTTTTCATAATTCTTCCCCCTAATTCCTTTTTTTATTTAGTTTGAAACCAATTAAGCCAATCACCATTAGTAGCAGACCGATGATTGTATAATCACGAATGAGATCATTTGTTGCTGGAAAAGCCGCTCCATTAAGAACCGGTGAATCCGCCGAACTTTTTTGTGGGTTAGAATTCTCCCCCTTATTAGAAGAGTCTTGCGGCTGTGTGAGCGAATCAACTTGGTATTTTCCATAAATTAATAAGCGCTCCGCCTCTTCTTGCGTCTCTGGATGTTTTTGCGGCAAATAGAGAATGATCGGCAGCAAATGATGCTCTCCAGTCTCTCCACTAGCTAAAATCAAATAAGCTGCATCTTTGCCTTCACGATAGCGCGGTAGCTCGAAGGAAAGATTCCCACTGCCATCCACGATCAGCGCCTCGGTATTGACCTTCGTCAGCTGTTCGTGTTTGACAAAAGCCGCCATTTTTTCCTTTGTTGCATAGGTATTTAACAAATATTCCTTCGCCTTTTTCGCATCCTCGGGTCGTCGCGTCCGCCAATCCGTTAAATCATAGACTTCAAACATCAGTTGATCCGTCCCCTCGACTTTTCCATTTTCTTCCCAAGTATGCAGCCAGACCTCGACTTGCTTCTCCGCCGCCGATGCCTTAGTTCCAAAAAAACTAATCACTAGAAGCAGACTTAAAATAAAAAAAAGCTGCTTTTTCATTTTTTAGGCCTCCTTACACTAAGATCATCTGATTCTTAGTCAAAAGTATTCTTAATAGACAAAACCCAACACACTATCTGCTATCACAAAAAAGTTTTGCAGCAAAGCAAAAGGAAAAAAGTGCAACCTGTCTATTCGACTTACCAAGCCTTCAAAAATACTCAGAACCAAAAATAAATAAATCTTAAATGAATTACTAAACAAATACGATTTTCTAGCAAATCACTCCCTTGATTTTTAATTGATGATAGTTAACTTCAACATCATCTTAACTGATATTATTTTTCTATGTTTTTTCGAAAAATCCTTTATTTGCGTTATTATACTTTCTGTTTTAAGCATTATTTTGAGCTTATATTCCAATATAAAGTTATTTTACTCATTTACTTTATTTTATTTTCAAATTATAAAAAATTATTCGCTTGCATTAAAAAAAGCGTTTTGGGTATTTCTACTTTCGTTAAAGGTCTTTAGCATTCTTCCTCAACAATAAAAAAGCCCTCAGCTAAACTGGGGGCAATTCATTTAAATTTCGTTTCAGTCCATCAGCCAGCCAGATCACTAATCAGCTGCTGTAGCTGAACAATATTTTGGTTGGTTAAGAAGGGGTCGATAATCACGGTGGGGTAATCGTATGGAACTTCCTCAACACTGCTTGAAGTAATCAAGGCATCGTATTTTTCCAAATTGTATTGGTCAATATGAGCATCCCGTGATCGCTCTTCCACAAAATTAACTTCAAAATTTCCGTAAATTCGTTCTTCAATCTGTTCCGCTAAAAAAACTTCCTCGGTCGGTGACAATTCCGACAGCAGTAAAAGCTTCAACGGTTTGTCATTGCTAGCCAATAAATTCAAGCTTTGCGGAACCATTGTGATTAAAAGATAGGCGTAATTCCAAACAAAATCATTCTCTTGATAAATACGGTACCGCTTCACAAAACGCTCCGCAATCTGCAAGACCTTCTTAACCGCTTGGTAGTGAGTCTCCATCATTTTTTCAAGAAAAATGCTCCGTTGGCGATACAAGATATCGATGAAGCGCCCTTTCGGCGAGTACATCCGCTGATCGTTAACTAAGACAATCGTTAATTCACTTTTCTCATCTTCACTAAGCGATCGACCGATCAATCGATTGAATTCTTCTACTAGCTCATAATGCTTCTGATAAAGATCCCGATAAGTACGACTTTGTTTCATCGCTGATTTCCATTGATCCTCACTAAAGACCAAC
Organism: Enterococcus devriesei; assembly: GCF_001885905.1. Lineage (GTDB taxonomy): Bacteria > Bacillota > Bacilli > Lactobacillales > Enterococcaceae > Enterococcus_A > Enterococcus_A devriesei. Next base: position 5,120 of record NZ_JXKM01000001.1, on the reverse strand, counting down.
ATATCTGCGTAAGATAACCATAAACAATCCTTAACTTGTTCGTTTGTTAGACGTACCCGGAAAACTTCTAGCGCCATCCGTTCAAAGGAATCCAATGTTTCTTTGTCCGGCATACTTAGTGGACTAATCAATTCATTTTGCGGATAAAAACGTCCATTTTTAATTCGCCATAGGCTGATAAAAATATTGTAACTCACCCGCTTTCTAAAAATATGACGATTTTCCAAATGATTAACTTGAATGAATTGATCCACCAAATCGGAAATGGCCCTTACTTGGTATTCTTTCAGCTCGTCAAATAGCGTCTCTAAGCTGTCAGACTTTTCAATAAAGTAGCGATAGTAAAAATGACGAACCACGCTTTCCTTGCCTTCAATCCGCAACGGACGATAATCTAATTTGATTCCGACTTTTTTTAAGGCATTTTCAATTTTCTTTAAATAGCGCTGTGTATTAGACGCGCTCAAATAAAGCTTTTCTGCCAAATCACTGATACTAGAGCATTTTTCATAAAGTAGTTCTTCAATGATTTGAAACTCAGGCGATTGCTGAAGTACCTCAGCGTATAAACGATTGATGCTAACATGCGGTTTGACTTGAATTTGATAAAGCCCTTTAAATTTCTCAATATGGAAAGCATCCTGCTCATCGTTGATCAACTTGACGTCTTTCAATAAGATCGGCAATGAACACTCTAGCTCCTCTAATAGTTGATCGCTTGGCAGTCCAACTTGACTAGCATAAAGTAGTTCAACAAAACGTAAACGCCGCAAACTGCTCGTCCCCAAAACCTCTCTAAAATCCATTTCATCATCCCCTTTTTTTGACTCCTTCTGTCAAACGACGCGAAAATTTCTATGCCAATAGACAAAATCTCCCTTGATAAAGCTCCCAACAAACCACCTGTATTAAGGTTTCCCTCTCAAAAACACTTAATACAGTGACAGCTGCCTAGCTGTCTATTTCTTTATAAAGGGCGATTCAAAAAACAATCCTCAAATGAAAGAAAAACATCGCTGCTTAATTATTCCCGTCGTATCCTTCACCTCTCTGTTTTTTTATTTCATTAATATAAATGGTTTTTAATCATTTATCATTAAATCGCGTTTTCATTTTTATCGTTTTTTATTAAAGATTATGCGGTCGAAAAACAATGAATAAAATATAATAAAAATGAAATCTAATAATAGGCTTAGAAAAACTTTAACCCTTTATTTTTACTATTTTTCTTCTATATGTATATGATATCGAAACTGATTTTTATTTGTTTTTTTACAATTCTTTTATTTTAGGTTATTTAAATTCACATAAAAATATTAATATCAGTGCATCTTAAGCTAATATAAGGTTATTCAATTCGTTTTTTTTATAGCGTGTAAACATTATTAATATTCATTTTGGAAAAGCTGAATAAATCATTTGGTTTTTACAAACAAAAAGAGCCAAAAGTTTTCACTCTTCGCTCTTTTCAAATTCTCATATTATTTTTTGACTTGTTCTTTTTAATTATGTGGCTGTCTTCTATTTACGTATAGATAAACAAGACTCAAAATCATTCCTAGAAGCATCATAACACCAGCGGTTAAGAAAAACTTTCGAACTCCTCCTTCACCGGTATATGGCAGAGTTCCTGTTTGTATCTTCTTATTCGTAACCGTCAGTTCAATGGTGTTACCCGCTTTGCTGATTCCACCGGAGCCAGCAACGTGAGCGTGAGGCGAGATCTCAACTAGACCACTAACCGTGATTCGAAATTGGATAGGCTCTTCGATTCTTTCGTAACCTTCTGGATTCTCTACCTCAGTCAAGGTATATACACCCGGACGAAGAGCAGAAAAGTCAAATATCGGTCCATCCTTTTTAGTCACGTCATATTCAGAACCTATTAAGCGAAAAGTCGCACCCGAAAGCTGCTTACCGTCTGGTCCTACTTTTTCGACTCTCAGCGTAAAATCCTTTAACGTATTCAATGCATGGAAATCCTCGCTGCTATCATTTACCTTAAAGACCAGCGCATCTAAAGAATCCTTTTCCCTGACGCTGATCTCAAAATCCGCTATCGGCAGAAATCCCACTGGGACATAGGTCTCCTCCACAACGTAATCACCAATGGCGAAATCATTGATCACAACCTTTCCAAATTTATCCGGCGTAAGATCCGTTGCCAAAATCGTGCCATCCTTGCGTTTCACTTGGAATTTCGGTAGATCGGCGACAAATACAGTCTGACCATCCTCTTTGAATTTCCAGAAGGAGTGATTGCTTCGCAGCAGCGTATTGGTGATTTCGATGCCGTCCTTCGCGATTGTCTCGGAAGTGAAGTCCATTTGATTAATTTTAGGTGCTTTGTAGCCAGCCGTATGGTTTGGTTCAATCACACGGTAATGATTATCCGGTCCACCTGCAACTGCTGAAAATTTTTTGGTCCAACCATTCGCTTCATTTAATACTTTTTCTTCAATGGTTTGCCATTTACCGTTTACCTGCTCTTGCAAGGCCACAGTAAGATCACTTGGTCTTAGTTTCCAATAATCTGCTGTTCCATCGAAAGTATCTTCCCATATTTTTTTGACCGGGATGACAAAATCTGCTTTTGACCATTTTACTGAAGGGATACCGAACTCAAGCTGATCCGTTGTTCGCTCAGGTGTTGGTGCCAAGGTTGTGGTGTTGTTAGCTGGATACCACTGACCAGAAACAAATGATTTATCCGTCGTTTTTAACCTGACTGTATATTCTACTTCGATTTCTTGGTTATCCGTCAAATTGATATTGGTCACTTCGATTTCACGATGATTATTTGTCACTGCAATAGTTGGTCGCTGCTTCTCTGGAATCGCTGGAGCACCGTTTTCAAGCACTCGTACCGTGGGTGGCGACTCCTTGACTAATTCAACCATCTCTCCTAAAGGATCGTTTATTTTCCCTTTTTCTACAGCCAAAGTAATCGTCTCATACCAAGATTGCATCTCTGCAGCTAACTCGTCTACATTATCAGCATGGTAGAAAAAGTAGTTGCTATTTTCATCAGATGAATCATCGGCCTTCTTGCTAGACATCTTGGCTAACCCTCTCGCCAGCTCTGCTTTAGTATGATCGCTATAATTTCCTGATACCATCGGCTTGATATCCACAGCCAACGTATGAATCTCGATCCCTTTATTTTTCAAATCATATGCAGTCGAATTAGCCGGTGTTAGGTGGCTGTTTAAATAATAGCTCGTTCCAGGAATTTGCCAAGGTCCGATAAAATTGGTTTTCGATCCACTCGCACGAATGCTATCACCCTTTTTAAAATTATCATCCACATCAGTAGCGTTCCAATTTTTAATATAGACATTATCAATATAGATATCACTAGACTTTTTGGCTTCTGCTGGATTGGCCGGCAAATAGCTTAAATTCGGCGATCCATCGGTTAAAATAAATAAAAATTTTTCTCGTTCGCCGCTCTCTCCTGAGCCAAATATTTTATCAGCTTCCATCAAAGCTCGCTGCGTGAAAGTTTCTCCCTCTGGCGGAAGTGAGTCATAATCTGATGTGATTTGATCCCAAACAGAGGTATCACTAGTTAATTGTTTGGTTGTCATATTCTCAGGCCACTGGCCTCCATCATAGATATTCTTCTTTTCATAACTACTGAAAATATGCGCACCAATCCGAATATTGCTACCAGACTGCTTTTTCTTGAGCTCTGTAATCAAACTTCCGATTGCATCAGAGGCACTTTTCTTTTTACTTTTTCCAGTATTATTGACTGAATGGGACATCGATCCTGAATTATCTAATAACAAAAGGATATCGATTCCCGGTTTCTGCCGACGATTTCCCCGTACGTTCAACTTAATCTTGAATTCATCTGGTTTTGAGGTTTGTTGGGCATATTTTCGTAATTGGATATTCGGATTGGCGGACTCATCCCCATATTTTATATAGGAATTCTGATAGGTGTCTTGTTCTACGTTCCAGCTCGTTTGATTGTCCCAACCAGCTTGTGTTTCATATCCGCCTTGATGATTGATGACATTTGTTTGTCCTTCCGGCTGCCAAGCCACTGTCGGATACGTTCCTGTCGCATCGGTTGTATATTGTGTTTCTTTGTTCTCATACAAAGAACGATAAATTGAACTTTCTTGTGTAATTCTCCCACGTTGGACAGATTCGTCTGGCTGAGGTAGCCGCTTAGGACCGACAAATTCTTTTGATTCGACAGTAACCGGAGTTTTCAGATCTTCAGAAGTGACTCTATTAGCTTCTGTTGTGTCTTTCAGATTAACTGTAAGAAGGTAGGGTTGTTCATTTTCTAAAATGTTTTCCTGAATCTTCGCTTCAGTATCTAACGAGCTTTTCTGGTCGATCTGTAGAAATAGTTGCAGCTTTTTAACTGACTTAGGCAATTCAAATAAGAGCTGAGTTTTCAGCTCGCCAGAATAATCCTTTTCAATTAGCCAACTATCCTGCTCGATCATTTTTTTACTTGTGGGATAGGCGATCGGTTCATTTTTTTCATCTACTATTTTTAACTTCAATCGTTGCTTCATCAGCTTTTCTTCGCTTTGCCGGTCGATTTTTATTTCCCAGCGATTGGAACCTTTTTTAGACTCACAAGTATAGGATAGAGTCAAAAATTTTTCATTGATAATTTCTTTTTCTAGCGTTGTTGCTTGAGCACTCATTGTTGGCAGAGCTACATCTGTGAAGAATGAAAGAACTAATACTAAAAACAACAACAAACTGGTTTTACGCATTACATGAGCCTCCTCACTATTCAATTTGACTTAGTATTGTAGTAAATGATTGAGAAACTAAAAAATAATGAAAACCTGCTTTATCTGAATAAGTTCTTGAACCATCTATTAATAATGACAGCATAGCAGATATTATTTTTTACTCATTTTCACTTAAAAAGTATTGCTAAGTTATTGAAATTTGAATAAATAGTGATATTAAAAGGCAAATTCAAGCAAAAGCGTTATTCGTTCTCATATTTCTTTTCGACTGTTAAACAAAATAGTATTCTTTTTCTTTGATTTTTTTATACGAAATAATTTTTAAACACTTTGAGAACATAGCCCCCCCTTCTACAATGAATTAAAATCAAATCAAAACCACCCGTGTGA